>JAZQAG010000023.1:0-45843 GCA_045545095.1 Phocaeicola sp. | reverse complement strand
AGTGGAAATACTGATGACTATTCACTAGTAGCTAGTAGCTAGTAGCTAGTCACTAGTCACTAGTCACTAGTCACTAGTCACTAGTCACTAGTCACTAGTCACTAGTCACTAGTCACTAGTCACTAGTCACTAGTCACTAGTCACCAGTCACCAGTCACCAGTCACCAGTCACTAAAAAAAGTAAACTAATATAAATCAAATAAATTAACTAATACAACACAATTTATGAAAAGCAAAACTATGAGACACTTGTTCTGTAGGAGCGCTTTTGCAGCTTGTTTGATGGGTACAGCCGTGATGCTGCCTTCGTGTGAGGATGAGAACCTCACCGGTCAGCCATCCTGGTTGGGAAACTCCATCTACGAACGTCTGCAGGAAGAGGGTAACTACCAGACAACACTCAAATTGATTGACGATTTGAAGTTGACAGAAGTGTTGAGCCATACAGGCTCGAAAACATTGTTTGTGGCCGATGACGCTGCTTTCGATGAGTGGTTCAAAACCAATGACTGGGGTGTGTCGGACTACAGTCAGCTTTCTGATGCACAGAAGAAGCTGTTGCTCAACAGTTCGATGATCAACAATGCCTATCTGGTGGAGTTGCTCTCCAATGTAAGTGGCAATCCCCCGCAGACCGGTTTGTGTATGCGTCGGTCCACTTCGCTCAGTATCTATGACTCTGTCTATACCATGAAGCCGGCTGATATGCCTGCCGGTGAAATGTGGGACAAGTATCGCGACCGTACCGAGGGTATTGTCCTGTTGAAGGATGCTACCACACCTCCCATGATCCACTTCCTGCCCAAGTTCATGGAATACCATCAATTCACAGAGCAGGACCTCAGCCTGTTGACCAACGGTCAGGCCACTTCATTGGGCGAAGCTTGGGTCAATGGCAAGCAGGTATTCGAGCGCGACATCACTTGCAAGAACGGATATATCCACAAGGTAAATGGTGTGCTCACTCCCAATGACAATATGGCTGAAATCATCCGCAAGCAGGGACGCAGTGGTGATGAGGATCCGAATGGTACCTCTATCTGGTCGAAGTTCATCGACCGCTTTGCGGCTCCCTATTATGCCGGTAACAACATTACCAATGAGTACCGCCGCCTCTATGGCACACAGGACTCGGTGTATGTGCTCCGTTACCTCAGCAACCAGTCAGCTAATGGCAAGAACAATGAGACGCCTGATGGCGAAGTGGCTCCTGTAGTGTTGCCTTTCGATCCGGGATGGAACCAGTATATGTACAGCAATACCATGAACTACGACATGCATTACGATGCTGCCATGATGTTCGTACCTACCAATGCCGCTATAAAGAAGTGGTTTGACGAAGGTGCCGGTAATGCCCTCAAGCAGGAGTTCGGTACATTGGAGGCTATCCCTGACCAGACACTTATCGAGTTGCTCAATGTGAACATGATTGATGCGCTCACCGGTAAGGTGCCTTCCAAGTTTGCTGATATCCTCGACCCCAGTACACAGGAGTCTTTGGGAGCCAATGCCGATAGTATCAAGGTCTCTTACATGGGTTGCAACGGTGTGGTATTTGTGGTGAACGAAGTTTATTCGCCCTACTCATACTCCAGCGTGGTATTCCCCGCTATGGTGCGTGAGCGTACGTTCAAGACCATCTATTGGGGTATCGACTACGAGCCCACTTCAGATGACTCCGAGCCTACCCTCTATTTCAAGCCGTTCCTCAACTCCAAGCTGTCACACTACAGCCTGTTGTTGCCTGACAACGAAGCTATGACCCAATACCTCGATCCCGTGTATTACGGTTCCGGTTCTTCACAGTCGCTGCTCAAATTCGAGTATGACTCACTGAAGCAGACTGTTCAGGCCAAGCGTATTGCTTGTAAGATCGATGCTGATGGTAATATACAGACAACCGGTGTCGGTACCGGTCTGGATGTGACTCCCGAGGTGATGAAGAACCGTATGCGTGACATGATTGAGAACATGATTGTCGTAGGCGAGTTCAAGGAAGGTCAGGAGTTCTACAAGACCAAAAGCGGAAGCTACATCCGTGTACAGAATGTCGGCCAAGAGGGTACAATGACTGTGCAGGGTGCATGGCAGTTGCAGAATGGTGGCAAGGCTCTGACAGTGAAGAAAATTTATCATCAGGACAATGGTGAGGCTTATCATGTGGAAGGCCAGATGCCGTTGACCTCTACCAAGTCACTTTATATGACCCTGAAGGATGCTCCCCAGTACAAGCAGTTCTTTGATCTGGCCAACGGTAGTGACGCTACGGACAAGAACTCCATCCTCTTCAGCGGAACAATGGAGAACAGCAAGGGAACAATCACTGGTGTGTGTGCCAACTCTGGTACCAACTTCAACTTCACTCTGTTCGACAACTTCAACTATACTGTATATGTTCCCCAGAATGATGCCGTGAAGAAATTGATTGATGATGGTATCATTCCCACTTGGACAGACTTCAAGAAGTACAAGGATATCCGCGACAGCCGTAGCGGCTATACTTCTGAAGAGAAGAGTGAAGCTTCTGTCTATTGCGATGTCATCAAGAAGCGTATCAACAACTTTATCCGTTATCACGTACATGACAATTCACTGATTATCGGTGGACCGACCGGTGCGATGGACTATGAAACCATGATGCTCAATGAGGAGAACCGTCGTTTCTACACCGTCAAGACCAATGTGACGGCTACATCCATGAGCGTGACAGACGTGCTGGGAAATACTTATGAGGTACAGACCGATGTGCCCGGCTTATACAATAACATCTGCCGCGACTATTGGTTCAGTGGTGGTACAGGTTCGACAGCCAACCCCACCCGTAGAATTTTGATGGACTCTGATGCTACTGTTCACTTGATTAATGGTGTACTCCGCTATAAGTCTGATGAACAACTTGGCAAATGGCAGGACGAATGCGCCCTTGCATGGGAAGAGTTCAAGGCTAACCAGAAAGAAGAAGAGGAAGGAGGAGAACAATGATACACAGAATTTTATCCAAGCAGGTATGCCGTCTGTTTACCGTGATGGCATTGATGCTGACCATGACCGTTACAGCTATGGCCCAGCAGATAACTTCGGTGCATGGTACTGTAAGTGATGATATGGGTCCTTTGATGGCCGCTACAGTTTGTGAGGTGGATGCCAACGAACGTATCATAGAGAGTACGGTGACCGATATGAACGGTAACTTTACCATGCGTGTGCGCGATGCCAAGAAGAACAAGATCAAGTTCCAGTATGTGGGACTGAAAACTGTGAAGCTGCCTATCGACCGCACTACTTATAATATTATGATGAAGTCAGAACAGGTGTTGGAAGAGGTTGTGGTAAAGGCACAGCGTCGTATGGGCGGTAACAACTTGGCTATCCCCGAACGCGAAATCTCTTTTGCCACCCAGACATTGGACATGACAGAGTTCGAAGGTTTGGGTAGCACCACTGTTGATGAGATGTTGCAGGGACGTATTGCCGGTCTTGACATCTTGGCCAATTCCGGTGACTTGGGTTCCGGTTCGACCATGCGTCTGCGTGGTGCATCGTCACTCTCAACCCTGACCGATGCCAACCCGTTGATTGTAGTCGATGGAAATATCCGTGAGGTCGATCTCACATCTTTCGATATCGCTTCGGCCAATGAGGAGACATTCTCTGAACTGTTGAACATCAACCCTGAGGATATCGCCAGCATCACTGTGTTGAAGGACGCTTCTGCTACGGCTATCTATGGTAGCCAGGGTGGTAACGGTGTTATCGAGTTCACTACCAAGCGTGGTACTCGTGGTGCACCGAAGTTGAGCTATTCATTGACTTTGACTTCTACCCATCAGCCCGAGGGTTACGAACTGTTGAGCGGTGATGACTATACCATGATGTTGAAGGAGGCTTACTTCAATCCAGAGCAACGTTCACAGTCTATCCGCGAGTTGGACTATGACCAGACATTCTCGGAGTATGAGCAGTACAACAACAATACCGATTGGCGCAAGGCTGTAACCCAAAACGGTCTCCGTCAGAAACATTATGTATCTGTACAGGGTGGTGGTGAAAAGGCACTCTTCTATATCGGTGCCGGATACGACCATGAAACAGGTACTATGATTGAACAGAAACTCGACCGTTTCTCTACCCGTGTGGCTTTGGACTATAACGTCAGCGAGCGTATCCGTGTTTCTACCAACTTTGCGTTCACCTATACCAAGAACCAGATGAACTCGGATGGTCTGTTGAACATTGCCATGCAGAAGATGCCTAACATGAGTATCTATGAGCAGGATCCTCTGACTGGTGAGAATACCAATATATATTATAATATGTTGCAGAGTGCCTCCAGCGTGTTTGACAAAAACCAGAAGAACTTGGTGAACCCTGTAGCCAGTGCACACTTGGCCAAGAACCACCGCAGCACTTATGACATGAAGCCCGAATTGATTATCCGTTACCGCTTGTTGGGACTCAACGAAGATGAGTGGCAGTTGAACTGGGAAGGTAAGGTGAATATGGGTATCTGGAACCAGTATGATGACAAGTTCTATCCCTCTGAACTGCGTACCGTTTCGTGGGTGGATGGTGTGAACACCTCTTATACAGGTAGCTCCAAGAGTGTGACCTTCAACACCAAGCAGACATTGACATTGATTCCTTCGTTCAAGAACAAGGATCATGCCTTGATGATGATGGGACGTTTCGAGTTGACAACCGGTTACTCCAACGGACAGGCTACAGCCGGTAAGGGTCTTCCTTCAGGTGGTGTGACCAGTCCCGATGCCGGTGGTCTGATTACCGAAATGACCTCAACCAATGGTGAGTGGCGCTCTATGTACTACACTCTTTCTGCTCACTATGCCTATAAAGAGAAATATATCATCGATGCTACATTGCGTGCCGATGGTACCACCAAGTTCGGTCCCGATAACCGTTGGGGGTACTTCCCCTCTGTATCACTCCGTTGGAATGTTGTGGATGAGCCTTGGATGGAGAAGACACACGATTGGCTCTCCATGTTGTCACTCCGTGCAGGATGGGGACGTGTGGGTAAGCAGCCCGGACAGAACTTCCTTTATACCAGTAAGTATGGCTCAGGTGCCCAGTATCTGGACATGCCTTCTATGTATCCTATCAACATCCGTCTCTCTAACCTCAAGTGGGAGCTCCGTTCAAGCTACAACGTGGGTATGGACTTCGGCTTCTGGGATGACCGTCTGAAATTGACCGTTGAGGGATATCACACTACTACGACCGACATGTTGATGGGTAACTACCGTATTCCTTCACAGACAGGTTACTCTTCATTGCCTTACCGCAACAATGGTAAGTTGCGCAACGTGGGTTGGGAGTTCCATGTGAGCACAAACCGTCTGATACGTTCCGGCAAATTCTCAATGGATATGAACGTGAACTTCGGTAACAACTACAACCGTATTCTGGAGATGGATGAGTTCATCCTCAACAATATGAACACCAGCTATAACTATGCCAATGGTTCATGGTTGCGTCGTGTACAGTTGAACAACTCATTCGGTTCTATCTACGGATTCCGTTACAAGGGTGTTTACCAATATAATTATGACACCTTCAAGAATATGAGTCCTGAGGAGCGTACAGCCTTCCTGGCTGCCGGAAAGACTGCTCCTGTGGCTTTGACAGCAGATGGCAAACCGGTCATCAATACTGATGGTTATCCCAAGCGTATGATGTTCAACTACTCTAACGATGCTTCGGGTACCAACTATAACTTTGCCGGTGGTGATGCCATCTATGAAGATGTGAACCACGATGGTCAGATCAATGCCCTCGATATCGTTTACTTGGGTAACTCATTGCCTACATTGACCGGAGGTTTCGGCTTCACTTTCAACTATGGAAATTGGCGCTTGAACACCCAGTTCGTTTATCGTGTAGGATGCGATATCTTGAATATGGCCCGCTTGAATGCCGAGTCTATGATTGGCAACAACAACCAGAGCCAGGCGGTGAACTACCGTTGGCGTAAGGAGGGTGACGTGACCTCTATCCCACGTGCCATGTATGGTGCCAACTCAAACTATAATACGCTCGTGAGCGATCGCTTTGTAGAGGATGGAAGCTACTTGCGTATGAGCTATGCACAGATAAGCTACCGCTTCGAAAAGAAACACCTGAAGGGTCTGGGACTGGAAGGACTGAACTTCTATATAAGTGCCAACAATCCCTTTGTGCTGACCAAGTACTCTGGTGTGGACCCCGATGTTTCAAACAGTGGATATGACCCCGCTATTGATAATGCGCAGACTCCGCGTTCGCGCTCATTCACATTGGGTCTGAAGGTGGACTTCTAAAAATGATGATTTGAAGTCCCTAAAGACCTTAGCGACTTTGAAGAAATAAAAAATATAAATCATAAAGCAAATGAAAAAGATACTATATAATATAATCTGCGCTTCCATGATGTTGGGGTTATCCGCTTGTAGCGACTTCTTGGAAGTGGAGCCACAGACTGAGATTCTCGAAGAGAACTTCTGGAACGAGAAGGCCGATGTCGATAATATGGTGGCCGGATGTTATCAGCTCATGCAGAGCGATGCCATCCTGAGACGCATGATGATTTGGGGTGAGTTCCGCAGTGAGAATGTTTCACCCGGTAGCAGCAACATCAGTAATGATGACCGTAATCTGGAAGAACTCTTGAAAGAGAATATCAAGGCTAACAATCCTTATACTTTCTGGGGAGACTTCTACAGTGTCATCAACCGTTGTAATCTGATTATTGCCCGTGCTCCGCAGGTGGCTGCCAATGACCCCAGCTATTCGCAGAGCGAGTTGAAGGCTACCATCGCTGAGGTGACAGCACTCCGTTCGTTGTGCTATTTTTACCTGATCCGTGCTTTCCGCGATGTACCTTATCATAATGAGGTATATGTGGAGGATACCCAAGAAATGCAGTTGCCGGCTGTACCTTTCTATCAGGTATTGGACAACCTGATTGCTGACTTGGAAGCTGTGAAGAGCGATGCCGTGAAGACTTATCCTAAGAATAAGGCAAACTATCAGACAGGACGTATCACTCAGGAGGCTATCGATGCCATGTTGTGCGAAATGTACCTCTGGAAGAAGGATTTTGCCAGCTGTGTGCGTTATGCTGACTTGGTGATTGAGGCTAAGAAAAAGCAGGAAGAGGAGCGCAAGCAGGAGAGTACCAGTACGGGTGTGATAACTGAAGATTTCTACAACGGTTATCCGCTCATCAGCAACTATACCGGTACAAGTACCCTGCCTATGCCCAATGCCTATGATGCCATATTCGGTGAAGGTGACAGCAAAGAGACCATCTTTGAATTGGCTTTTGTGAAGGACAATGACAACATGCCGTCCAATGGCGCTGTCAATGCTTTCTATGGCAATGCCAAAGTAGGTATGGGCTATGTACGTCCTTCCAATGTGATTACCAACGATGTGGAGGCCAGTGCCTATAAGATTTTTACAAACCAATACGACTGTCGTTATGACGAGTGTGTATCTGGTTCACAGATTGGAAAATATGTGTATCAATATGCCGCTTCGGTAGTGAGCAGCTCCGGTACTTCTGAAGGATTTACATTGATGAGCCAATATCCTGACGGCAAGAACAAGAGCAACTGGATTATCTACCGTCTGACTGACATCATGCTGATGAAGGCTGAGGCTTTGGTGCAGATGGCAGCTGTGACTGACGGTAGCGATGCCGAAGTGAATGCAGCCAACAAGCAACTCTTTACCGAGGCATTCGTATTGGTGAATGCTATCAACAAGCGCTCTATCCTGCAACGTCCTTTGAAGGATACATTGGTGATGAACAGCTATATCAACAGCCGTTCACTGATGGAAGACCTGGTATTGACAGAGCGTCAGCGCGAACTGATGTTCGAGGGCAAGCGCTGGTTTGACCTGGTACGTCGTTCTGAGCGTGATGGCAATACCAATAAGCTGGCTTCAATGGCTACCCAGAAGTTCTCCAGTACAGCTTCGCTCGTACGTAGCAAATTGGAGAAGATGGATGCTATCTATTGGCCTATCAATAGAGATGAACTGAAGGTGAATCCCAATCTGAAGCAGAACCCCGCATACGGTAGTGGTGATGAGGAAGGAAACTATTCGAAGACGTAAAGATTTTTAGGGCTCCAAGGTCCTTGAAGACTTTAAAGACCTTAAAGACTTTAAGGACCCTAAGGACCTTCAGGACTCTAAGACCTTACAGGTTTTGATAATCCTAAGACCTTAAAAAAACAGCCCCTAAAACCTATAAAGGAAACATTGAATAAACAATCAATCACAAAAAATATGAAATTACTTAGAAATATATTCATCGGTGCAGCTTGCTTGAGCGGATTCGTTGCTTGTGAAGACAAGGTGGACAGCGAGCATTACTACACCTTTACGGGCGAAATGATGAGTGACTACATCACTACACGTCCGCAATATAGCATCTTTGCGTCTATCGTTGAGCGTGCTGATTTGATGGATCTGCTTTCAACCTATGGACACTATACTTGCTTCCTGCCTTCGGACGAGGCTTTCAATGCTTATTTCCAACAGCAGGGAATCAGTACTGTAGATGATCTGTCATTGGGTATGTGTGACACCATTGCCCGTACACACTTGGTGGGTAATATGTTTACCACACTGGAAATGTTGGACGGTGCCTTGAATACCGCCAATATGAACCGTCAGTATCTGCAGGTTTCACATGAAAAGGATTCGGCAGACAATACTGTGACAGTGCTTAACAAATCGGCTTACATCTATTATGCAACTCAGAACGACTCGGTGGAGAATGGTATTGTACATCCCATCAGTGCCGTGTTGGAGAGCTATAGTGCTGTGCTTCCTGATGTGATGGCACAGAATCCCCGTTTGAGTTTGTTTAGCGAAGCCTTGGAGGCAACTGGATTGGATGAGGTTATCCGTCAGGTGCGTGATGAGTCATACGTGCGCAGAGAAGAGTACTATCGCTATACCTCAGACTTCTGGGTGGAGATTGCCGTGACTCCGGATGAACGTCGTATCGGATTCACCATTGTGGCAGAACCGGATGATGTCTTTAAAGAGAAAGCCAACATTAATGTGGAAGACAAAGCGAACCGTCTGCAACAACTGTTTGAATATGCAGCCCGTACCATTGTGAAAGAAGCCGGCGACCCGGCAGAATGGAAATGGGACGAGTGGAAGGACAAACTGACAGACCCCAAGAATCCGCTTTACCGTTTTATGGCTTACCACATCGTTACTCGCGATGCCAAAGGTGAAAACTTGCTGACCGGACGTCCCTTCCAGTATTCTCAGTTCGACTCATACTCTATGGGTGTTCATCAGGATAAAGTGAATCCTACTGACTGGTATGAGACTCTGTTGCCCCGTACCATGCTGAAGTTTGAGAGACTGACAGCTAAGGGTGACCACTTCCGCAATGCTCCTAACAGCACGGATGCACGCCATTATGTGAACCGTCGTGACGATGCGGTATATGACATCCGTGGTGCAGAGGTGAATCCTACCGTGGAGACTGAGTATGATAACGTAGCCTTGAATGGTATGTACTTCTATGTGGATGATATCGTAAACTTTACTTCTGAAGTACAGGATAAGGTTCAGAACATGCGTATCCGTATGGACTTCTCTACCGTATTCCCTGAAATCATGACCAACGGTATCCGCCAGAACGGTTCACCAGAGGTGGATGATAACAGTAGCGTGGCTGATGAAACCTTCAAGAACGGAAAGAACTATTACTTCCCCGATGGCTATTTGGATAATGTGACGATGCGTGGTAGCTTTGAGTTGGTTTACCGTCGTCCGCACATCAACTTCTGGTCGTATGCCGGTGATGAGTTCAACCTCTTCGGTGACTACGACTTTGAGTTCCGCTTGCCGCCTGTTCCCTATACCGGTGAATGGCAGGTACGTTTGGGATTCTGTGCACTTCCAACCCGTGGTATGGCGCAAATCTATTTCGACGGTGTGGCCCAAGGTATCCCCTTGGATATGCGTAAGTTCTTGAATAGTGGTGCCGTTATGGGTAACAACTTCATTGAAGATCTGGAAGACTACGATGCCTTGACCGAAGAGGAGAAGGCTGAAGAACAGAAAGCTTTGCGTGCATTGGGATACTACCGTGGTCCCTACGGTGGCTATCACTCAAGCGGTTCTTGGCCTCCCAATGAATTTGTGACCAATCCGCGTACACAGCGTGTGGTACTCTATCAGGGAACCATTACTGCTGACGAAGATCACTTCTTGCGTATCCGAAGTGCATCAAAGAGTAAGTTGGGTAACAATAACGAGTTCATGATTGACTACATGGAACTGGTGCCGAAGAGCGTTTGGGGCTCAAATGGCTCTGGAGAAATGGAGGATGATTTGTAATTATGAATTATGGATTGTGAATTATGAATTATTCATTTGATAATCATAAGTCATAAGTCATAAATCAAAAATCATAAATAAAGATATGAAAGTAACTATCAAAAATATAAAAGTGCTTGGGCTGGCTGTAACAGCAGCCCTTGCCTTCGGTGCTTGCTCGGATGACTGGGATGAGCACTACGATGTGCAGCAAATCGGTAATGGCGGAACTTTGTGGGAGGCCATTTCCGGTGATGCAGACTTGAGCAACTTTGCCATGGTATTGGATTCATGTGGCTATGTCAATTCGCTGAACAGTTCACAAGTATTTACGGTGTTTGCTCCGACTAACAATGGATTCAGTGAGCAAGAGGCTTACGAGTGGATTACCGCTTACAAAAAAGATAAAGCTGCCGGAGTGAAGGACGAAGAGAACAAAACTTTGAAGGAGCTTATCAGAAATCACATCACTTTGTATAACCATTCGGTATCAAGTGTCAGCAATGATACGTTGGATATGTTGAATGGAAAGCGCCTGCCTTTCTCAACCTCTGCATTCAGTGGACAGGCATTCGTCACTGGCGGAAAAAACCAACGCTATAGCAACGGTATTCTCTTTAAGTTGGACGGAACAGCCAAGTTCTTCCACAATATCTTTGAATATCTGGCTGCTGATCCGGATCTGGATAGTGTTGCTACCTTCCTTTATCGCTATAACAACTATCGCTTTATGCCGGAAATGAGTGTAGAGGGTGGTATAGAGAATGGATTGACCTGGTATTTGGACAGTGTGGAGGTCTTGGAGAATGATATGCTGGAACAATACCTGGGACTGATCAACGATGAGGATAGTATTTATCGTATGGTGGTGCCTACCAACAGCGAATGGGAACGTCTGGTGACAGAATTTGAACCTTATTTCAACTATCCCGACAATGTGGAGAAACGTGACTCTTTGGTTTATACCAATGCCCGTCTGGCAGTCTTGCGTGGAACTGTATTCAGCCAGACAATCAATCCTAATTGGCAGGATTCAGCTGTCTCTACCAATGCTATTCCATATTATATGCGTAAATATACTTATGGTTCTGCGGATGTGGATTATTATCTGTATCGTAATCCCTATACTGCCGGTGGAGCTTTTGATGGAACAGAAGAAATTGACTGTAGTAATGGAAAATTGCTGAAGGCAGCCCAATGGAACATCGATAAGACCCAGACTTTCTGTCAGACTATTCTGGCTGAAGCAGAAGAAAATATGGGTACTTATGACAAGAGTGGTGCCATGGTGCCTTCGAGACTTGTTGTATCGTCAGACGATCTCCTTTATGAAGAAATTTCTAACCAGGCAGGTCTTTATCTGGTACAGAAGACTGGTGGAGCAACTCCGTATGTGGAGATTGAACTTCCCAATGTATTGGCCAATATGGGATATGACATCCAAATGGTGTTAGTACCCCCTGTATATATTGAAGAAGATACCGTGGCATGGAGATTGGACGGTGTGGTAGATACAGTGGCCTTGCCTAATGTGATCAGTGTATTCTTCAGCTATCCGAATCAAGACGGAACGATGAATAACAATAATGCTATTGACGAGAACGATATCCTTGACTTGGGTGAATCATGGGATAAGGGAGAATTCTTTTACACCGAAAATCCAGGTAAAGTGGATACCATCATGGTGGCAGAGAACTTCCAGTTCCCCACTTGTAGCTATGGATTGGGTTCTACAGGTAAAGTCTCCTTGAAGATACGTAATGACTTCATGTCTTTCGTGGATGAAGGATTTGCAACCAAACATCTGTTGATAGACTGTATCATCTTGAAACCGCATGAGGAAGAGGAATAAGTTACTAGTGACTAGCTACTGGTGACTAGCTACTGGTGACTAGTGAAAGGTAACTAAATAGTAAATGAAATTAATAGTATTTGAAATTATGAATCGATATATTATATTGGGAATCACATCGCTGATGGCATGTTCGTTGAATGTGTCAGCTCAGGATGTTGCTGCGGAAGAGATTGTAGAGACCGCAGCTCGTCTGGCATCCTCCAAAAGACAGCATGAGACACGTGTCGTGACCGGACGTGTGTTGGAGGCTACAACAGGTGCTCCCGTATCGGGTGCCATGGTAAGTGTGGCTGAAATGAACGGTTACAGTGCTTTGACAGGAGAAGACGGTACGTATAAGTTGAATGTTCCGTTGTTTGCTACTTCGGTTACAGTGAAAGCTCCGGATTTCAACTTGGCAACAATGGGTTTGAAAACTGATGAGTCGCAAAATGATGTATATCTCTATCCGTTAGACTTTGATGCAGACTATACTGAAACACTGGATGTACGTGCTGACAAGGTGGCAACAGACTTCGCCTATTCAAGCGCTTTCAACATCAAGGATGAAATTCAAAGCCAGTTGGGTGCATACGCTTATACTGTCAACCGCAATGGTACTCCGGGTGTGGGTAGTGTAATGTTCATTCAGGGTTTGAACTCTCTGAATGTGAATGCACAGCCATTGATTGTGATTGATGGAGTGATTTTTGACCAACAATATGGTCGTGAGATGTTGCATGACGGATTCTATAATGATATCCTCGGTCACATTAATCCGGCCGATATAGAGAAAGTGGAAGTGATGCGCAATGGTACTGCACTCTATGGTGCAAAGGGTGCTAACGGTGTGATTCTGGTAACTACACGCCGAAGCACTTCGATGGCTACTCGTATTACCGCCACTGCATCTGCCGGTGTGACTCTGTTGCCTAAGCACTATTCTATGATGAATGCTTCGCAATATCGTGGATATGCATCGGAACTCTTAGGTTCAACAGGCACTGAAATCACAGATTTCAAGTTCTTGAATGAGGATCCAGACTATTATTATTATAAGCAGTATCATAACAATACCGACTGGAAAGAAGAGATTTATCGTACTGCCTTCACCCAGAATTATGGAGTGAATGTAAGTGGAGGTGATGATGTGGCCATGTATAACCTTTCTGTGGGCTACACTATGGGTCAGAGTACTTTGGAGTGTAATGACTTCAGCCGATTGAACGTACGATTCAATACTGACATTAACTTCAGCAAGAACTTCTCGGTACGTTTTGACGCCTCTTTCTCAGATCAGGGACGTAGCATCCGTGACGATGGTGCTCCTGAAGGATATGATGAAGGAACTTCTACAGCTCCCTCATATCTGGCTTATGTAAAGAGCCCCTTCTTGAACCCGATGTCATACGGACGTGGAGAGTTCTCAAAGACTCACTATGACATTACGGACGAAAGTTACTTGGATGAGGCTTTGGCCAACTATTCCAACTACAACTATCAGCTTGGTAACCCCTTGGCACTGAATGTGTATGCTGATGGTGACAATAAGAACCGTTTCGAGACTTCGTTGCTGAATCTGGCCTTGACTCCCAAGTTTGAGTTCAATGACCATCTGTCACTGAGTGAGCATTTCAGCTACAACTTGGTGAACAATAGCGAAAAGTACTATATTCCCGTGAATGGTGTACCCGATTATTATGTGAAAAGCGTGAATGCTTACCGTCAGAATGAGGTACGTTCATTGGCTTCCAAGCAGGAATCTATCATGAGCGATACCCGCATTAACTGGAATAACCGTTATGGGGCACACAGCATCAGCGCCTTGGCAGGTGTACGCATCAACTGGGAGAGCTATACGTTGAACACTCAGTTGGGTTATAATACTGGTAATGATAAGACTCCGTTCATACACTCAGGTTTGATGAATGCCACTACTGGTGGTACCAAGGAGTCTTGGAATACCATGGCATGGTATGCACAAGCCAATTATAACTATCGCGGACGTTACTATGTACAGGCTAACTTGACTGCCGAGAGTTCTTCACGCTTCGGTAAAGATGCCGATGGTCTGGATCTTTGTGGTACTGTTTGGGGACTCTTCCCTTCAGTGCAGGCTTCGTGGGTAATCTCCAATGAATCGTGGTTTGCCAAACAGAGTATTGTGAACTATCTGCGTCTGAATGCCGGATATGACATTAGTGGTAACGATAACTTGGGACACTATGCTTCACGCAGTTTCTTCCGTGCTTCCAAATTCTTGAATGCTATCTCTGGTGTGACATTGGATGGTATCGGTAACACCACTATCGGTTGGGAGACTACCCGTCGTTTCAATGTAGGTCTGGATGCCAAGTTCTTTAACAATCGTTTGAGCTTGGGCGCCAACTTCTTCAAGAGTAAGACTTCTGACCTGTTGACTCTGCAACAGTTAAGTGTCGTTTCTGGTCTGGAAGAGAACTGGAGCAACGGTGGTGAGTTGGAGAATGTAGGTATGGATGTGACTGCCAGTGTGAAGGTGATTGCTCAGAGGGATTGGCAGTGGCAGTTGGGTGCCAGCATGGGACATTACAAGAACGAAATCACTGACCTTCCTATGAGAGACGGAAAGAAACAATTCACTACAGATGCATATGGTGCAACCATCCTGTCAAAGGTTGGGGAAGCTGCCAATGTCTTCTATGGATATAAGACAAAGGGTGTCTTTGCTTCTACAGAAGATGCACAAGCTGCCGGACTCTATTTCATGGATGAAAACGGAAGAGACAGACATTACTTCGGAGCCGGTGACGTACACTTTGAGGATGTGAACGGTGACAACAAGATTAGTGATGAGGACAAACAGATTATCGGTAATCCTAATCCTGATATTTATGGTAATATCTTCAGCAAACTCTCTTGGAAACAGTGGACTCTGGATGTGACTTTGAACTACTCATTGGGCAATGATGTGTATAACTATATGCGTTCACAGTTGGAGGGTGGAAGCCGCTTCCTGAACCAGACTACAGCGATGATGAACCGTTGGCAGGTAGAAGGACAGCAAACCACAATACCACGTGCAACATTCCAAGATCCTATGGGTAACAACCGCTTCAGCGACCGTTGGATTGAAGACGGAAGTTATTTGAAACTGAAGAGCGTGACCTTGTCTTACGATCTGCCTATCGTATCAGAATACTTGCAGGGTATCCAGTTCTGGCTGCAGGGTAATAATCTGTTGACCTTTACCAAATATTTGGGAACTGACCCTGAATCTGCTATGAGTTCAACAGTAATTGGTCAGGGTATTGACCTCGGTCGTTTGCCGCATAGCGCTTCGATTGTGGCAGGTGTGAAAATCAATCTCTAATGTGTGCGAACTAATAATAAGAAAAGATGAATATGAATGCAAAATCAATGATAAAGAATGTGATGCGTGGCAGTCAGCGCACAGCCTTTGGGGCTGTGTGCCTGCTGGCATCAGCATGTGCGCTGACTTCATGCGAAGATTTCTTCGAGCAGGAGTCTGAGTATGTGATTTATGAAGAAGGTAATGCCCTGAATAATCCTGCCGATACCATTTACTCGGTTATCGGTATTGCCAACAAATTGCAGACCATTGCCGACCGCACTATCCTGTTGGGTGAAGTGCGTGGTGACTTGGTAGATGTGACTGATGCTACCAATGCAGACTTGCGTGATGTGGCGATGTTCAATATCGGTTCGGATAACAAGTATAACAATCCACGTGACTATTATGCTGTAATCAATAACTGTAACTATTTCATTGCCAAAGCGGATACGGCTCTGAAGAACAATCGTAACGAAGCCATTTTCTTGCGTGAGTATGCTGCTGTGAAGGGATTCCGTGCATGGACTTATCTGCAATTGGTACTGAACTATGGTGAAGTTCCTTTCGTGACAACTCCTATTCTGACTAAGGAAGAAGCTGATGCCACTTATCCTACTATGGGCATCAAAGATATTTGCGATTGGTTGATTCAGGATTTGCAAGGTCTTGAGGATGTGGAGACTCCTAAATACGGAACTATCCGAAATAATGATTCACGTTTGTTCTACTTCCCTATCCGCTTGTTGCAGGGTGAGTTGAATCTGTGGGCAGGCAACTATAAAGAGGCTGCTTTGGCTTATTACAACTTCATCAACAAACGTAATGGATTGAATTCAGTGTATGCTACCAGCTTGAATCGTATCAACTGGCATGAAAAAGCAGATTGGAATTCATTTATTTCGAATGGTCTTACAAGTATCTACTCAAGTGAGAGCTATGGTGGACAAAATGAATTGATTACCATGATTCCTGGCGACTCTATCCCTGCAGAGGGCGTCTATAGCGAATTGCGTGGACTTTATAACACCTTCTCTGCCCAAGGTAATCAGCGGGTATATAATGGTGCCTACCAATTGACTCCATCGGCAGGTTTGATTGAATTCTCCCGTGGACAGCAGAACTGCGTGTTGAGTGCTGCGAACATGTTGCAGAAGCGTGATACTCTCTATGTCCCCTTCAATATTCAGGATGAGATGCGAGGAGACTTGCGTATGTACTTGTGGTTTTCTGATGGTTATAGTACTTACAATGGTGAGCGTATCGATTATCAGAATATTGCGAAGTTCCAGACCCGTAATGTACACATTTACCGTCGTACAATGGTCTATCTGCGTATGGCTGAAGCTTTGAACCGTGCCGGCTATCCCCACTTTGCCTATAAGATTCTCTCTTCAGGTGTAAACAATCAGGTTATCGAAGAAGAGGTGATGCCTCATTACAGCGAAACTGATTCATTGTGGCTCAGCCAGTTTGATTTCCCCACTAACCGTTATATCCTGTTGACAGAACATCGCTTTGGAAATCCGAACTCTGAAAATGCCAGCGACGCTAATGCCAATACCATGGGTCTGCATAGCCGTGGTTCGGGATGGTCACCTGCCAATAAGTATTACCAGATGCCGGATGATACAACTATGACAGCTGAAGACCGTTTGGCTTATCAGATTGAAAAGGTGGAGGATATGATTGTGGATGAAGCCGCATTGGAACTCTGTTTGGAGGGAACCCGTTACTACGACCTGATGCGCGTGGCTATGCGTCGTACTGACAATCCTACCTATCTGGCCGAAAAGATTTACGGTCGTAAAGGTAAGAACAATGTGGGTCTCATGCAGGGTGAAATCACTACTGACTTGAACGATCAACGCAACTGGTTCCTGAATTGGAATAACCAGATTGGTATGAAATAATAATAGATAAATGACTGGCCACAAACTTTAGTGGCCAGTCATTTAATCTTGGAAACGTTAATTAGGTAATTTGGATTAGTAATTGACCATAGTTGCTGGTCCCTAAAAATATTTCTCATGAATACAACAATTCGTAAGATGCTGGTGGCACTGCTGATGCTTCCGGCTTTTTCTGCCTTAATGATGGCCAATGGAACGGTAACAGTTCCTCAGGTTTCCGGTACAGTATCAATAACCTCAGATGTAGATTATGTGGTAACGGATGCTGACCCATTTGCTGACGGTGCTATTCTGGATATTGTGAATACAGAAAATGCGGTGGCAATCTTTCCCAATGTGAAGCCATCGGCCTTGTTGAACAATCATCTGTCACATATCCGCATCAATGGAGCACGTGCGGTAAAGAACTCCAACTGTATGGTGAAAATCTATGCCAATGGTTCAATGGTACTTCCCCATGGTACGGGAATCAGACCGTTGACAGTCTATACAGAAAAAGGACAAGCAGGGGAATCTACCCAATATGGAGTGAGCACTCGTGTATCGTTGGAAGGCAGTGCATTCAATAACAAGATTCAGAGCTTTACTTTGAAACGTGGTTATATGGTATGGTTTGCTACCAAATCCAGCAATACCAACCCTGGATATAATCGGATCTTTATTGCAGATAAGGCTGATCTTAAGGTGGATCTTCCTGCAATCCTCAGTTCTTCTATCTCCGCATTGCGCGTCAGCCAATGGAATGATGCCAGCAAGAAGGGATTCTGTAGTTGGCAACAGGAACCTAATGAACTGTTGAATACCACTTGGCATTATAATTGGGATGCAGGCAATAATCCCTCAGACGATAGGGAATATGTGACACAGCAACACCATAGAGATAAAAGTTCTGGTTATTGGTGGCCTTCTTTTACCGAGGTGGGAAACAACGGAACATCCGCTAATGTGGTGACATATAATGAACCTGACAATACAGGTGATGATCGCGAACATCCGGCAACTGTCCAGCAGGTGCTTGAAATTTGGCCGCAACTCATGGCTACCGGTCGTCGATTGGGTTCTCCGGCTGTGGCTGGCAACCTGAATTGGCTCTATGAATTTATGGACTCCATTGATGCTCGTGGATGGCGTTGCGACTTTGTGGTAATGCACTGTTATTGGTATAGCGATTGGTCGAGTTGGAACAGTCAATTGTCGGGAGTGCGTAATCGTACCGGTCGTCCTATCTGGATTACTGAGATGAACTACGGTGCCAACTGGACAGGGTGGCCGGGAAGCAATACCGAAGCGAATGATGCAAACTATGCTATTCACAAACAGCATTTTGCTCCGATTGTTGATGGATTGGAGGCTACCTCGTGGTTGGAAAGATATTGTGTCTATAATGCAGTACAAGCCTGTCGAAATGTGATTGATGCTAATGGAAACTTGACACCTTCGGGTGAATATTATGCCAATAAGAAATCTGGGTTGGCCTACAATTCGTCATATTATGTGACTCCCAAACTGCCTAAGATGAAGGATCCGTCAGAATTGACTGTCAACTATGATGGAAAGACCACGACAGCGACGCTCAAGTGGAAAGAATATAATGGCGAGTACAATACCAGTGTCATTGTTCAGCGCAAGAAGTCTTCGGCCACTCCGTGGGAGGATATCGCTGTTATCACTCCACAAGAGGGGGCTGCCACTTATACCTATCAGGATACAGAGGCAATGAATGGCTACAGTTATCGTGTGCAGGTGATTGATGCCGCAGGAAAAGACCGCAGTACCCGTATCCGTCAGGCCGTATTGGGCGATGTGAGTGCCGGAGATGCTGTTCAAGTTGATGGAGAAGTGCTTTATGCTGGTGCCAATATCTTTATTGATGGAGATTTTGATATGGGTGGCATGGGTTGGACTGATGGTGCAGGAACACCTGTCAATGAGTCTGCTTATTTCTCCGTATTCCCTGTAGGAGGCACTGATGGCGGTGCATATCTTCATGCTCATGGAAATACGTTGTCGCTTAACGACCCTCAAACATTACTCTGTGAAATGGAGGTTAATCCCGGACAGAACTACTATTATGCCATTTCGTTGCTGAATCCGGATTTGGGTTATCACCGATTGACGTTGGGAGGAGATGCTGCCAAGGGTGATTCTACAGTGGCCAGCCTTATCCAGTCAGCCCAATGGGCCAGCCAGGAATTCAATTTCAATAGCAGTACTTTTTCCAAAATAACCTTCTCTGGAAGAAATATGAAGGCAAAGACCCAATTGGATAAGGCGATTCTTTGTCCGTTGTTTGCCTCCAAAGAAGAGGCGATTGCTGATGGTGTGAAGACTGCCCGTGTGAAAGCCACTTATGTGAACCAATATCTCGTTTCTCATCCCGAACTGCAGGCTGAGTTGACAGCTTTGGTAGAGAGCGTGACAGGAACAGATGAAGCAGCTTTGTTCTCTTTGACTTCAGCCATTAATATGGCATTGGAGGGGGCTAAAGCCAAATGCTCTTTGGATTCTATGGCGGCTTATTTGTCGGAAGCTGTAGCCCTCAAGCTGGCAGGATATGAAGAGTTGCAGGAGAAGATGACAAAGGCTGAAAATGCGCAAACTGCAACAGCTTATTGTGATGCTTTGGCGGAAATACGTGAAGAATTGGCTGAGTATCTTCCTATGGTATATGCTCCAGACATTATTCAGGCTCCCAATTTCAACAAGACTTCTGTGGGTTGGACTGTCAAGTGTGGAACCTATAAAGGAGGTGACCAGCGCTTGAACAACGACATGGCAGGAAAAACATGTTGGAATGCCTGGTGGTCAGGCCTCAATGCATCAGAAGGTACGGCAAAGACAATGGAGATAACCCAATCGCTCAAAAAACTGTCACATGGTGTATATGCGCTTGAGTGCAAGGCCGGTACGCAGCATGGCTGCCTTTCTGACCAACATGCTTATATGGTTTTGGGAACTGATACATTGTCCTCGGAAAAGCTGACTTATGACCGTCTCGACCTTACATCTGTAGCTGATTCAGCCAAATGGGAGACGTTGGTGACTCCCCCTGTCTATGTAGGAGACAATGGAAGTTTTACCATTGGATTCATCGGCTCCAAGCAAGGTGCAGTGGATAATGCATGGAAAGAGTTGGGCAATGCATCCAGTACGGGTGACAAGCGCGAGGGATGGTGGTGTGCTACAGATTTTACTTTGCGCCATATCCCCATGTATAAGACAACGGTACCTGAAGGTTCATGGGGAGTTATCTGTCTGCCCCGTGCTATAGCTTCGACCAAGGGATTCCAACTTTATCATATTGAGGGAATCTTGTCTGATTATACCGCTTTGTGCCTTGAGGAGGTATCCGAAGGTGAGGCTGGTGTGCCCTATGTTTACCATTCAACAAATGAAACGGTATGTTTCTTTGAAGAAGGAGAGAAGGTTGATATGCCTTCATTGGAAGATCCCGTATGGGGCGACTTCTACGGCGGATGGGAAATTCCAGCAGGTTGCTATTATATGGAAGGTGGACAATGGTATCGTGCTACGGACGAAAAGAGCCAGTACCTGACTCCCTATACGGGATATATCAATAGTGCATTGGATTTCACCCCGCTTGATTCATGGGCAGGATTGACTATGCCTATCCAGGGTGCTGTGGAAGAGTGGGCGGCAGGTATCAGACGTCCGATGGTGGATGGCGTTCCCACTTCTGCCAAAGATGGAATTTACACTATCGACGGAAAGCGGATAGAACATGCCATCAAAGGTGTCTATATCCGTGTGCAGAATGGAATGGCCCGTAAGGTGGTTAACCAATAAGCATCTTTTTAGATAGATTCGTATCAGGCGCGGATTGCGCAGGTTGCACGGAGATATTATAAGAACCGTGTTAATCTGTGTGATCCGCGCTTCTTGTTTCTTTTGTGTAGTGTAGAATGTACAAAGTTTCATAAAAGGAACAGAAAAGAGCCTTAAATTTGCCGATAGGGTGAAAAAGTATGTCTATCTTTGCATCGTTTTGGTAGTAAATACCGTACAATGAAAGATTATGAATGAGATTATAGAGTTGATTAATGAAATGTCTCCCTATCTGTTGTTGGGATTCTTGTTGGCGGGATTGATGCACGCCTTCATTCCTGGCAGTATGTATCATCGGTACTTGGGTGAGCAATCGTTCCGGTCGGTATTGAATGCCGCATTATTGGGTATTCCCATTCCACTTTGTTCTTGTGGAGTGATACCCACAGCCATGTCGCTTTACAGACAGGGAGCTTCCAAAGGCGCCAGTGTGTCATTCCTCATAGCTACTCCGCAAACAGGAGTGGATTCCATCATCGCGACCTATTCATTGATGGGATTGCCTTTTGCATTGGCACGTCCGTTGGCAGCACTATGTACATCGCTTGTTGGCGGCCAACTGGTGAATATGTTTGATGACCGTGCGGTGGCATCTGCTTCTGTATCCTCGGATATACCATCTGTCAAACTTGGTTTCTGGAAGCGTGTGCAATTGGCATTGCGGTATGCTTTCGTAGAAATGATGCAGGATATAGGTAAGTGGTTAGTGGTCGGATTGATTGTGGCCGGGCTTATTACAGTATTTGTACCAGATTCTTTCTTTGCCTTGTTTGCTGACAATTCCTTATTGAGCATTCTGTTGGTACTGCTTTGTGCCGTGCCGATGTATTTATGCGCTACGGGTTCTATTCCTATAGCTGTAGCATTGATGATGAAAGGTCTTTCGCCCGGTACAGCTTTGGTGCTGTTGATGGCTGGTCCGGCGGTAAATGCTGCATCTGTCTTGGTTGTCAGTAAGGTGATGGGACGCCGCACTTTGCTTTTGTACCTTCTTTCCATTGTAGGGGGGGCTGTCGCTTTCGGATTAGGTATCGATTATTTGCTTCCACGTGAATGGTTCACCTCTCATCTTGAAGCCATGCAGAACTGTTGTCATGAATCACCAGCATACTTCAATATAGGTTGTACGGTCTTACTGATGCTCCTGTTGGTAAATGCTTTGGTGCGTCGTTTCTTTATTAAAAGCAAATGTAATTGTAATGATGAAGAACGCTCATGCTCCTGCCATGATGCGATGACAGACGGAAAGGTGGATAAGGTCATGACCCTACATGTCAAAGGTATGAGCTGTAACCATTGTCGGACCAATGTGGAGCGTGCCATCGCGGCTTTGCCCGGTGTCATAGCTGTATCTGTAGATTTGCCATCGGCAACAGCTGTGGTGGAAGGGGATGTCCTTGTCGAAGATGTAAGACAGGCTGTAGAGGCCATTGGCTTTGAGATTGTTTAATAGAAAGAGCTTAAAAATTATTGTACAAATGTTTGTGTACACTGATTATTCTTCGTTCCTTTGCATCATATAACCAGAATGAAAGGATTGCAAATATGCTTAGAATCATCAAATTATTGTTGTTATATTTCGGATATCAACTATTGTTTGTCTCATGCTTGATGGCATTGGCGCAGTATGTGTATTTGGAGCCAGTAGCCGTGCAGGCTTACTCGTTATTGCTATCCGGGATTGCTATGAGCATACACTTGATAATGGCCCGATATGTTTCTCTTGCAGTCTTTCGTGTGCCAGCAGGTTTGGCCAGTGTGGTGTTGGGTGTAGGATGTATATTCGGTACGATGGTTTGTTGTAATGCGTTGAGCGAACTGATACAGTTGCCGGATTGGCTCTCGTCGGATTTTGAAGCCATGAGCCGTTCTGTTGCCGGGATATTGGCAATGGTTGTGATGGCTCCTTGGGTGGAGGAACTTTTGTTTCGCGGTGCCATCCTGCAACATCTTTTGCCACAAGGGCATTCGCCTCGTAGTGCCATTCTCCTTTCAGCTATCTGCTTCGGAGTGATTCATATAAATCCGGCTCAGGTTCTTTTTGCTTTCCTGATGGGGATTGCCTTGGGATGGGTTGTATGGCGTACTGGCAGTATAATACCAGCTATTGCCGGGCATTTGCTCAATAACGGGATAAGTGTTGTGGAACTGCGTCTCTATGGTGCAGAGGGAATGCCGGCATATTCAGTGCCTGCTTTATTAGGTATTGCGGTTGCCGGGTTGTTGTTGGCCATATCTTTGGGTTGGATGTTGAACCGTTCAGTTCCCCCTGTTTTATCAGAACAAATTAATAACTAATAAATAGAAATGAATATGATGAAAAAAATGAAAGGACTGTTTGCTGCCTTGTTGTTTTGCAGTACAGTCACTATGGTTGCCCAACAAGTGCAACCTATTCCCACTGACCCCAATGTACGGATAGGAAAATTGGAAAATGGATTGACATATTATATCCGTCATAACAATCTTCCGGAAGGACAGGCTGATTTCTATATCGCTCAGAAAGTGGGATCTATCTTGGAAGAGGAGTCTCAGCGTGGATTGGCTCATTTCCTGGAACACATGTGCTTTAATGGAACTGTTCATTTCCCAGGAAATGGATTGCGTGAATATCTGGAAAATATAGGTGTAAAATTCGGTGTCAACCTGAATGCCTATACTGCTATGGACGAAACTGTCTATAATATCAATAATGTACCTATTAAGAAAGTGCCTGAAGCTGTAGATTCTTGCTTGTGGATATTGCGTGACTGGAGTGATGGCTTGACATTAGGTGAAGAAGAGATAGATAAGGAACGTGGTGTCATCCATGAAGAGTGGCGTACCCGAATGGGAGCGACTATGCGTATCTATGAGAAGGTGTTCCCCATGATATACCCCGGTAGCCAATATGCCAACCGATTGCCTATCGGTACGATGGAAGTGGTGGACAATTTCCCTTATAAAGCATTGCGTGACTACTATGAGAAGTGGTATCGTCCCGACCAACAGGGAATCATTGTTGTAGGTGATTTTGATGTCGATCAGATGGAGGCAAAGATTAAAGAGATATTCTCTGATATCCAAATGCCAACTGATGCAGCTGAACGTATCTACTATCCTGTAGAAGATAATAAAGAGCCGATTGTGGCTATTGCTACTGATAAAGAACAGCAGAATGTGACAATTCAGTATATGACCAAGCATGCTGCTATTCCTGATGCCGCCAAGAATGATGTGAACTATCTGGTAATGAGTTTTGCCAATAATATGATTTCTCAGATGTTCGACGAGCGTTTTGGCGAAATCGTGGAACAGAGTGCCAATCCGCCTTTCATGGGTGCAGGTGCATATGATGATGATTTCCTCATTGCCAAGACTAAGGATGCCTTTACGGGTGTGGCTGTATGTAAGGAAGATGGTGTTGAAACAGCGTTGACCACTCTTGTCCGGGAGTTGGAACGTGCCCGTCGTCATGGATTTACTGAAGGAGAGTTTGCTCGTGCCAAAGCTAATTATCTGCGTAGCTTGGAGAATGCTTACAATGAACGTAGTAAAACCAAGAATACCAGTTATGCGACAGAATATGTTCGTCATTTTATTGATAATGAGCCTATCCCTGGTATTGAGGCAGAGTTTGCTATGATGAATCAGATTGCTCCGATGATACCGGTGGCAGCCATCAATCAGATGTTACAAGGAATGATAAGCGACAGCAATCTTGTCATTACTCTTTTTGCTCCGGAAAAAGAAGGGGTGACTTATCCTTCCAAGGAACGCATATTGGAACTGGTTGCTCAGGTAAAGGCTGAGGAAATAGCTCCATACGTTGATAAAGTATCTAATGAACCGTTGATAAGTGAGCTTCCCCAATCCGGAAAAGTAATAAAAGTAGAGGATGGAATGTATGGGTCAAAACTATATACTCTCAGCAATGGAGTGAGAATTATAGTGAAACCTACAGATTTTAAAGCTGATGAAATCCGCATGAATGCTTTTAGTGCAGGTGGTAACAGCCTCCTTCCTACAGAGGATATCATTAATATAGAGGTACTGAATGAGGTCTGTGAATTGGGAGGATTAGGTAACTTCAACAGTACAGACCTGATGAAAGTGCTGGCAGGCAAGATTGTGGGCGTGACTCCTTATGTCAGCTCATTGGAGGAAGGACTTCGTGGAAGTTGTTCTCCTAAAGATCTGGAAACCTTGTTGCAATTGACTTATCTTATGTTTACAGCTCCCCGTATGGACGATGCTGCTTTTGAATCCTATAAAAATCGCGCTAAAGCTTCTCTCCATAATCAGGAATTGGATCCTATGACCGCATTTCAGGATACATTGACTGTGGCACTTTATAATCATCATCCGCGTGCCATCAAGTTTACCAAGGAAATGGTGGACAAGATAGACTATGCCCGTACAATGGAGATGTATCGTGAACGATTTGCTGATGGAGATGATTTCACATTCATGTTCGTGGGTAATATAGATGAGGCTGCAGCAATTCCTCTCTTTGAGCAGTATTTGGGTGCTCTGCCTGTCAAGGAAGGCGCAGAGAAGTTTGATGCCAAGATTAATCCGACTATCCGTAAAGGGGAGTATGCAAACAATTTTGAGCGTAAGATGGAATTACCCAAAAGTACAGTATTCCTGCTCTATACAGGCAAAGGAAAGTACGATGTACGTGGAAAGATGATAATGAGTATGTTCGCTCAAATAATGGACATGGTCTATACAGAAAGTGTACGTGAAAAGGAAGGTGGAACTTACGGCGTTGGAGTCAGTGGAGGAATTAACCATTATCCTGAAGAGGAAGTACGTCTGCAGATAGCTTTTGATACAGATCCAGAGCGTCGTGCCCGTATGACTGAGGTTATCAAGCAGGGGCTGGATGATTTTATCAAGAATGGTCCTAATCCAGAACATCTGGCTCGTGTGAAAGAGTTCATGTTGAAGAAGTATCAGGAAAATCAGAAGGAGAATGCCTACTGGATGAGCCAACTTAAAGAGTATTATTGGAATGGAGTGGATGCTACGGCAAACTATGAACAATTGGTGAATGACATTACCGGTAAGGATATTCAAAAGTTTGTGAAGAAGCTTGTCAAGCAGGGTAACTGCATTGAAGTGAGCATCAATGGAACCAAAGAATAAACGTGAATAAGTGAAAAGAGTAGGGGGTGCGTCATTATGGCGCACCCCCTACTCTTTTCACTTATTCTTTCTTATATCCTTATTCCATTTCTTTGCTAATGGCTTCGGCTATAGCTGTAAATTCTTCAGAAGTCAATTGCTGTTTGGGATTAGAAAATACCATATCCTTCTCCTGATTGATTGGAATCAGATGGATGTGGGCATGAGGAACTTCCATTCCCATAACGGCAACACCTACCTTCTTGCATTGAAAAGCCTTGCGGATGGCGCATGATACCTGCTTGGCAAAGATATGCATGGCGGCCAGTTCTTCGTCCTCGAGGTCGAAGATATAATCCACTTCACGCTTGGGAATAACCAACGTATGCCCCTTTTGCAAAGGATTGATATCTAAGAATGCATAGAATCGGTCGTTCTCTGCCACTTTGTAGCTGGGGATTTCACCAGCAACGATTCTGCTGAAAATAGTAGCCATGATTAGAATGAGATATTTACGATTTCTAATGTGATTTTTCCTTGTGGAATAGTAATTTCTGCCACGTCACCAACTTTTTTGCCCAACAATCCTTGTGCAATGGGTGTGTTTACAGAAATCTTACCCTCTTTCAGATTCGCCTCGCTTTCTGATACGATAGTATAGACCATCTTCATACCATTTTTTACATTTTTCATCTCGACTTTGGAGAGAATCTGTACGGTACTTGTGTCCAACTTGGAAGTGTCGATAATCTTGGCTTCGCTGATGATGGCTTTCAGATTATTGATTTTCATCTCCAGCATACCTTGCGCTTCTTTAGCGGCATCGTATTCTGAGTTTTCAGACAAGTCACCTTTATCACGTGCTTCTGCAATTTGGCGCGAAATCTCGGGGCGTTGCACCGTTTCCATTTCTCTTAATTCAGCTACCAATTTGTTGTAGCCCTCTTCTGACATGTATGCCATTCCTTATCCTCCTGTAATTTTAGTTTGTTATACAATTTAAGGTGTTTTGATAGCCCAAGCTGATACTTCAATAGGGCCTCTCTTTAGACATAACAAAAAAGAATTCCGACATTGTTCGTGTCGGAACCCCTTTTGTTGTATTCTTCGGCAAAGGTAAGACTTAAAAATGAGACGCGCAAACTTTTAGCCTTTTTTTTGAATTGCCTCAAATAAGACGTTATTCGGTTTTGATAGTTATTTTTCCGCTTTTTATTCCTTTGGCTGACGCTGTCAGAACAATCTCTCCGACAGATTCTCCAGCTTGCACTATAGCCGTGAGTTGACCGCTGAATGCCTTCATACGAGGCAAGTGGAATTGTTGCAGGTTAGTGGGGTCACCATTGGCTGTAGCACGGAAAGAACCGCTTCCCTTTACGCTAAATTTTACTTCGCGGCTATCTACAGGACAAAGGTTGCCATCCTTATCTACTACACGTACTGTCACGTATGCCAAATCTTTGCCATCAGCTTTAATGGTTGAGTGACGGGTAACAAGTTCCAAATGATGAGGCTTTCCTGCTGTACGTAGAATCTTTTCATCAGCTTTGTTTCCCTGTTTGTCGTATGCCACTACACGTACCTCACCTGGCTCATAAATGGCATCCATCCACATCAGTCGATAACGTTTCAACACTTCTGGATCATAAATCTTTCCTTTGGCAATGGGAGCATCGGTCACTTTGTGTTGGCGGCCATAACTCTTGCCATTGATAAACAACTCTGCTTCGGGATAATCTGTATAAACGAATACAGGTACTGTATCACCTTCATGTCCCTCCCAATTCCAATGGGGTAAAATGTGCAACGTGTGTTCATTCTTGTTCCAAATACTCTTGTAGAGGTAGTAACGGTCTTTAGGAATGCTGGCCAGGTCAATGATGCCGAACATGGAACTGTGGCTTGGCCATCTGTTGGCATCGTATGGCGAAGGTTCGCCCAAGTAATCGAAGCCAGTCCAGACGAACTGTCCCATGGTCCATTCGTAGTCGTCGGCCAAAGCGAAATCAATATCAGGAACATTGCTCCAACTGCAATATTCCACATCGTAACTGCTGCACTGGTTATCATCGTAGAGAGCATTTGGCTTCAATCCCACAGGAAGTTTATAGACACCGCGTGAGCTGACGGTAGAAGCTGTCTCGCTACCCAACACTACACCTTGAGGCAGTTTCTCATATCCCTCCAAATAGCGGAAAGTGCGATAGTTGAGCCCCACAACATCAAGCACAGCGGCAAAACCATTCTTCAGTACGCATGACACTTGGTCCATACCACAAGTCACGGGGCGTGTAGGGTCTTCGCGGTGGCAGATATTCTGCAAAAAACTGGCCACCTGTGCACCCTGTGCGCTGCACTGTGTGGGCACTTCGTTACCGATGCTCCACATCACTACGCTGGCATTGTTGCGGAAGTGATGCAACATATTTACCATGTCCTTCTCGGCCCATTCGTTGAAAAAACGGTGGTAACCGTTGCGACACTTTGCACGATCCCATTCATCAAAAGGCTCTACCATCATCATCATACCCATTTCGTCGCAAAGTTCTACCAATTCGGGAGCCGGCATGTTGTGCGAGGTGCGAATGGCATCGCATCCCATCTCTTTGAGAAGTTCAATCTGATGGCGCAAGGCCTTTTCATTAATAGCAGCGCCAAGAGGACCCAAATCGTGGTGGTTGCACACACCCTGGAACTTGCGGCGCTCGCCGTTGAGGTAGAATCCGCGTTCGGCTACCACTTCAATGGTACGGAATCCGAAACGGGTTTCGTAGCGGTCAACTTCCTTGTCACCCATGCTTACAGTCGTTACGGCTGTGTAGAGAGTCGGACTTTCGGGACTCCATAAGGCAGGGTTCTCCACCAGCATGTTCTGGTCAATCTTTTCCAGGTCTCTGCCGGCTTTCAGTTTGGTGGTCTTTTCACCCACCTGCTCCTTTACCTTATTATATATAGTGGTCTTCACCGTCAGGTCTTCACCCTTTGCCGTATTCACGTTGGTACGCAGGCGTACGGTGGCAAACTCCTTCTCCACGTGCGGAGTGGTGACGTGAGTACCCCACACAGGAATGTGAGTCTTGTTGGTGGTGATAAGGTGTACGTTGCGATAGAGTCCGGCACCGGGATACCAACGCGATGACTGGTCGTGATTTTCCAATCGCACAGCCAACAGGTTGTCCTGTCCATCGGCGTTCAGCAAATCTGTCACATCTACATGGAAAGCGTTGTAGCCATAGGGCCAGAAGATGGCCTCTTTGCCATTTACATAGACGCGGGCTTCACTCATGGCACCGTCGAACAGCAGGGTTACCCGTTGGTTCTCCTTGTTGAGGTTGGGCACATTGAAATGGGTACGATACCATCCCACTCCCATGTAAGGGAGTCCGCCCGTACGACCGGTTTTCAGACTGGCAGTCTTCTCGTAGTTTTGGGTTACAGCCACATTCTGCAAGTCGAACTGTTCACTGAAAGGACCGTAGATGGCCCAATCGTGTGGCACGGTTACATTTTCCCACTTCGAGTCATCGTAGCCGATACTCATAGCTTCATTAGTCAAATTACGATGGATGAATTTCCATCCTTTTTCCAATAACACTTCGGTACGCTGTGCTCCGACGGGGAGCAGGTGACAGGCAAGTAGCACTGCCGAAAGTAGTAGTTTCTTCATTTTATAGTTTTTTGGTATAGTTCTTATAGTTACGATAGTTCTTATTTTATTATGGCTCTGACGACAAACCACAGATGTTGGGTGATGGTGGGGAGGACTCCGTAATGGCGGCACATCAGGCGGAAGCGTTCGATGAGCGAAGCACGGTGGTTTCGAGTGGTCATGCCTTCTTGCAGATAATCCGCTACGGTAAAGGGCAAATGCATGAGGTTGTCTGTCTGCTTCATGATGCGGATACACCAGTCGAAATCGGCAGAGAAACGGAAGGTGGTGTCGTACTCGGGGCAGAGGTCGCGACGGGCATAGAAGGCTTGGTGACAAACAAGCATCCCTTGCTTGAAACTTTTCCAAGTCAGCTGCTCGGGCGGGCTGAGACGGCGTGGCCCTAAGTATTCTCCTTTATCGTCAACGATGTCGGTGTGACCGTAGAGGACACCGGGCAAAGAAAAGCCCCCTTCATCTCCCCCAAGGGGGGAGGGTTCATGCATTGTTTCCTCCCTTTTGGGGAGGGTCAGGGAGTGACTTATCTTCTCCAATGTATCTGGCCCATGCAATTTATCACCAGCATTGAGAAAGCATACATAGTCGCCTGTGGCGAGATGCAATCCTTTGTTCATTGCATCGTAGAGACCACGGTCTGGTTCACTCACTACTTTGGTAAGGTGCGGATACTTTTTGGCAATCTCTATTGTACGATCCTTTGACGCACCGTCTATAAGAATATGTTCAATGTGCGGATAAGTCTGTTCCGCCACACTCTGCAAAGTGCGTTCCAGTGTGGCTTCGGCATTATAGGTGACAGTAATCAGAGTGAATTTAATCATGCTTTTTACTATTTTTCAATGCTTCTCCATACAATTGGATATACTGTTTTGCTACACTGTCCTCTCCATATGCCGCTATGGCTTTTTTACGTGCTTTTTGGCTAAGAATTTCAGAATCGGCTTCTTGTAAGACCCAATAAATCCCTTGGGCAAAATCCTTGGCATTGCGATATTCTGCGATATAACCGTTCTCCTGGTGGTCAATCATTTCTGGGATACCTCCTACACGGAAACCCACGCAAGGTCTTCCACAAGCTTGGGCTTCAGCAATCGTGTTGGGTAAATTGTCTTCGAGCGAAGGAATTGTGTACACATCTACAGCATTATAGACTTTTGCCATTTCACGTTCACTATGAATATACCCTAATGAATAGACAGGAAAAGGTAAAAGGTTTTGCAATTCATCAGCTTTATTACCAAAAATGACAACTCCCACTTTATCCTTCAAAAAAGGATATTGATTTGCTAATATGAGACACGCTTCCACAAAATAATCAAGCCCCTTACGCTTGTCCGTGGTTTTGACTGCTCCAAAAAGTATCAATTGCTTTTCTATGGGTAAATTCCATTGTTCTCGGGCAACCTGCAAATTGTTTGGTTTGAATAGGGAAACATTCAAAGTGTTGTGTATAGTACACAAATTATATTCTTTGATCAGGCTACTTTTTCGAACCATTCCCTCCAACCAATGACTACAAGTGACAAAATGGATATTTCCTTTGCTATATGTGCGTCGTTTTCGTTCAAGGATTTTGTGTGAGAGATCATTGTCTTTAGGAAAACGGAGTAGCCAACATTGTCCACATTCATCGTAAAATCCTTTGCATTCTCCAGCATAATGGCAGATACCTGTGCATGGCCACATATCGTGCATAGTCCATACTACAGGCTTGCCTGATGTCAATATCTTTCGGATTCCTTTTAATGACAGCATCCCTTGATTCACCCAATGCAGATGTATGATGTCAGCCTCCTTAAACTCAGGAAGGCAAGTGATATCTGTACCGCTGTTGGCTATGGATACGGCAAATAAGTTTTTTCGACTGAATCCGTTATGTTTCCAGATAACAAACCGCTCCCACAAGAAATTCCATCGTAATCGCCATGAGGAGGGTAGAGGGGCTGTTGTGATATGGTCAGTCTGCTTGTCACGCACCAGCATTTTGGCTTTCACCCCATAGTTGTTTAAGGCTTCAGTCAGGCGGTTGGCAGCTACTGCAGCGCCGCCAGTACGTTCGGAGGTATTGATGATGAGAACTCTCATGGTAATAATCTTCAGTTGTTTGGCTGCGAAGATAGGAAAAAATATGCTTTCAGCCACTATCTTTTCACAGATTTCTGCTGAAACTTAAGCCGTAAATCAGTTTTACCGCACAGAAAAAGTGATTTGCCCGTTCCTCTATTTGATTTCTCAAGAGTGAAAAGTTTAATCATCGTCGATGTTTACATAATCATCACCGATGATTACATGATTATCGTCGATGATTATATGATTATCGTCGATGATTAAACTTTTCACTAAAGGCAAACTAAAAAAAAGAACAAGGCAAACTGATTTCAGACTGCTGCATAACAAAAAGTTCCCTTGATACCTCTATGACTGGGCATCAGATTATTTGAATAATGCGATTTTCTTGTAAAATACTATTGTATCCTTTTTGCCATTCAATAAGTTTACATTATCTTCGCTCCGCAAAAAATAGAAACGATGGCAGACAATTATTTGGAAAAGCAATACGAACAATATCAAGCCCGTAAAGTGGCGTGGGAAAAGGCCAAGCAACGCCGTCCGCAATTGAAGGAACCTCAGAAGAATACAGCGCCTTATCAAGAAGTGGAGGATATAGAAAAGTTCATCACTCTGGCACAAGAAAAACAATTGGCAGGACGTCATCGCCAATCGTTATATACCCCTGAAAGCCTTTATGAGGGCTACCGCATAGGGGAACCGGAAAGTTATACCGATTGTTACGATAGCAAAGTTTATCAGCATTATCTGAAGAAAGGGAAACATTCCGATGACATGCGTGAGACCTTGGCCCGTACGTTGCATGATCATGCTATTACTCATGCGATGAACCGCTTGTTAGAAACTTACGACGAACGACGTATTGTTGGGATAATGGGAGGGCACGGACTATTGCGCACTGATGAGGCATACCGCCAGATTGTCCATATCAGCAAGCGATTGACCGAAATGGAATTCTTGCTTATCAGTGGTGGCGGGCCAGGTGCTATGGAGGCCACTCATTTGGGCGCATGGATGGCTGGACGTACGAAAGAAGAATTGGATGAGGCTTTGAATATACTTGAAAAAGCACCTTCCTTCAAGGAACGCGAATGGTTGGATACAGCTTTTCAGGTACGTGAACGATTTCCACAAGAACATTATATAAGTTTGGGGGTACCCACTTGGCTTTACGGTCACGAACCTGCCACCCCCTTTGCTACCCATATTGCGAAGTATTTTGAGAATGCATTGCGCGAGGATGGATTATTGACTATCGCTAAAGGGGGACTGATTTATTCACCCGGAAGTGCGGGTACGTTACAAGAAATTTTCCAAGAAGCCGTGCAGAATCATTACCTTAGTTTCGGTTATGCCAGTCCTATGATTTTCTTGAGTGAAAAATATTGGACACAAGAGATGCCGGTTTTCTGTTTATTGGAACACTTGGTGAAAAAAGGGAAGTACAAAAATCTGTTGCTTACTCTTACCGATGACGAGGATTGCATTGTAGATACATTGGAAAAATTTGCAGAAAATACAAAAAAATGAATCTGAATACGACTACCAAAGGATATCTTTTAGGAATCATAGCTGCTGCTACTTATGGCATGAATCCTCTGTTTGCCCTACCCCTCTATGAAGCGGGGATGACGGCTGATAGCGTACTGTTTTTCCGCTACTTGTTTGCTGCTCCTATTTTGGCCTTGATGTTGAAAGTGCGTGGACGAGGATTTAAGATTAATGTGCGGCAAGGGGGAATCCTGGCTGTATTGGGCATTATTTTTGCAATGTCTTCGTTGACCCTTTTCCTCAGTTACAATTATATGGATGCAGGCATTGCTTCCACGTTATTGTTTGTCTATCCGCTGTTGGTTGCTGTTATCATGGCTTTGTTCTTTCGGGAGAAGATGACTGTACGGATGATGCTTTGTCTTGTCACAGCATTGATAGGTATTGCATTGCTTTATCGTGGTGCAGATGGGGCAACGTTGAGCTTGACAGGTACTTTGTTCGTCTTCGGCTCATCCTTGTCGTATGCGATATATATCGTGGCTGTCAACCGTTCGGGGTTAGACCATGTCCCGACATTAAAACTGACCTTTTATGTCCTGCTTTTTGGATTTTCTTTATTTGTAGTACGCGTATTTTTACAAGGCGGCTTAGAGTTTCCGCCATATTGGTATCTGTGGGGAAACTTGTTGGCTTTAGCTCTGTTTCCCACTGCAATTTCATTATTGTGTACCACACAGGCTATCCAATATATAGGCTCCACTCCTACTGCTATTTTAGGCGCATTGGAACCAGTGACAGCAGTATTTTTTGGTATCACGGTCTTTGGCGAAATTGTGACACCGCGCAACGCATTGGGTATGATACTTATTATTGTATCAGTAACCATTGTTGTAGGTGGGGGTAGTATGCCACGCTTGTTGAATCGTTTGCGCAAAATGTTTCCACGTCTGATACGGAAGAAAGTATAGTGACCCCGAATTAGTTATTTCACTTTCTTGAAGAAGAGGATGGCTGTTAGTGTAAGTGCTTCGGACATAGGCATGGCTAACCAAATGCCCGTTTCTCCCCACCAAACAGGAAGAAGGATGAAAGAGGGTATAAGAAAAATTAATCCTCGGAAAAACACGATCCATGTGGCTGGTCGGATACGTTCCATACTCTGGTAATATCCGGCAATGGATACGTTTAGAATATAGAAGATGACTCCGGTTGCAAAATAGGGGAATCCCGATATGGCGATTTGCCCGGCAGGGCTTTGCGGGTCAACAAAAAGTGCTACTAATTCGTAGGGGAAAAAGAAAAAACAACATGTTACGACAATGCCGATTCCACCAGATGTGAAAAACATCAGCCGACGTGCCTGTCGGATACGTTGCCAACGTGAAATGCCATAGTCATAGCTGATGATTGGTTGTGCTGATTGGGCAATAGAATTGCCAAGCATGAAAAAGAAGGGGGTATAATAGCAGGCAATGCCAAAAGCTCCTACACCTGCATCTCCCAGATATTGCATGAACACGATATTACCAACGAACACCAATACCGCTAAAGTCATTTCGCCCAATAAGGTAGATGAACCAATGCGGCATTGGTATCCTACATTCCGTAAAGTCAGTAGCATGCTTTTCTTACTGAATTTAGGCATAAGTGGGCATAGCATTTTTGAGAAAGACAGTAAATATCCCATCGCCATCAGACCGCCGACCATGATACTTATAGAGGTCGCTATTGCAGCCCCTTTGACTCCCATGCCAAGGGGGAAAATGAAAATCCAGTCGAGTAGAACATTCAGTAAAGATGGAATGATATTGCACCACATTGCTACTTTGGGTGCTCCATCCAGACGGATGATGAAAAGCCCGATGAGGCTCCACATATCCAGAACAAAGCAGGGGAGAATCCATTGCAGGTAGTCCACCACTTGGGGGAGTAATGTTTCGGATGATCCTAATGTCCGCCCGGTTTCTTCTGGGTAAAGCCACATAAGGGTGCAGAGCAACAAGGTTATGACAGATGAGCATCCTATGGCTTGTGCCACGTTTAGGCGGGCGGTTTTTATCTTTTGTTGTCCCAATAAGATGCTGGCCACTACCGAACAGCCGACTCCAATCATCAGACCTAAACCTGAGAATATCTGATATACGGGTACAATGATATTGACGGCGGCCACGCCATCAGCGCCTACTCCATGTCCGATAAAGATACCGTCAATGGCTGTTACGGCGGAAATGGAGAGCGATCCCAATAGAGTAGGGAGTAGGATTTGGCGGAACAGGCGTCCCACTTGTCCGTTTTCAAAGTCTATTGTATCTCTGTCCATACATGTAAATCGGTTTTGGTCTGCAAAGGTAAGAAAAAACTTTTGGAGAAGTATGGACAGAAAGGATAATTGGTGGATAAATCCGGAATCTTGAATAATGAAAAGAAAACGCTGATTGTTCGGCCTGTACACGGAGAGAGCTTCTACGTGCGTCCGGACAATCAGCGTCGGTCAATTAAGGGTGTAAAAATGTTCTATTCGGCAGAAGAGGCCAAAGGTGAAGCTTGTGTATAGGTACGTGCCGCTAATTCTTTGTCTAACATATACATACCATACTTGTTGTCTTCAACAGCCTCGACAGCAGCAATCATGTCACGGGCTGATTCTTCTTCCTCTACTTGTTCGTCAATGAACCAAACCAAGCGGTTGATTGAAGCAAAATCCCGGTCTTCATTAGCGATGGCAGCCAAATTGTTGATGAGTGATGTCACTTTCTTCTCATGTTCCAATGTCTGTTTGAACATATCTAATACGCTATCCCACTGAGCGGGAACCTCTTCAATGGGGAGTAGGGTAACTTTGGCATCACGGCTGTTCAGGTAGTTCATAAAGATACGGGCATGCTCCTGCTCTTCTTGGAATTGTACGTAAAACCAGTTCGCAACTCCTTTATATCCTTTAGTTTCGGCGTCCAATGACATGGCCAAATAGAGGTATGCCGACCATAATTCGGCATTGATTTGTGCATTGATTGCATCATGTAAATTCTTGCTTAACATAATCTTGTTTAATTTAAGTATTGATGGTCCATTCCATCTTGGTGCAAAGATAAGAACTGAATTTTGTATCTCCAAATAAAAAGAGATAAATAATTCTGATGAAAAAATTTGTTGTATGAAATTGCTTTGAATCAAGAATCCGTCGCAATGTTCCTGAAAAGGGGCTTTCGCGACGGATTCACATTATCAGAATAAGTAAAAGCTGAAATTAGTTGATGATGATATCTTCTATAGGTTGTATTTGTTCCTTGTCCAATGGGTGAGACTGGTAGGAGATATGACTGAAATCGATACTTCCTAAGTCTATGCACCGGATGGTGTTGTTATAGGCAGTCTTGTAATAGACTTTCCGATGAGTGAGGTCTGTAGCTGTAGTCCACTGGGTGGCACTGGGTAACTTTGGTGCTTCGCCGAGAGGGTGTTCCACTCCGATAGGAACATCAAAGTTATTCAGCAAGTGGAAACAGAGGGTCACGGTGTTGAATGCGTCGTCCTGCTGGGGAGCTGTATGTTTGAGAAATGCAGCTCGGATAAAACGGGATGGTGAGGTAAAGTCACCGGGGAGCCCTAACATTCCTGAACTACCGCTCAAATGGTTAAGTGTGTATCCTCCCATTTTCTGTGAAGGAGCATTGCCCGGATAGAGATTTATGTAGTTGTTCAGGTTGGTGACATGCCAAGGAAATCCTGGCGAGTTGGTGATGACTCCAATTTCGTTTTCATAAAAATGGGGAACTCCTCCATCTAAAATCTCCAGTACAACCTGTCTGCCGTCCGGTTGGCAGATACGCCAATGGGCAGTTGAGGCTATCTTGGGGGCCAACGAAACAATACGTACTTGACTGATGGCCGCTTTGACTTCGTCGATGGTGGAGAATTGCGACAAAATCCATTGTACCAATTGGAGGTCTGCCAATGTCTTCATCGTTTGGGCAGGATCAAAGTCTGCATATTTTCCATAGTCGGGAAAATAGAACAGCCCTGCGGCCAATCCTTTTTCATTCATACCTTCTACAATGAACTCTTTTTGGGTGACAGAAAGCCCTACTACGCCGTGCTTGGCGGTGAATTGCAGGCCATTGCTCCCTACAGGAGTGTATGAGGTTAGCGATTGTCCACGAGGGATAATTACATATTCGCAGGGGACGAAACCTGCTGCCCATTCTATGGTCCGTGCCAAGACATGGCTATCGTCTTTAGCAGTAAGGGTGATTCCTGTACAGGCGGCAACAGGTATAGCCCCTCCAGTGATGGCTGTTAAACCTACTAAGAAAAGTTTGGATTTCATAATGCTCTATTTAGTTGTATATCATTGCTTGAAAAACATTGTTTTGTCCAAAAGGTTCTTGTGAAAGAATGGAATTCGAATCTTTTATGTCAAAAACATCTTAATAAATTTTAATTAAGGCTCCCTTTCTTCTTAGCTTGTACTACATTTGCCCTAAAATGTGACGAACAATGAAGATACGCAATATAGATTTGGGCGAACGGCCCGTAGTGTTGGCTCCGATGGAGGATGTCACAGATTTGGGCTTCCGCCTGATGTGTAAAGAGTTTGGCGCGGCGATGGTCTATTCGGAGTTTGCCAGTGCCGATGCTTTGGTGCGGTTGGTGAACAAGACGATGCAGAAACTGGCTATCAGCCCCGACGAGCGTCCCGTGGCTATACAGATATACGGCAAGGAGGTGGAGCCGATGGTGGAGGCTGCCCGCATCGTGGTGGAGCAGGCACATCCCGACGTGCTTGACCTGAACTTCGGTTGCCCCGTGAAGCGTGTGGCAGGCAAAGGAGCCGGAGCGGGTATGCTGCAGAATGTGCCGCAGATGTTGGCCATCACCCGTGCCGTGGTGGATGCCGTGGATATCCCCGTGACGGTGAAAACGCGCCTCGGATGGGACAACGACCACCGCATCATTGTTGACCTTGCCGAGCAACTTCAGGACTGTGGCATTGAGGCACTGACCATCCATGGCCGCACACGTAGCCAGATGTACACCGGCGAAGCTGATTGGAGACTCATCGGTGAAGTGAAGAACAACCCCCGCATGCACATACCCATCATCGGCAATGGTGATGTCACCACTCCCCAACGCGCCAAGGAGTGCTTCGACCGCTATGGGGTGGATGCTGTCATGATAGGCCGCGCCAGCTTCGGGCGTCCCTGGATATTCAAGGAGGTGACGCACTATCTGCAGACGGGCGAGGAACTTCCCCCTCCCTCCTTTGAGTGGAAGATGGATGTGCTCCGTCAGGAAGTGTTGCAGAGTGTGGCCCGGCTCGACGAATACCGTGGCATCCTGCACATACGTCGCCACCTGGCCGCCACACCGCTTTTCAAGGGACTTCCCAACTTCCGCGACATCCGCATCGCCATGCTCCGCGCCAACACGGTGGAGGAGCTGTTTTCAATCTTTGAACGGATTAAAAGGGAATATGGCAGTAAAAACTAAAATCTATTTCTATATGAAAAGACGGACTATTCTTTTAATGGGATTAATGGTCGCCACCAGTTGTGCAGCCGAAGGGTGGCAGGTATCTGTCGCCAAGTACAAGGATGACAAGGCATGCGCCATCAGCTACACCTTCGACGACGGATTGAAGGAACACTACACGATGGTAGGCCCCGAGTTCGAGAAGCGAGGCATGAGGGCCACGTTCTTCATCAATGGTTCCAAGATAAATCAGGATGACACACACATGGCCGACACCACACGCATGACGTGGGCACAGCTTCGCGAACTCTCCGACCGTGGGCACGAAATCTCCAATCACGGATGGGCACACAAGAACTTCGCCCGCTTCCCCATCGAAGAGATACGCGAGGATATCGAGAAGAACGACAGTGCCATCTTGGCCTGTACAGGCAAACCTGCACTGACCTTCTGTTATCCGAACAACAATAAGAAAGCAGAGGGACGCCGCATTTCGGACAAAGGACGTGTGGGCACCCGTACTTTCCAACGCTCATTGGGCAGTAAGTCAAACGACAAGGAGTTGGTCGAATGGACGCACCGGATGATTGACACACACGACTGGGGAGTGACCATGACCCACGGCATCACCTACGGATACGACAACTTTGGCCGCACCCCACAACGCTTGTGGAAACATCTCGACATGGTAGCTTCGCTGAAAGATAGCATTTGGGTCGGCACCTTCTACGAAGTGGCGGCTTACACCGCCGAACGACGCGCCACCTCGCTCGGTATCGCCCGTCCGAAGGAAAACCTGTTGCTCATTACCCCGACAATGCGTCTTGACCCGTCGCTCTTCGTCGAGCCGCTTACCCTCGTCATCCAAGGTGATACCCCCATCCGGAAACTCTCTGCCAAGCAAGATGGCAAGAAACTTTCCGTCACCCTTACGGAAGGCAAAGCCCTCGTTACCTTCAATCCCAATGGTGGTGTGATAGAGGTGAAGGTGAAATAAAAATGAAGAAAACGCTTGCATTATTACCAAATATTGGTAACTTTGCAGCAAAATGATAAGAATATGAGGACAACATCAGTAGCACTCGGCAATTATTTTGAGAACTTCATCCGGATGAAGGTCGAACAAGGACGTTATAACAATGCCAGTGAAGTCATTCGTGCAGGGCTACGCCTGTTAGAAGAGAAAGAGAGCCAATTGCAAGAATTAAGACTCGCAATTTCAGAAGGCTTGGAAAGTGGCATTGCAGAGAACTTCAACCCCAAAGAGCATCTTTGTTCATTAAAAGCGAAACGTGCCAATGGTTAAATATCGTTTTACCAACAAAGCTGTTGAGGATTTATCGAACATTTGGGAATACACCATCAACGCTTGGTCTGAACGACAAGCAGACGTTTATTACGACATGTTGATAGATTGTTGCCAAAAGATTACGACCAATCCGAGAATTTATGGTTCAAGATATGAGGAAGTTGCAGAAGATCTGTACGGATATAGAGCCAACAAGCATATCATTTTCTACCGGATTCTTCCTAATGATGATATACTTATCATCAGAATATTACACCAGAAAATGGATTTAAAGCATCATCTGACAGATGGGTCCAATTAAACAACAAAGTGGAGCATAGCCATCGCGGCCGTGCTCCACTTTCTTTTTTCACTAATACAACATTATTATTAACGCACTTGCTTATGGTGCTTTCGTTATCTCGTTTTCGGTGAGAGGAATATTGTAGTCGATGCGGTCACTCTGGATGAAGACGGTGAAACCATCATCAGCCTTTATACGGCAAGAGTAGGACTTCAGCAGGCCGTCCACCTTGGAAAACACGCCATCTGAAGAATAGTTATATTCATGGATACGCTTCTCATTACGGATGGTAATTTCAGAGTCTGTTTCACTGACAATATTGAGATTCTTCTTGTTCTCATTAAATTTACCCATCACGTCCAACGTAATCCAATAGACAAGGTCGATTTGTTGGTTTCGTCGAGATGTAGCAAAATTCAACATACCATCGCTCCACATCTTGGTACTATCGGGAGTGTAAAGGTAAACGGTTTGCTGCCCTGAATCTTCCATTATCTCCTGTCGGCTGAAGTATCCTCTTTCTGTCCGCAAAATGGTGTTGATAACTTTGATCGAAGGCCCCCCTGTTTCTGTCGGCTTGTATGTGAGTTCTATCCGACAACTGCCTATTTCTTGTAATTCAGCCATAGCCCTGTCGATAATCTGGGCCGCACGTGCTTCGCCCGGCATCAGAATTTTGGTGCCAAAGAACACTCCTATCATCACCACGGCCGCCACTCCTACGGTGCGTACATACTGCCACCAGGATACACGCTTGGGAGTTTCGGGCACACTGAACGAAACGTTGCACCGGGGGGCGTGTTTGGGAGTCAGCAGGTTTACAATCTGTTCATCCACTCTTTCATTGTCTCTTTCCGTTTTCATATCTTTCACTATTTAAAGGTTTTTCACATCAGTTTATTTATCCGCAATCCGTCACGCAATTTCTCAATGCCATAGCGATAACGGGCTTTCACCGTGGGCAAGGGTTCATTCAGAATGGACGCAATGTCGGCAAACGTACGGCCACCATGAATGTGCAACCGTATCACCTCGCTTTGCTCCACAGGTATCTCGCCCAGCAGGCGGTCAATCAAGCGGAATTCCTGTTCAAAGTCCTGCGGTGCAAGGTCGTGCACCTGCAATTGCTCGATATTGTCACACTCCATCTCCATCCTCTTCTGCCGATTGCGCAGAAGCATCCCGCATTGGTTGGTCAAGGTCCGAAAAAGGTAGTTCCTCATATTTCCTACTTCGGCCAGCAAGTGGGCCTTGTCGCACAACGCGAGAAACACCTCTTGCAACATATCCTCCGCCTCGGCCTCATCGCCCAGCCGATAGCAGGCATACCGGTAGAGGTCTTCCTTCTCCTCCTCCATCAGACGAGCCAGTTGCTCCATCAGTTTTCTCTTCTTACTCATATTCTTTTCATTGGTCGTTCTGCTTTAAAGATGCAAAGTTGCGGAAAAAGATGTATTTCACAAAAGAAATTCACTTCTCACTTTAATTTGAATCTGACTTTTAATAACAAATTAAGCGGACGTAATTGACAACTATTGACACTGGTGCTCATGTTGGAATGAACGGTCACGACGTAACGGCGAGCATTGAAAAGATTGCTGCACTCCAGTTCCCAATCAACGGTCTTGCATGCGTAACGTATCAGAGCATCAGCAAATACGATATTCGGAGTGGACAATTCGTTGAAATACCGATAATCGACATTGAAGTTAATGCTCAGTCTCTCCGTTGGGAATATCCAAACCTTGCCGTTATGCGAGTGTGTGCGCAGGGCGGGTAAAGACTCGTCACCATTGCCCACCCATTGTTCTGTCTTCATCCACGCGAAGCTATATGCGAAGTTAAAATACTGACACGGTGTTGCGTTGAACGAAACACCGACGGTATAACTCTTCGTATGGAACGGCTGGATGACATTTTGCAACAACAGTTCGCTCTTGCCGCGATTCCATCCTACGGAGGCTTCTAACTTGGTGTGCCAAAGACTCAGGGTCTTGCTGGCTCCTGCGAAGAGACTGTACGTGTCGGCATTGGTGGACTGGTCAAGCGTAGTCTTTACACCGATGATGCCGTCGTAATTGTAGCCATAGAGAAGATCCTTACAGCTGTGCTGAATGCCTCCGCTCACGTTGAAGAAGAGCATACGAATAACATCACGATATTCCACCCCCATACGGGCACCGCTGCCGCAGCTTTCCAACAAGTGATTGGTTGTGTTGCGGAGCAGGTTACGATAGGACTGTAGGATATAGCCCTTGCAAGCATCGCTCATGTTGCCATAGGACTTGCGGCAATAACCGTTGGCCACAGCCTTGAAAGAAGGCGTGAAACTGTAGTCTGCTGTGAGAGTGGGGTTGACAATCCACCGATAATAGCTGACGGAGTTTCCGACCATTCGGTCATCGTTTGTGATGATGGAAAGGTAAGTAGGGATAATCAGCCTTATGCGCAGGACGTTGCTCTTCTTGTAGGTGTAGTCTTGGTCGATGCCCACCTGGTAACAGTTGTACCATAGGTCGTTTCTCATGCTGTCAGCAGTGGGAATGTAGCTGCCGAGGCGGTCTGTCGCCGTTAATGCGGAGGTCAGTTTGCGCAAGTCCATATTCAAGCGTGGCGTATAGTTCAGTGTGAAGTTGCCAACCGTCAGCCCATATGAGGTGCGGAGGCTGGCAGTGATATTTTTCTGCGTTACCTTCTGGCTCAGCATTTGCAGAGAGTCGTTGCCGAAGTAGTAGGCGGGGCTGACGCGAAGTTCGTGCGGACGATTGTTGTAGGCCACGTCGAAGCTGACACGAAACAAATGCTTGCCCCAGCGTTTCATCATGCTCAGGTCGTTGCTGACGGAGAAATAGGGATTGTCGAGGTGCTGATAGTTTCCTTCCTTGGCGGCGAGGTGCGTATAGGTCCCACTCCACGATGATTTCACATTCAGACTGTTACGCAGATACTCTAAGTCCTTGTTCGTCTGTACGCCGAGCGTCACGTCCAGATTATTCTCCTTGGCGGTATTGCTCGTGGTTTCCTCAATAACCAGAGGCGTGTCGGCATCGGGCAGGTATTGAGCGTAAAACATATAGCCATCCCTGTCTATGTGTTCGTTATAGAAATTGATATTGGCCGTTAGTTCTGTATCCTTTATCTTCACAAGTTGGTTGGCCGATACGCTGTTGGTCAAATTGTCCGTGTAGCGCTTCTTCTCCACGTCTGGAGTGCCAGGCTGGCTGACAGACAACATGCTTCCCGTCTGAGGCAGCGCAGCTCCGCTGTCATAATGCTTCAGCAGTTCTTCATCAGCCGTGTGGCCGCTATTGTTTCCCTTGTATGTGGAGATGTGCTGACGGTTGCGGGCAAACTGCATGGCGGTCAGTTCGGCATTGTAGAGCACGGGGTTATAGCCGAGACCTGCCAGCGCCTGAATGCTCCAGATGCCTTTCGTGCTATTCTTCAGTCGGAGGTTGATGGCTGCCTGGTCGGAGAAGATGCTTTCTGCCTTGATGGGCTGGTGGCTCTCATAGACCAGCACAGATGCCACGTCCTTTGCCTCAATGTTGCGGGTAGCAAGATTATAGCGTCCACCCAGCATGTCAAGGTCTTCAATGTAGAATTTATTGATGGCTTTTCCATTGTAGGTGATGGCTCCCGATGACGATACATCGATGCCAGGCATCTTCTTCAGCACATCCTCAATGGTGCGGTCACTTTGGCCAGCAAACGCCCCCACGACGTAGGTCAGCGTATCGTTACTTCGCCTGACGGGGATGGCTGTCACTTTCACTTCCTTCAATTGGTTTGCTTTCTCGTCCACAATGAAGTCGATTGTTGTGGAACGGTTGGGTACGGTGCGCATCGTGGTTTCAACCATCATGCCACGGACGGTGATGGTGAGCGAGTCTGTGTTTCCGTCGAATGTGAGTCGGTAGCGTCCGGCCTCGTCAGTAGAAGCAAAGCCCGCAATGGTACTCTCGCCCTTGGCTTGCATCGTCACTGTGACAAACGACACGGACTCTTTTTGCTTATCCCTCACCGTGCCAGTAATCACAGTCTGGGAATAAGCAGAGAAAAAAACAACGAGCAAAAGCAGGAATACATTGTAGCGTTTCATTTCAGTTCCATCGGATTATAGGGACGCAACAATTTGTTCACAACGTTGGTCATGCCCGTTATCTGATAATAGTTCTCGCAGATACGTTTCAGCGTTTTGTCAAGTTCTGTACGAGTGGTCTTGCGGTAGGTTTTGTAGTTATCCAGCAGTATGATAGGGCGCTTCTGCTGCTCGATGCCTACGCACTCGAAAACGTACTCCTTTGCATCGTCTTCTACCTTCAGTATCAGACCCGGCAGACCGCAGAACTTCCACGGCCCCTGACTGACGGGAATATCGACGGCGAACCATGCCGTATAGTTGCGCCCTCGGAAACTGCATGTTGCTTTCTGGCACGTGTAGCCCACAATCGTCATCGTTTCATTCTTTATCTGCCAGTCTTGCTTAGGTGTTGGCTCCGTGTAATAACTGTTGTGGCTTACCAATGCATTAGGCATCCGGCAGTATTCCGTCAGTTCGTTCTTGGTAAGGTCTTTGATGAACTCCGAACACAAGTAGCGCGACCAGCCTTGGTGTCTGCCGTTGATGGTCATAGCCACACCCTCATCAGGGAAGGGCATGTTGCTATGCATAAGTTTATTCATCTCCATCAGTTCTGCAGTAGCAAAAGAATCGGCTTCAAAGACATAGTAGCCGTAATACTTCACAAAGTTCTTACCAATCTCCAGACGTTGCAAGTCGTCGTAGGTTTTAGGGTCTTTAATGTTCTGTGCATTGAAAGCATAAGAAATGCGAAGTATGCCTTGGTCAATCGTCTTGAACTTTGACACATCCCTACAATCGGGCAACATCGGGTTCAGAGCCTTACCTCTGCTATTCGCATCGTAGGGTGACAACTGCTTCTGTTGGTTCTTTACTCGTGCCTCTGAGTTTTGCATCATACGCACTAATTCTGGATTGTCTGTCATCTGCCCTGTTTGTTGCCCTTGCACTTCTCCCGATAAACTTGCCAAAAGAAGGGAGAAAATAGAAAATGTTTTGACTGATGTTTTCATTTGTTGTTCATTCAATTTGGTTTCATCTTAAAGATGCAAAATTGCGGAAAAAGATG
>JAZQAG010000022.1:0-80370 GCA_045545095.1 Phocaeicola sp. | reverse complement strand
AAAACGGTTATATGACACGACCTTCGGGAAAAGTCCGCGCAGATGTTTACATACCTTTTCAAGATAGAAGTGTTTAAGACACCGATAACCGGAATCATGAAACAATATCATGATAAGCATGATTTCTGCCTTTGACATGGTAGAATCACGATGGTAAGGGCGCTTGTTTTCACTTTTCAGCGTATATTTTTCCGTCATCTTATCAAAAAACTTGCAGAAATCATCTGCCATACAGAATAATTCTGTAACTTTGTCCGCGGTGAGCATAGCGATTATTATTTGTATTTCTTTGTAATTGAGCACTATAAAGATACAATAATTTTCGCTAATCACCAAATTTGCAGACAATTAAAATTCGTCGAACTCACGTTAAGATACAATAAAGTAGAAAAACAAAAAGCGAAAAAACAAAACCGAGGATGTCGGCACGAGTTTTCCATAATTCAGTCTTCTAAACAACTATGGCTTATCGTATTTGATATTGTCAATCGTCACAGTTCCAGACCCGCTGATAGGCACATATCTACCATTAACTTTAACATAGTCGATAGCTCCTTTTACATAGTGTTCAAATTTATCCTCTATACCGCTTACAGTGCGCTCAAGATATATAGAACCTTTATGAATGTAGCCGTCACTATTCTCTCCCCCCATAAAAGATGGATTAAAGCCATCTGCATAAAGCATATCATGACCAGCCATGACAACCGCATTAGGATCATCATAAATAGTACTTCCATCATGAACATTTTCACATGAATAGAGGTCGTGGGAATCATCTAACGAATCAAAATCGTAGATTCCATCATGAACTAAATCTAATGTTTCCATAACAACTATTTCTTATATGATTTCTCCCATCGATGATTACAAGCCGGGCATTGAAATTGAAAGTCAATCCAATTACCCTCATTTCCATCCGCAAGCATATCGCCTGCGATTTTACCAAGTCCTGCTCCGACAGCCGCACCTAGAGGACCACCTAACAGACCTCCTACCAATGCTCCATATCCAGTAGCACCTCCTTTCAAATACTTACTTTCTTTTGCCTCCTTCTTGTAGCCTACGACATTAGCTCTGTGACATTCAGGGCAATCACAATACCTAGTTTCTGCCATAATAGATTTAATTTTAAGTTTGACTAATACATTCCTAATACATGGAACAGAAAAAGCGTGAACTTACTTTATCTGTCTCGAAGGCTGTAGGAGATGCCCATGTCATTAGATAAGTAAAGCCCACGCCTATCGCGTGAGCATTCACTCTATCCATCTTTATGACATGTTTCTCAAACTCCTACATTCTCGAAACCAAGATTGATAGCTGAACGCTAAATCTTAACCAATATGTCTTGCATTTCTTACAAAATGCGGATGCAAAATTACAAATTTTCTTTCAAATAGAGGTAAAAAGAAACAAAAATATTACCCGTTGGCGGAATTAACTCAATAGTATTTTGGAAATGAAAAAGTTGTGCATATGGTTGATTTTTAATATATTAGTAGTGACCAAACTATTAATATCCAATCATATTATGCACAACTTATATGCAAGGTTCGTCAAAATTCTTGAGATATGCAAGAAAATAGGCAAAGATTTAGTCAATAAAAATGGTAATATTCCTCGAAGAGGTGTTGTCCCCAAATTCTCTGACTTGGAAGTATTATCCTTAAGTATGACTTCAGAGAGTTTGGGCATAGACAGTGAAGCATATTTATTTAACGTGAGTTCGACGAATTCAAAATAGAGTAAGCTGTGTGTCCAATGTCCTCTGTACATTGATACACGGCTTTTTCGGAAACATACAATATGCAGCAATAGCTCCCAACATGTTCACGATAAAATTGTCAAAGCAACGGTGTCTTGAGTGCTCCACTTGTGCAATATTCTTGAGTTCATCATTAATAGTTTCAAGAAAGAAGTGAATAAACAAATAAAATGCGATTCCTTTACCCGTTTACACTGATTGATAAAAGAAACACTATTATATGGATTGGTAATGTCGTTTTATTAGTGATATAAATTGTTCGGAAATTCCGAACAGTTCAACCGTATTTCAACTATCCTTTAATCGTTATTATCCCAATAAATCCTTTCAAATTCTTTCCAATTCTTGCAAAATTGGAAAGAATTGTATAGTTTTGCAGCCGTAAACCAAAGAAAATCAGTGATGATAGAAAAAGCGCCCATCTGTACGGAAAAGGATTTGGCCAATGTATTGTTTGATAAATCGAAAAGGCCAGATGAAAAACTGACTGCAATCATTGAAAAAATCAATGATGAATACGAGTATTGGGATAAGGTGAAGTATAAGAATATACCAGAATCCTGCACCTCGGTACAGGAATTGTGGACCCGCGTAAAGGCTTCGCGTATCACCACCACAGTATATACTTGGGACAGTTACAATGTCAGCTTTGGATTGACCAACCGGATGCAACGCATGTGTCACGAATTTGACATGAACTTTGGAGGCTCGTGGGGAAACAGCGCCGTACTGTCACATGAAAACAGGGAACAGTATCTTATCAGCTCGTTGATGGAAGAGGCTATCTTCTCCAGTCAAATGGAAGGAGCTGCCACCACACGGAAGGTGGCCAAAGAGATGCTGCGCAAAAAAATGGCTCCCAAGGACAAGTCACAACAGATGATAGCCAATAACTATCAGACCATCCGGTTTATTGTAGAGAACAAGGATACTCCGCTGACTCCTGAACTGGTCTTCCACATCCATCACCTGATGACTGAAAAGACATTGGAAAATCCAGAAGATACCGGACGACTCCGCACGAATGACGAAGTAGTGGTAGAGGACGGAATCACCCACGAAGTGGTACACACACCGCCACCTTATCAGGAACTGCCAGCGTTCGTCGAAGAATTATGCCACTATTTCAACGAGACGGATGCCAAAGTATTTGTCCATCCTATTATAAGAGGCATCATCATCCACTTTATGGTAGCCTATATGCACCCCTTTGTGGATGGAAACGGACGTACAGCCCGTGCACTCTTCTATTGGTATATGCTGAAACAGGGATATTGGTTGATGGAGTATATGTCTGTATCGAGGGTTATTGCCAGTTCAAAGAAATCGTATGAGAAGGCTTACCAGTATGTGGAATCGGACGGTATGGATGTGGGTTATTTCATCATCTACAATCTGAAGGTGCTGGAGAAAGCATTCAAGCAGTTGCAGGATTACTTGAAGAAGAAACAGAAGGAAAAGACGTTAGCCAACACCTTCCTGCAATTGGGTAACATCAATGAACGTCAAGCACAGATTATACGAATGTATATAGATAATCCCAACGAGGTACTGACGGTAAAGGATGTGCAAACCAAATTCATGGTGACTGCCACCACAGCCAAAAGTGACATTATAGGACTGATGCAGCGTGGTATGCTGTCAGAAATATCGTTCAACAAAGTGAAGAAGGGATACATCAAGGGAGAAGACTTTGATGAGTCCATCAAACAAATATAGCTGTAACCAAATTATTCGGAAAAGATATTTGAACAGGCGGAGAATTTCAAGAAATATAACGATTAAATAAGCAATTCCTTTACCTAAATTCTCCCCATTCCTTTACCTCCCCTTTACCCGAAAGAATTATCAGGGTAAAGGGGAGGTTTCTTTTGTTTTCGGGCTGTTTTCACCCTTATCTTTGCATCAGTCATTCCGACGGGCCCGGGAGTGACGGAGAGAATATACCTATTATTAATATGAACGTAAAAATGATGCAGAGAAATGAAAAGACTGACATTGACACGGACAAGCAGAGGGGTGGGGTACACAACCGGAATCCTACACGAGGAGGGAAAAATCCTCTGCTACACATTGGAACCGCAATGGCGGAATCTGAAGCACGAAAAGAAGGTGATGGGACTGACGGCTATCCCGGAAGGAAAGTACCGCATACGGATGTCGCCCTCGAAGAAGTTCCGCCGGATGATGCCTTACCTGATGGAGGTGCCGAACTTCACCGGAGTGATGATTCACCCGGGAAACAAGGTGAAGGACACGGAAGGGTGCATCCTGGTGGGTGAACGGGACAAACCGAATACATTGGTACATTCGCGAAAGACTTTCGAATGGCTGTATGAAACTTTGTTTGAACTGGCCAATGAAGAGGGGGGAGAACTGGAAATCATCATTGAATAACACTTTAAACCTATTGTAGGAATGGAAAAAGAGATAGAGAAAGCCAAAGACCACTGCCGCATAAAATGGGTTGTGGCACTGATGAAGCTCATTGAGCTGACTATCGACCTTGTGAGAAAGAAGAAGAAATCTGAGAAAGAAACTGAATTTAAAAACTAACAAATTTATTAACTTAAAAACTTAAAAACATTATGAGTACAATTGTCATTAAAAAGAATTTGCAGCGCGTCGGATATGCTAAGGCCGACAAGTACATCACTTCACCCGTACGTTATTCAACTATCTCAACTGAAGACTTGTTGAAGTACGCCAGTCAGAACTCCGGTATTCCGAAAGCACAGATGGTGGCTGCTTTCTATGCCATCAACCAACAGGTGGAGCAGTTCATCCTGAACGGACATACCTTGCAGTTGGGTACATTGGGATACTTCTTCCTGTCTGTCAAAACGAAGGCTACCGATGTAGAGAAAGAAGCGGGTGTGGACGCCATTGAGAAATTGGCATTGAAGTTCCGCCAGAGCAAGAAAATGGGAATCATGATCAGCCAGAATGTCCAATTTGACTGCTTGAACAAAAAGGAGAATGAGAATGAAAGCCCTGAAGTAGAGGATGATACTACAACTGGCGGTGACAATAACGGCAACACTGGAGGAGAGGATTCCAATCCGCTATAATGACAGGGAACTATGAAAAGTCCTCAAACTGTCGTAGCCATAGCGGTATTGGTTTCGGGAGTAGTGCTGACATACATTGACTACTTCACACCGCCCCAAGGGGAAATTGCCGCCTCGGTTCTCAACTATCTGGCACACACAATGATGTTCTCCGGCTCGATTCTTGGAGTCAAGACTTACGTGGACTACCGATTGCCCAAGTAGATAAGGTACTTCCAAAGAACAGGTAGCTGTATTCACAAATGACAGACACTCTGTCCGCACGTGCGGACAGAGTGTCTGTTTCTCTTTTATAATCTCCCAAGCAGCATGCAAAACATAAAAAAATCAATATTAAGATACAATCATAAGGTTTATTGGTTATATTTGAAAATGAAACAAATATAATGATTTTTTCAATTTCTCAGATAAAAATACAACAAAGGACGCCAACAGGCCATCACAAACGAACTGCAAGACATCGTCGGAGGCTCCATGAAATAATGCTTCCGCCGAATAGAACAAATTCTCCCACGAATTGACCTTTCCTACACGAAACGGATGAGATACCTTTGCACCTGATTTATAAGGTATGAAGGTTATCAAATTATTTCTTTGGATGGTACTGTTCATTGGATTGTTACCAATAAGTGCCCAACACCGTATTCAGGGGGTGGTAACAGACTCTGTCACTGGTGAACCCATCCCTTTTGCATCCGTATATGTTAAAGAGACTGGAAATGGAGTACAGACAGATGCTGACGGATATTTCTCCTTTGAGATTTCTCCACGGAAAGGAGAACTACGAGTTTCTTTCATCGGTTACAAAACATATAACAAACTACTCATCTTGCCACACGGGAGAAAATTGGAAATCAAGCTCTCTCCTGAAAGCTACGAATTGGGCGAAGTGACTGTAAAACCTGGTAAAGAAAAATACAAAAGGGATAATCCAGCCGTACGGTTTGTCAAGAATATGATAGCACATAAGAATGACAATTCCCCCTACGAACAGGACTTTTATGTACGAGATCGCCATGACAAGAGCATCCTGGCCATCAATAACTTTACGGAGGAACAACAACAGAAATGGTTATACCGACGATTTGATTTCCTGAAAGATTATGTGGATACGTCATCCGTCACCGGACGTCCCGTATTGCCTGTATCCGTGCGCGAACGGTTGGCTACGGACCTGTACAGGAAATCACCACAAACAGCCAAGACATACATCAAGGCACGCCAACAGAATGGTATAGATGACCTGTTGCCCAAAGAAAGTCTGGAAATGATGCTCAGCGAGATATTCAAAGATGTGAACATCTATCAGGCTGACATACCTTTGTTCACCAACCGATTTGTAAGCCCTCTCAGTAGTATGGGGCCAACATTCTACAAATATTATCTGGGAGACACCATCCAAGTGAAGGGAGAACGGTGCGTGAAACTGACCTTTGTTCCTTTCAATGCAGAATCCTTCGGATTTACTGGCCACTTGTATGTCACCGTTGACTCCACCTATTTTGTGAAAGAGGTGATGATGAACATTCCTAAAGATATCAACCTCAACTTCGTGAATTTCCTGCAAATAGAGCAGAGTTTCGAACGCGATTCACTGAACGGAACCCGCTTGTTGACCCACGAATATCTGACAACAGACCTGATAGGGGAAGAAGGAGGGGGCATCTATGCCCGTAAAGAAGTAACTTATAGCAACCATTCATTTTCTCCTACAATAGAACAACAAGCCATATTCTCCACACCTGAAAAAGAAATAGAACCGACCGAAGCACTAACCCGAGATGAAACTTATTGGAAAGAAAACCGCATAGGAAATATTTCGAGAAATGAAGATTCGGTGAAAAATCTTATGAGCCGATTGCGCGAAAATCCAATCTATTATTGGACAGAAAAAATCCTAAAAATTCTGTTCACAGGATATATACCCACATCGGAAAATAAGCCCAGTTTCTACTATGGCCCCATGAATGCCACCATCAGTGGAAATACATTGGAGGGAGTACGCCTACGCACAGGAGGTATGACCAGTGCCTACTTGAATCCCCACCTGTTTCTACGTGGATATATGGCCTATGGCACACGTGACAAGAAACTGAAATATTCAGCAGAATTGGAGTACTCCCTATCGCCCAAAAAGATGTATGCCAACGAATTTCCCATCCACTCCATACGATGGCATTCGGAATATGATGTCAATCAATACGGCCAACATTACCTATACACCAATAAGGACAATGTTTTTCTGATGCTGAAACGTATGCCCAATGACCAACTGGGATACGAAGCCAAACACCAACTTATCTACACACAAGAATATCATTCAAACTTCTCCTGGAAAGCGATTGCCAGATACCACCGATTTGAATCAACACACCTGATACCTTTTGAGCGGAAACTTGCCGACGGAAGCAGACAGACCTTCAATGACATCAATACAACGGAAGTAGAATTACAACTACGATATGCACCCAACGAGAAATTTATCCAAACGCAATGGAACCGCTTCCCCGTCAGCCGTGACAATCCGGTTTTTACCTTGAATCACACGATAGGATTGAAAAATGCATTAAGAGGCCAATATGCCTTTCATCATACGGAATTGGGCATACAGACACGTTTTTGGTTCTCTGCTTTCGGATATACGGATATCATTTTGAAAGGCGGGGCCATATGGAATAAAGTTCCATTTCCTCTGCTGATAATGCCTAACGCAAATCTATCATACACAATTCAACCCGAATCTTACGCATTGATGAATCCAATGGAATTTGTCGGTGACAAATATGTTTCCTGGGATGTCAGCTATTATTTGAACGGATTCTTGTTCAACAGGATTCCTTTGGTGAAGAAATTGAAATGGAGGGAGGTTTTAAGTTGCCGAGGATGGTACGGAAAACTATCCGAGAAAAACATACCATCTTCAGAGAATGCTCTACCAATATTTCCGACAGGTACAGGCATTATAGATTCTGAACCATACATTGAAATGGGGATTGGAATTGAAAATATTTTCAAGGTTTTGCGTGTAGATTATGTCAAACGTTTGACCTACCGCGGACGCCCGGATGCTGATGATGACGGATTACGCATAAGCCTGCACATGACATTCTGACTATTTAGAAAAGGATGTGCCCATATTTCTCATTTATATAAAATAGGCACATCCTTTCTGATTTCTATCTATACTCACCTCAACGTTTCCCGATATTGCATGGGGGAATACCCGGTATACCGCTTGAAATAGCGGCCAAAGAACGAGGCATTAGGAAAATTCAACGAGTTGGATATCTCCTGAACGGTCAAGCCACCCTTATGCAATTTGGCCTTAGCATCCAATATGACGGCATTTGCAATGATGTCCGTAGCCAACTTCTTGCTGACTTCCCGACAGATGGTGCCCAGATACTTGGGGGTAATACATAACTTGCTGGCATAGAAAGAGACACTGCGCTCTTGGGCATAGTGCTCGACAAGCAGCATCAGGAAATTCTTGAAAATGAAATTTGCCCGACTCAACCGCTCGGTAGGTTCAGCAGGGAGCAACCTGCGATATACCGCACCGAAAGTATAGAGAAAAGAGGTCAACAAACCTTTTCGGATCTCTACGAAAGAATCTATCAAAGGGTTCTTTTCAATCTGATACATAAATTCGCAGAATTTATGAATGATATCAATCTCATCACTATTCAGAATAACCAACGGATTTTCGCGTATCTGAATCATAAACGGAAGGGTTGACCTCATCAAATTGATATCTTCGGCAAAGGCTGGAGTAAAGATAATAATATAGCCCTCAAAATCGTCACTAACCGAATGTCCTTGGATAATATGGTGTGGAAGGAGTGTCAACATACTATTTTCCACAACTTTGTATATTTTCAAATTGACAGAAATCTCAAGTTCACCCTTTAGGCCGACAATAAAAGCTCCATTGGCAAAGCGGAAAGAATCCTGAATCTTAAAATGACTTTCTTTGCTAGGAATCCGAATCACCATGAATTCCTCATCTGTTCTAACTGTTGGTATAACCTTATCACTCATAAAACTATTTACCTTAAAAAAGTTTTTTACTACGCAAAGGTACAATAATTCCTATATCCGGAATATTTCATTAGCCTGTTTTAAATAGAATTTATACTTCTTTTCATTTCATCAATTTCTATCTGCCATATAGGAATTCTGAATTAACAAACCTTACATAATTCAGGAGCAAGACAGATGTCCAATGTATTTAGCACAACAATCTTTTGTGCCCAACTTTTTTCTTGGATTATTTATTTCTCCAACTCCCCTTTTTTATATATATTTGTCGCTTAAATTAAATGAAATAACTTTTGCATATGAAATCAGATATAGAAATAGCACGCAGTATCAAGTTGAAAAAGATCAAGGAAGTGGCTGATACGGCAGGTATCCCACGCGAAGGCATAGAAAACTACGGACGTTATATAGCCAAGGTGGACGAACGCATGATTGATGATGAGCGTGTGGCTAAGAGTAACCTCATTCTGGTCACGGCCATTACTCCGACAAAGGCCGGTATAGGAAAGACAACCGTATCAATCGGACTTTCATTAGGCCTGTCCAAAATGGGCAAGAAGGCTATCGTTGCCCTACGTGAGCCCTCTCTAGGACCATGCTTTGGCATGAAGGGTGGGGCAGCCGGTGGAGGATATGCCCAAGTGCTCCCGATGGAGAAAATCAATCTTCACTTCACAGGTGACTTCCATGCCATCACCTCAGCACACAATATGATATCTGCCTTATTGGACAATTATCTTTATCAGAATCAGGATAACGGTTTCGGATTGAAGGAGATATTATGGCGCCGGGTACTCGATGTGAACGATCGCTCGTTAAGGTATATCGTCACGGGATTAGGCCCCAAAAGCAATGGGCTGACTCAAGAATCGGGCTTTGACATTACTCCTGCATCTGAGATAATGGCTATCCTATGTCTGGCCAAAGACGAAGCAGACCTTCGTCGGCGCATAGAGAACATATTGTTAGGAGTGACGTTGGACAATAAACCATTCACTGTAAAAGATTTAGGAGTGGCAGGTGCCATCACCGTCCTTCTGAAAGACGCTCTTCACCCTAACCTGGTACAAACAACCGAAGGGGGAGCAGCCTTTGTACATGGTGGCCCGTTTGCCAATATTGCACATGGATGCAACTCGGTACTTGCCACCAAATTGGCCATGACATATGCTGATTATGTCATTACCGAAGCGGGATTCGGAGCTGACCTTGGTGCCGAAAAATTCTATGATATCAAATGCCGCAAATCGGGATTGCAACCACGACTGACCATCATCGTGGCCACCGCTCAAGGCCTGAAAATGCATGGCGGAGTAAGCTTGGACAAAATCAAAGAACCCAATGTGGAAGGATTGCGTAACGGCTTGTGCAATTTGGACAAACATGTACGCAACCTGCGCTCTTTCGGCCAAACCGTGGTTGTGGCTTTCAACCGTTTCTCCACAGACACGGATGAAGAAGTGGCACTCTTGCGCCAACATTGCGAGGAGGAATTGAAGGTCGGCTTTGCCGTCAACGATGCTTTTGCCCGCGGTGGTGAAGGAGCTTTGGAGTTGGCCGAATTGGTGGTAAAAACTATTGAATTGCAACCTTCCAGAGAATTGCAATTGGCCTATGATGATAAAGATTCTGTTGAGACAAAAATATCCAAAGTGGCTGGCAATCTCTATGGTGCCGGTATGATTACGTACAGCGCATCGGCCCGTAAAATGCTGGAAAAGATTGCCAAATTGGGTATTACCCATTTTCCCATCTGCATAGCCAAGACCCAATACTCATTCTCTACAGATCCTAAAATCTATGGCTCGGTGGACGGGTTCGAATTTCATGTACGCGACATTGTCATCAATCAAGGCGCTGAAATGTTGGTAGTCATTGCTGGTGAAATCCTTCGTATGCCAGGATTACCCAAATCTCCCCAAGCCCTCCATATCGATATCAAGGATGGAGTGATTGACGGTTTGTCATAACCCTTTCTTGATTTCCTGATAGGCCTCTTCCATAGTGGCCTTGATATTTTCTACCCCTTCACCTTTAGGAAGGATGGGCTCGTGAATAGTCAATGTCAGAGGATGATAGTTGACAAAGCCTTTGTGGGTTCTTGGATACACCTCGAATGACCCTGTTATGGTGAGTGGGACTACAGGAAGTTGCAATTGGTCTGCCAATTGGAAAGCTCCCTTCTTGAAGGGACCCATCTCGCCTGTATAGGTGCGTGAGCCTTCTGGAAAGACCACCACAGAGGTTCCATTTTTCAAAATATTACGTGCACGGTCAATCGTTTCTTTGATTTTCTTCGGACCTGACTTGTCCACAAATATATATCCCGCATCATAACAAGCACGTCCTATAAGCGGAGCTTTCCGCAATGAATTCTTCAACATCCACTTGAAGTCCCGCCCCAAAAATCCTAACACCAAGAATATATCAAAAGCACCTTGATGGTTTGCAACAAATACATACGAGGTTTTATGATCGATATTCTCCCGACCCTTCACCTTGACAGGAAGCAAAAGGATACGCAAAAACAAGATTCCCCATATTCTGGCTGGATAATGTCCCCAAAAGTGTGCACTCCCCAAAATACAACCAACACTGGTAAAAAATGCAGTCAATAGCGTACATACGAGCAATAATGGAAAAGCTACAAATAATTGGTAAAGACAATAAAGAATTCTCATATCAATGCTATATTAGAATTATTAGAGATTGCAAATATAACTGTTTTTTTATTTTCTACGCAGAGTAATAACTGAAATTTCTGGCCAAGCCCCAAATCGATACGGGAAGATACCAGAGGAACCAAGGCCGATATTTACATAAAGCCCCCGGTCTCCCTCCTTGTACATACCTGCCCATTCAGGAAAAAGCCAAGCCGATGGCGAATGACCTGCAATCATGAACTGCATGGCATGCGTATGCCCCGCCAACATCAGTTGAATATCCGTATTGGGTAGCACCTTCCTCCGCCAATGAGTCGGGTCATGACTTAACAAAACTTTGAACATCCCCTCCGTACCCAATGTGGCCTTTGGCAAATCTCCTAACGAGGGAAAAGGAGGAGCGCCATCATTCTCAACTCCTACAATGGCTATGCTGTCTGTGCCTTTCTTAATTATCTTATTTTCGTTCAATAGTAGCATCCAACCCATATCACGCTGTCCTTCTTTCAATGTTTCCAAATTCTCTATTTCAAACTTCTTGTCCGGCCATCTCCTATAAGTACCATAATCATGATTGCCTAATACGGAAAACACTCCGTCCTCCGACTTCAGAGCCGACAGATACTCAATGAACGCATCCAACTCTGAAGCATCCAAATTCACCAAATCACCCGTAAAGGCTATCAAATCGGGATGCAAATCATTGATAATACCCACCATACGCTCAATTTCATGAGGATGGCTGGCAATTGTACCCAGATGCAAATCTGATATCTGCACAATCCGATACCCGTCAAAAGCCTGAGGAACCTGAGAATGCGAAAAAGTAACCTCCTTAATTTCATATCTGCGCCATCCCCATATATTTCCATACAGGATGATGAACATACCGGTTAACCCTCCTGCCAACCCCAAAATAACAAACAAACTCCAAAGAGCATTCCCAACCCGAGGAAAACCACACAAGCGAACCACACATCTGCACGCATCTCCTAATATTCCACAAAGAGCAAAAAGAGACTTAGGAATGACAATGGTCAAATATATTATCACATAAATACCAAAATATTGGATGAGGGTAGGGTGCAACACATCTCCTATCAGAAAAAACAGTAAAAACAATGTCAACAAGGCCGTAGGCAACCAATATATTTTTCTTAACCAAATATATTTCTTGTACGGACGGATAAAAAAATTATATAGGTAAATGTCTGAAAGAAACATCAAAAGTATCAGTATAAAAAATATACGTAAAATCATTGCTTCTCTTTTTTCTTATATCCTATTCTATTTATATATAAAAGGTATTAACTCCACCTTTTCTCACAAGATAACCCTAACAGACTTATAGCACAAGAGTCAGGAATTTCTCCATTTCATTCATTGTCAGTCCTCTACGCCGAGCATAATCTGCCAACTGCTCACGACTGATACGCCCGACAGAAAAATAACGTGCTTTTGGATGGGCTATCATCAACCCGCTCACCGATGCATGCGGACGCATGGCACCATGCTCTGTCAATTTTATCCCAACTTCTTCCATATTCAACAATTCATCGATAATGAAGTTCACAGATTGATCAGGAAGAGAAGGATATCCCACGGCAGGTCTTATCCCCTGAAAATCTTCATTATGCAACTCGGGTATAGTCAGATTTTCATCGAAAGCATATCCCCAGAAGTTTTTTCTCACCTCTTCATGCATTCGTTCAGCCGTAGCTTCTGCCAATCGTTCAGCCAATGTCTTGACCAATAAAGCACGGTAAGAATCATTCGCATAAAGTTCCTCCATCCCTTCATCAACCGTAGCCGCAAAAATGCCAACACAATCAAAGATTCCTGAAGACAACGGCCGGACAAAATCACTTAGGCATAAGTTTGGGTCTCCCTCATTTTTTACGATCTGTTGCCTGAGCAAAGGGAAGCGGGTGTCATCCAAAATCAAATCATCGCCATCCGAATTCGCCTTGCACAACCGGCATACGGCATGTGTACAAAACTTTTCATCCAAATCCTTTAACATGCGCAACGCTTCCTCCATGAGGTGCAACGCCACGTCTGCTTGTTCGCGTTCATCTTCAGGGAAGGAGGCTATCCAAGCAGCCTTGCATGCATGACATTGATGGATTCCTGCTACCGGCGCAAATCGGGACGACATACCCCATGAATGAAAGAAGTAACTCCAATGGATATACTCCACCACTTCATGAATTGGATAATAAAAAATTTTCCGGGTCATCAAACAATACTCAACGGTCAAACTCTATCATATTTCCTCGTACACGATCATCTATCTTGCCATAAGCATAGACACACGCCCCATTCACAAACGTATGTGTCACCTGCCAATCAAACCAATGACCCTCCAAAGGACTCCACTGACACTTACTCAAAATACAATCGCTTGTCACTTGCCAAGAAGTATGAGGCTTCACCAACACCAAATCAGCCTTGTAGCCTTCGCGGATAAATCCACGCTCTTTAATCTGAAAAAGTCTGGCAGGTGCATGGGCCATTTTTTCCACCATCGTCTCCAAATCAATCACTCCTTCGTCCACTAATTCCAACATTGTATTCAATGAGAACTGTACCATAGGCATTCCCGATACGGCTTTGAGGCATCCTCCAACCTTCTCGGACAACAAATGAGGAGCATGATCGGTGCCTATGACATCTATGCGGCCATTTTTTAAAGCTTCTCTCAATGCTTGCCTATCTGAATTTGTCTTAATGGCAGGGTTACATTTAATACGTGTGCCCAACGTAGCATAATCTTCATCCGTAAAATAAAGATGAGCCACACATGCCTCAGCAGTTATCCGCTTTTCCTCAATAGGTGCTGATGAAAAAAGTTCTAGTTCCCTTGCTGTACTCAGATGTGCTATATGCAAACGTGCTCCCGTTTCATTGGCTAAAATGACGGCTTGCTCAGTAGAGCGGAAACATGCCTCTTCATCACGTATAATAGGATGCAATTCGATAGGGGCATCGTCCCCATATTCTTTCTTAATACGCTCGGTATTAGCCTGTATGATATGTTGGTCTTCACAATGTGCCATAATAATCATACCTGCCTCAGCAAAAATTTTACGTAGCGCCTCTTGCTTATCCACCAACATATTTCCCGTACTCGATCCCATGAATAGTTTGATTCCACAGACTTCTCTTTTGTCCAACATAGAGAGCAAGTGAGCATTGTCATTTGTTGCACCAAAGAAAAAAGAATAGTTAACCTTGCTTTTTTGTGCTGCTTCAGCAAATTTCTTCTTAAGATCCTCCAAAGTTGTTGTTTGTGGTATCGTATTGGGCATATCCATATAGGAGGTCACCCCTCCAGCCGCGGCCGCCCGACTTTCTGTTTCCATATCAGCTTTATGAGTCAACCCTGGATCACGAAAATGTACATGGTCATCGATGATACCGGGAAGTAAATATTGCCCTGTCGCATCCACCTCTTTCTCACAAGGTAGGGTAGGAGTTTCTCCCTCTGCCAAGATTTCAGCTATACGGTCGTTCTCTACAACCAGGTGTCCGATGAACTTTATCCCCTCATTCACTATGGTTGCATGTTTAATGATAGTCCTCATATATTTTTACTGTTTTTGTATCCTTATTCTATTATCTACTTGTCCTCAAATCATCGGATAAGGAGAAAAAAAGACACCGAGAAGTTCCCTATATTTCTAAAAAGGGTACTGACTCCGTGTCTCTCTTTATCCAATATTTATTTAATCTTCAGTTTCTTTGCACCATATCAAGGTCTCTCAGTTTTCATTGGGCTTTGGATACTTCTTGAACCATCCATCCCAACGCAACCTCATAACTCCAAATACAGCTTCACTAAAGATTCCGCCACTCATTTTTGAAGTCCCTAATTCTCGATTAATAAAAATTACGGGTACTTCCTTAATCTTAAATCCACATTTATAGGCCGTGTATTTCATTTCTATCTGGAAAGCATAACCCTTGAAACGTATCTCATCCAAGTTGATGGTTTCCAATACCCGACGCCGATAACACTTGAATCCAGCTGTTGTATCATGAATCTTCACCCCTGTAATCAAACGCACATATTTCGAAGCATAATAGCTCATCAGTACTCTTCCCATAGGCCAATTAACTACGTTCACTCCGCTGACGTACCTTGACCCAATAGCCAAATCATACCCCTCATCAGCACATGCGGCATAAAGGCGAGGAAGATCATTAGGATTGTGCGAGAAATCTGCATCCATTTCAAAAATGTAGTCATATTTCTTCTCTACAGCCCATTTGAATCCAGTGATATAGGCTGTCCCCAATCCTAGTTTTCCCTGCCGTTCAATCATGAACAAGCGATCTGCAAACTCGATTTGTTGCAATCCTTTAACAATACTAGCTGTACCATCGGGGGATCCATCTTCGATGACTAGTATGTGAAAACTTTTTTTCAAACCAAATATGGCTCGTATGATGTTCTCTATATTTTCCTTCTCGTTATAGGTCGGAATAATTACGAGGCTATCAGATGTAGGCATATGTAATATATATTGTTCGTTTGTTTTGTGAATGAATAACGTGCAAATGTAGGAAATATCAAACGAAAGAACGACTACTTAACGTGAATTAACAATATTAGTTCATAAAAAAATGGTGGCGCATGTCTTCAACAGATGTGCGCCACCTAAAGCTCTATTTTTGTGATATTTTCCGTCCTACGGTTAACCCGTATGCCTATGAATAGTTGTTTAGAGCGCTTGTTTATAGAGATCAAGGATGATTTCCTCTGTCACCTCACGCGGGTTACCCGGTGTACAAACATCCGCATAAGCAGATTTGGCCAACTTGGGAAGATCTTCCTCCTTAATACCAATTTCGCTCAAATGCTGAGGAATACCCACACGAATTGAAAGTTGACGAACTGCATCGCAAGCTGCTTTCGCAGCCTCTTCCTTGGTCATTCCATCCTTATATACATTCATAGCCTTAGCTATATCTGTGTATTTATCAAGAGCCGCAGGAGCATTATACTCCATAATGAGAGGCAATAACAATGCATTGGCTACGCCATGAGGTACATCAAAAATTGCACCCAACGGATGAGCCATACCATGTACTACACCCAATCCAACATTAGAAAATGCCATACCTGCAATATACTGAGCCACAGCCATACCATTTCTAGCCTCAGCATTGTTAGGCTCATTTACAGCTGTTTCCAAATAGCGTGCAATCATTTCTATTGCTTTTATCTCGAACATATCACTCATTTCCCAAGCGCCCTTAGTAATAAGTCCTTCGATTGCGTGTGTCAACGCATCAAGACCAGTTGATGCTGTCAAACTCTTAGGTAGTGTATACATCAATTCTGCATCCACAATGGCAATAGCAGGTATGTCATTAGGATCCACACACACCATTTTCTTTTGATTCACTTCATCCGTAATCACATAATTAATGGTCACTTCAGCAGCTGTACCAGCCGTAGTAGGTAAAGCTATGATGGGCACTGATTTTTTCTTTGTGGGAGCTACACCTTCCAATGAAACGACATCTGCAAATTCTGGATTATTGGTAATAATACCGATGGCTTTGGACGTATCGATAGATGAACCACCACCAATAGCTAAAATAAAATCTGCTCCAGATTCAGCAAAAGCTTTCACACCAGCATTCACATTACTTACTGTCGGATTTGGCTTGATGTCACTAAAAACCTCATAAGGTATATTTGCTGCCTCCAACACTTTCAGCACCTTATCTGCGACACCAAATTTCAGCAGATCCTTGTCTGTGGCTACAAAAGCCTTGTGCAAACCAAGTCTGCTAATCTCTTGAGGTAATACTTCGCGTGCGCCAGGACCGAAGTATGAAACTTCATTCAATACGAATCTATTAATCATTGCTGCTTTAGTTTTTGTTAGTTAATAAAGTAATTTCATTTGATTGTACAAAGTAACAAAAACTTTTTCATATATTTTACGTCTACATATATGTTATACAGCATAAAAGAAAAAGGAGGGAACATATGTCCCTCCCAAATTGTTTTTATATGATGCCCTTATTTTACACCATTTATCCTAGATATTTCAAAAGAATCTTACTTCCCGGATCATTTTTGATTTTACGGAGTGATTTTTCTTTTATTTGGCGTACACGTTCACGTGTGAGGCCTAACAAATCACCAATCTCCTCCAATGATTTTTCATGACATCCGATACCAAATGACATGACTATTACCTTCTTTTCGCGATCTTTCAATACTGCAGAAAGTATATTGTCCAATTCTGAACAAAGTGACTCTTTATCCATAGGACTGTCCGTATGCGGAGCATCCTCATTGGTCAACACATCCAACAAACAGTTTTCTTCACCATCTTGGAAAGGGGCATCTACTGAAACCTGACGTCCGGAAACACGCAACACCTCGGATATTTTTTCTTCTTCAATATTCAACTCGTCGGCCAATTCGGCTACTGAAGGACGACGCTCATTTTCTTGCTCAAATTTAGAAAGGACTTTGTTGATTTTGTTCACTGATCCCACCTGATTGAGCGGCAGACGCACAATACGGGATTGTTCTGCCAATGCCTGAAGAATTGATTGGCGAATCCACCAAACAGCATAACTGATAAATTTGAATCCTCGTGTCTCGTCAAATTTCTGTGCAGCCTTGATAAGTCCTATGTTTCCCTCATTAATAAGATCTTGAAGACTAAGTCCCTGATTCTGATACTGCTTTGCTACAGATACCACAAAACGCAAATTGGCTTTGGTCAACTTTTCCAAGGCACGTTGATCACCTTGTCGGATACGTTGCGCCAACTCTACTTCTTCCTCAACAGAAACTAATTCTTCTTTACCAATCTCCAGCAAATATTTGTCGAGAGCCTCGCTACTGCGGTTGGTAATACTTTTAGTGATTTTTAGTTGTCTCATTATCCAAAATCGATTTTGAACGGCAAAGTTACTATTTTTTCTTTAATAAAAGATGCGTTTTTAGAAAAATATAGAGATTATCTTTTGAAAATTCAAAAAAAAGATAAAATTTAATCTCCAAAAATTGTTTCTCTCTGATAATTTCGTTTCTATAAATATTACTTGAGAAAACATTTTTCCTTGGTTAGAAAAATATTTTTCCAAATAGAAGAAAAAAAACATCATTAATCCAACCCCTCCCCTTCGCGCAAGATTATAGTAGTGGCGCCAATAGTAATAATATCTCCATCATAGACACGAATACGATCCTTTGGACCTAAAATTTCGTTCATCAGAAAAGTTCCAGTATTACTTAATCCGTCGCGTAAAGTATAAACAAGCCCCCCATTGCGACTTTTCCCCACATGAATAATACAATGATGGCGATCCATGCTAGGGTCCGATGTTTCAATAGGAGTTGTGATGTCTGTACCAATATTTCTACGCCCTATCGTATTATCCCCTTCGTAAAGAGGTAACACCTGTTTGTATCCAAACACATTTTCAACTACGACTATACTTCCACAGGCTTCGCGATTTTCTTGCTCGTCCACCTTTTCCTCCCTACGTACAGCTTTCAGTTTCGACATACCGATACGTATACCAAACTGTTTTTTACAATCTGGACACACAAAGACCAACGACTGTCCATCGCTATATTTTGTTTCATCAAATGTTATGAAGTTCTCACACTTCGGGCATCTTACTCTTTTCATTATCTCAATTAATAATTATTCAGACTGTCATATTAAAGTAAAGAAGAATATCTCTATCATTAGAAATTGGGCTGCGAACCACAAGTGAGGCAAACATCCATCTTCATGATAAATCGTCACTCGCTGCTCGCAGCCCAACACTACAAACTTATATTCAATTTATCTTTTGGTTTTCAGCACCCAAGCATGTTTGAAGAGTTCATCCCTCTTTAATTCATTTGCTACACGATATGCTTCCGACTCAGCCTCAAAAGCCTTCAAAGCAATCCGGAATCGCCCACTACCTTTGATAAGGAATGCCCCTGGATGCCCCTTTTCTGCAAAATCTTTAATTGCTTTCTCCGCATCGATTTCTGATGCGACACTGGCCACAATAATATTAAACCTAGCTACAGGAGTTTTCTTAACTTCTGCTGGAGTTACTGGCTTAACAATCTCAGCTGATTTTCCTACAACAATCGGAGCTACAGGTTTAACTGCTTCCGCTGGCTTCTCTACGGTAATCGGAGCTACAGGTTTAACTGCTTCCGCAGGTTTCTCTACGGCAACCGGAGCTACAAGTTTAACTGCTTCCGCTGGCTTCTCCATCGGAATCTCGAAAAGGGTCGTTAGCAACGATTCATCTTTTACTTGTTCAAATACACTCACACTTCCTAACGAAGCAAAATTCTCTTCCTCAACATAAGTGTTATCTACTGGAGTTGACCATAAAAAAAACATGACTATAGCCGCTGCCGTTGCTGCAATATTTGTTATCCATTCGCGACCAAACTTGATAGTTATCGTCTTGTCATCTCGTTGAACTTCAGTTTTCTCTTCTTTTGATATCTCCACATATGCAGTCGGAGCAAGCACTTCTACCTTCTCCAGCTCTTTACGCTGAGTAATTAATTGCTCTACGGGCACAACTTCCACCGAACTTAAACCGTAAAGGGTAGGGGTAAGCACTCCATCCTCCGTCGGCTCAAAATAGAAATCCCCAGTATATGTTCTACATAAGCGACCTATGCCACGCAACTCCACAACACCTTCTTTATAAAGAAATTCACTCAATCTGTCTATAGCCTTTTCGACCATTTTCAGCGCTTCAGGAAATGTTGCATCGTGAGTCTGCATATATGACTGTACCAGCAATCCATCATTGATTTTCAATTGTGGATTGAAGCCTATGGTGCGGTAGGGCGGCAAGAAGGTATTCTCCTCTTCAAGCCATTGAGCTGACGCGTGATTAGTGATAAACCCTCCAAAATTTGGAAGAATCACACAATCATTGTCTAACAACAAAGCTTCAATATGTTTGGTCAGTTCTTTCATGCTTTATTTCTCACCTATTTTTATATATAAGGTAGTCTAAAATCACATTAACTTTGCAAAGGTAGTCTTTATATTTGGGAAAAAAAATTTTCTACGGATAATTTTAGAGTTTTTTTTGCCAGGAAACAAAACTTGTAAAACCTGCCAACCAACTTATATAGTAATCTCAAACAGGCAATAAAAAAAGGAGATAAAACTTTATCTCCTTTGTACGCTCTCAGGGATTCGAACCCTGGACCCACTGATTAAGAGTCAGTTGCTCTACCAACTGAGCTAAGAACGCATGTCATTTTTTCTCCAAAGCCCCCTTGTTTTTAAATGCGGTGCAAAATTATACATTTCCCACGAAACGACCAAATATTTTCGCAAAATTCTTTCATTTTTGATAGAAAAATTAAGATCCGAGCATACAATCCCATTTCATCATTCTATTCACCTTTATACTATTTTGAGGCCAATAATGGAAGCTATAAGAGTGGTGATAAAAAAAAGACGCCAAAAAGTTGCGGGCTCATGAAAGAAAAAAATACCGATAAGGACTGTCCCCACAGCACCAATACCTGTCCATACAGGATATGCCGAACCAATAGGAAGCGATTGAGTAGCCTTAGCCAACAGCCACATGCTGGCTACAGTAAAAAATAAGAAACCACCCATCCATTCCCAATAAAGCAAACCGGTAACAGATTTGGCTTTGCCCAAACAAAAAGTAAAACCTACTTCGCACAACCCTGCTATCACGAGGATAATCCAATTCATAATACAACAATATACCTTTAGACGGAGTAATCTGTGGGATTTTCAATCCTACGATAAATTTTTAGTGTGCAAAAATAAAATTTTCTGAGCGAATAAACAAATCTATTAACTAAAAAGGGACGGATATCCATATTCATCATCATTCCTCCATCTTTCAGGATTTCGTATTGGAAAGATGATGAAAAGGATATCCCGCTCCTAATTTATATCAATAATTACCTCTTCCAAAACTTCTTACCATCCTTAATCACAACCCCTTTGTACCCTTCAAAGATTTGAACACCGTCAGGAGTATAAAGAGGGCCTTCAGTAAAGATAAACATATCAGCACCAACGGCACGAACACCAGTACTTTGAATACATTTGAAATCAACCCTATCAATATTACCTAAGGCTGCATTAATTGTAAAACGAAGCACATGTTGGCCAATGGGAAGATGGGCTCCCAAGGTGCCAGAAACAACTTTGTATTTGTCTTTACCTCCAGTATTAGGCACTGTAACTTTACAAAGAGCAGTAATAGTACCATCAGTATCAACAAGACCAATAGAGAAATTAGATCCGGAAACTTGGGATGATACGGTCGCTTCATAAGTATATAGACCTGGTTCTGTAACATTAACTGTATACTCCATCCATTCCTTAGGCATGGTATTGCCAACAGCATAACCACCATCAGGCACCGTAATAATGTCAAGTCCTTCATTATCGGTGCGATATGACGTATTACCTTGATCAACAGCATCTTTATCATGGAAGGTGCTCTCTTCACCGCCCTTGTCAAAGTTCTCTGCTTCAATGGTACCAGGAAGGGTAATGACACCAACATAAGGAGAACGCCTATTATTGACACGCAAAGCATAAGTGGCAACTTCTGACTGATAGCCTTCGGAATCAGTAGCTACAGCAGTAATCTGATATATTCGTTTCTGCGTAGGCTTATAACTAACTTCATAAGGAACTGCAGTAAGAGTCTTGAGCAAAATATCATCTACATAGAGTTTCACATTGGCAATAGAACCGTTAGGTGAAGACGCATTCACCCGAATAGTCGTGTTGGTGTTGACTATAGCTGGTGCCGGTTCTGGACTTATTGCAACCTGGATATTGTCATCAATATTCAAATGGGTGAATACCACTTTGTCAATATTGCATGTGCTACCTGTAATGTTTAAACGGATAATTTGCTGTCCTTCTTCCAATTTCACTAACAGACGACCATGCAATGTACGATAAGTATCCCAATTATTAGCCGTCACACAGGGTACAGACAAAACCCCAGTAAGAGGTACGAGGTCATCACCCTTCCGCAGAGAGAGGCTAACGGAAGAAGTTGTGACACCAGACGAGACATAAGCATCATATGTATAAATACCAGCTTTGGTAACATTCACCGTATATTCCAACCATTCGCCAGCATTGGTATAACCTATAGCATAGTTACCATTTCCATTTACAATGTCCACGCCGCCACCATCTGTACGATAAGCCGTAGTCCCTTCATTACGAGTATCTGAATCGTGATATGAAATGCCATCAGCTCCTGCATCGAAATTTTCAGCCTGCACTGTACCTGGTAAATTGACAACTCCCTTGAAAGGAGTACGAGGATTGTAGGCTGTAAATCCGCCAACACGTTCATATTGAGACCCATCAGTAGCAACCACCACAGCCTTCAAATCATGTCGGCCTAATACGGTAGGAGTATAAACCGTATCATAAGGAGCCTCAGTCAATGTACAATACAATTTGTTTTTGACATAAAGGTCAATATGATCAATAATCTTTGTTTTCATTTTAGCACGCACAGTAATGGGCATCGCTTCATTCTTAGTAGCCGATAATGATGCAGGCTTTATATAAACAGAGGCCTCTTTCACCATACCGGGGTAGGGGCTTTTGGCATTCTTTGCGGCATCAGTCTGCATATATTCACGCAACCAAGTCATAGCAGGACGGTCTTTTCCATCCTTAATAATACCAGAATTACCATCAGTCGTCCATGTACGGCCATATATGTATCCCCATAAAGTGATGCCTGCACAATAATCGGCCTCCCACATATAAGGTATTTGTTCTTTATATCGCTGAAGTTGAAGATTATCATCAGAAGTACCAATATCATACTCAGTACTGTACATAGGCATTTTCAGTGCATTCTGAATCTCAACCATGGCCGATTTAAAATTTGTGACGTTCATATCCGTCAAATCATGCGATTGACATCCATAAGCATCCACAGGGGCACCAGCATCACGTAGTATTTTGACCAGATTTATAAATTCTGTACGCTGCCATTGGAAGGTATTGTAATCATTATAAATAAGAATCGCATTTGGCCAACGCTCATAAGCCATTTCAAAAGCCTTGATAATCCAATCGTAACCAGTTTTTCCATCACCACCAAGAGCGGCTTTGTAAGGAGCTGGTGCATGCCCAGGGACAGCCTCATTCACAACATCAATCATAGGAAGATCTGGGTATTTGGATTTAACGGCATCCATCCATTCAACAATCTCCTTGTACTGCTCTTCTGTGGATAAATTATCCATCCAACCAGGATATTGAGATCCCCACACCAATGTATGAAATTTGAATGGGAAGCCATGTTGCTTGGCATAGTTATATGCATTATCACATCCACCCCAGCTGAAACGACCACGTGTACCTTCTATAGATGACCATTTCGATTCATTTTCAGGAGTTATCTGATTCCATAGAGTATAGAATTTCTCACTACCATAATCGACATTGTAACTGGTAGTAATGTTACCCAAGAATTTATCTGGATTGGATGACAATTGAGCATAAGAATCCATTGACGGAAACAAGGCAGTACCCAACAATAAGAAGGCAGGTAAAACCTTCTGCCAACAAATAATAGTATACGTTCGATTCATTTTATTTAATCTTTTATAGATTTATAGATGATTTTGTTCGCAAATATAATAAGGAATAGATTAATTTTCCAACAGCAATCTTCAGATTTTCTTCTTGGGAAACACAAAGACAACAACATGAAACAAAAAGGGAAGAAAAATTGAGATCCATAAAGAATATACAATGTGATACAAGAGTTTTTGATTCAAAGTATAAAAATCCAGAAATTCAACACACATGCCTATATACCATTTTTATTTTTTCTGACCTAAATAAAAATATTTCCACGTAGAAGCGTAAAAACGGATAAATATTCGTATCTTCGCACGACCTTTTAAAAAATAGGGAATATGCTACGAATTGAGGACTTGGGAATACGATTCGGACAGACGAACATCTTTATAGCTCAAAATCTACATGTGGCAAAAGGAGAACTCGTTTGCCTGACAGGCCCTTCAGGATGTGGGAAGACCACACTACTGAAGGCTATAATGGGATTCGTGTCCCCATATAAGGGAGCAATCGTGGTAGATGGTATCCAATTGACCCCCCAAACGGTTCACGCCATCAGACACAGTATCGCTTGGATGCCACAAGCGCTGTCATTACCTTGCGAATGGGTGAAAGAAATGGTCAATTTGCCTTTTAATTTAAAAGTAAACAAAAGTACAGCTTTTCCGAAAGAAAAACTATTGGAATACTTCGATGCATTGGATTTGGAAAAAGAGTTATTGGAAAAACGCTTACACGAAATATCTGGCGGACAAAAACAACGCATATTATTGGCCATTACAGCCCTGCAAGAGAAGCCACTCATAATCATTGATGAACCGACCTCGGCATTAGACAAATCCTCTGCCCAAAAAGCCCTACAATTCGTACAACAATTGGCCATCAAAGGCAGAGCTGTATTGGCTGTATCACACGACCCCCTTTTCATAGAGGGTTGTAACAAAGTTGTAGAACTAACAAATCACAATTCATAATTCAAAAATCATAAAGTTGGGAACAACGATAGACATCAGCTACTGGGGATTAGGCATCGGTATGGTACTGCTTCTCGTACCTATATATTTTTTCTACCGATTCAAGACCGGATTGGTCAAATCAACTATTGTAGGAGCACTACGTATGGTGGTGCAACTGTTCCTCATCGGTATGTATTTAAAATACCTTTTTCTATGGAACAACCCGTGGATAAACTTCTTGTGGGTATTCATCATGGTGTTTGTAGCTACGGAGACTGCACTTTCACGTACGCGATTAAAGCGTAATATTCTTATGATACCTATAGCCGTAGGATTCCTTACATCAGCCATATTGGTTGGACTCTATTTTTTAGGAATAGTATTACAATTGGACAATATATTTGGAACACAATACATGATACCAATATTTGGAATATTAATGGGAAATATGCTGTCCAGCAATGTAATAGCATTGAACACATATTATACGAATCTGATGCGAGAACAACAACTATATTACTACTTGCTGGGAAATGGAGCCACCCGAAATGAGGCAACGGCTCCTTTTGTACGAGAAGCCATCATCAAAGCCTTCAGCCCAGCCATTGCCAATATGGCAGTCATGGGATTAGTAGCTCTGCCAGGTACCATGATTGGACAGATATTAGGCGGTTCGTCACCCAATGTCGCTATCAAATATCAAATGATGATCATTGTCATTACTGTCACAGCTTCTATCCTGTCATTAATGATAACTTTATGGTTGGCTGGTAGAAAAACATTTGATGCGTACGGATGCATTCAAAAAGTATTCAAGAACTAATACAGAAAAATATTATTGTTTTTATTTTAGTATGACAAAAAAAGGCATAAAAACGTAAAAAAAAGAATAAACCTTTTTCGTTTTTAAGTATCATAATATAACCCTATACAAATTATAGGAAACAATAAATAGAAATTAACCTCTTCCTATACGGAAAATCTTTTGAACAACAAACGAAAAAAATAACGGCAAACAAAAATATGTCTATTATCATCAAAAACCTGAATAAAGTGTATCCTAACGGACACCATGCATTGAAGGATATCAATTTGGAGATACCCTCGGGCATGTTCGGTTTGTTAGGGCCCAATGGTGCAGGAAAATCCACATTGATGCGTATATTGGTAGCCTTGATGGAGCCTACAAGCGGTGAAGTGGAGATGTACGGATGCAATCTGCTGAAAGAACGCAGGGAAGTGAGACGCTTATTGGGATATCTGCCACAGGACTTCCGGTTCTTTGCCAAATACAAGGTGATTGAATATCTCGACTATGCGGCCCGACTATCGGGTATGAATGATAATCGCAAACGTAAGCAAGCGGTGGCGGACATGCTTGAGCAGGTAGGTCTCTACGAGGTGCGCGAACGCTATGCGTCCAAACTTTCGGGAGGTATGAAACGCCGATTGGGCATTGCACAGGCCTTGATACACGAGCCGAAAGTAATCATCGTGGACGAACCGACCACAGGACTTGACCCAGAAGAACGTATCCGATTCCGTAACCTGCTGACACAAGTGAGCGGAAAAGATATCACCATCATCCTATCCACCCATATCGTTGGAGACATCAGCAGTTCATGTGTAAACATGGCTTTATTGAACAAGGGAGAGGTTTCTTTCAGAGGTTCTCCCGAGGAGATGCTGAAAAGAGCCGAGGGAAAAGTATGGCGATTATTGGTGAGCAACGATGAATACAAGGAAATAAGCCGCCAATATCCCGTCATCTCAACCATACCACGCGGAAGGAATTGGGAAATACAAGTGGTGGCCGATGAACTGAAAGGATACGAAGCAGAATCCTTCCCACCGAATTTGGAGCACGCTTACGTCTATTTCATGGAGAACAAACTGGATTTGTGGATGAATGATTGACAAGAGTGTGACACTCCTATTATTAATATATAATTAAGGTTACTTCTTAAACTCCTTAAAATTTAAAATGATATTTCTAAATAATATATTATCGGTAGCCAAATATGAATCGAAACTACTGAAACGTAGTTGGTTTTTCAAGGTTTTCAGCACCTTGTCCGTATTGCTGATAGGTGGCGCATCGGTGACAATATTGCAAATTCACAAGTATGCGCTAAGCTGCATCCCGTCATTGGCGGCCTACAACTTGATGCTATATTTCAATGTGGCTCAAGCTATCGTCTCCATCTTCTTGGCTTCGGAATACTTGAAACGCGACAAACAATTGGATACCTCGGAGGTATTTTATGTACGTCCGCTGAGCAATGCAGAATACCTGTTAGGCAAGATGTGGGGCACAATACGGGTATTCCTTCTGCTTAACCTCTTGGTTATGGCCGTGGCTCTTGTCATCTGCTACATCTATATCCCCGAATATGTGTCGCCCACCAGTTTTATCCTGTATTTCCTGATACTGAATGTGCCCACACTAATCTATATCATCGGCCTCAGTACCCTGATGATGTTGATAGTGAAAAATCAGGCACTGACATTCGTCATTCTCCTTGGATACATCGGACTTACTCTCTTTTATGTGGCCGACAAATGCTACTATCTGTTTGATTACATAGGATTCAACATCCCATTATTGGAAAGCACCATTACAGGATTTGCCGATTTGCCTTCGTTGATTATTCATCGGGCATTATATCTGCTTTTAGGAATAGGATTTATCTTATGTAGCATCTCACTCTTCCGCCGATTGCCAAACTCACCACGCGCCCTTTACCCATGGCGCGCGGCCTCTGTAGTATTCCTGCTGGCGGCCCTCGGATGTGCTGGATATCACGTTGGTAGCTATCTGGAGAAAGAGAACTTCCAACAAGAGATGATTGCGCTAAACAATCGCCATGCCAGCGAACCAAAAATGGAGATGGACTCGTGTCTGATAGAGGTCACCCAACAGGAAGAGCTATTGCATTTCAATACCGACATAATGGCCACTCCTGCCCAAAAAGGAAAAGTGTTCACCTTCACTTTGAATCCTGGATTTGAAGTGAAATCCATAACAATGGACGGAACAGCGCTAAATTATAAAAGAGAAAAGCATCTGTTATGGATAGAGTTTCCGCAGGAAATTGCAGAAGACGAAACCGTACGCTTCAACTTAGAGTATGAAGGTATAGCCGATGAACGGATCTGCTATTTGGATATCCCCGAGGAACTGTTGATAGAGCAGGAGAAGTTTATGAACACATTCAACGTGGGGAAACGCTATCTTTATCAGACAACGGATTATACACTCTTGACTCCCGAATCATATTGGTATCCCCGTCCGGGTGTATGCTATAGCGACAACAATCCGGATTGGCAACAGAGTTATTTTACCAATTTCCGTATGAATGTGACCCCAAACAGGGGACTTACCGCTATCTCACAAGGCGAAAGAAGCTATGCCGACAAAGATTCATTGACGGTATCTTTCAAGCCTGAATACCCCTTGCAATCACTCACTTTGATTATCGGAGATTACAAAGAGGTTTCCACCGAAGTGGATGGCACTCTGTATGCTGCATGGTATCTGGACGGACACGATTTCTTCAGCAATGAATTGACCCTTATCAAGGACACCATACCCTCCATCATTAGCGATGTAAGATTTGCCTATGAAGATAAAGTAGCAATGTTATTCCCCTTCAATCGTTTCTCTATTGTAGAGACACCAGCACACTTGGCCAGCTATTCGCGTGCATGGACAAGTGCCCAAGAAAAGATGCAACCGGAAATGGTATTGGTACCCGAACGGATGTACAACAACTGGCGATTCGATGTCAAAGGACATAAAGAACGACGCAAGGCCGATCGCGAACGTGGCGGAGGAAGAGTCGGTTTCGGCGGTGGACGCGGACGAAGAGGCGGACAGAACATGACCGACCTGGAAATCGAAATGCAGATTTTTCGTGATATGCTCTATTTCATGTGGGACACCAACGCTGGCATAGATTGGCAAACAGGACAGATGGGACGCAACACCGTCACAGTGAAAGAAAGCCCATACTACATCTTCCCACAGATGTACAATTTCAGATACAACATCTATTCTACCGAATGGCCGGTGGCCAACCGTATGATAGAACTGATGTTGCAAGGCAATGAGCAGGGAAATAACTGGATGAGAAACGTAAACGGCTTGAGCAACGATGAGAAATCACTGATGCTGATGCAGAAATACTCTTTCAAAGAGGTACAGAATCAAACAGAACATAGAGACCTGCTGAACAACCTGATCAAGCTTCAAGGCAAGAAATTATTCTTGGATGCAGAGCGTAACTTAGGAGTACAAGCTTTCCAGGATACCTTGTTCAAACACGTTGAAGCAAATGCCTTCAGAAATCTCTCATTCGAAGCATTATTGGACACTTTGGAAATAATCAGCCAAACAAGTCTGAGAAATCGCTTGGAAGAATGGTATCATCCTACAGAACTGACCGAATATTTCATCGGAACCCCAAGCGTGACTAAGGTTGAGACCGAAACAATGGAAATCTATCAGGCTGAAATTATTATCTCCAACCTGTCGGACAAACCGGGAAGTATCAACATGAGACTTCAATTCTGGTCACAAGGTGGAGACAACAACTACCAGATATTCGATGGCGAAGAAAAGCCTACAGAATGGATTATTGATTTCAATCCTCACGAAACCAAGCGCATAGTGACACATTGGGAAGAAAACCCAAGCATGTTCTACATCAACACACTATTCTCCAAGAATCTACCTGCACAAATCGGAATGCGAAACCAACGGGTAGAAGAAGTCTATACACTGACAGAAGAGGGGGAATATATCCTATCTGAAGGGTTTATGAACAACAGAGAAGAGATAATCGTGGACAACGAAGACACACAACTCTTCACACTATCAACTCCACCAACATCGGGCTATTTGGGAGAATGGATCAATCAGAATAGTGAAGAAGAAGAATTCAAGTACGTTGGAGTTAACGAATGGAGGTCACCCGCCAGATGGACATCAACTACCGACCAGAATTACTACGGAAAATCCATACGGTCAGCCGTTGTAGTACGTTCGGGAAAAGGAGACCAATATGCCGAATGGAAAATACCAGTGCCCAGTGCCGGACGCTATGAACTATATTACTATGCACGTCGCCCCGAGCAATTGAGACGCGAAAACCGTTGGGGACGAAAGAAATACTATTACCACTTCACCGTAAGTTCAGAATTGGACGAATTTGAAGAAAAAGCAGAACTGAACATGAGACGCATTGATGACGGATGGAACCTATTGGACACTTACGGAATAACAGGAGATACCCTCATCGTTCGTCTTACGGATGAAAGCGAACTGAACATGATTGCCGCCGATGCGGTGAAACTCGTGAGAAAAAACTGATTATTAATAAATCTATAATTCACAATTATATCTATGCTACGACCCATTAAAAAAATGACATGTGCCATGGTAGCATTGTGTTTCTTGACTAAAGTTGATGCACAAGAGCCATCGGTGTACATGACACTGACATTAGAAAAAGCTTTAGAGTACAGTATTGATCATAGCCCCGAGCTACAAGAGGCTTTAATCAATCTTGAACGTTACAAACTGAGTCTGGAAGCACAAAGAGCTTCACTGAAATCTAAATTTGCGCTTACTCTAAATCCTTTTACATATAGCAATAGCCGTTCATTCGATAATCGTTTTTCTCAATGGTACACGAATGAATCGTTCTCATCCAACGGAACATTCAGTATCACGCAACCTATCATTTGGACGGATGCAACCGTGTCATTGAATAACAAGTTTGGTTGGCAAAGCAATGTCAGTACCAGCGAAACTTCCAACGAAAACAAAGCTTTCAGTAACGACCTTTATTTGAGTATCAACCAACCACTTTTCACTTACAACCGTACCAAAACGGATTTGAGAAGTATAGAGTTGGATTACGAAAACGCACTTATCAATTATGCATTGCGTCGCCTGAGTCTGGAAAGCACCATCACATCCTCATTCTACAACGTATATACTGCCAAAAACAACTTGAGTATCAGTGAGGCGGAATTGAAAGACGCTCAACAGAACTTTGAGATTATCAAGAACAAAGTGGAAGCCGACCTTTCTGCACGCGACGAACTCTATCAGGCAGAACTGAACTTGGCAACGGCCGCATCAACCGTTGACAACCGCCGGGTATCACTGGAAAATGCCAAAGATGATTTGAAACAAATACTGGGTATCGATATTGATCAGGATGTAGATATCACCGCAGAAATCAGTGCCCAACCTGTGAAAGTGGATATGCTGACCGCCATACACAGCGCACTCGGTTCACGCCTCGAACTCAGACAACGTGAAATATCACGTACCGAATTGGACATACAGATGAAGCAAATCAAAGAGATGAACAGTTTGGATGGAAACATTTCCTTGTCACTTGGTATCATGGGAGACAATGAGAAATTCCAAAAGATTTATGATCATCCGACAAACAATCCACGCGTGTCAGTCACACTGAGTGTACCTATCTTTGACTGGGGTGAAAGAAGAGCACGTATCAAAGCTCAAGAATTGGCCACCAAGATATTTGATTTGCAAACAGACGAAGAAAGAAAAAGTATCGAAATGGCTGTACGTAGAAGTTGCAGAAGTCTGAAGAATTTGGAAGCACAAATGACTATTGCAGAACAAAGTGTGAAGAATGCCCAATTGACATACGACCTGAATGCCGAGAGATATCGTAACGGAGAACTTACAGGTATGGAGATGAATCAGTTCCAGACTCAGCTCTCCAATCAGAAAATGTCATACGTATCCACCATAATCAATTACAAATTGGAATTGCTCAACTTGAAAATCATTTCGCTCTACGATTTTGAAAACGACAAACCTATCGTACCAATGAGTGTGATTCCCGAAGAGAAATAAGAAACTATCGTAATTAATAATATAGAATGAAAAAAATAAATCATCAAATCATTAATAATCATCAAGCCATCATGAAAAAGAACAATTTCCTTCCCGCAATATTATTTGCTTCCTTATTGATGACCGCTTGCGGAAACGAGCAAGCAGGAAGTACAGTAGAACTGGCTTCACCTGTATCAGTGGACGAAGTGACAGAAAACTTCATCAAGAAATATAACAGTACCAGTGGTACAGCCATGGCCAATGCCGAAGTTGAGTTGGTATCTGAAATGGCTGGAGAATATCATCTGATGATCAACCCACGCACCAATATGCCTTATAAATTGGGTGATAAAGTGATGGCAGGTGAAACTATCGTAAAGTTGACAAACAAATCATACGAAAACGACATTGCCATAGAATCCAAAAAGCTTTCATTGGAAATTGCCGAACAGGACGAAGTGAAAAAACGGGCACTTTACGAAAAGGGTGGTGTGACACAAAGCGAAGTACGCAACGCCGAGGTAACCATTACAAATGCCAAGTATAGCTACGAGAATGCCCAGATCAATCTGAATAAGATGAGCATCAAAGCTCCTTTTACCGGTATCATTGTCAACCTTCCACATTATACAAGAAATGTACAATTGGCATCTGGCTCAAGCATTGTATCCATCATGAGCTATGATAAGATGATTATGGAAATCAATCTGCCTGAGAGTGCTATCGGAGAAGTGAAAGCCGGACAAGAGGTAGCCATTACACACTATACACTGCCTCAGGATACTATCCAAGGAACCATCAGCGAACTTTCACCGGCCATCAGCCCCGAGACACGAACATTCAAAGGCAAATTGCTTATCGACAACAAAGACTTGAAATTACGTCCTGGTATGTTTGTGAAAGCCGACATCGTAGTGGATGAAGCAGAAAACACCATTGTCATTCCAAAAGAAATTGTAATGAATAACCGCGGACGAAAATATGTATTCGTTGTTGAACGTGGTGTGGCACGTATGAGAAACATCCGTACCGGATTGGAAGACCAGAACAATATCGAAGTCTTGGAAGGACTCAATCTGCAGGAACAATTAGTGACCAGAGGATATGAAACTCTCCGGGATGGAAGCAAGGTGAAGATTCAGAAGTAATGCCCCAATTACCAACATCTGATGTATCAACATGCTAATAGACCATCGTCATTCACATTGACACATTAGCATATTAGCACATTAGCACATTAATTAATATCTATGAAGAAATTTATCAGATTAGCTGTCAATAATCCGGTAACCATTCTTATGATGGTTTTGGCTATCGGTTTGTTGGGCAAGATATCATACGACAAGTTGAGTGTGGACCTGCTTCCAGACCTCAATAATCCCAAGCTGTTTGTAGAAATCAATGCGGGCGAAAGACCTCCCGAAGAAATAGAGAAGCAGTTCGTTGAACGGATGGAAGCTATGGCCATCCGTCAGCAAGATGTAGTAGGAGTTTCATCGGTAATCAGAGCCGGTAGTGCCCGTCTGACGGTTGAGTATGCTTGGAACAAAGATATGGACGAAGCATTCCTCGACCTCCAGAAGGCTATGAACAGTTTTGCCCAGGATGATGCCATCAGCGAGTTGCAGATTACGCAAAACGACCCGAATACAGATCCTATCATGTTGGTGGGCATGAGCCACACGAACATTACAGATATGGCCGAATTGCGAAAAGTTGCCGATTCATACGTACGTGGAGAATTGGTGCGCGTAGAGGGCGTAGCCGATGTTATTCTCTCTGGTGACGAAATCAGTAATCTGGTAATCAAGACTGATCCATACAAGTTGGATGCATACGGATTAAGTATCAATACACTCTCCTCCAAAATACAGGAAGAGAACCAACGTATCAGTGGAGGACGCGTCACTGAGATGGGCACTCAGTATATTGTGAGTGGAGTGAACATGCTCAATACGGAGGAAGATTTCGGAAACATCATAGTAGGGTACAAAGAGACAGAAACTGGAGGTTCAAATGTAACGGTCAATCCCGAATTTGCAGCCGTCAGCATGGCACCCATATACATGAAAGATGTGGCCAATATCTATTTCGAAAACGAAGCACCCGAGAATATTGTACGCATCAACGGACAACGATGCATCGGTTTGGCCGTATATAAGGAAATGCGTTACAATACCGTACACGCTGTAGCCGGTGTTTCTGAACGATTGGAAGTGATAGAGAAAGCATTGCCTGGTTATCACTTCGATGTAATCAGCAATCAGGGAACTTTCATCAACGAATCCATTGGCGAGGTGAAGGATAGTGCCGTCTTGGGTGTTCTCCTGGCTGTCGTTGTACTCTATCTGTTCCTGCGCAGATTCAAGGTGACATTGATTATCTCATTGGCTATCCCCATCTCTATCATTGCCACATTCAATCTGATGTACTTTGGTGGCCTGACCTTGAACATTATGACTTTAGGTGGTCTGGCATTGGGAGCAGGTATGTTGGTGGACAATGCCATTGTGGTCATTGAGAGTATCTTCAGGAATCAGGAAAATGGCATGTCTGTAAAAGAGGCTGTCATACAAGGTACAAGCGAAGTGGGCAGTGCCGTCATAGCCTCAACGCTTACTACTATTGTGGTATTCCTTCCTATCGTTTATCTGCAAGGCGCATCGGGTGAATTGTTCAAAGACCAGGCATGGACAGTGACCTTCTCATTGCTTTCCTCACTATTCGTTGCCATACTGGTCATTCCGACATTGTACGAACGCGTTTTCCGTAGCAAGAAGAAAGATGGGGCAGGGGAGACTACCCAAAATTCCGAACAGAACAATTTCGTATCAGGCGGAAAGTTAGTTAGCAAATATGCTGTAATACTTAAAGATATCCTTGAAAAGCGTTGGCTCGTCATTGGCATCTCTGTCGTATTGGTAATAGGCTCATACCTGCTTCTTCCTCTCATCGGGGCCGAGTTCATGCCCAAGGCAGAAGGCCACTCATTCAACATCGATGTAAAGATGAACGAAGGAACACGCCTCGAACGTACAGCATCTACTGTAGAAGGTATAGAGACTTTGATTTTCAATCTCACACAAGATTCCCTCTGTACAGTATATAGCCACATCGGACCTGGAGGAAGCACGAGTGGGGATATCTTCGATGGAGACAATACAGCCCATATGAAGGTGATTCTCTCTCCTGATTCACGATATACTCCCGAAGCACTGATTGAACAGATATTCTTGCATACGCAGAACATTGAAGGATTGGAACTCTCTTTCCTGCAAGAAGACAATTCATTGGGTTCACTGATGGGCACCGAAGATGCACCTGTAGTCATAGAGGTGAAAGGCGAAGAGCTGGACGAAATCAGCCGTATAGCTGCAGAAGTTAAGGTCAGAATGGAACAAATCGAAGGTTTGTTCAATGTATCCAATGCCATCGAGGATGGAGCACCGGAAATGATTCTTACCGTAAACCGTGCTGTTGCCAGCATGAACAATCTGAATGTCAGCACCATCATCTCACAAATCCAGCAACAACTCTCTGGAATCAATGCCGGACAGATGGACTACAAAGGAGAGATGAGAGACATCATGATACAAGTCCCTGAGATAACCCTGGCCCAATTGAACGACATGATTATCACCAGTGGAGATCTGAGGTTCCGTTTGTCAGAGTTGGTCAGCATCAGACAGGACGTTGCTCCTAAAGAGATTTACCGACGCAACCAGAACCGTATAGCCAAGGTGACTGCCAATCTGGAAGAGGGACGTTCACTGAGCGAGATGGCCACCGTCATCCGCGAATCGCTGAAAGACTTCGACCTGCCGGCCAACTATTCCATTAATGTGACAGGAGAAGAAGAGAAACGTCAGGAATCAATGGGCGGACTCGTATTGGCACTGGTACTCTCCGTTGTATTGGTCTATATGGTGATGGCATCACAGTTTGAATCACTCCTTCACCCGTTCACCATTCTGCTCACCATTCCTTTGGCCTTGGTAGGCGCCATTTGGCTCTTCTTCATTACCGGCACAACCATCAATATCATGGGCGTCATTGGTGTCATCATGCTGAGTGGTATTGCGGTGAACAACTCCATCATTCTGGTGGACCGCATCAATCAGCTCAAGGAAAACCATACCAACCTGACCGATGCCATCGTTGAAGCAGCCGGTCAGCGCATACGTCCTATTCTGATGACCAGTCTGACAACCATTCTGTCATTGCTCCCCATGGCAATCGCATTTGGAGAAGGTGCTTCCCTACGCGCCCCTATGGCCATCGCAGTGATTGGTGGTCTGGCAACATCCACTGTACTCAGTCTGGTAGTCATCCCCTGTGTGTACTACCTGTTTGAGCAGATGAAGAACAAAATCACAAAATAATGCATCAACAATACGATAATGTGTAATAATGTCAGCACATTGCCACATCAGCACATTGCCGCATTTAGCACATTAGCACATTAGCACATTAATATATGGATTTCATCATAAAGAGAAAGATAACAATCTGCATGCTGTTTATAGCCATGTCCATGTTAGGATATGTCTCTTATAAACATCTGAAGGTGGAGATGCTGCCCAATGCAGAATTGCCAATGCTATACATTCAGGTATCTTCCCGCCAAGATGTGAACCCTGCTTATATGGAATCACAGGTTATTATCCCTTTGGAAGGGGTTGTGAGTACCATAGAAGGGGTAGAACGCATCGAATCCGAAGCTGGAAACCGTAGCGGACGCCTGCGTGTGGATTTCAACAAAGGGATGGACTTGAAATACACCATCCTCAGACTGCAGGAAAAGGTCAACAACCTGATACCGACTCTTCCCGAAGGATTCACCGTATCGGTGGAGAAAGCCAATGTGACAGGTGTGAACAACAACTTCATGTCCCTGCAAGTACGAGGGTCGGGTGGGGTAGATCGCCTGCGCAGCCTGGTGGACAAAGAGTTGAAGCCACAATTGGAAAACATTGACGGTGTGGCAGCTGTCAATGTCTATGGCGGACGCGAGAAAGCCATCGAGATACGGGTGAACGAGTCTGCCCTGACAGCATTGAACATCACCCCTTCACGCATCAGCCAATTACTTTCTCAGTATAATCAGGAGCGCACCTTCTTGGGATATGTCAACGAACCCGATTTGCGTTACTTTGTACATCTGGATGCCAACTACGACCACATTTCTGAGATTGAGAATGTGATAGTGGCACCGGGGCCCGTTTATCTGAAAGATATTGCCACCATTTTCTTCGACCTGAAAGACGAGACCACCCTCAGCCGTGTAAACGGCAAAGAGGCCATCTCCGTCACCCTTGTCAACGATGCCCAGACCAACCTGCTCGAGCTCTCCAACCGGGCCAAAGAGCGCATCGCCCAACTGAACGAGGAGTTCAAGCCGCAGGATATCGAACTGGTAATCCAGTCCAACTCTGCCGATATGATTGAGGACAACATCAACCAAGTGGTCGAGTTGGGTCTCAGCGGTGGTCTCCTGGCCATCATTATTCTGTGGTTCTTCCTGCACAATATCCGGTTGGTAATATTCATTGCCCTTTCCATCCCCATCTCCATTCTGGCAGCATTCAATCTGTTCTATACGTTCGACATATCCATCAACAGCCTCACCCTGATAGGTCTGGCTCTTGCCGTCGGTATGTTGTTGGACAACAGTATTGTGGTATTGGAGAATATCTACCGCCTATCCTCCCTCGGAAAGAGTCCCGAAGAGGCCGTACTCCAAGGAACCCGCGAAGTATGGAAGTCTATCTTTGCCGCCACACTCACCACCATTACCGTATTCCTGCCATTCCTTTTTTCTGACGAAGTCTATATCAAACTGATAGGCGAACACATCGGTGTATCCATCATCTCCACCTTGTTGTTCTCGTTATCGGTAGCTCTTCTTTTTATCCCCATGACCACCTATGTCATGTTGAAGAAAGGGCTGGGCAAGAGTGTCTTCCACGAGAAGTTCTCCATCAACGAACGCCCCATACAGATATATACCGTACTGCTGAAGACCAGTCTGCGCAATCCGGCCGCCACCATTGTAGGCTGTGTGGTTGTGCTTGTCGGCACATTGATGATAGCCCTGTCACAAAATCCCGAGGGAGGACGTACAGTCAACAATGACCGTGTCACCATGACCGTCACCATGCCCCCCAACAGCACACTGGAATATTCCGAAAAGATTGTCGAACTGTTGGAATCCAAGTTGGACAGTTTCCCCGAACGGGAAGATATCATCAGCCGCATTGCCGAGGACGAAGCCTCCATCACCCTGACACTGAAAGAAGGCTACTATGAAAACGGCGGACGAAACATCTCAGAGATTATCTCAGACCTGAACCAGCGCGTACGTCTGCCCAACATCTACACCCGTATCTCTGCCGGTGCTTCAGCCACCAATCAGGGAGGTGCCGCCTCTGCCATGTCAGGATTCATGGACATCTTGGGCGTAGGCGACAACAGCGAACGGATTGTCATCAAGGGTTCCGATTTCGATATGATGGACGTCATTTCCGATGATATCCGTTACTATTTGGGCGAGATGGAATTCATCTCCTCAACATGGGCCACCAATCCCGGCCGTCGTCGCGAAATCCATCTGACGTTCGACCCCGTCGTATTGGCTTCTTATGACATCTCCCGTCAGAACATTACCGCCGGTCTCAGCTCATTGGGCCGTGAACTCAGCACCGGTACCAACCTCAAGTTGGACACCGACGAGTATGAGATTGTCATCAAGGAAGACCTTACCGAAGAGGAGGAAGAGAAACTCAAGAACATGCCCAAGACCGTGGACGACCTTCGTCGTGTCATGATAGAAGATGCCAATGGCGGATTGCATGAACTCGCCTCGCTGGCCTCCATCAAATATACACGTGACATTTCACAGATCAACCGTGTGAACCGCGACCGCGAAATCACCATCACCTATACCATCGACCAGAGCGAGAACCTCCCCAAGGATGTGCTCGAAGGCTACCGCGATGAGGTTGACCAGCTGATTGCCGGTTACAACCTGCCCAGCGGTATAGCCATCCAGGTAGATCGGGAAGATGAGTCTATGGGCGAGTTCAAGTTCCTCATCATGGCCTCGCTCATCCTGATATTCATGATTCTGGCTTCGGTATTCCAGTCAGTAGTCACCCCCTTTGTGTTGCTGTTCACCATACCCTTGGCCGCCATCGGTTCATTGTTGGGTCTGCTCATCACCGAAGGCACCCTGCTGAATGCCAACACCCTCACCGGATTCCTTATCCTGCTGGGTGTAGTGGTAAACAATGGAATCATCCTCATCGACTATGCCAACATCCTGCGCCAGCGCGGATATGGCCGCAACCGTGCACTCATCACCAGCGGATTCTCCCGCCTGCGTCCTATCCTCATTACCACCATCACCACCGTCATAGCCATGCTCCCCATGGCCATGGGCGATACCGATTATGCCGGCGCCATAGGAGCCCCCTTTGCCGTGACCGTCATTGGCGGACTCTCCTTCTCAGCCCTGCTGACCCTGATAATGATTCCCACCATCTATCTCTCGATGGAGAATATCCTGGCCTGGTACCGTTCACTCAGCCGTCCCATGCACCTGCTTCATGCAGCCATCTTCGTACTTGGTGTGTTCTATATTTATACTCAGGTTGACGGCATGTTCATCCAGTTGCTCTACCTGATGGTACTCATCTGCCTGATACCCGGATGTACTTGGTTCATCATGTCCTCCATCCGTCTGGCCGGAGCCCATGTCATCAAGGAAGACGAATCCATCACCATCGAGGTTCGCAATCTGGTGAAGATTTACGACCGCGTCCCCCATTTCCAGCGTCAGTGGATAAGCGGTCTGAAGATTCGTCGCCGCTTGGGGCTCGACCGCCAGTTCCATCAGTTGGGCGATTTCCTCCCCATCCTGTGGCAAGTGGCCGTATTCGCCTTCTTTGCCTACATGGCCGCATGGTATCTCGATAGCACCTTCTGGATACTCGTCATGACCTTCGCCACCTGTGCAGGCGTATATCATATCTGGAACATGGTGCGCAGCTATATCGGCTATCGCATTCCCTCCCGGAAGAAGACATTGCGCGTCATTCACCGCGTCGTCTTTTTCACCATCCCCGTTCTCACCCTCTGGTTCCTCCATTGGCGCGGGATTGGAAACTCCGGCATCATTGTCATGTCCGTACTGTGGGCACTCTGCATAGCCATCAGCCTCACATCGGCCTACCTCTATGACAATAATATCAATGTCGAGCGTCTCACCGGCCGCTTTGCCGAACTTCGCCGCACCTGGTTCATTATGGTAAAGAGCATCCCCATCATCGGTCGTCGTCGCACCCCCTTCAAGGCATTGCGTGGCGTATCCTTTGAGATCAAGACCGGTATGTTCGGCCTTCTCGGACCCAACGGTGCAGGTAAGTCCACCATGATGCGTATCATCACCGGCATCCTTGACCAGAGCTACGGTACCATCCGCATCAATGGCATGAACACCCTCGAGTACCGCGAAGAGTTGCAAGGCCTCATCGGCTTCCTTCCACAGGAGTTCGGCATGTACGAGAACATGAGCGCTTGGGACTTCCTCGACTATCAGGCCATCCTGAAGGGAATCACCAACAACACTGTCCGCCGCGAACGTCTGGAGTACGTGCTCAAGTCCGTACACATGTACGAGCGTCGCGACAACAAGATAGGCTCCTTCTCCGGAGGTATGAAGCAGCGTATAGGTATAGCCCTCATCCTGCTCCATCTGCCCCGCATTCTGGTAGTCGATGAACCTACGGCAGGTCTCGACCCACGCGAGCGTATCCGTTTCCGTAACCTCCTGGTAGAGCTCAGTCGCGAGCGCATCGTCATCTTCTCAACCCACATTATCGAAGATATTGCCAGCTCGTGCAACCAGGTAGTAGTCATCAACCGTGGCCGTCTGAAATATTTCGGCGAACCCATGGACATGATACGTATGGCCGAAAACAAAGTGTGGACATTCACCGTCAGCCCCGATGAACTGTCGCAACTCGACAGCCGTCTCATCGTCAACAACATGATGGAGGACGACCGTGTACGCATTCGCTACATCTCCATAGAGCGCCCGCCCTATGCCGATGCCACCCTTGTCGAAGCCAACCTCGAGGACGCCTACCTCTGTCTGCTTAAAGAAATATAAAGAGAGTTCTGAGTGCTGAGTTTTGAGTGCTGAGTTATATCCCATACTCAGAACCCAGAACTCAAAACTCAGAACACAGAACTCAGAACTCAAAACTCAGAACTCACAATTCATAATTCATAATTACAATCATGAACCCATTTCTCACCATCTCCTCATTCAATCTGAAGATTATCTTCGGTGGACGTTTCATGTGGTTTCTGCTCACCAGTTTCCTGTTGTACGCCTACTTCGTATGGAACAGCCTATGGCGAGGCGAGCTCCCCACAGACGAAATGCTCTATTCCCACCTTTTCTTTCCCGCCCTGTTGCTGGTATTCTATCCCGCCACCTTCGGTATTCAGAACGATGCCGATGCCCGCATACTGGAAATCCTTTTTGGCATACCCGGTTACATGTACAAGGTATGGCTCTCCCGCCTGTTCCTCATCTTTGTACTCGTCTTCGGTGTCCTGATGTTATATTCAGCCATCACCTATTTCCTGGTCTTTCCCATCAGTCCGTTGGGCATGTCCTGGCGCCTCATGTTCCCCGTACTGTTCATGGGTTGTCTGGCCTTCCTCCTTTCCACGCTCACCCGCAACGGAAATGCCACAGCGCTCATCATCATCATTCTGGGAATAGCCCTCATCTTCCTGCGCGACTCATTCTTCAAGAACACCATGTGGGACATTTCGCTCAATCCCTACAGCCTCCCGGAGAACATCCATCCCGTCATCTGGGAAAGCACCGTCCTGAAGAACCGCCTCTTCCTTGGCATCGGCTCATTGGTCTTCATCCTTCTGGCCCTGCTCAACCTGCAGAAGCGCGAGAAGTTCATCTAATAACCAACCCCCATTCACCCATAACCCAAAGCGAGGGTGTGTCCATCGGGCACATCCTCGCTTCGCTTATATCCGCATAGCCACTCGTAACTAATAACTCGTAACTTGTAGCTTGTAACTCGTAGCTCGTAACTCGTAGCTAGTAACTCGTAGCTAATAACTCGTAGCTCGTAACTCGTAGCTTGTAACTCGTAGCTAATAACTCGTAGCTTGTAGCTTGTAACTCGTAGCTTGTAGCTCGTAACTTGTCACTCGTAGCTTGTCACTCGTAGCTTGTAGCTCGTAACTTGTCACTCGTAGCTTGTCACTCGTAGCTTGTCACTCGTAGCTCGTAACTTGTAGCTCGTAGCTCGTAACTCGTAGCTAGTCACTCGTAGCTTGTAGCTCGTAACTCGTAGCTTGTCACTCGTAGCTCGTAACTTGTAGCTCGTAACTTGTAGCTCGTAGCTAGATACCATTTTGTCACTTCCAAAAATCGCATACATAGACGAAATTTGCATAATTATGCAAAAACAAGAGCCATTTTTGGGCAAAAAAGCAGGAATTTCACATTTTTATGAGTCTCTGTAAGAAGCAAACTACAGGTTTCTACAGCTCACATCCGCACCTCCATTGCCCACCTTTCGCGCCCCTTTGCAGCAATTCGGCATGGAATATCCAAAAATGCGCCTTACATTTTTTCAAATGCGGCTCACAGTTGGTATGAATGCGCCTTGCATTTTGGAATATGCAAGGCGCATTTGAGAAAAAGCAAGGCGCATTTCCAGATTTGAAAGGAGGATAAGATTTTCAGAGGAAAGCAATCACCCAACAAAGCCATTTCCCACGCGTAGAATTCCCCCATTTTGCCAATTGCATATTCCACACCGCCCACGATATCAGCTACTTATCCCATTCAACCACCTCAAAACTCGCGTATTTGCGACCTAAATCCTTTTCGGACAGAAATACGCGATTCTCGCAGCCCCAATATACAGTTTGACAAAATGATAGTTATTCCAGCACAAATGGGGGATAAATGTAGTCATCTTTCAGCATACGGCAACTTCACTCGTAGCTTGTAGCTCGTCACTCGTAGCTGATTAGTGTTCTTCAACATATTCCACACAATTCTTCATAATTCATAATTTATAATTCATAATTAATTCTTATCTTTGTCCCGCTACTTCGCCCAAAACCTTTCACAAAGGTTTAAAGGGTAGGGTAGCAGACATATTGAAAGGCGTTTACTACGCTTTGGTTTTGACGATTAGAAATCGTAGGAAAATTTCAAAATGTTTGTCAGAAACAAAGCAACGGTGAATGCCCCTTGGCTGTAGTATATACAGCCCTAACTGTGTCTATAGCCATTGGTGTACTTGTACGCCAATGGCAACTTTGGACGTAGTAGGGTTGTTATCATAGCTCAGCGTGGGGTTTTCTCTCGTTGCTCGCTTTGACAAACAGGGCAATTTCCTACGAGCCTCTAATCGTGAAGCGAGCGACAGTGCAGGGCTTCACGCTTTTTTTGTGTCTTTACGTGGGTGGAATAGAAAAACATACGGTTGCCGTAGCCCTTGACCGTGAAAGAAAGAATGACTATGGCAAATAGTAATCTGTCGAATGCAAAGAATGCAAAGAACGATGAATTCTATACCCAGTATCAAGATATTGAGAAGGAAGTAAACGCTTATTTGGAGTACGACCCCGATGTTTTCAGGGGCAAAACGGTGCTATTACCGTGTGATGATCCCGAGTGGAGTAACTTTACTCGCTATTTTGCGCAAAACTTCGAGCGGTTGGGCTTGAAGAAGTTAATCAGTACAAGTTATGCCATAGAGAGCAAAAAGTTCAAAACTGATTGGGAACCAACACTCTTCGAAACAGAAAACCCATTGTTTTCTGTAGAGAAAAGCCGTATTTGTGGCAAAATATTTGTTCTCGATCACGACAAAACTGGTGACGGACGCATAGATGTAAACGACCTTGAATGGAAATACTTAGAAGGTGATGGTGATTTCAAAAGCAAAGAAGTCACAGCACTACGTGATGAAGCAGACATCATTGTAACTAATCCACCGTTTTCTTTGTTTAGAGAATTTTTAGCTTGGATTGTGGAAGTCGATAAGAAATTCTTAATTATAGGTAACATGAATGCTATCACCTATAAAGAAACATTCCCATTAATAAAGGATAACAAAACATGGTTAGGAGCGACTGGATTCGTCACCGACATGGTCTTTGGAGTACCTAAAGGAACAGTTGTAAAAGATAGCGATAGAGCCAAGGCTGCAAGATTAGGCTATGTGGGTGATTACACAAGACTTGGGAATTCCTGTTGGTTTACAAACATAGACCATGGTCGTCGTCACCAACCAATACCATTAATGTCTATGGCAGATAACCTGAAGTTCAGCAAGCATAAAGATATCAGAGGGAAAGAATCGTATGAGCACTACGATAATTACGATGCGATAGAAATTCCCTATACCGATGCTATTCCCGATGATTATAATGGAGTAATGGGAGTTCCTATTTCTTTCTTGGATAAATATTGTCCCGAACAATTTGAGATTGTAGGGATGTGTGAAAATGAGGATTTGTATAGCCTTAAAACAAAAAATTATACAACCCAAGAATGTAAAGATGCTTATATTCAAAAGTTTGCCAAAAAAGGGACATACGATTTGAATGCCAGTGGAGTTGTCATACGAGAAGGATTAAGAGAAAAGGTTTATCAACGGATATTAATAAAACATAGATAATGGAAACGAAACTTAGAACCGACATTACCATCCGTGATATTTGTGAAGGCTTTGTATATAATGAACTTGAAGGCAGAGGGTTGTTTGGTCTGTCAGGGAGACTCACCATTCAGCCCGAATATCAGCGTAACTATATTTACGCAGAAACCAAGAAAGATATAGCAGTTATTGAATCTGTACTAAGGAACTATCCGTTAGGGCTAATCTATTTCAATAAATTGAAAGATGGCAGATTGGAAGTGCTCGACGGACAACAACGTATTACCAGCCTTGGGCGATATGTGACAGGCAAGTTTGCCATAAAGGATGCCAACGGGATGCCTCAATATTTCGGTGCATTGGCAACAGACCTTCAAGAACGAATCTTGAACACAAAACTGCTTATCTATGAATGTGAAGGCGAAGAAAGCGAAATTAAAGAATGGTTCAAGACCATTAACATCGCCGGTGTGCCACTGAATGCGCAAGAGCTTCGCAATGCCATCTATTCCGGTCCCTTTGTCACACTTTGTAAGGCCGAATTCAGTAACAGCCAAAATGCGAATGTGCAAAAATGGAGTGCATACGTTGCGGGAGCAGTAAATAGGCAAGACTTTTTGGAACGTGCATTGGAATGGGTGAGCCGAGGAGATGTAGAAACATATATGAGCCTTCACCGCTACGACACGAATATCAATGAAATTAAAGCCTACTTCAATTCTGTGATAGATTGGATATCCACAACATTCATTGATGTGGAAAGTGAAATGCGCGGTTTGGAATGGGGGCGGCTTTACGAAACCTATCATCTTCGGCCATACAATCCGCAAGAAGTTTCCGATAAAGTTCGAGAACTGTATAGCGACCCTTATATTAAAAATAGGAAAGGAATATTTGAATATATTTTAGGTGATATGCAAGACTCCAAACTACTCGAAGTACGTGTATTTGACGAAGCGACCAAAAAGAGAGTCTATTCACAACAAACAGAAGAGGCCAAAACACTTGGTATATCCAACTGTCCTCATTGCGCTATGGGACACGAAGCCAACCGTACCCGAATATGGAAACTCAGCGAAATGGATGCTGATCATGTGACGGCATGGAGCAAAGGTGGAGCAACAGACATCGCTAATTGTCAAATGTTGTGTAAAACACATAATAGAGCAAAGGGAAATAAATAGCATATAGTATAAGCAAACAATTATACACCAAATACGCAAGGTCACGAAGAATAAAGGAGTATTCCCATCTGATACAGCGTTGGAGAAACTCGTCTATCTGGCTTATCGTAATATTTCTGAGAAATGGACTATGCCCCTGACGAATTGGGCACTGACTTCACAACAATTGGCCATTAAATTTGGTGATAGATTTGAAATCATGTAACTTTGCAATCCGAAAGGCTCCTCAGCAGGAAAACACGCGTGTTTTCCTGCTGAAGATAATAAAATAAGAAACAGTCTTGACACAGTCCTATTTACACTACCGGAAGCAGTGATATTCTTTAACTTTTTACTATGTTGTCCATATAAAAATAACAGATTTGTTTGTTAACTCAACTTTGCTACTTGTATAATATTTTTCTTTACACTCTAGTAAATTCCCTACTTGTCATTTTCCGTTCTGTGCACTACAAATTCTTTTTGCTTAGTGTCTTTTCAATATATATATTTTATACTTGTTTTTTGAGGCATCACGGTTGGTCGCGAACTTACGAACAACAAGTTGTTCAAAGAATTGATAAACTTCAGCGCTTTTGTCTAATTCGAAAATATCCCCTTGGTTTCTAATTATTAAAGAAAATGGTTCCCCCATGGAGGTAAGTAGAGTAGCAAGATTTTCGTCTGTCAAAAAATCTTGTTGCATATAAGCGGAAACAGATTTCATCTTCAGTTTATCATCAGAAGTAATACTTACAGATTTTTTCAACGATTCAAAATCAAGATGAGCAGCATCTTCTATTACATATTTGAGATAGCTATCTGCAATAGATTCATCTGTAATTTTGTCGGTCGTAATCAATGCATAGATATTGGTTGTATATCCTTCAAAAGCTTTTTGACTCGCAATTTTAATTAAGTTCTCCGCAGTAAAATTAAATTCGGATAAATGTTCCACTGTTTCAGCAGAATATTTACCCAATAGATACATGAACATCTTTTTGAACTTAGCTCCGATAGCCTTGAACAATACAACATCAAAATGAAGCAATTTATTGTCTGCCAAATATCTTACTTGCTCCTCCCGCAATTCTAGGATATCATCACTCCAGAATTGCGAATATTTAATTTCAGAGAAAATAGTCTTCCAAATGTTTTCATCAAGACCCGCTGAAGCTATCAAACATTTAATAATTCGTTTGTCTTCCTGAATGACGTCTTGTCTTTTTATCAGTTCTATGTACTCATGCACATTAGTATTTATATATTGCACAAGAATCTTATCCAGGCTTGTTAAAGCATTATATGTTAAATAATAGTCAATATTTGCTAACGAAGATTCAACCTTATTACACTCAAATAATGCATTTTTGTATTCAGCAGAAGTAATAGAATGAATATTCTTGAAAATAGTGGTATTGTGGTTGATAAGCTTTTTCTTGGATTCTTCGGATACATTACCATTATTCAATATCAATGTAATACTCTCTGCCGATTCTGATGTATTGCTATCCGCTAGTACACAACGAAAAATGAAAGACTCGATATCTTCGCTTATTTGTGATATTAAAGGTTCAATATTAGCTGCGATTATCGCAGTATAAATACGATTCTCATAATTATGAATATTAATATCACTATACGTATCCAATAGCATCCAAATATTATGGCTATTATGCTCGTAATAGTCGTTTTTGTATATAAAATCAATCAGATTGTTTGAGTCTCTATCATCCACAAGCGTAAGGAAATGAACATTATAATGATTAATTATCAGATACGCCTTGTCCGTTTGTACACAATCAAAAGCATTAGTATAATATGATTTCCTCAAATATTCGGCAAGTAATCCATCTTCATTTTGTTTTACTAAATCATCTATAGATGCATACCTCATTAATTTGTTAAACAGATTCATTTTTGCTTCATTAGAAAAAAGACTATTGTTCTCAACATCTGCCCACAAGTAATCATACTGCTGTGCCACAAGTGAAATAAATCCATCGTTTGCCATTTCCAAGAATGCATATCGATTAATGAAATCAAGGACAAAATCACCATGTGATTTAAGTTTATGTTTAAGAAGTTCAAGAGTCTTGTTATCCTTGCTTTGAATAATTTCATGAACAAGATCAAAATTCAGAATCTTATCCCCAACGAAATCCTGCGGTATGAGAAACTGTAATAGCAATTTAGGATCATCAATGTGGCGACTCATTTCATCTTCGTCTGAAATGCCAATCCCTTTCACAGACAAAAGATATGCATTATCATTCTGACTTAGCAATCCTTCTTCGTCAGAATCTGTTTTAATGTCAGTTATATAGTAATAATAGCTTTCATCTATATACCCTCTTTTAATGAGAAAGTTAAGTAGGTTGGTATTATAATCTTCTGTTTGCGTAGGCAATAATGTATCATCCGACTCACACATTTCTCTCATCGTTTTCTTAACTAAATTTTCCAGTTTCTGAATGTAAGCATCACGCTCCTCGGTAAGTTTACGTAATGAAACAAGACAATTCTGCTCAATTAAAGCTTTTCGAGATTCATAATTGAACTCATCTCCAAGTGAAGCGAGTACTTTTTCTTTGGATATGCGTGTAGAATTGTTATAATAGTACTCCCTATAATACAATTCGCCTTTAAGGATTCTGCGAACATAATCATCAGAAAACAAATCAGCATATGATATTTGCTTGTTACTGGAATTACATATATAATAACCTGCAGGAATTAGTTTAATTGCAGCCGAAACGACTAGGCTATTTAGTTCATTAACTGACTTTAGTCTTTCTTCTTTTACCTTCTTAATTCTTGTTTCTATCTCATCTATTTTCTGCTTAAGTTCGTCTTTTTTTTTCTTTTTGAATACAGACTCATTGGCGAATGTTTTATGAATTGCTCCTTTTCCTTCATATATCAATTCGAAATCCTTTGGGCAAAGATTCTTATAAATGATTATTGCAAGTAGGTTATCCTTTTTCAACTTACGGTTCAACCTTTTACTTGTAATCTTGAAATCTGATACAATAGCTTTTATTGTACGCAAATCACCAATGAATGGAGCAACATCATTAAGAAAACTTTTATGCAATGCACGTGCATCATTCTTGTCTCCTACAATAGTGCCAAACTCCTTTACAAACTGACTTGCAGAATTGGCAACACTAGTATGAGGAAGAACAGGAATTATATAATCAAAAAACTTTGTTCGCTCCTGAGACGTGTGAAAGATGTCGTCGCGTAAAGCATACACAAATACAATTCTGCGTCCAATATCTTCAGACTGATTGAGCAATTGATTTAATTCACGAAGTTTAGTATAGATACTTGTATTTTTGAATCGGTCAAGGTCTTCTAACACTACCACTTGATAGCCAGTGGCCTGAAATAAATAGACTAGTTCGTCAAGATAACGATTGAACACAGAAATCTTCATGTCTTTCTGTACATCAACCTCATAGTTCATAAACTTTATGCGTCCACCGCTCATCTTATGGAAGAACGTTATTAAACTGTATGCCATTACAAATAAACCAACACCAACAACTCCTAAACTTATGTACCGAATAAGAATTGCATCACAACCTGTCAAAAAAGGAAACAAATCAAGAAACTTATTAGAATCAACAACATAGAACAAAGAAATGACAAAAAATAGAATGGCTATTGCCCATAATCCTTTTTCCGTCCTATTCCATCTACGAATACGCCCAAATCGAGAATCTGGAATACCGCTTGCTTTTACATGATAGAAGAACTGTTGAACCAGACTAAACTCAAGCTGTTCCATCTGGACAATGCTTGAATCAACAAAAGGTTGTCCCATGTCATTAGGCTTCTCTCCTTGCGTTTTATAGTCTAATTTTGAATCTTTCTGTAAGGACTGAGACTCCTCTGCAAACGCGGCTAAGGATAAATTTAGACATTTATATTTCGGATAATTCCTCTCGAATGTTTTGATTATAGAACTCTTGCCAGACCCATATGTACCAGAAAGAGCCACATTACGAACATCCTCATCATCTATAGCCGACTTTAAAATAGAAACATATTCGGATTTATCTACAATTCGAGGTGCAAGTAAATCTAAGGGCTCCGAATTTGGCTGTAATGCCGCCAATTGTTTGCTATATTGTTCTAATTTATTTGCAACTGCACCAGACAATATAAAGAATTTTGATTTGCAGTATGATGTTATCGAGGTACAAACATTGCCCAAATAACAAACAAGAACTTCTAAAACAAACAAGGTAAAAGCAATTATTGATAAAATGTTGACACACTCCATATACTCAATTGGCTTGATGAGATAAGCAATCACCATGCAAACAATAACGAATCCAAGTAGTGTGTGTAAGATTTTTATAAATATATTCTTCATGTCATATAAAGTTTCATCTATTATATTGCCAAATCCTTCAATTCTCTCATCAGCCATTCGAGTTCCGAGTATGTATAATCCCTTCTATATGAAAGTCTCTCATCCATAGATCTATATGCATTGACCATAGCCTTTTCAAGGCTTCCTCCATTCCGTTCGAAATAAGCATGTAGTCCTCTGCACTTGATGAAGAAATCTACAGTCTTCTGGTATTCCACTTCGCGATTCAAGTCTTTAATCAATGCTTCTTGATTGGCATACAGGCGTGAGGTATAGCGGAAGTAGTAAAGGAAGAAGAGTTCGGTGCAGCGGTGGGTCTCGAAGAACTCAACCGTACAGGATATGCCCTTCTTCGGTTTATTGATGGGCTTGGCATACTTGGCCTTTAGCTTCGCATATTGTGTACGCTCGGGTTCCTGGTCTTTGGTATCCATATCGATAACGCAGAAGATATGGTTGTAGCCCATAGCCACGCCCTCCTCGATTTTCAACTCAAGTTCCTTGATGTTGGTATGTTTGGGATAGTCGGGCTTGATGGTGATGTTCTTGTATACATCGCACAGGGACTTGAAATAGAAGAATTCGGTAGGCCCTTCGCCCAAGATGAGTGCAGTTTGTCGTAGTTTACCCATATCAATCCTCCAAGTTTATAAAGATACTACCCAATTCAGGCTTTGCTCCCAACCGGCCAATGCGGTAGGAGTTGTAAAGAGAGAGATTCTTGTGCAGTCCGAATGAGTCACCACGGGAATATTCTGACGAGGCGGTCGCGCGGTTCTTCTCAACAAACCACACGACACCCCGATTCTCATTGATGAGGTCTTGGGAGAGAAGGGTGGTCTCTTGGCTGGTGATGATAAGCTGTGACTTCTCTGAATTGAAAATAAAGACATTGAGGTAATAGAACAAGAGGTCGTTGTGCAAGTCTTCACCCAATTCGTCGAGGAAATAGACATGGGGACTGGTTATCATGTCGTACAAAACATTCAGAATGCGGATATACTTCAACGTTCCTTTGGATTGCCATTTCAAAGGGATTTCGAAATTGCCATTATCGGAATGGTTCACAAATGCTATGGAGTCAGAGGTGGGCTTCAGCAACTCTTCTTTTATCTTCTCGGAAAGATTCTCCTTTTGAATGAGTTCACGAAGTGCGGCAGGCACATAGCGGTCTTCTACAACAGGTCTGTATTCAAGGATGTTCAAATCGGCCTTTTGCAGCATGGTGTTATAAAATTTACGCTTTTGGGGAATGTCGTACGCCTCTTTCAGAATTTCAACAACACCTTTTTCTTCATCACCATCTATATCATGGTAGTTTTTCATAATCCAACTATAGAGCACATTGAAGGGGGCTATGTCCTCCTTGAGAGCGGCTTTCCGACATACGGAAAGTACACTGTGGTTGTTCAACGTGTTCTCGCGAATGCTGTCCTGAGTCCTCGGCTGAAGTTTCAGGCTTGAGCCGAACTTGATTTCTGCCTGCAGATTCTCGCCAACAAAGGTGCGCTCATAAAACAAGGCTTTCGACTTGTTGGGGTAATAGTTCAGAACTTCGTTCAAAATGTACTTCTCGTTGAAGCGTACATCATAATCATATCTAATGCCATTGGCATAGAAGGAGACATGCATCTCTATCGGTTCATCTTTTGTCTGTACAAAAGGAATGCTACCACGAATTTCTTCCGCGGCATCTGATTTAGACTGTATCAACAAATCGAATACCTCATTTAAGGCAATCAACATATTTGATTTGCCTGAAGCATTGGAGCCATATAAAATACCTAACTTATATAAGAACACACCTTCGGAAACCTCTGTCACCAATTCCGAAGCCGGCCCTTTTGCCAGGAAGTCCAATTCCTGTTTGTCTCGAATGGAAAGGTAGTTCTTTACCCAAAAATCTCTTATCATAATAGCTATAATTTTGTTCAAAATCGTAATTACGCTACAAAAATACAGCATATAATTGTAAATCCAAAAATAATTAGCCTGAATTTTGTAATCCATCTACATAATCAACAATAATATTCTATTTATGGTTGAATGTATGCTGACACATGAATGTGAATATTTCCCCAGCAATATACCTTCAAATGCAAAGTATCCTAAGATAAATGGCCAGGTATCTTAGGATACTTTTTTGTTGCAATTGACAATTCGTAAACGGAGTTAATCATGTTCTGCCAAAGACAATGCTACCCCCTCATCAACTTGATGAACCACTCATCTGCTGGTCATCCATGAAAAGACTTCGAGCAGATATTCCGCCACTATTCGCCCGACACGACGTGCCGAATATTGCGAAAAGAGAGAAAATAGAGAAAAAACTACCATAATATCATTCACTAATGAAATAAACTTGTTACTTTTGCAGATGAGATAAAAAAGGAGACGATTATGTCTGAGAAGGAAATGAAATCATACAGATTCGGCATGGGTCAGGAACCTACTGACGAAATGCTGGAGCAGGTAATGAAAGAGGTTGCCCAAGAAGCACGTGAAAGCAGTAAAAAGGCTGCTGATGCTCACTTCGAGCAAATGCGCAGGAATATTGCTCAGAACAGAGCAAGCAGGAGCGCTCGTATAAATAGTATTATCAATGGTTGAGTGTGTTCGTAAACCTGAATTGATTATCATAGCCGGCCCTAACGGGTCGGGCAAGACTTCTGTGACTAAAAGATTTCTTCACCATGAATGGGCAGAAGGAACCATTTATATCAATCCTGATGAGGTGGCCAATGAAATGTTTGGCGATTGGAACTCAAAAGAGGCCGTATTGAATGCTGCCAATTATTGTGCAGAATGGAGAGAGAAATGCTTGACAGAAAAAAAGAGTTTTGTTTTTGAGACCGTTATGTCTGCTATTGACAAAGTGGACTTTATTGCAAAGGCAAAGAAAGAAGGTTTCTTCATCCGACTATTCTTCATCTCAACAGAAAATCCGAAGATCAATGCCTCACGAATTGCCGACAGAGTGATGAAAGGGGGACACGATGTTCCTATCTCCAAAATTATTTCAAGATATTACAAGGCTATAGAGAATTGCAAGACTGTATCTTCCATTGTTGACCGTCTCTATGTCTATGACAACTCAGTGGATGGAGAAGAAGCAAAACTACAATTCCGTTTAGTGAATGGTGCTATGGCTAAAATGTATGTAACCGATGTACCTGAATGGGCACAAGCCATATTACCCGACGCCGAAGATGAATTATTTTGCCAATGAGAGCAAATCAAGCTTGCTTGTTTTGCCGAGTGCAGCCAATAATCAATAAATAAAGTTTATTAAATTCAAGTTTAAAATCCAACAGTACCAGACGGATGCAGTGAAAAACACCGTGGCCGTATTCAGAGGTCAGCCATCGCACCGGATGGCTGAATATCATCAAACTTTTCAATTCCATCTCCACCACTAATGTGAAGTACCACAAAGTGGCAACCTATCAAGACCTGATAGACGGAATGAATGCGGTAGGATAATGATATCCCCATTTCCTCATCAACTTGATGAACCACTCATCTGCTGGTCATCCATGAAAAGACTTCGAGCAGATATTCCGCCACTATTCGCCCGACACGACGTGCCGGATATTGCGAAAAGAGAGAAAATAGAGAAAAAACTACCATAATATCATTCACTAATGAAATAAACTTGTTACTTTTGCAGATGAGATAAAAAGAATACAATCATGTCTGAGAAGGAAATGAAAAACTCACGCATTTATTAATCATATAAAAACTAATCGGAAAACTATGAAAAAGAGTATTTTATCTGCTGTATGCTTATTGGCCATGTGTGTATCATGCCAACAACCGGCAAAGGAAGAGGCCAATACCCAATTGACCAAACGTGAAATTATGGAAGACTACTTGAACGGCAAAAAGCATGGGGGGTATGTTCCGACGGCTTACTTCATGCATTTCCCGGCCCGGGTAGGACAGGATGCCGTTTACTACCACATACGCCACTTGGCAAGAACGGGTATAGACATCCTGAAGGTACAGTTTGAGCAACACCAACCAAAGATTAAAGTTGAAACGGCGGCTGATTGGGAACAAATCCAGCCATTGCCACGCGACTATTATGCACCGACCGTAGAGGTGGTGAAAGAGGTGGTGGACATCGTGGGACACGAGACAATGGTATTGCCTACCATCTATTCGCCTTTCCAGGTGCTGAGAATGCAGATTGGCATCCCTAACGTGATCCGTTGGGCCAAAGAGGATCCCGAACAGGTGCTGCGCGCACTGCGCATCTATGCCGATGCCCTGCTGAACTTTGCACGTGACTGCAAAGAGGTGGGGGTAGATGGATTCTTCACTCCGACCCAAGGTGGCGAGAACATCTACAACGAGGTACCCGACTTCTTCGAACGCTTTATCCGCCCGTTCGATATGGAAATCATGAACGAATGTAATGCGGGCACTCATTGCAACATCCTGCACATTTGCGACTGGGAAGGTCCGTATGACGACTTGAGCTGCTTCACGTCTTACCCCGGACAGATTGTGAATGCTCCGAACTTTGTGGCAGGAAAGCCTTTCAGCCCCGCTGATGCAGAGAAATTGTTCGACCGTATGATTCTCGGAGGATTGGATCGCAAAGGTGTGATCAACAAAGGCACACCGGAGGAGGTTGTAGCTGAGGTGAAGAAAATCAAGGAGGGAAACTCCGGACGCCTGATAATCGGTGCTGAATGTACTGTTGACGGCAAGACTACTCCCATTGAGAATATCCGTGCTGCGGTCCGTACCGCCCATGGCAGATAAATAGGGGACTATTCGGCAAAATAGCATAAAAGAGCAATGCGGCATTACACCTGTGGTAATGCCGCATTGTTTGTTAATCCATACGCAACTACGCATACCATATATTTGCTCACTACATCATTTTTCTGCCCAAACAGGGAGGTCATATCAAGAAAAATAGCTATCTTTGCAGCCAAATTCTCATTTTCAGGCGAATGAAAGTTAAGGAGATTGTATGTGCCCTTGAACGATTCGCGCCACTGCCCTTGCAAGACGGATGGGACAATGCCGGTCTGCAAGTAGGACTGACAGAGGCGGAAGTTACAGGGGCTTTATTGTGTCTGGACGTGACGGAAGCCGTAGTAGATGAAGCCGTTACGCTCGGGTACAACCTTATCGTATCACACCATCCGCTCATCTTCAGCGGACTGAAATCCATCACTGGACGGAACTATGTGGAACGATGTGTGATGAAGGCTATCCAGCATGGTATAACCATCTGTTCGTACCATACCAACATGGATAATGCCACAGGGGGCGTGAACTTCAAAATGGCAGAAAAACTGGGACTGACAAACCTACGATTCCTGGCTCCCAAGGAAGATTCCCTACTAAAATTGGTTACATTTGTACCTACGGCACAGGCTGACGAGGTGCGTCAGGCATTGTTCGATGCCGGATGTGGCCACATTGGCGGATATGACGCCTGCAGCTACAACCTGATGGGAGAGGGAACTTTCCGGGCAGGCGAGGGGAGCAACCCTTTCTGTGGAAGCATCGGCGAACTGCATCGCGAAATAGAGGTGCGCATCGAGACGATATTGCCTGCATACCTGAAAGAAAAGGCCGTGCACGCACTGCTGAATGCCCATCCGTACGAGGAACCGGCCTATGACCTCTATCCTCTGAAGAACCAATGGATGCAAGCGGGCTCGGGACTCATCGGCGAACTGCCTGAAGAGATATCTGTCAACACATTCCTGCAACAGGTGAAAGATACCTTCCAAGCTGGATGTGTGAAGGCCAACAACTATGCAGGAAAAGGAATACGCACCATTGCCCTATGCGGCGGAAGTGGAGCCTTCCTGCTCCCACAAGCCATCGGGCAGGGAGCCGACGCATTCCTGACCGGGGAAATCAAATACCACGACTACTTCGGACACGATGACGACCTGCTGATGGTGGAAATAGGACACTATGAAAGCGAACAGTACACGATGGAAATATTCCAGTCAATCATAGAGGAGACATGTCCCACCTTGCCTGTGAAACAGACTACGGTGTGTACCAATCCGATAAGGTATTGTTGATATAAGAAGATTATAATTTAAAACCCAATAATTTAGAAAAAACGTATGGCAAGAGAAAAGAAAGACCCAACAGACATGAGCGTAGAACAAAAACTGAAAGCGCTCTATCAGTTGCAAACCATGTTGTCTGAAATTGACAAGATCAAGACTCTCCGTGGCGAACTTCCCTTGGAAGTGCAGGACTTGGAGGACGAAGTTGCAGGCCTCAATACACGAATTGAAAAGATTCGTAAGGAGACTGCCGAACTGCGTCAGGCCGTCGCTACCAAGCGCAACGAAATCGAGGCTGCCAAGGAGCTGATGAACAAATACAAAGAGCAGCAGGACAATGTACGCAACAACCGCGAGTACGACATGCTGAGCAAAGAAATCGAATTCCAGACATTGGAAATTGAGCTTTGCGAAAAACGCATCCGCGAATATACCGCTGCCGAAAAGAGCAAGAACGATGATTGTGCCCGTAGCGAGGAACTGCTCGACGAACGTACCAAGGATTTGGAGATGAAGAAGGCTGAGCTGGAAGAAATCGTACTGGAAACCAAGCAGGAAGAGGAAAGACTGAGAGAGAAAGCCAAGAACCTCGAACTGACTATCGAACCTCGTCTGCTCCTGGCATTCAAGCGTATCCGCAAGAACTCACGCAACGGATTGGGTATCGTTTACGTACAACGCGATGCCTGCGGAGGATGCTTCAACAAGATTCCGCCCCAGCGTCAGCTTGATATCCGTATGCGCAAGAAAGTCATCGTATGCGAATATTGTGGCCGCATCATGATTGACCCCGAACTGGCTGGTGTAGAGAAACCCGTAGAAAAAGAGGTGGCACCCAAGCGCAGAAGTCGCAAGAGCGCAGCATCAGCTGAGTAAAAGACTCTTCGGATAAAAACACAGAGACACGAAGACACAGAGGCATTTCGTACATACCAATTATATTTTCAGGTACAACAATTCGTGGAATTTCCGCATATGTACCTCGTAATTGGCTAAATGCTACGATGAAAGACTCTGAATCTTTGTGTCTCTGTCTATTTATAGATAACTTACACCTCTTTCCTTTATCTATCCAGAAAGACCCTTACTACAACTCACCATACTCGGGCACATCGGTCAGGAACTGATACGACTGATGGGCGTAATCCATGCGGCAACAATAGTGGGAGAGACCATTGCTGACAATAAGGTAATCGACACGGAAGACAAGATTGTAGCGGCAAATCTGGTCAAAAACTTTTTGGGTGATAGGGATATGGGGCGCTTTGTATTCAATGATCATGCGGGGGGAGAGGGTACGGTCGTAAAGCACGGTATCACACCGGCGGGAGGTACCATTCAACGTCAAAGCCACCTCGTTGGCCAACAGAGAGGCCGGGTAGCCCTTATGCTCGACAAGAAAGTGTACAAAATGCTGGCGCACCCATTCTTCGGGTGTCAAAGCTACATATTTACGACGGATAATATCCCAAATGGTGTTTTTTCCATCGCGAACAGCAACTTTTGTGGCGTAAGGTGGCAGATTTAATGATAACATTTACTATTTTTGCAACTACAAATTGGATGTCGGAAATGTTTCCGCATGCAAAAGTAGCTGTTTTTATGAAAACGAAGAAAGAAATTGTCACCAATTGGTTGCCCCGATACACAAAAAGACCGTTGGAGGAGTTCGGCGAATACATTCTGCTGACCAACTTCAACAAGTATGTGGAGCTATTTGCTGAACTGATGGACGTGGAGGTCATGGGACGAGATGCCAACATGACATCGGCCACAGCAGGCAACATCACCATCATCAACTTCGGTATGGGAAGCCCTAACGCGGCCATCATCATGGACCTGCTGGGAGCCATCCAGCCGAAAGCTTGTCTGTTCTTGGGCAAATGTGGAGGTATCAGCAAACATACACTCATCGGTGACCTCATCCTGCCCATTGCGGCCATCCGGGGCGAGGGGACATCAAACGATTATCTGCCCGCCGAAGTGCCGGCACTTCCTTCGTTCATGCTACAACGAGCCGTCTCATCGGCTATCCGCGATCACGGAAGTGACTACTGGACAGGCACCGTCTATACAACCAACCGACGCATCTGGGAACATGACGAAGAATTTAAACAATTACTCCGTGAAACTCGTGCCATGGCAGTGGATATGGAAACGGCAACTCTCTTCTGTACAGGCTTTGCCAACCGTATCCCTACAGGAGCACTTCTCCTGGTGTCTGACCAACCGATGATACCCGAAGGAGTAAAGACAGAAAAGTTGGATAACTACGTGACACAGAAATATGTATGCGACCACATAAGAATCGGAATTGATGCCGTGAAGATGATTCGCGATGAAAAGAAAACGGTGAAGCATCTGAAATTTGAATGGTAATATCTACAACTACGACATAGTATGAATTATACATATTGAACACAGAGACACAAAGACACAGAGATTAAATAATATTTACTTATATAAATGTCTTCGTGTTCTAAAATAATACGAAAAAATGGCAAAGCAGGAAAAAAAGGAAATTACACACGTTGATATCGTCAAAGATTTACAGGCAAAAAAATACAAGCCTGTCTATTACCTGATGGGAGAGGAGTCGTACTATATTGACCGTATAGCCGACTATATGGCCGACACCATCCTGACCGAAGAGGAGAAGGAATTCAACCAAATGATTCTCTATGCTTCGGATACTGATTTGTCAACAATTATCAACGCAGCCAAACGCTATCCGATGATGGCCGAACATCAGGTTATCATCGTAAAGGAGGCACAAAACCTAAAGAATCTGGACGAGCTTTCCTTCTACCTGCAAAAACCACAGCCCTCGACTATCCTTGTTTTCTGCCATAAAAATGGGGTACTTGATAAGCGAAAAAAAGTTACACTTGAAATAGAAAAGAGTGGGGTACTCTTTGAATCGAAACGAATGAAAGAGGCCCAACTTCCTGGATTTATAGCCAGTTATTTGAAGAAAAAAAGTATCGATATTGAGCCACAAGCCTGCCAACTGATTGCCGAATCAATAGGCTCTGACTTGAACCGTATCAGTAGCGAACTTGACAAACTTTTTCTTAGTCTTTCACCCCAACAAAAGCGCGTAACATCCGAATTAGTGGAACGACATATCGGCATCAGTAAGGACTTCAACAACTATGAATTGCGCAATGCTCTTATAGAAAAGGATGTATTCAAGGCTAATCAAATAATAAAATATTTTGAAGAAAATCCCAAAAGTAACCCCATACAGATGTCCCTTTCAGTACTATTTAATTTCTTCTCAAACCTGATGTTGGCCTATTATGCACCCGAAAAAAGTGAGCAAGGAATTGCAGCCCAACTGGGACTCCGAAGCCCTTGGCAAGCCCGTGACTATATGGCGGCCATGCGAAAATATTCTGCAGTAAAGGTAATGTACATCATCAGTGATATTCGTGAATGCGATGCCCGGTCGAAAGGGGTAGGGAATCCATCAACCAGTAACGGTGATCTGTTGAAGGAACTTGTTTACAAAATTCTTCACTAAAACCACTAAAGTATAAACGCATTTATACTGACCGAGACCACAATCAAGCTTGGTTGAACAACTCCCAAACGTAATGAAAAGCGCAATGAAATAAGTCTTAAGAGATAATTTGCTAACGCTTAAGAGATATTTTGCTAACGCTTAAGAGATAATTCACTAACGCTTAAGAGATATTTTCCTAACGCTTAAGAGATATTTTGCTAACGCTTAAGAGATATTCTGCTAACGCTTAAGAGATATTCTGCTAACGCTTAAGAGATATTCTGCTAACGCTTAAGAGATATTTTGAGCACCTATAAAGTATAGTTGAAACTATCGTCCGAACTCTTGTAACTCCCTGACCATACCTTGGTATCTTCAGCCTTTTCTACATGACATTCTGCAGGTAAATAGAGGGTATCCAAAGGCTAATTTTCTATTTCAACTGATTTTACGGACAAAAATATCGCACTTACAACACTATATATCAGCATATTATAGCGAATTTCGCCCTCTGAGAATCGCGTAAAATTTTCAAATCCGAACAAAGGGCCGAAATAAGCCAAGGAAATTGCATTTCAACCACAAAAGGGCAGGAGAGTGGGGGATGCAAAATGAAAGAAAGCACAGTCTGCCCCTCCTCAAAGCTTTCCAAATAAATCCAATGCCAAAAAGACAGACTCCAGAATCCTATAAATAGTTGCACATACAACATTCAACAAGTACTATCAAGCATAAAATCCAACCGAATACTTGAAATCCGAACGAACGTACCTCGAAAAGAGATTTAACATGATTAAACATCTATCATTTCGTAAGCAATTATATTTAGTTGCAAATGAAGAAACTTAAACTTAATTATCTAATTGTTTACATATGCAACAATTTACATTTGCAGTCTATTTGCAAATAAATACTTTACTTTTGAAAACAATACCCCCACTTTATGATTGTAAAACAAACAATATTTAAGCTAAAAGACAAAAATAAACAACTGTTACGCATAAATAAAATTATTAATATACAAATTGTTACTAAAACCATACACGGCTAAATATCAATTAATTACACAGTTTTAAGGTTGTATTTTATTAAAAAACAAGTCGTTTTATGAAAAACTACTATTCTTTTAATGTTTTGACAAAAATTCGTATATAAACCACACTTTCAGTCAATTAATTATACAATTTTATTGAATCTACTTATTACCTTCTTGTTTAACAATCATAGACTAAATGCATATATAATTATAAATATAAAGTTGAAGTATTTCTCAAATGAAGAATTTTATTTTTATATAGTTTAATTTGCAAAGTTGAAATATTATATTTATTTTTGTAGCATAAAAGTATTCTATTCTTCTTTACCTGAAAAAAGAACAAATGAAAAATCGAATTATAGAGATTATGAATTACTTGCAAATGAAACCATCATCGTTTGCAAATGCAACCAATATTAAATTAGCTACACTCTCACAAATTCTGAACGGAAGAAACAATCCCAGTTTGGAAGTTGTAACCAAAATACGTACAGCTTTCCCATACTTAAGCTACGACTGGATACTTTCAGGAGAAGGAACAATGTGCAAAGAAGAGCCGACCCTCCCTTTTGCAGAAAATGACAGTTCCAAACCGCTCGAGAATCTATTATTTGCGACCGAAGGGACAGACGAACCAGAAAATCGCAAGGAAATCGCACCAAAAACGACTAAAAATGAGCATAAATATACTGATATTGAAGAGATTAAGTATATAGAACGTCCTGCTAAGAAAATCCGTGAAATAAAAATTTTCTTCGACGACGACACGTACGAGACATTTGTACCGCAAAAGTAAACAACAAACATATTCTTAAGAAGAACACAGCGGCACAAAGACACAGAGTTCTCTCTCCCCTTTTTATAAATTCTCTGCGTCTCTGTGCCGCTGTGTTGAAAAAAATAAGTTATCTTTGCACCAAAGATAACAATTACCTTAATATATAATGAAAAAATATATTTTAGACCTGACCGTCACAGAGAACACGAAGTTACACGATAGCTACGTGTTGCTGAAACTGACACACTCCGAAGCGTTGCCCGAGATGCTACCAGGACAGTTTGCAGAGATTCGTGTGGACAACTCGCCCACCACTTTCTTGCGTCGTCCTATTTCCATCAACTACGTGGATACAGAAAAGAATGAAGTGTGGTTCCTTGTCCGTCTGGCAGGAGATGGCACACGCAAGTTGGCAACTGTAAACGTGGGCGATACAGTGAATGTGGTACTCCCCTTAGGAAACGGCTTCACTATGCCGACAAACAGTACACAACGTCCGCTGCTCATCGGTGGTGGTGTAGGTACCGCCCCACTTCTTTATTTCGGTAAGAAACTACAGGAAATAGGCATACGGCCTACATTCTTATTAGGTGCCCGTTCTGCTAAGGACCTGTTGCAATTGGATGAATTCAAGCAATTAGGCGATGTGTATTGCACTACCGAAGATGGTTCAATGGGCGAAAAAGGCTTTGTCACCCAACATACGGTATTGAGCGAAAAACAATTCGACAGCATCCATACCTGTGGTCCCAAGCCCATGATGGTGTCAGTTGCCCGCTATGCCAAACAAAGCGGCATTGAGTGCGAAGTTTCGCTGGAAAACACCATGGCTTGCGGCGTAGGCGCTTGCCTCTGTTGCGTGGAAAACACCGACGAAGGCCACGTGTGTGTATGTAAAGAGGGTCCCGTATTTAATATAAAGAAACTATTATGGCAGATTTAAGCGTAAACATAGGAAACCTGAACCTGAAGAACCCCGTCATGACGGCTTCGGGCACATTCGGATATGGAGTTGAGTTTGAGGATTTTGTTGACCTTGAGCAAATTGGCGGTATCATAGTAAAAGGAACCACACTCAACCATCGCGAAGGAAATCCCTATCCGCGCATGGCAGAGACTCCTTCGGGCATGTTGAATGCTGTAGGCTTGCAGAATAAAGGCGTAGATTACTTTGTGGAGAAAATCTATCCGAAAATCAAGGATATCAACACCAATATGATTGTCAACGTATCAGGCTCAGACATTGAGTCTTACGTAAAAACAGCCGAACGCATCAACGAGTTGGAAAACATCCCAGCCATCGAGTTGAACATATCTTGTCCCAACGTAAAACAAGGCGGTATGGCCTTCGGAGTGACTCCCGATGGTGCCGCAGACGTGGTAAGCGCTGTACGCAAAGCATACGATAAGACTTTGATTGTGAAGCTTTCGCCCAACGTGACGAATATTGCCGAGATTGCCCGTGCCGTAGAGGCAGCCGGAGCTGATAGCGTATCGCTCATCAACACCCTTTTGGGTATGGCCATCGATGCAGAGAAACGCAAACCGATCCTCTCTACCATTACAGGCGGTATGAGCGGTGCTGCCGTGAAACCCATTGCCCTGCGCATGGTATGGCAAGTGGCTCAAGCTGTGAAGATTCCCGTTATCGGATTGGGAGGTATCATGAACTGGCGCGATGCCGTTGAGTTCCTCCTTGCCGGTGCTACCGCCATCCAGATTGGTACGGCAAACTTCATTGATCCGGCTATCACCGTGAAAGTGGCTCAAGGTATTGATGACTACCTGAATCGCCACGGATTCACATCGGTGAAGGATATTATCGGCGGATTGGAAATATAAATATATTTACAGAATATATCTAGGCACGGATTACACGGACTACACGGATTTCTAATAATGTCAATCATGAATAAGAATCCGTGTTCATCCGTGTAATCCGTGCCTTTTATAAATCTATTATTGAATGAAGTATAAATCTTTTACCACCCACTTCCCTCCAACAAATCGGGACGAAGTTGCTTAGTCCGCTCAATGGCTTGCTGAAGCTCCCAGTCACGAATGTTGGCTTCGTGACCGGAAAGAAGCACATCGGGCACACGCCAACCTTTGTATTCAGCCGGACGGGTATAGACTGGTGGTGCCAACAAATTGTCTTGGAAAGAATCTGACAAAGCTGACTGCTCGTCAGAAATGACTCCCGGGATGATACGGACAATAGAATCAGCAATTACGGCAGCGGCCAATTCACCACCCGTAAGGACATAATCACCAATGCTGATTTCTTTCGTTATCAGATGCTCACGGATGCGGAAATCAATACCCTTGAAATGTCCACATAAAATGATAAGATTTTGTGAAAGGGAAAGTGTATTTGCCATCCGTTGGTTGAACTGTTCGCCATCGGGCGAAGTGAAGATGACTTCATCATATTCACGCTGCTCCTTCAACATCGAAATACAACGGTCAATCGGCTCAATCTGCATCACCATGCCGGCACACCCGCCATACGGATAGTCGTCCACGCGACGATGCTTGTCGAGGGTATATTCGCGAAGATGATGCAAATGAATCTCTGCCAATCCTTTCTTCTGCGCCCGACTCATGATAGAGCAGTTGAAGAACCCTTCAATCATTTCGGGCAATACAGTTATGATATCTATACGCATAATTTGTCGTTTTTTCTAATTGGTTGCAAAAGTACAAAAAAAGTATGGGATTCATGCCTGATGTAAAGGAAAACAAATATGCAACCTATCTATAGAACAATCAGTTTTTTCACTACAAATACCCCAATATACCTCTCCAAATAACAACGATATTCATCAATATAAGGAAACATATCGAAAGAACAATGAAACATTTATGAAATCAGAGATAAATTTGCCGCCCAATAATCTCATGCAAGTATTGTCAAATACGATTTTGCTATCAAACTGACAAACAAATATTTATAATAAATCTATGAAACAACAAACAACTTGTTCAGATAAAAATAAATATTGATTTATTATATACAACACTTTTAATTTACACCAATATGAAATATCTGTTTTAATGACTATAACAAGCTATAATAGCATAAACAACTATACAAATGGCAAATATAAAGTCCTCTGAAAGTGATTCATTTTTACATCCTTCTTTATTTGGACATCTGAGGAATATATACTACCTTTGCCTGAAAATAAAATCTTATGAATACCATCCAACAACAGATAGAAAATCTGCGGGCAGAGCTGCACCGCCACAATCATAATTACTACGTGCTGAATGCACCGGAGATAACAGACTTTGAGTTTGACCGCATGATGCGCGAGTTGCAGGACTTGGAGCAGGCACATCCGGAGTTTTATGACGAAAACTCGCCCACCATGCGCGTGGGCAGCGACTTGAGCAAGGAGTTCCGACAGGTGGTGCACAAATACCCCATGCTCTCCCTCGGCAATACCTATTCGGAAGGTGAAGTGACCGATTTCTACGAACGTGCACGCAAAATGTTGGGTGACGAGGAATTTGAAATCTGTTGTGAGATGAAATACGACGGCACCTCCATTTCACTGACATACGAAAACGGCTTGCTGGTAAGCGCCGTGACACGTGGCGATGGTGTAAAGGGTGACGACGTGACGGACAACGTGAAGACTATCCGTACCATCCCCTTGAAATTGCAAGGGACAGATTATCCAATGAATTTTGAAATCCGTGGCGAGATACTGATGCCTTGGAATGTATTTGAGAAGTTGAACGAAGAGCGTGCCGCCAACGAAGAACCCCTCTTTGCCAATCCGCGCAACGCGGCCTCTGGCACACTGAAATTGCAGAATTCATCGGTGGTGGCCAGCCGTAAACTGGACGCCTACCTCTATTATATGCTGGGCGAAGAACTCCCCTGCGACGGACACTACGAGAATTTGCAAAAGGCCCGCGAATGGGGATTCAAAATTTCGGATGCCACACGCAAAGTCCGCACCCTGCAAGAGGTGTTCGACTTCATCCGTTATTGGGATACAGAGCGCAAGAATCTGCCCGTAGCCACCGACGGCATTGTATTGAAGGTCAACTCGCTACGTCAGCAAAAGAACCTTGGATATACGGCCAAGTCGCCCCGTTGGGCCATTGCCTACAAGTTTCAAGCCGAACGGGCTTGCACCCGTCTGAACAGCATCAGCTATCAGGTGGGACGCACCGGTGCCATCACCCCCGTAGCCAACCTCGACCCGGTGCAACTATCGGGCACTGTGGTCAAACGTGCTTCGCTCCACAATGCTGACATCATCGAGGGGCTCGACCTCCACATCGGCGATATGGTGTATGTGGAAAAAGGTGGTGAAATCATCCCTAAGATTACGGGAGTGGATACCGAAGCCCGCTTCATGGTGGGCGACAAGGTGAAGTTCATTACCCGTTGCCCCGAATGTGGCACTCCGCTGATGCGCAACGAAGACGAAGCGGCACACTATTGTCCTAACGACAAGGCTTGTCCACCACAGATAAAGGGGAAAATTGAACACTTCATTACCCGCAAGGCGATGAATATTGATGGTATGGGCCCCGAGACGGTAGAGCAATTCTACAATGTAGGACTCATCAAGAACATTGCTGACCTGTACGACCTGCATGCCACTGACCTGCAACTACTTGAACGCATGGGCGAACGCTCGGCAAACAATATCATAGAGGGCATCCGAAAATCTACAGAAGTACCTTACCCACGCGTGCTTTTCGCCCTCGGTATCCGCTATGTAGGCGAAACGGTGGCTAAGAAGCTGGCCAATGCCTTTCCCACGATTGACCAACTGAAGGAGGCCACACTGGACGACCTCATCCACGTGGATGAAATAGGTGAACGCATTGCCCAAAGTGTCATCCGCTGGTTTGCCGATGAAGACAACTTGCAACTGATTGAACGTCTGAGAGCTGCCGGACTCCAATTTGAACTGAGCGAAGAGGTGCTGAGCGAACGCACCGACCGCCTGGCAGGCAAAAGCATCGTCATCAGCGGTGTGTTCACCCACCACTCACGCGACGAATACAAAGCCTTGATAGAGAAGCACGGAGGAAAAAACGTTGGTAGTATCTCAGGCAAAACCTCTTTCATCCTCGCTGGTGAAAACATGGGCCCCAGCAAATTGGAGAAAGCCACCAAACTGGGCGTTGCCATCGTCAGCGAAGAGGAGTTTCTTAATATTATAGAAAATGTATAGCCTTTGCATAAAATAGTATATTCAAAGAAAAAGGAATAAAATGTAAGGAATACAGCATTTTTTACAGAATTATTTTGTAATTTTGCGGCCAATTAGTTTAAAATTGAAACGAAAGAAAACGTTATCTATATGATATACCATAAATTCAAAGGAATGGGCGTGGCCCTTATCACTCCATTTAAGGAAGATGGCTCGGTGGATTATCCGGCCTTGATGCGCATGGTGGACCACTTGGTGCAGAATGGTGCAGACTTCCTGTGCGTACTGGGTACAACGGCCGAAACCCCGACACTGACAACGGAAGAGAAACGAGAGATTACCCGCCTGGTTGTGGAGCGTGTGAACGGACGCATCCCCATCATGCTGGGTTGCGGAGGAAACAATACACAAGCCGTCATCGATTCGCTGAAAAACGATGATTTCACCGGCATTGATGCCATCCTTTCCGTAGTACCTTATTATAATAAGCCCTCGCAAGAAGGCATCTACCAGCACTATAAGGCCATCGCCGAATCGACCGACCTGCCCATCGTGCTCTACAACGTACCGGGACGCACGGGCGTGAACATGACGGCAGAGACAACCCTTCGCATTGCACGCGACTTCAAGAACGTCATCGCCATAAAGGAGGCTTCGGGCAACATCACGCAGATGGACGACATCATCAAGAACAAGCCGGAGAACTTCGACGTCATCTCTGGCGACGACGGCATCACCTTCCCGCTCATCACATTGGGTGCCGTGGGAGTCATCTCGGTTATCGGAAATGCCTTCCCCAAGGAGTTCAGCCGCATGACCCGTCTGGCTCTGCAAGGCGACTATGCCAATGCCTTGAAGATTCACCACAGTTTCACCGAACTGTTCAGCCTCCTCTTCGTGGATGGCAATCCTGCCGGTGTGAAGGCTATGCTCAATGCCATGGGCATGATTGAGAACCGTCTGCGCCTGCCGTTGGTGCCCACACGCATCACCACCTTTGAAAAGATGCGCCAGATATTGCAAGAACTGCACATAAAGTATTGAGCATAAGTCCAAAAGTATTTTAGGCGCGGATTATGCGGATTGCACGGAAATACCCTTCCATGCTCTTCCACATAATCCGCGCCTAAATCTTTTGCAGAAAATATTGCATACCCTGCATTAAGTTTTTTTATCTTTTCTTCGTCCAATTCAAAAATAGTCTTTATATTTGTGGCTTAGAATAAAAAAACACATCTGATTATCTATTATGCTTGAAAAACTTTTCGGATTCGACCCGAAAACATCCACTGTCAAGACGGAAGTGATGGCTGGAATCACCACCTTCCTCACTATGGCCTACATTCTGGCCGTAAACCCCAACATCCTGAGTGAAACCGGTATGGACAAGGGCGCCTTGTTTACTACCACAGTTATCATGTCGGCATTGCCTACTATCTTCATGGGACTCTATGCCAAATTGCCGCTGGCCTTGGCACCAGGTATGGGCTTGAATGCCTTCTTTGCCTACACGGTGTGTATGATTATGGGCTACTCGTGGCAGTTTGCCCTGACGGCTGTATTCCTCGAAGGATTGGTTTTTATCCTATTGACCGTCACCAACTTACGTGAAAAGATTGTAGATGTAATCCCCGACACGCTGAAGAATGCCATCAGTGCCGGTATCGGACTTTACATTGCCTTTATCGGATTGAAAAGCGCCGAAATCATTGTCAACAATGAAGCCACCTTGGTAAGCCTTGGTAATCTGACCTCAGGCTCAGCCTTGTTGGGAGTCATCGGCATTGTGCTGACCTCTGTCCTGTTGGTAAAGAACATAAAAGGTGCTTTGCTTTTCGGAATCCTGATAACCACCCTGATAGGTATCCCCTTGGGAGTGACAAACTTCGATGGTATATTTAGCATTCCCCCTTCAATAGAGCCTATTTTCTTGCAATTTGAGTGGGAACAGATACTCAGTAAAGACATGGTTATCATCGTGTTTACTTTGCTTTTTGTGGACTTATTTGACTGTATCGGTACGGTTATCGGTGTAACCAGCCGTGCAGGCATGATAAAGGCTGATGGTAAAATACCAAAGCTGAAAGAGGTGTTTATGGTAGATTCAATCTCTACTGCAGCTGGTGCTGCCATGGGTACCAGTACAGTAGCCGTGTATGTAGAGAGTGCCGCTGGTGTGAACGAAGGTGGACGTAGCGGACTGACCGCCGTAGTGACTGGTGCTTGCTTCCTGTTGGCGCTGTTCTTCGCTCCATTGTTTTTGGCTATCCCAGCAGCTGCGACCACTCCCGTATTGGTATTGGTAGGTCTCATGATGATGGGCTCGGTGCTGAAGGTAAACTTCACAGATTATTCCGAAGCCATCCCGGCTTTCATCTGCATCCTATTCATGCCGTTGTCATACAGCATTTCCGACGGTATTGTGTTGGGACATTTGAGCTACATCTTCATCAACCTCTGTAGCGGTAACTACCGTAAAATGAGCATCGGCATGTATATTCTGGCCGCATTCTTCCTTATTAAATTTATGGTTTAACCAAGCAACATTCAAAAATTATCCATCATGAAAAGAATATTTTTAGCTATAGCCATGATAGTGGCAACTATACAGATAAGTGCACAACTGAACGTACAGATGCACTATGATTTCGGACATACCATTTACGGTAGCGAATTGTCAAATCGTCCGAATTGGACGGCAACTATCGAGAACTTTACTGCCGACAAATGGGGAAGTACCTATTTCTTCGTTGATGGAAACTTTGCCGACAATACGATGGCCAGCGTTTATGCCGAATTGGCACGCGAACTGCGCTTTTGGGATGCCCCGATAGCCATCCATGTAGAGTATAACGGTGGATTGGCTGGAGGCGGCTGCTACGATGATGCCTACTTAGCTGGTGCTGCATGGAATTGGGCAAACAAGGATTTCAGCAAGACATTCTCTGTACAGGCTTTATACAAGTACTTGGCCAACCACCCAATCAATAAACACAGCTGGCAACTCACCACTGTATGGGGTATCCATTTCGGCCAAGGACTCTATACATTCAGCGGATATGCCGATTTGTGGCACGACAACAGCGTCAACGGTGCATTGGTACTGAGCAGCGAACCTCAATTTTGGGTAAATTTGTGGAAACTTAATGGAATTGACGATGATTGCAAACTGAGTGTAGGTGCAGAAGTAGAAATCTGTAACAATCTGGTATGGCCTACCGATGGCAAAAACAACCGTTTCTACGCCATCCCGACATTGGCTGCCAAATGGACTTTCTAACTAACACAAGAAAAACAAATAGAAAAAATCTAACCAATGAACACCGTACAAGTAAAAGACAAACAATTTGCTTTATATATCTCAGAAGAAGAAATATTAGCCCGTGTAAAAGAACTGGCCAATCGGATGAACACCGACTTGGCAGGAAAGAACCCCCTGTTCTTGGTCATACTGAATGGTTCATTCGTATTTGCCGCCGACTTGTTGCGCGACATTACCATCCCTTGCGAAATCACTTTCGTGCGTGTGGCTTCCTACGAAGGAGTAAGCTCTACAGGAGAAGTCAAGCAACTATTAGGATTGACACAAAACATTGAAGGACGCACCGTCATCATCGTTGAGGACATCATCGACACAGGCTTTACCATGAAAGAACTGCTCCGTATGCTGGAAGAAAAGCATCCTGCAGAAATACACATCTCGTCCCTGTTGGTAAAACCTGGCAATTTGCAAGTCGATTTGGATATTCCATACCGTTGCTTCAACATCGAGAACGACTTTATCGTAGGCTACGGCCTTGACTATGACCACGAGGGACGCAACCTGCGCCATATCTATCAGGTAGTGGAGTAAGAAGCATAAGGAATAAAAACAAAGAATTCATTCATAAGCCTTGAAGAATACTAAACTTATCGAATTAAGATTGGTATTCTTCAAGGCTTTTATAATGCCATTTAGTCAGACTGGGACAGCGGATTTGTTGTTATAACTAAAGCCTCCCTCTGTATTCATAACAGCCTATAAAAGCAAGGAATACCCTCGCTTCACAGCGAGAGTATTCCTTGTGACTCCGACAGGATTCAAACCTGTAACCTTCTGATCCGTAGTCAGATGCTCTATTCAGTTGAGCTACGGAGCCAAATGTCAAACAAATATTTATGAAGTATCGTGACTCCGACAGGATTCAAACCTGTAACCTTCTGATCCGTAGTCAGATGCTCTATTCAGTTGAGCTACGGAGCCATCATATATTTGCTTTTATTTAGCGAGTGCAAAGGTACTGCTTTTTACTATACCTGCCAAACTTTTCTGGATTTTTTTTATGAGTTTTTTTCGTGTCATCCCTCAAGTTATTGATACTTGGAAGATTAGTATTCTTTATTTATAAGGCGCGGATTACACAGATTAACGCGGACTTTCTATTTATCCGCAATCCGCGTAATCCGCGCCTAAAATCTGATGGAAAAGTGTATTGTATAAAACCTAGCTACACTTTAACTTAAACATATTTCGATCAAATCAACTCGATGCTACGCTTAACGAAGTTGTTGAGTGCCTCTCCCTTGAGCATACCATTCTGAAGCAAAGCGAGGTCGATGAGCTGGTGTACCACCTTATTGCCTGCGGCATACTTGCTGATAACGGCCTCTTTCTTACTCTTTTCATCAGCAATTTTCTTTTCTACATCGGCCAAGTCGTTCTTCTCAGCTTCGGTGATTTCATCGGCCTTCTTATCCTTTTGTGTCTGTTCGATAGCAGCCTGACGGGCATTCAATCCGCGCAATTCCGCTTCGATAGGCGACAATTCAGCTTCGATAGCCTGATCTGTATCGGTCATCACACTCTTGATGAGCTTATGATCGACATTGAGCACCAAGTTGAACATGTCGGGCATTTCGCCATAGAATGCCATACCCGGTTGCAGATTAGCCATTTCCTTCATACGGCGCATGTATTCGCCTTGCGTGATGAGGATAGGACTGGCATTCTCGCCCAATGAATGGGCTTCGACATGAAATTCCACTTTGTTTATCTGAGGCAACTGGCTGGTAAATACCGATGATAGGATTTCTTCCTTACCAGCCTCGATATCAGCCTTCTTATCGTCCTCTTTAGCAATGAGACGATCTACCACATCGCTATCCACACGGGTGAAGCGAGCCTTCTCGAACTTATGCTCCAACATACCAACGAGGGCCGTATCCAGCTGACCATCCATCAGCAGGACGTTGTAGCCCTTGGCCGAAGCTGCTTCGATGTAGCTATATTGCTCTTCCTTATTATTGGCATAGAGGTAGATGAGGTTTCCATCCTTATCCGTCTGATTATCCTTGATAAGCGTCTGATACTCCTCATAGGTGTAATACTTGCCATCCGTATCCTTGAAGAGGGTGTATTTGTTGGCCTTGTCGTAGAAATCCTCCTGAGTGAGCAAACCATAGTGGATAAAGAGTTTCAGGTCATCCCACTTCTGCTCAAACTCCTTACGGTCATTCTTGAAAATAGCTTGCAAACGGTCAGACACTTTCTTGGAGATGTAGGTTGAAATCTTCTTCACGTTGCTATCACTCTGCAAGTAAGAACGTGACACATTCAAGGGAATGTCTGGAGAATCAATGACACCGTGCAACAAAGTAAGGAAATCGGGCACGATACCTTCCACTGAATCAGTTACATACACCTGATTGCAATAGAGTTGGATTTTATTCTTCTGAAGGTCAATATTGCTCTTGATCTTAGGGAAGTAGAGTACACCTGTCAAGTTGAAGGGGTAATCCACATTGAGGTGAATCCAGAAGAGCGGCTCGTCGGACATAGGATAGAGATCGCGATAGAACTTCTTGTAATCCTCGTCCTTCAACTCCTGAGGTTTCTTCATCCACAAGGGAGCGGTGTCGTTGATTATATTATCTTCTTCAGTATCAACCTGTTTACCTTCTTTCCATTCCTTTTTCTTTCCAAAAGCTACAGCAATGGGGAGAAATCGGCAATACTTGTTCAACAAAGTAGAAATGCGGCTCTCTTCCAAGAACTCCTTGCAATCATCGTCGATGTGGAGCACGATATCCGTACCGCGTTCAGCACGTTCGGCATCTTCCAAGGTAAATTCAGGGCTACCGTCGCAACTCCATTTCACGGCTTGTGCACCTTCCTGGTATGAACGGGTGATGATATCCACCTTCTTGGCCACCATAAAGGCTGAATAGAAGCCCAATCCGAAGTGACCGATGATGGCGTTGGCATCGTCTTTATACTTATCCAAGAAATCGTTTGCGCCCGAAAAAGCTATCTGGTTGATATACTTGTCAATCTCTTCGGCGGTCATACCAATACCATGGTCGCTGATGGTGATAGTACCAGCCTCTTTATCAAGAGAAACACGCACGGTAAGGTCACCTAGCTCACCCTTGAAATCGCCCTTTGAAGCGTAAGTCTTGAGTTTTTGGGTAGCATCTACAGCATTTGAGACCAATTCGCGAAGGAAGATTTCATGATCGCTATACAAGAACTTTTTGATGACGGGGAAGATATTCTCGGTCGTAACCCCGATGTTTCCTTTTTGCATAATGCTTTTTCTTTATTTAATTTATTATTGATTCAACTTCTCGGATTACATAAAAACAAAAAAAATGCCAGAGTTGTTTCTCTGACATTTTGACATGTTATTGAATCACCTTCAATTCTTCCTTCTCGGGATGTTTGTCCAAACAAATCAACGTCCCCTCATCCACACTTCCATCTACTAATAATTCCGATAAAACATCTTCTACATATGTTTGTATTGCACGCTTTAAAGGACGGGCTCCAAACTGTATATCGTAACCCTTCTCTGCTATGAACTCACAAGCTTGCTCACTAAGTTCCAACCGATACCCCAACTGAGACACACGTTTATACAAATGTCCAAGTTCAATATCTACAATACGCCTGATTGCAGAACGGTCTAATTGATCAAACGTAATAATTTCATCCACTCTATTTAAAAATTCTGGAGAAAAATGCTTATTCAAAGCCTTTTGAATTACACTACGAGAAACCTCCTTGGCATCCTTAGTATAAGCAGTAAATCCGACACCTTTACCAAAATCTTTCAATTGACGAGTACCCACATTGGAGGTCATAATAATGACGGTATTCTTAAAATCTACCGTACGCCCATAGCTATCAGTCAGACGTCCTTCATCCATCACCTGAAGAAGCATATTAAATACTTCGCTATGAGCCTTCTCTATTTCATCCAAAAGTATTATAGAATAAGGCTTACGACGAACTTTTTCAGTCAATTGACCACCTTCCTCATACCCAACATAACCCGGAGGAGCTCCAACCAAACGACTGACATTATGCTTTTCCATGTATTCACTCATATCTACCCGTATCAAAGCATCAGATGAGCCAAACATATACTCTGCCAACTCTTTTACTAACAAAGTTTTACCTACTCCTGTTGGCCCTAAAAACATGAATGTTCCGATTGGACGATTGGGATCTTTTAGACCGACACGGCTACGCAAAATGGCTCTAACCAATTTGTCAACAGCCGCATCTTGAGCTACGACTTTGGAAACCAGATTGTTTCTCATACCTTTCATCTTAACCCCCTCTGCTTGCGCCATACGCTGAACAGGAATGCCTGACATGAGTGAAACAACTTCTGCAATATCTTCATCGTTTACTATTTGAGGGGTCTTTTTAAGATTTTCTTCCAATTCTTTTTTCTCTCGTTCCAAACATTCCTCAAGACGACGAACTTTATCGCGAAAACTAGCCGCTAATTCATAATTCTGTAACTTTACGGCTTGGTTTTTCTGTTCCTTCAACTCTTCCAATAATATTTCTTTTTCTTCAATCTCTTTAGAGCTTACAATATTACTAAGATGCACCCGAGATCCTGCTTCATCCATAACATCTATAGCTTTATCAGGGAAGCTACGATCGGTCAGATAACGTTCTGCCAAATTGACACACATTTGAATCGCCTCCATCGTATAACGCACGTTATGATGCTCTTCATAACGTTCCTTTATATTATTCAATATCTGTAACGTTTCTTCTGAAGTGGATGGCTCTACTATAATCTTTTGAAAACGCCGTTCAAGAGCCCCATCTTTCTCTATACTCTTTCTATATTCATCCAAAGTAGTCGCTCCGATACATTGAATTTCTCCACGTGCCAATGCTGGTTTCAACATATTTGCAGCATCCATTGTTCCTGGGGCAGAACCTGCTCCAACAATAGTATGTATTTCATCAATAAAAAGAATAATATTGGGGTTATTTTTTAATTCATTAAGTACAGCCTTGATGCGTTCTTCAAATTGCCCACGATACTTAGTACCCGCAACCATAGAAGCCATATCTAACGCTACTACACGCTTATCAAACAACAAACGCGACACTTTACGTTGGACAATACGCAAAGCCAAACCTTCAACGATTGCCGATTTTCCAACTCCTGGCTCTCCAATAAGTACTGGATTATTTTTCTTACGTCTGCTAAGAATTTGTACCAAACGCTCTATTTCTTTTTCTCGTCCTACTACAGGATCCAATTTTCCATCGTACGCAGCTGCGGTCATATCCACACCGAAACTATCAATAACAGGAGTGTCACTTTTCCCTTTAACATGCTGTTGGGCAACCGAGACAGAATGCCCCTGACGTTCGTTGGGACCATCAGATTGATCAGCATACCCAATACCGTCATCATCATCGTCGTCATCTAAACCAAAACCCATATCCGTCACATTTGTATCTGACAATTGTCCATAAGCTGCTCGATAATTCACACTATTATCTTCCAATATTTTAGCCGCCATGCTATTTTTATCTTTTAGAATTGCTAATAATACATGTTCTGTATCAACTTCGTCACAACGCTGTAAGCGAGCTTCTAAAGCACTTAATTTCAATAGACGACTAGCCACTTCATTCAACGAAGGAACATCAGTTTCACTCATCGCTTCCATGGAAAACCTCCCGTTTTCGTTTTCCTGAGATTTCAAATCAGTCTCCAACTGATATTTTATCCGTTTCAAATCTACTGACAAGCGCTTCAATAACTCTACTGCACGTCCTTGCCCTTCACGGATTATCCCCAATAAAAGATGTTCAGGACCAATATAGTTGTTATTAAGTCTGATTGCCTCTTCTCTACTATATGCTAGAATTTCAGAGAACTTATGTGAAAAACGACCATTCATATTACCTATATAAAAATATTACAAGTTTATTTCATTTATCCTTTTTCAAGTGCAAAGATACACATAAAAATATTTCTTTCCACCTGTAGCTTCTTAATTAACCCAACAAATTACGTGCCAAAATGGTAATAATATATAAAGATTTTGATTCTCCTTCATTTTATCGACAATAATTGGAATTGACATACCTTCAAAAGCCTTATTAACAAGGGAATCCTTCCGCCTTAAAGAAAGGAGAGGCGCTACACAGAGAAAACCCACGTTAAATATCCCTTAAAATAAGACTACAAGAGAAGATTTTCCTTAAAAAACTTTCCCAATTGACAATTTTGTAGTAATTTAGCATGGTTTTTGAAAGACATGTGAGAGTAGAATAAAAAGAATTAAACTAAATGCTTGAACAAGACAGAATTATAAAGATTAACATCGAGGAGGAGATGAAATCGAGCTACATCGATTACTCCATGTCAGTAATCGTTGCACGCGCCCTCCCGGATGTCAGAGATGGTTTGAAACCTGTACACCGCCGTATCCTTTATGGTATGATGGAATTGGGCAACACATCAGATAAGCCTTACAAGAAATCCGCCCGTACAGTCGGTGACGTGCTCGGTAAGTACCATCCCCATGGCGACTCTTCAGTATATGGTGCCCTCGTACGTATGGCACAGGATTGGGCCATGCGCTACCCATTGGTAGATGGTCAGGGTAACTTCGGTTCGGTGGATGGCGACTCTGCCGCTGCCATGCGTTACACCGAAGCACGCCTGCAGAAGATTGGCGAAGACATGATGCAGGACCTCTATAAGGAGACCGTTGACTTCACCAACAACTTTGACGACTCGTTGCAAGAGCCTACCGTGATGCCCACACGAATTCCTAACCTGTTGGTAAATGGCGCTTCCGGTATTGCCGTAGGTATGGCAACCAACATGCCTACTCACAACTTGGGCGAGGTGATTGATGCCTGCGTTGCCTACATCGACAACAACGACATCACCATCGATGAACTGATGGAGCACGTCAAGGCTCCCGACTTCCCGACAGGAGGATATATATATGGTATGGCCGGAGTTCGCGAGGCATACGAAACCGGACGCGGACGTATCATCATGCGAGCCAAAGCAGAAATTGAGACAGGACAGAACCACGACAAGATTGTGGTAACAGAAATCCCATACGGTGTAAACAAGGCAGAACTCATCAAGAGCATCGCCGATTTGGTGAACGAGAAGAAAATCGAGGGTATCAGCAATGCCAATGACGAGTCTGACCGCGAAGGTATGCGTATCGTTATCGACATCAAGCGCGATGCCAACGCCAGTGTGGTACTGAACAAACTGTTCAAGATGACAGCCCTGCAAACCAGCTTCGGTGTGAACAACGTGGCACTGGTGGGAAATACCGGGCAACAACGTCCTAAGACACTGAATCTGAAGGACCTAATCCGTTATTTTGTAGAACATCGTCACGAAGTGGTAGTTCGCCGCACCCAATTCGACCTGCGTAAGGCCAAGGAGCGTGCCCACATTCTGGAAGGTCTCATCATCGCCAGCGACAATATCAACGAGGTTATCGCTATCATCCGCGCCGCCAAGACTCCGGCCGAAGCTATCACAGGCCTGATGGAGCGCTTCAACCTCAGCGAGATACAGAGCCGTGCCATTGTAGAGATGCGTTTGCGTCAGCTCACAGGATTGATGCAAGACCAGTTGCACGCCGAATATGACGAAATCATGAAGCAAATCGCTTATTACGAGGAGATTTTGGCTAACGACGAACTCTGCCGCAAGGTGATGAAGGACGAACTCATCGAAGTAAAAGAGAAATACGGCGACCCACGCCGCTCCGAAATCGTTTACTCATCGGAAGAGTTCAATCCCGAAGATTTCTATGCTGACGATGAAATGATTATCACCATCAGCCACATGGGTTACATCAAGCGTACACCGCTGAGCGAATTCCATGCTCAAAACCGTGGTGGAGTAGGGTCGAAGGGCTCTCAGACACGCGATGAAGATTTCGTAGAGTACATTTACCCGGCTACCATGCACAACACCATGCTCTTCTTCACCCAGAAGGGACGTTGTTACTGGTTGAAAGTCTATGAAATCCCCGAAGGTACCAAGACCTCTAAGGGACGAGCCATTCAGAACATGCTCAACATCGACTCCGATGATGCCGTGAACGCATTCGTACGCATCAAGAATTTCAACGACAAGGAGTTCGTTAACAGCCATTACCTCGTCTTCTGTACCAAGAACGGTATCATCAAGAAGACTTCACTCGAGGCCTATAGCCGTCCGCGTGCCAACGGTGTGAACGCTATCCTTATCCGCGAGGACGACCGCGTAATCGAAGTTCGCATGACAAACGGCTCTAACGAGATTATCATGGCCAACCGCAACGGACGTGCCATCCGATTCAACGAAACAGCCGTACGACCTATGGGACGTGTCTCTACCGGTGTACGCGGTATGCAGCTCGATGATGACGGACAGGACGAAGTTATCGGCATGATTTGCGTGAAAGACCCCGAGAAAGAGACCATCATGGTAGTGTCCGAGCAGGGATACGGCAAGCGCTCCGACATCGAGGACTACCGCAAGACAAACCGTGGCGCCAAGGGTGTCAAGACTCTGAATATCACCGAAAAGACAGGTAAACTGGTAGCTATCAAGACCGTAACGGACGAAAACGACCTAATGATTATCAACAAGTCAGGTATCACCATCCGCTTGAAGGTTGCCGACGTACGCGTCATGGGACGTGCCACACAAGGCGTCCGCCTCATCGACCTCAAGAAACGTGGTGACCAGATTGGTAGCGTATGCAAAGTAGCCACCGAAACGGAGGAGGAGAGTGTAGAGAGTGGTGAAACGCCTCAAAATGAGGAAAATACGGCACCTGTAAATGAATAACGAACAATTAAAGTAAACAAATTAATACACATTAATTCTAAATGCAACAGATTATGAAAAAAGTATTATTTTCAATCTCAATGTTGATGCTTTCATGCATCGTTGCGATGGCACAAGCTGACCCGAAAGCTTATGCAAAAGAACTCAAAAATGCTCAAAAAGCTGTAAAAGAGGCGCAAAAATTAGCCGACACACAAGGTGGAGACTTAAAACAAGCACAAAACTTGATTGACGGTGCCATAAAGTACCCAGAAATCACAGCTCAACCAGACGTATGGAATGCCGCAGGAACGATTCAAAAAAAGCTCTTTGAGGCTGAACAACAAAAGCTTTATCTGCAACAAACCCCAGATTTCGATAAAATGTACAGCAGTCTCTACAATGTTTACACTAATTTTTTTAAATGTGACGAAGTAGAAAAAAATGCTGTAGACAAAAAGGGACGCCCAGTAAAGGTCAAATACCATGAACCAAACAAAAAATTCTTAAAAGATAATCGAGGATGGCTTATTAATGGTGGAGTAAAATATTATAATGAAGACAAGGACAATGAAAAAGCCCTCAAGTATTTCTCACTTTACATCGAATCTGCAAAAAATCCCATGCTTGCAAATGATTCAGCAATTGTAAATGATACACTTGTGACACAGATTGCATATTATGCAAGTTTGGCCTCTATGCAGTTGAAGAACTACGAGAGTGTATTAAAATTCACTCCCGTAGTTAAAGAAGATGCAACCTATAGCCGATATGGGTATGAATTTACGGCATCTGCATACCGCGAAATGGGAGACACGGTAAAATGGATTGCCGAACTTCAAGAAGGAGTTAAGAAATACCCAGATCATAACTATTTTGTAGGTAACTTGCTCGATTACTATAACAACTCTGGCAAGTTCAATGAAGCCTTAGAGTTTGCAAACGATATGGTTGTAAAAGATCCTAATGACTCTTTCATGCAGTACGTTAAGGGATACCTTTGCCAAAACCTAAAAAAATATGATGAAGCCATAGCTGCTTATAAAGCTGCCATTGCTATCAAACCCGACTATGCAGAAGCTCATTCAAACCTCGGTTTAATATATTGTACTTTAGCACGCGACTATCAGGACAAAATTCCAACAAATCTCAGTAATGCACAATACAAGAAAGAAGTTGAGAACGTCAAAGGATACTATCGCGATGCAAAACCTCACTATGAAACTGTACGCCAATTGGCTCCTGAAAAAAAAGAAATGTGGCTTAACGGTCTTTACAGCATATATTACATGCTCAACATGGGGCCACAATTAGAGGAAATAGAAAAACTCATGTAGTATTAGTATATTTATCATAAAATAAAAGGGAATCACATAAATTCTATGTGATTCCCTTTTATTTTATGATAAATTC
>JAZQAG010000021.1:0-86411 GCA_045545095.1 Phocaeicola sp. | reverse complement strand
CTTGTGCGATAGTCATTAGTGATATTCAGGTGGCTATAGCGTCGGGGTTCCACCTCTTCCCATTCCGAACAGAGAAGTTAAGCCCGACCGCGCCGATGGTACTGCCAAGGTGGGAGAGTAGGTCGCCGCCGTTTTAGAGTGAGTTTCCCGTTTCAGAGAAATCTGGAGCGGGAAACTTTTTTTATGGCCCCGGCTCCTTCCACACACCACGCAGATCCGACAATATCCGACATCTTCTGATGGGAGGAATGGGATGAATGGGACTGATGGGAGGAGTGGGGAATAAGTGGCTGATAAGGTGTCACAGGTGCAGATGTCTTTTATATATATGATAATGTATGCGCGTGCACGCGTACATTATATATTATATATATGATTCTCCTGATGAGAAGGTCATTCGCTGTATAGTTCACGAAGTCTCTGGTGTATGGCTTATGCTCCGGCAGGTGGATAATTTACGCTTGTTCGGATGTATGACTTGGGGGCATGTGAATGGATAACTTGCGGCTTACCCAAATGAACAGTTAGCGGCTTATCCAAGTGAATAACTTACGGCTTGGGAAGTGAACTATAAGCGGCTCGACAAGTGATATATAGTTCACTTGGTAAGTCTGTTATTATCCTTCCGGATAGTACATCAAATAGGATATTTATATGTGAAATGATGTTGGATACAGTGGTCAAGAAGGGCGTTTGAGTTAATATTTTACAATAAATCTGTCTTTGTAGAGAATCTGTAGTTTTTATGAATATCTTTGTGCGGTCATGTTGGAACGTTTGATTTCAGACATATTACCCCCTTCGGTACGTGCTCTTCTTTCTATGTGGACACGTATGTTAATGGCTTTTATATCTGTAACTGTCATAGGGGCTATTGTTGTTGATTATGGCTTTGTGCTTGATGAGTTGGAAATGTCGGTTGTTCATAATGTGTACCGTTATGCTTGGTGGGTTTATTTTGTCTCATATTTTTTTCGTGTGATATTTTGTTGGACGGAAATCAATCGTAAGACTGTTTTTATGACAGTCTTTTTGGGATTTCTGCTTGCATTGACAGCTTTGTCCAATTTTTTCACTCCTCCTGTAGAAGGTCATGTGTTTGTTTGGTTGTGGAATGTTTCCTCAAATAAGTTCTTGGTTATATCCGTGCTGCTCTTGTTTGCTGCACTGGAGATTTCCAAAGGGATAGTGAGTTTTATCAATAAAAAGACCAATCCAGCTTTGTTGATGGCCGTTTGTTTTGCTGTGATTATTCTTTTCGGTGCCCTTTTGTTGTTGTTGCCCCGCTCCACGCATGAGCATATTCGCTTGTCGCTTGTCGATGCTTTGTTTGTTTCTACCAGTGCTGTGTGCGTGACAGGACTTTCCACGGTTGATATTGCCCAAACTTTTTCGTTGGAAGGTCAGATTGTCATAGCTCTGCTTATTCAGATAGGTGGGTTGGGAGTAATGACCATTACGAGTTTTTTTGCCATGTTTTTTATGGGAGGTACGGGCTTGTACAATCAATTTGCCTTGCGCGATATGGTGGGGTCAGAGACCTTCAGTTCTCTTATTTCCACTTTATTGTATATATTGGGTTTCACTTTCTCTATCGAGTTGTTAGGTGCTTGCTGCATTTGGTTCAGTATTCACGATACTATGGGTATGACGTTGCACGAAGAACTCTTTTTCTCTGTTTTTCATGCCATTTCTGCCTTTTGTAATGCAGGCTTTTCTACGCTTACGGGGAATTTGGGTAATGAAACGGTCCTATACGGGCATAATTTGTTTTTCATCATCATTTCTGTGTTGGTCATATTGGGGGGTATTGGATTTCCCATCCTTATGAATTTCAGAAAAGTCATTTCCTATTCTCTGCGTAAGATGTTGTGGCATAAGCAGACGGAACAATCTTTGCCTCGGTATATTCACTTGACGAATATAAATACAAAGATAGTTCTTGTTTCTACCGCTTTCCTATTGGCAGGCGGCATGTTGTTGGTTGCCGTATTGGAGTGGAATGGAGCTTTTGCCGGAATGTCGGTAGGCGAGAAGGTAGTACAGTCCTTTTTTACTTCGGTAGTGCCGCGAACGGCAGGATTCAACAGTGTTGATTTGGCCCAATTTTCTTTGTTGACCATCCTTGTTTATATTTTCTTGATGTGGATAGGTGGTGCCTCCCAATCAACAGCAGGCGGAATCAAGGTTAATACTTTTGCCGTAGCATTGGCCAATATCCGTGCGGTTGTTCGTGGTGAGAATGCCGTAGTGCTGTTTAACCGTGAGATTACGTCCGATTCTGTCAGTCGTTCGTCAGCAGTTGTGTTTGGGTCGATTGTGGCGATACTGCTTTCATTTGTAGCTCTGCTCCTTCTCGAATCAGACATTTCTCCCAAGGGGTTGCTGTTCGAAGTGGTGTCGGCCTACAGCACTGTAGGAGCAAGCCTCAATGTAACTCCTGAGTTGGGGAATGCCAGCCGACTGTTGATTGTTGTATTGATGTTTGTCGGGCGTGTAGGACTGATAACGGTGCTGATGGGGATGAGCCGACAGAGAGATCGGCGAAAATACCGTTATCCGAAAGGTAATGTAATTATTAATTAGTTGATTATGAAATATTTGGTTGTTGGATTAGGCAGTTTCGGAAAGACGTTGGCCGAAGCTTTGACAGACAAGGGGCATGATGTGATAGGAGTAGATAGTAATGAACACCGGGTAGAGGAGATTAAAGACCGAATTTCGGTGGCTTATATTATGGATGCTACCGAGCGTATGGCTTTGAGGGAGCTTCCTTTGGATGAAATCGATGGTGCTATTGTGGCCATCGGGCAAAGTATGGATTACTCCTTGCGTGCCGTGGCTGCTCTGAAGGAATTGTCCGTCAGCAAAATTTATGCCCGGGCATTAGACCGTACACACCTGTCAATACTGAAAGCAATGAATATCCAAAAGATTTTCATCCCCGAGAGTTATGCGGCCCGTATCTTTGCTGACAATCTGTTTTCCGGCAATCTGGGCGAGATGATGTAAATCCTTGGGGGCTATAGGGATGCAATTACAAGCCCCCCCCTCCGTCACCCGAGCAGTTGGGTTGAGGTAGGGGGCTTTTATTTTGTCAGTTGATAGGTCTTAGTGTTTGAGTTTCCTTATCGTATTGCACAAGGCAATGGGTGACGAAAAGTATTTCTCCGTGAGTGTCCCTATGGATGATGGCTGACAGGTTGATGCTGCGTCGCTGCAGCTCATTGATGAGTGCAGTTGTGAAGTACGAGCGCTCGGCCGTCCATCCACGTGAGGTGGCCAGAGAGTTGAGATTGTTTACGAGTTGGTCGTTTGTTTCGCTTTGGAAACGCGCTTCGTAGAAACTGATACGCGCTTGGGCGTAAGAAACAATTTTTGTCATAATCGGATGTTTTTTTTGACGTTAATAATACAGAATTATTTGTCCACATCGTAACTTGACCACCGTGGCATCCCTGCTCGGTTGGTGCAGTGGTTACACTGCTCGTGATGTTTTCAGGGGCAAAGATACGAACTTATTTTGATTTTTGGATTATAAATTCTGATTTCTAATAGTATATGCTGGTGGAAAATACTCTTGAATTGATAATGTATAACTTCATGTATATAGTATCCTTCTTTCCTTTGAAAAATAACTGAAGTATTTGTATTCTGATAGTTTTGTGTCTTTTCGTGGAAGAAATAGTTGTAGATTTAATATATACAGAATAGATTATTCACTCATTGGTATCATAATTTCTTTGTATTAAAAACATTTTGTATATTTGCTCCCCAATGATATTATTGCGAGAATTTATTCATGTCTATATGGGCTAAACTTAAAGAATTCATAGATGTTGATGGCCGAAATCGTGTTGTCAACGAAATGGCTTCATCTTTATCAAAAGATTCTTCCCTTTATGCTTTTATAGATGTAGAAGTTGGATTAAAGGATAAAAGAATTCATGATATTGGAGCTTTGCGTTATGATGATGCTGTTTTTCATAATGCTTCGAAAAATGAGTTCTTTAAATTTTTGAATGGAGTCGATTACCTTTGTGGGCATAATATTATTCATCATGATGCCAAATATCTGTTTGGAGATAATGATTGTCGTTGGCAATTGGTAGATACTCTTTATATGTCTCCTTTGCTGTTTCCAGAGCGTCCGTACCATAAGCTTGTCAAAGATGACAAATTGATGAATGAGCAGATGAATAATCCTGTAAATGATTGTAAGAAGGCTAAGGATCTTTTATGGGATGAGGTTGCCCGTTGGAATTCGTTGCCTGATGAAAAACGGATGATATTTGCTACGCTATTGAGAGGGAATAGGGAGTTTGATGGATTCCTTGATATGGTACGTGCAGGAACTTTTAACGGAGACCTGCCTGAATTGATAAGGGATGTTTATCAAGGAAAAATCTGCCAGCATTCCGATTTAGAATCCCATATTCATCAGCAACCATGTGCATTAGCTTATGCTTTAGCATTGGTAGATACAATTGATTACCGTTCTATTACCCCGGGGTGGGTTCTACGTAATTATCCAGAGGTGGAGTATGTGATAAAAGCATTGCGCCATACACATTGCAAAGAAGATTGTTCCTATTGCAATACCCAATTGGATGTATTATACAATCTGAAATCATTTTTTGGCTATGACCAATTTCGTACATACGAAGGTGAACCTCTTCAAGAACAAGCAGCAAAAGCTGCAGTGGATGGAAAGTCATTATTAGCTATTTTCCCTACCGGTGGAGGCAAATCATTGACATTTCAATTGCCAGCATTGATGGAAGGTCGTTCGGTACATGGACTGACAGTTGTCATTTCTCCATTGCAGTCTTTAATGAAAGATCAGGTGGATAACTTGAATGATCGAGGAATCACAGCTGCCGTAACCATTAATGGCCTATTAGATCCAATTACAAGAGCGCTTTCTATACAACGAGTTCTTGATGGAGAAGCTTCGCTTCTTTATATAGCTCCAGAAATGCTTCGCTCCAAAACAATAGAACGGATCTTAATGGCTCGTCATGTTGTTAGATTTGTGATAGATGAAGCACACTGCTTCTCATCGTGGGGGCAAGATTTTAGAGTTGATTATCTATACATTGGAAAATTTATTCGTGAATACCAACAGAAAAAGCAGTGTAAGATTCCTGTGTCTTGTTTTACTGCTACAGCTAAACAAAAAGTGATTCAGGATATTTGTGATTATTTCAAACAATCATTAGATTTGGATTTAGAACTGTTTGCTTCAACTGCATCAAGAACTAATCTTCATTATTCTGTCATACATGCTGATACCGATGATGATAAGTATCTGAAACTAAGAAAACTTGTAGCAGATACGGACTGTCCTACAATTATTTATGTTTCGCGTACAAAGCGTACAAAGGAAGTTGCAGTCAGATTGACTCGCGATGGATATAAGGCTCTCCCTTTCAATGGAAAGATGGATTCAGATGAGAAGATTGCCAATCAAGAGGCTTTCATGACAGATCAAGTTCGTATCATCGTTGCTACTTCAGCCTTTGGTATGGGCGTGGATAAAAAGGATGTGGGGCTTGTCGTGCATTACGATATTTCCGATTCTTTGGAGAATTATGTACAGGAGGCTGGACGAGCTGGTCGTGATCCCCATCTGAGTGCCCGTTGCTATGTGCTATATAGCGATAGCGATCTCGATAAACATTTCATTCTATTGAATCAGACAAAGTTGAGTATCAGTGAAATACAACAAGTCTGGCGAGCTGTTAAAGGATTGACAAAAAAGCGAATGAGGGTTTGTTGTTCAGCTTTGGAAATAGCGCGACAGGCTGGATGGGATGATTCTGTGTCAGACATAGAAACACGTGTACGGACAGCATTGTCAGCTTTGGAGCAAGCAGGGTATTTGGAGCGGGGCAACAATGTTCCTCATGTATATGCTACAGGCATTACGGTAAAGAATATGGATGAAGCGCGAAAACGTATATCTGAGTCAAACTTGTTTGGTAGTGATGAGATTGAGAAAGCTACGCGCATCATAAAATCTTTGATTTCGCAGAAGTATATTGTCAAAACTCAAGATTCAGAGGCTGAATCGCGGATAGATTATTTAGCTGATATTTTGGCGCTCAGTAAAGGGGAAGTTATTTCAGCCGTTGAGCGAATGAGACAGGAAGGTATTTTGGCAGATAGTCGCGACATTTCTGCTTATTTGCAGGAAGGGCCGGGTGATACAGAGCGTAAAGCAAAATCAGTACTTGAATATTTTGCAAAGGTTGAAAGATATATTCTCAGTCATATTCCTGATGACTCATTGAAAATTTCGTGTAAACAATTAAATGATGATGCTCTACGGAGTGGTATCACAACATCTAAAGAGAAAGATATCCGTACTTTGCTCTATTTCCTCACCGTGAAAGGTTATACTCGTAAGACAGAGGACGCGGCTCATAATATGGATATTACTCGGCAAGCGGATATGGAGACTACTATCAAACGTTTTGAACGTCGTTTAGAAATAAGTCGTTTTGTTGTCGAGTGGTTATATAAGATGGTATCGGAAATGCCGCAGGAGATGGCAGAGAACAATGCTGTCCAGTTTTCCGTTGTGGAGCTATTGAATGATATAAAATCAGGTTCGCAAATGCTGTTTGGTGATTTGGAGAATCTGCAATTGGAAGATGTTGAGGAGTCGCTTCTTTATTTGTCCAAGATTGGGGCATTGAAATTGGAAGGAGGTTTTTTGGTTCTGTATAATGCTATGGATATCCGACGAATCAAGGATAGTCGATTGAACTATAAATTAGATGATTATCGGATGCTTAATGAATTTTATAAGCAGAAGATTCAGCAAGTACACATTGTTGGTGAATATGCTAATTTGATGGTAAGAAACTATGATGCGGCATTGCAATACGTGCAGGATTATTTCCAAATGGATTACAAGAAGTTTGTTTCTAAATATTTTAAGGGAGAACGCGTAAAACAAATAGAACGTAATCTCACTCCAGACAAATATTCTCAATTATTTGGCCATTTGTCAACTCGTCAACAGGAAATCATTTCAGATAAAGAATCTCGTTGTATTGTGGTTGCGGCTGGGCCAGGTAGTGGAAAGACCCGTGTGTTAGTCCACAAATTGGCTTCGTTGTTATTGCTTGAGGACGTGAAGCATGAGCAGCTTCTGATGCTGACATTCTCACGTGCCGCAGCGACGGAATTCAAACAGAGGTTAATAGGACTTATTGGAAATGCTGCTCATTTTGTAGAGATAAAAACTTTTCATTCTTATTGTTTTGACCTTTTGGGGCGTATCGGAAATTTGGAAGAAGCAAAGAATGTAGTGGGTCAAGCTGCAGAGATGATTCGCCAAGGTGAAGTGGAGCCTACCAGAATTGGTAAAACTGTTTTGGTTATAGACGAAGCACAGGATATGGGTGCTGAGGAATATGCTTTAGTAGAAGCGTTGATGACTAAAAATGAAGAATTACGTGTGATAGCGGTGGGAGATGATGATCAGAATATCTACGAATTCCGTGGCTCAAACTCCAATTATATGTTTCAACTTTCTAAAGAAACTGGTGGTCGATTCATTGAAATGACCGAAAATTATCGGAGTTCTCAACACGTTGTTGCATTTTCCAATGAATTTGTAAAGAAGATAGGTCGACGAATGAAGAGGACTCCCATCATTTCCATGCGAGATGAAGAGGGATGGGTAGAGGTAACTCTTCATTCTTCACACTATATGTACCAGCCACTTGTTGAGAAGTTGCTTCACAATCAGGGGCATGGTTCGATATGTGTACTTACACAGACAAATGAAGAAGCTGTTATTTTGGTTGCCCTTTTACGAAAATATGGTATCAATGGTAAATTGATACAATCTATGGATGGCTTTTCGTTTTGGAATTTGGCAGAAATGAGATATTTCTTGAAGCAAATTACTACGGAACGGAACACACCACTTATTCAACCACAATTGTGGGACGATGCTAAGAAAGCAACATTCTCCATGTACTCTTCAAGTTTGAGTATCCCTTATGTACGACGCTGTATAGAACAGTTTGAACAAGTAAATAAGGTTAAATATTACAGCGATTTTCGGGAGTTTGTATTTGAATCTTCCGTAGAGGATTTTTGTGATGTTTCAGAAGCAGATGTGGTAGTTTCCACTATTCATAAGGCTAAGGGACGTGAATTTGATGATGTTTATATGCTTTTGGCTGAAGCTTATACGAAAGACGCCCATCTGATGCGTCGGTACTATGTTGGTATGACCCGTGCAAAGAATCGCTTGTTTGTGCATACCAACTGTGATATTTTTAGTCGCTTGAAGGTTGATAAAGTCACGGTTGATCAACAAGAATATCCGATGCCCGAGCAAATAATCCTACAACTATCTCATAAAGATGTTTTCCTTGGATTTTTTAAAGAACGCAAAAAAGATATTCTTGCGCTTCGAAGTGGCGATGTATTGACTTACAAAGATACAGTATTATATTCAGCAAGCAAACCTGTTGCCAAATTATCCAAAAATATGCAGAGTTCCTTACTCGAATGGCAAGAAAAAGGTTATATCGTAAAATCGGCATTCGTACGGTTTGTGGTTGCTTGGAAACCGAAGGATGCTCCTAAAGAAGAGTCCGAAACGGCTGTTCTTTTGGTGGATTTGCACCTTTCTTTTTGCGAATTTAGAAATAATTAATAGCGATAATAGGGGATACAATTGTCTTCAATAATACGACGAAAAGATTGATTGGAGGGGAGAAAAAACATTTTCTCCCTCTTTTTTGTTCTACATTTCGGAGAGGTATGAAAGTGTTTTTGCTTTTGTGGGTAGAATATGAAAAATAGTTTGTATCTTTGCGCTTTAATTTATAAAAACCTAAATATATATATCTATAGATTATGGAAAATAAGATTCAAGAGCTGACAGACAAACTTTTCCGCGAGGGTGTGGAAAAGGGTAACGAAGAGGCACAGCGAATCGTGGAAAAGGCTAATGGCGAAGCTGCCGGAATTGTGAAGAATGCACAGAAGGAGGCTGAAGAGATTGTGGCTGTTGCCGAGAAGAAGGCTGCCGAACTGCTGAACAACACGAAGAAGGAACTGGGGCTGTATGCCGGACAGACAGTGAACGCACTGAAGAGTGAGGTGGCCAACTGCTTGACGAACAATGTGGTGGCTGATGCTGTGAAGGGATTGGTGGAGGACAAGGATTTCCTCTGCAAGTTTGCCGTGGCACTGGCCGAGAAATGGGCTGCTGAAGAGGCTGTGGTTATTTCTTCGGCTGAAGCTGATACACTGAAGGCTTATTTTGCATCGAAAGCTAAGGGCTTGTTGGACAAGGGCGTGAAGATTGAACAAGTGAACGGACAGAAGGCGCTTTTCACCATTGCTCCAGCTGATGGTTCGTATAAGGTGAACTTCGGTACTGAGGAGTTTGAGGAGTTCTTCAAGTCATTCCTTCGTCCGCAATTGGTGGAAATGTTATTTTGAATGAAAGAATTAAGGAATTAAAGAATTAAAGGTGAGTTCACAGGATTAATTTTTTAATTATTAATTATTAATTTTGAAAGAATGAGTAGCTATTATTGCCTGATGGCCGGGTTGCCGGATATCGCATTGGATGATGGCCGTGGTGCACAGTCGGTGGCTGATTTCAAAGCGGAACTGGCGGAGGTGCTGACCGAGGCGGACAAGAAGCTGATGTTCTACTTCTACCTGCGGTATGACTGCCTGAATCTGGTGAAGTTGCTGAAGGATCCTGGTGCGGAAATATCTCCGTTGGGAAATTACAGCCGCGAACAGTACGAGGATATGATGACTTCGGCTCGTGAGATGAACTTCAACGTACACCGTTACCCCTCGTTCCTCTCTGTTTTTGCCCGAGAATATCCTTATAATAAGGATAAGGATGGATATTTCCCTGAGGATGCCATTTTGCTGGAGTATTACCAGTACGCTTTGAAGTGCTCGAATCGTATGTTGCGCGAATGGTTTGAGATGAATCTGAACGTGACTAATATCCTGACGGCGCTGATTGCCAAGAAGTATGGTTGGAATGTTGCCGACTATATTCAGGGGGACAACGAGGTGTGCGAAATGATACGCAACAGCAATGCCCGCGACTTTGGCTTGGGACTTGAATTGGACTATATGACCGACTTGATGAAGATTGTGGAGTGCGAGGATCCTGTAGAGAAGGAAAAACGCATTGATGCCTTCAAATGGTTGTGGTTAGAGGAGAAAACGTTCATGGATGTGTTTGCTGTAGAGGCTGTGTTTGCCTATATGTGTAAACTTGAGATGCTGGAGCGTTGGGAAAAATTAGATATAGAGACGGGGCGCGAAACTTTCCGCCAGATTATCGAGAATTTGCGTGGAGAGGCACGGGTGCCGGAGGAGTTTAAGAGTGACAAGCTGCAAATGACGAGCTACAAGTGATAATATTCAGACCGGTAGTATGGATTTGTAACAGACTTGAAGACTGATAAACTGAAAATTAAAGAACTGAAAATATATGACAAAAGGAACTGTTAGTGGCGTTATCGCCAATATGGTGACGCTGAAGGTAGATGGCCCGGTGACTCAGGGTGAAATCTGCTACATCGAGACGGGTGGAGACCGTCTGATGTCTGAGGTCATCAAGGTGGTAGGCTCGGACGTGTATGTACAGGTGTTCGAGAGTACCCGTGGCTTGAAAGTGGGAGCGGTGGCCGAGTTTACGGGCCACATGCTGGAAGTGAAGTTGGCTCCCGGTATGTTGTCGAAGAATTTCGACGGTTTGCAGAACGACCTTGACAAGATGGAGGGTGTATTCCTGAAACGTGGACAATACACTGACCCTATCGATGAGGATCGTTTGTGGGACTTTACCCCGATTGCTAAAGTTGGTGACGAGGTGCAGGCTGCCGACTGGTTGGGTGGCGTGGAAGAAAACTCACAACCGCTGAAGATTATGGTGCCTTTCCAATTGGAAGGTAAAGCCAAGGTGAAAAGCATTGCTTCCAAAGGACAATACAAGGTCAGCGATGTGGTAGCCGTGTTGACCGATGCAGAAGGAAAGGATATTGAGGTGAACATGATTCAGCACTGGCCGGTGAAGTTTGCCATGACTCAGTATAAGCAGAAACCGCGTCCCTTCAAACTGTTGGAGACAGGTGTACGTACTATCGATACATTCAACCCTATAGTGGAAGGTGGTACGGGCTTTATCCCCGGTCCTTTCGGTACGGGTAAGACTGTGCTCCAACATGCTATTTCTAAACAGGCCGAAGCTGACATCGTAATCATTGCAGCCTGTGGTGAACGTGCCAATGAGGTTGTGGAAATCTTTACTGAATTCCCTGAACTGGACGACCCCCACACCGGACGCAAGTTGATGGAGCGTACTATCATCATCGCTAATACTTCAAACATGCCTGTAGCTGCCCGTGAGGCATCTGTATATACTGCCATGACCATGGCTGAATATTATCGCGCAATGGGACTCCGTGTATTGTTGATGGCTGACTCTACTTCACGTTGGGCACAGGCTCTGCGTGAGATGTCAAACCGTATGGAGGAGTTGCCTGGTCCTGATGCATTCCCAATGGACCTCTCGGCTTTGATTTCAAACTTCTACGGTCGCGCAGGATATGTTTATCTGAACAACGGTGAGGTGGGTTCTATTACCTTTATCGGTACGGTATCGCCTGCCGGTGGTAACTTGAAGGAACCTGTGACGGAGAATACCAAGAAGGTAGCCCGTTGCTTCTATGCCTTGGAGCAGGATCGTGCCGATAAGAAACGTTATCCGGCTGTGAACCCTATTGATTCTTATTCAAAATACTTGGAATATCCAGAGTTTGCTGAATACATCAAGGAACGTATTAATGACCGTTGGATACCGAAAGTGCTTGACCTGAAGACCCGTATGCAACGTGGTAAGGAGATTGCCGAGCAGATTAATATCTTGGGTGACGATGGCGTGCCTGTGGATTATCACGAAACATTCTGGAAGTCTGAAATCATTGACTTCGTCATCCTTCAACAGGATGCGTTTGATGAAGTGGATGCTGTGACTTCACTGGAGCGTCAGGAGGAGATCCTCGACTTGGTGGTGGAAATCTGTAATATCGACTTCAAGTTTGACAACTTCCTGGATGTAGTGGATTATTTCAAGAAGATGATTAACGTATGCAAGCAGATGAACTATTCAGAATATAAGTCAGAGCAATACTATGACTTCAAGAATCAGATTCAGGAAATGCTTGCCGGACATAAATAATATAAGGTATAAGATATGGCAACAACAGCTTTTCAAAAAGTATATACGAAAATCAGCCAGATAACCAAAGCTACTTGTTCGTTGAAGGCGAAGGGTGTTGGTTATGATGAATTGGCTACCATCAATGGCAAGTTGGCTCAGGTGGTGAAGATTGCTGGCGATGATGTGACCCTTCAGGTTTTTGAAGGTACGGGTGGTATTCCCACTAATGCTGAAGTGGTGTTCTTGGGCAAGGCTCCAACCTTGAAGGTGGGTGACCAACTGTCCGGACGTTTTTTCAATGCCTATGGTACTCCTATTGATGGAGGTCCGGAGATTGAAGGTAAGGAGGTGGAAATTGGTGGCCCTTCGGTGAACCCCGTGCGTCGTAAGCAACCGAGTGAACTTATTGCTACCGGTATTGCCGGTATTGACTTGAACAATACTCTTGTGTCAGGTCAGAAGATTCCGTTCTTTGCTGACCCTGATCAGCCGTTCAACGAAGTGATGGCTATGGTGGCTTTGCGTGCCAAGGTTGACAAGATTATCTTGGGTGGTATGGGTATGACCAACGATGACTATTACTTCTTCCGCAACACCTTCTCCAATGCCGGTGCGTTAGACCGTATCATTTGTTTCATGAACACGACGGAGGACCCTGCTGTTGAGCGTCTGTTGATTCCAGATATGGCTCTGACAGCTGCAGAGTATTTTGCTGTGGAGAAAAACGAGAAGGTACTCGTGCTTTTGACCGATATGACTTCGTATGCTGACTCATTAGCCATTGTGTCTAACCGTATGGACCAGATTCCTTCAAAGGACTCTATGCCTGGTTCACTCTACTCTGACTTGGCTAAGATTTACGAAAAGGCAGTACAGTTCCCCGATGAGGTGGGCGGTGGATCAATCACCATCATTGCCGTGACTACTTTGTCTGGTGGTGACATTACACATGCAGTACCCGATAATACTGGTTACATTACCGAGGGACAGCTCTATCTGCGTCGTGACTCAGATGTGGGTAAGGTTATTGTTGACCCATTCCGTTCACTTTCACGTCTGAAACAATTGGTTGCTGGTAAGAAGACTCGTAAGGATCATAGCCAGGTAATGAATGCTGCTATTCGTCTTTACTCTGATGCCGCTAATGCAAAGACTAAATTGGAGAATGGTTTTGACCTGACTGATTATGATAACCGTTGTTTGGATTTCGCCAAGGACTATGCCGAGAAATTGCTGGCTATTGATGTGAACCTCGATACAGAAGAAATGCTTGATGTGACGTGGACACTTTTCCGCAAATACTTCAAGATTGAAGAGGTGAATATCAAGAAGGAATTTACGGATATTTACTGGAAGTAAATCCTATACCTTATAGAATTTTATATGGCAATTAAGTTTCAATATAACAAAACATCGCTTCAGCAGATTGAAAAGCAACTGAAGATGCGACAACGTACTTTGCCTATTATCAAGAGCAAGGAAACGGCATTGCGTCTGGAGGTGAAGAAGTGCAAGGAGGAAGCCGTGGCTTTGGAAAAGAAACTGGAAAGTCAGATTGGAGGATATGAAACGATGTATGCTCTGTGGGGAGAGTTTGACCCCTCATTGGTAGCTCTGAAAGATGTGGAACTGGATGTGAAGAAGATTGCTGGTGTCCGTGTTCCTATTTTGAAGAATATACGTCTGGAAGTTCGCCCGTTTGGCTTGTTCAGTGCTCCGAAGTGGTACTTTGACGGTATCAATCTGTTGCAAGGACTTGCCAAGACAGCTGTCGAGCGCGAATTTGTGCTTGCCAAGTTGGGGTTGTTGGAACATGCCCGTAAGAAGACCACTCAGAAGGTGAACCTTTTTGAGAAGGTGCAGATTCCGGGTTTCCAGGAGGCCGTGCGCAAGATCAAGCGATTTATGGAAGATGAGGAGAACCTCTCCAAGTCTTCACAGAAAATCTTGAAATCGATTCAGGAAAAGAGAAAGGAGGCCGAGGCATGATTCAGAAAATGAAAAAACTGACTTTCCTTGTTACTGGCAAGGAGTATGAGCGGTTCTTGGCAGATATCCGTGATTTGGGTGTGCTGCACATTCAAGAGTTGCAGAGCGGTGCTACCAGTTCCGAATTGCAGGCAAGTCTGGCGTTGGCAGAGCGATACAACAATGCGTTAAAGGCATTGGATTTCGTGGCAGAGACATATCAGTTCGATGTGAATGTACAAAGTCAACCTGCTGATGCCTCCAAGGGGCTGAAGCTGATAGAAGATGTGGAATGTAAATTGGCTGAAGAGAACAGGTTGAAACACCGCATTGATAATGTGGATAAGGCAATGGATAGTCTGTTGCCGTGGGGAAACTTCGATTGGGCTTCAGTGCAACGTCTTTCTGATTCCGGTTATCAGGTCAATTTCTATTGTTGCCCGAGCAAGATGTTTAAAGCCGAATGGAGCGATGAATATTTTGCGCAGATTATCAGCGAGTCAAGCGGAAAGTCATACTTCGTAACCTTCTCTACTGAGGTTCCTGATATTGCGGCAGAGAAATTGCAATTACCAAACGAATCCCTTTCTTATTATAATAAGGAGAAGGAGAGGTTGGAAAATCAGTTGCAGGACGTGCGCAAATATCTCTACCGATTGAATTTGGAGCAACGTAATAGCCTTTTGGCCGGACAAGTGGAGAACGATAATGACATTTCCTTGTCGAAAGTACACTTGAACACCGAATCAGTGGCTGGTGATGCCGTGAAATTGATTGTAGGATGGACGCTCGAAGAGAAGTCAGAAGAGGTGGTGGCATATTTGGAGAACAATCATGTGTTCTACGAGATAGAGAATCCTAAGTTGGAGGACGATGTGCCGGTGCAGATAAAGAATGATTCGTATAGCCGTCTGTTCGAACCCATCTTGCGCATGTATTCGTTACCCAAGTATCACGATCTTGATCCGACTCCTTTCTTTGCTCCCTTCTTCATGCTCTTCTTCGGATTGTGCATGGGTGATGCGGGGTATGGACTCATTATCCTGCTTGTCAGTCTGATCTTGCGCAAGAATTTGAGTGCAGATATGAAGGGGTATGGCACATTGGGGATTATTCTGGGTGTGATGACCATCATCTGTGGTTCGCTCACAGGTTCTTTCTTGGGAATCGACCTCAATCAAGCGGATTGGGCATTCCTTGCTCCTATCAAGCCTTACTTTATCAGCGATGCCAACTTTACAATATTCGGCTATTCTCCCATGATGGTGATATCCGTAATTATCGGTTTGATACAAGTATTGTTGGGTATGGTGTTGGCAGGAATGAAGGCTGCTAAGCTCTATGGCTGGAAATATGGAGTAGGGAAGATTTCGTGGGTGGTTGCCTTGTTGTCGGCCATCGCATGCTTTGGTTTGCCTTTCTGCGGTGTGGCATTGCCTATGGTGGTAACTTATGTGCTTTATGCGTTGATGGGAGTTTCTGTATTGGGAATCTTCTTCTTCAACTCTCCGGACAAGAATATCTTCATGAATTTCGGTTCGGGCTTGTGGGATACGTATGGTATGGCTACCGGTTTGTTGGGTGACCTGCTCAGTTACATCCGTCTGTTTGCTTTGGGTTTGACAGGTGGTGTGTTGGGTGGTGTATTCAATGCATTGGCTATGGATCTTACGGCTGATATGTCGTGGGTTATCCGTTGGTTGCCCATGCTCATCATTCTGTTGTTGGGTCATGGTATAAATTTCGCCCTCTGTATGATTTCATCGTTTGTACATCCTATGCGATTGACCTTTGTGGAATTCTTCAAGAATGCCGATTTCGAAGGTGGTGGTAAGGAGTATTCGCCTTTCCGCGTGAAGGTGTTCAAGGATAAATAAAAGGAATAAATAATAAATTAAATAATAACAATTAAAACAAAAAACATTTTATGGAAATTGTATTAGCTTATTTGGGATTGGCCCTTGCTGTGGCCCTTTCAGGTGTAGGTTCAGCCTACGGAGTGACTATTTGTGGTAATGCCGCTATCGGTGCTTACAAGAAGAACCCCAGTGCCAGTGGTTCCTACATTGCATTGGCTGCTCTTCCTTCTTCACAGGGATTGTATGGCTTTGTTGGTTTCTTCATGCTGAACGCTAAGATTCATGCCAATGTTGACATGTTTACAGCATCTGCTATCTTTGGTGCCGGTTTGGCATTAGGGTTGGTGGCTTTGTTCTCTGCTATCCGTCAGGCAAAGGTTTGTGCTAATGGTATTTCAGCCATCGGTGCCGGTCACAATGCCTTCGGTACTACCATGGTGCTTGCCGTATTCCCTGAGTTGTATGCTATTTTGGGTCTGCTCGTATTGATTCTTATCTCCAATACATTGCCAGCTGTAGCATAATGCTACAGATTTAGCTTTAACGCTAACAAATTGAAAATAATAAGGAAACCGCTATCTCCTCTGCAAATGTAGGTAGGATGGCGGTTTCCTCTTTTTATATGATATATTGTTAATAAAAAAAGAGTCAAATATCTGATTATCTGCCAAAAAATACGTACCTTTGCACCGGTTACTAATTTAAGGTATAAATAAAGGAAAATGACGAATAAAATGCAAACTCCGGATTACATTTTTGAATCAAGTTGGGAGGTCTGCAATAAAGTTGGTGGTATTTACACCGTATTGTCTACGAGAGCGAAGACATTGCAAGAGAGTTTTGAGGACAAAATCATATTTATTGGTCCTGATTTTTGGCAGGATAAAGAAAATCCCCTTTTTGTAGAAGATAAGACATTGTTAGCTGACTGGCGCAATCATGCATTGGCGCAGGATGGCTTGCATGTTCGTGTAGGTCGTTGGGAGATTCCTGGTCGTCCTATAGCTGTATTGGTTGATTTTATTCCCTTCTTTGAGCAGAAGAATCGGATCTATACAGATATGTGGAATGATTTTCAGATAGATTCTCTTCATGCTTATGGTGATTATGATGAGGCATCCATGTTTTCGTATGCTTCTGCCAAGGTGGTAGAAAGTTTTTATCATTACAACCTTTCTGCAAAGGATGCTGTAGTGTATCAGGCGCATGAATGGATGACGGGTCTTGGAGCACTTTATCTTCAGAAAGCAGTTCCCGCAATCGCAACTATATTCACGACCCATGCGACTTCCATTGGACGCAGTATTGCCGGAAATGGCAAACCTTTGTATGATTATCTTTTTGCTTACAATGGAGACCAAATGGCAGGTGAATTGAATATCCAATCCAAGCATTCGGTTGAAAAACAGACAGCCCATCATGTGGATTGTTTCACAACGGTGAGCGACATTACCGCTCGTGAATGTGCCGAGTTGTTGGACAAACCTGTGGATGTGGTGCTGATGAATGGTTTCGAGGATGATTTTGTACCTGTAGGAGCTGCCTATACTTCTAAACGTAAAAAAGCACGTCAACTTAAACTCCGTTTGGCCAACTGTCTGTTGGGTGAAGAGTTCAAGGATGATGAAACTCTGATTATCGGTACCAGCGGCCGTTATGAATTCAAGAACAAAGGTATCAATGTGTTCTTAGAGGCTTTGAACCGTTTGAATCGTGATAAGAATTTGAAGAAAAAAGTACTTGCTTTTGTCAATGTCCCCAGTTGGGTTGGTGACCCTCGTGAGGATTTGCAAGAGCGTTTGGTGAGTAAGGAAATTTTTACAACTCCACTTTCTTGCCCTCTGATTACCCATTGGTTGCATAATATGACACATGATCAAGTGTTGGATATGCTTAAGTATATGGGTATGAGCAATCAGCCTTCGGATAAAGTGAAAGTAATATTCGTTCCCTGCTATTTGGATGGTGCGGATGGTATTGTAAACAAACATTATTATGATGTTCTTCCTTGTGAAGACTTGACTGTGTATCCATCATACTATGAACCTTGGGGATATACTCCGTTGGAAAGTGTAGCCTTTAAGGTGCCTACTATCACAACCGATTTGGCAGGTTTCGGCCTTTGGGCAAATACCTTGAAGGGTGGGGCGTATAGCCAGCTTGAAGATGGTGTGAAAGTTGTGCATCGTTCGGATTACAATTACTCTGAAGTGGCTGATGTGATTCGCGACACGATAGCAGAAATCTCCGGTAAGAAGGATTCTGAAATCAAGAAAATTCGTAAGAATGCAGCTGCGGTGGCTGAGAAAGCCTTGTGGAAGCATTTTATACAATATTATTATGAGGCATACGACATCGCTTTGCGCAATGCCCGTATCCGTAATCAAAAACAGAACTAAAAACAATTCATTTAATAAGTAATTTGAGAGAATTATGAAAATCAAAGCAAGTAACGCGAATACTCCTAATTGGAAGGAGATTACCGTAAAAGCAAGTATTCCGGCTGAGTTGAAGAAGCTGGAAGAGTTGGCACGTAACATGTGGTGGGCTTGGAATCACGAGGCAACTGATTTGTTTGGTGATTTGGATCCCGCTTTGTGGAAAGAGGTAGCTCAAAACCCCGTTCTCCTGTTGGAGCGCATGAGCTATGAGAAATTAGCAGAACTGGCTGCTGATAAGGCTATCCTCAAGCGTATCGATGAGGTGTATGCTCAATTCCGTGCTTACATGGATGTTAAACCTAATGCAGAACGTCCTTCTGTAGCCTACTTCTGTATGGAGTACGGTTTGAGTCATGTTTTGAAAATCTACTCTGGCGGTCTCGGTATCCTTGCCGGTGACTATTTGAAAGAGGCTTCAGACAGCAACGTAGATATGTGTGCTGTAGGTTTCCTCTATCGTTATGGATACTTCACTCAGTCACTCTCTATGGATGGTCAGCAGGTGGCCAACTACGAGGCCCAGAACTTCGGTTCACTCCCTATTGAGCGCACTTTGGATGCTAATGGCAATCCTGTAGTTGTTGAGGTTCCTTATATGGACTATAAGGTTCACGCATATGTATGGACTGTGAATGTTGGTCGTATCAAGCTCTATCTGCTCGATACCGACAATGAACTCAATAGCGACTTTGACAAGAGTATCACACATGCTCTCTATGGTGGAGATTGGGAAAATCGTTTGAAGCAGGAGATTCTGCTTGGTATCGGTGGTATCCTTACTCTTCAGAAATTGGGTATCAAGAAGGATATCTACCATTGCAACGAAGGTCACGCAGCGCTTTGCAACGTACAGCGTTTGTGCGACTACGTGAAGGGTGGCCTTACTTTCAATCAGGCTATGGAGTTGGTTCGTGCCTCTTCACTCTATACCGTACATACTCCCGTGCCAGCTGGTCACGACTATTTCGACGAAAGCCTCTTCGGCAAGTACATGAGCGGTTATCCTCAGATGATGGGTATCACTTGGGACGAGTTCATGGATATGGGTCGTATCAACCCAGGTGACAAGGGTGAGCGTTTCTGTATGTCAACTTTCGCTTGTAACACATGTCAGGAGGTTAATGGTGTGAGCTGGTTGCATGGAGAGGTATCTAAGGGTATGTTCTCTGGCATTTGGAAAGGCTACTTCCCCGAAGAGTCTCATGTCGGTTATGTAACCAATGGCGTACACTTCCCCACTTGGAGTGCTACCGAGTGGAAGAACCTCTATAACAAGCATTTCGATAAGGCTTTCATGGGTGACCAGAGTAACCAGAAGATTTGGGAGAAAATTTACGAGGTGAGCGATGAAGAGATTTGGAACACTCGTTTGGCTCTGAAGAACAAACTCATCGACTACATCCGTAAGAGTTTCCGTGAAGACTGGTTGAAGAATCAGGGAGACCCCAGCCGTATCGTATCATTGATGGAGAAAATCAACCCCAACGCTCTGTTGATTGGTTTTGCCCGTCGTTTTGCTACTTACAAGCGTGCCCACTTGTTGTTCACCGACCTCGACCGCTTGGCCAAGATTGTAAACAACCCCAACTATCCTGTTCAGTTCCTCTTTGCCGGTAAGGCACATCCCCACGATGGAGGTGGTCAGGGACTCATCAAGAAGATTTATGAGATTTCACGTCGTCCCGAATTCTTGGGTAAGATTATCTTCCTTGAGAATTACGATATGAAGCTCGCTCGTCGCCTTGTTTCAGGTGTAGATATTTGGATGAACACACCGACTCGTCCTCTCGAAGCATCAGGTACTTCTGGTGAGAAGGCATTGATGAATGGTGTTGTTAATCTCTCTGTACTTGATGGTTGGTGGCTCGAAGGATACCGTGAAGGTGCCGGTTGGGCATTGACCGAAAAGCGTACATACCAGAATCAGGAGCATCAGGATCAGCTCGATGCAGCTACTATCTACAGCTTGCTCGAAAATGAGATTCTGCCTCTGTATTATGCTCGCAACTCTAAGGGTTATAGCGAAGGTTGGGTACGCACCATCAAGAACTCTATCTCTCAGGTAGCTCCCCACTACACCATGAAGCGTCAGTTGGATGACTACTATAGCAAGTTCTATTGCAAGGAGGCTGCCCGTTTTGCCGACCTCAGCGCTGATGACAATGCCAAGGCTAAGGAAATCGCAGCTTGGAAGGAGCAGGTAGCAGCTGTTTGGGATAATATCGAGGTCGTTTCTTCAACTAAGGACGAAGCTATCGCTGCTGGTTCTATTGAAACCGGTAAGGAATATACCATCACTCATGTTGTTGATGAAAAGGGCTTGGATGATGCCGTAGGTATCGAACTTGTGTCTATCTACAAGGACAAGGAAGGCAAAGATCACGTATATAGTGTTGAGCCTATGGAAGTGGTTAAGCGTGAGGGTGACCTCTACACCTTCCAGTGCAAGCACCACCTCGACAATGGCGGTAGCTTCCGCGTGGCATACCGTATGTTCCCCAAGAACGTCAACTTGCCTCATCGTCAGGACTTCTGCTACGTTCGTTGGTTCGTGTAATGTAGAATAAACTGAATATAAAAGAGGGTGTGTCAATTTTGATACACCCTCTTTTTTGTATGTCATTTTCTGTACGGCATAACATACTTTTATTACCCGTAGCTTGGAAATTATGCGATCCCCTTCAGTTCGATTTCAAATATCAGAGTCGAATGTTTGGGGATACCAGCTGTAGCCATAGCCCCATACCCTAAGTGGGAGGGGATGTAGATACGCCATTTGTCTCCGACATGCATGCGTGTGAGGGCAATTTTCCATCCGTCAATCAGGTCGTTCAACCTGAAAGCATCGGGATACCCTTGGGCCGTGTTATCATCGAACACCTTCCCATTGGTCAGCATCCCTTTGTAATAGACAGAGACGATGTTTCCCAATGTTGGCGAAACTCCTTCGCCATTTTCCATCACTTCGTACAGCACTCCTGCATTCAATAGAAGCACTCCCGGTTCAGTAGCTTTCTGTCGGAGGTATTCCTCGTTCTCCTGCTTGTATATCAACTGCTTTTTACTCATATTCTTTATATTTTAGGAAGGTTCTATAAATTAGTTTCTGCGTTTATTCAGGCTGAGTATCTGCTTGGACCTCCCTTAATTCTGTTGGTCAGTATCATTGACAGGTCGTAAAGATACTCGTATTCCGTACAGATAACCCAACAGAGCCATTTTTCCCCGCATGGTTTCGCGTGGTGTGAATTCACCGTTCACCCACATATAGCGAATGTTGAAGAACGATTCCTGATGTGGCCATCCACCGTTGTGCCAATCGGGGTAACAGCGTGTAAGGATGATGCGTGCGTCGCCGCCGTTTCCAGCAGACCATGTCTCCGTACCGTTGAAAGGCGTTTGACCTGGATGTACACCTGGCACTCCGTCATCCTGTCCGGTAGTATAGCAATGTTCTATATGCCTTTCACCCAATCCTGTCATCTCCACTATGTTCGATGGGTTGCGTCCCAATCCCCAACTGGCTTCCATATACATGGCTTTCTCAAGCAACGCTTTTTCTGATGGAGTGGTGGCTATATAGTGTGCCATTATCACCAATTGCAGGTTCTCAGACACTTGCCAGCGTGAGTCATTAGCTGTACGGCGTGAGGGTCGGTTGTACATGTGGCGCAGGTTATTCTTTTCGGCATGATGCTTTACGCTCTCTTTCATCCATGTGTATAGCTTGGGGTAATTTCGTTTGTGTGGACAGGTGAGATAAGCCGCCGTAGCCCATAGCTGGTAGTAGGCATTCCGCCCTTTGTCAAATAGAGGCGTCTGTCCGTTTTTGATGGCACACTCCTCTGCCATTATCCGTTCCCATTCCTTCTCTCCCGTCACATTGTAGAGGAAAGCGGCTGCCATTTGCCGAAAGTCGCGTCCGCGCATACGGGCACTTCCGATGTCCTGCCGGTCATCCAGTTGCTGGTTCTCTTGCTTGCCGGCAAAGCGGAAAGCTTTGATTGCCTCTTCTGTATAATAGGTACATAGCGAGTCATTACCATGAATGCGGAATGCCTCGGCCAGAATAGCACAATTGGCAGCATTTGCCCATGCGGCCATGGTGGTGCATCCGGCTTGAAACATAATGCTCCACTCCTTTGACGGGTTGGTCACCCCTTGCGAATAGGCCTCGCCATCGCGTATGCTCAGGAAGAAGTCCACTTCGTTGCGTGCCTCGTCAATGAGGTCGGGTATGCCATTTCCGCTCTCCCGTATGCCCAGATTGTCCTCTGCCAATCGGCCGTGTGTGAGCAGGTAGGGGAGCAGCATATCGTAAATGTTGCTTACGTGCGCCAAATGGCGGTCCCAGTCGAATGCATCCGAGTGTCCGCCCCGTACTTCCGTATTTACAGGATTTCCTGGCAGGCGGTGTGCCCAAAATGCCGATGTAAGTGCCGGTTTGAAATGTGGTTCGTCCCACACGTCGCCCCGAATCTTCCGCCAATCGGGATGCCATGGGTGCAGATCGGTCTTATAGACGGTGAATCCCACCGGATCCACTTCAGGGACAAACATCGGTTGGCGCGGGGCAGGAGATATATTGGAGTCTATCGGTTCGCCCAGACGCATATAGTAGTAGCCGCGCACCGAGTAGCGGTATGGCTGGAAATAGACTCCGTCAGCGATGTCAAAATCCATGCTGCATCCTACATCTTCCACAACCAGCCGGTATCGTCCGGGTACACTTCCCTTGAAATCAATATTCCATACGTCCGATCCCGTCATGTCTTTGCGGTTAGCCTCCTTGTCGGCTGAGGCTCCCATCCAGAAACTTACCTTTCCTGCTTTGCGCGAGCGGCCTGTCTTTACATTGTACAGATATACATTTTTTCCTTCAAATGCCGCATAGTCACGCTGGCCACCATCTCCTAACCACAGGTAAAGGTCAGCCGGATGTACTGCTTCCTGGGGCGTGTAGCCGATGATGTTCACATGCACCGCCTCCGATTGTGTCCGCCAGATATCGAATGTCACGCTCGCTTCTTTCACATCGGCTTCTATTTCTTCAGGCAATGTCACCGTATAGCTGCACCCCTGCTTCATTTCTTGGGGCAGATGCAAGAATAGCCAATGATCCAGTTCACTCGTCAGTGTATGGTCAGTATTCATCGGTTTCGATTTCCGCCATACGGCCAGCGGATGGACTTTCGTGAAGTTACGGTCGTCCTTTGAATAAATACTCCATTTGTCAGTTTTTGTAGCTATATCCGATTGCAACCGTTTGCCAAACACCACCAGCGTATCCTCTGCCGATGTATGTCCTAGGTAAGCTCCTGGTCCTTTGCCGTCATCTTCGTAACGGACCTCTCCATCGCGCAGGTGTACCATCAGATACTCCTTATCTATCACCCGTAGTCCCACAAATTTCACGGCCTTGATAGATGAAAAAGTGTATAGACAGAATAGCAGGAATAAAACATTTTGTTTCATGTCGTTATTTTTTATTATTGATAGGTCGCAAAGATATGTAAAAACATTGGAATAGCCGAAATTATGTACAAAAATATTGAGGCATCACTTTTTAGTAATTCTGTAGAGAAAGATCTGGACGATATCTGTCAGAATAATATGTAAAATGAAGTTCTTATTGTACATTTGTCTTCTGTACACTTTCATATTGTCAATAGTGCGGATTAAAGTTGGCTGCACTGATACGGGATAAAGAAGTGAGAAGAGATACTTCCTTTTATGGTTGCAGTAACAAATTCTGTCAGTCCTTCAACTTTTTTAGGGAGTTATACGTTTCCAAACCTAAACTAAATTAGCAGTTATAAAATGTCAAATCCGCAACCATTAGGCTTGGTTATGCGTTTATATTTGCAGAAACTTTGGGACTTGTAACAATAAAAGCGTACTTTTGTCGTTATATTGTCAAAGTTATAAAGAAAAATCCTATGGGTCTGCCAACCCATAGGATTATACAAGCGGAAGGTGTTAATCATAAAGATAACGAACATTGCGTGTGATGTATGCACTTAATCCAGCACCACTGCGCGCAAGACGTTTCATTTCTTCAACGTTTCCTACTCCTGCTCTATTGTTGCTATAAGAATATGGTTTGCCGCCTTTGAACCAAACGATAATTCTATTGGGTTCAATCTCATAGCCAATAACTGGAGAATTGCCTCTAAGATTTGCATATGGAATCATTTTTACCTCCTTTCTGCTCTATGGCAACGTATTTCAAGTTGCCGTTCTACAATAGAATAAATCTCGTATCGTATAGGTGCGAGGTTTATTCGTTAATACTCACTTATCTTCAGTATATCGAGGGGAAGAATCTATAAAAGCCCGCCACATATTTTCATGGATTTGTTGGCTTGTGGCACCAATAGGTAGAACACCTATTAAAGATATTGCAATATCTGTGCCAACCTCCATTATCTGCCATTTTGTCTATTGCATATCAGTAAATTGTGACATAAAGTCTCGCAGAGTTATTACGTCCATATATAATGACGTAAATGATAAGATTTTATGGACAATACAAGGCTAACAATAACGTGTGAAGAAAACCGAGAAGGTGGGTATGAAATTGATGTATCTTTTGAAAGAGATTATCGCCCCAAGTTCAGAGAAGCATTTCTATCAGTGGATAAACCGATACCACCATACTTTATTGAAGAAAGGGGAATCAAAGGAGAGAGTGCTGGAAATTCGGCAGTTACAAGCATTCTATCTCATATCAAGAATGTAATCGGTAAGAGTATGAAAACCGATAGCCGTATTTTTACCGACAGAGAAATAGATTCAATGTTTGAGTTCAAAGAACTTTACACAATACGAAGATTTGCGGAAATTGTGGGTGTTAAGTTTGACGAAAGCAAATTCACGAATCGTAAAGAGTTTCAAGAATACTTTCAAAAGTGGCTGAAGGAGGAGAAGAAATGATTACAGATAAACCTAATAAGGGAAAGTGTATATACAAAACACTCAAAGTAGAGTGCAAACAACACCCTACTTGCGATGGATACGCTAAAAAAGAGAAAGAGTGTCCACTTGCTGAAATAATCAACAAGAAATTATAAAAATCACCTCTTTTGAATTTCTTTTTCAAGCATTTCAAGTTTGTCTAATATTTCCTTGCCGTATTTGACAATTGTAGCAGGAGTATTTTCTATTGTGGTTATTCCTAATGAATGACCACACGATTTACATTGTACTGATACAAATGAATATATTGAATTGTCAATATCTATATCAGAAAGTTGAAACTTTGTACTACCGCATTTGGGACATATTTGATTCATACTTGCCTTTATTTTAAGTTTGGGTGCAAAAATACAAAGAAATTCTGTACCTTTGCATCGTCTTTCGGGACAATGTTTGGAAATAATAGAGAATGTGCCTCATTCCTTGTAAAAATTCGCCAAATCAAAAACAAAGAATACACGAGGCACGGAGCAGCTCATATACGTGGGTTGCCTACCGTGCGTGTATTCAGGTGTTTGGCGATACCTACAAGGATGCAAGGTGGCAGTCCACGTTCTTTTCACTAATAAACATTGTAAAATTTCTCCAATCGTCTGCCCACGGAGAGCCTTGTAAAATTCGCCATTATGAAAAAGATTCTCTATGCATTTTCCATTGGATTCTTTGGTGCTTGTGCTTATGCCATAGTCAATATGCTTGTCGCACCAAAGGCAGACCCTGTAATTGGATTATCTTTTTTCGCTGTAATCTTTGTTGTCTGTTTTATCTGTGCTTTGTTTGATTATGATAAGAAAATGAAGAAGAAAGCCGAAGAGGAAAAGCGTCAAGCCGAGAAGGAGCAGACAGACAGACTTATGCGTGAGTATCTTGAGAAAAAACTTAAAGAAGATGCTGAAAATGGGAAATAATCCACTTTGTACAAGTCTTGAACAATCTCAAAGGCTTGTTGATTTGGGCATAAATACCAAGACTGCGGATATGTCCTATGTTCTTAGTCGTAATCTTGCTCCACGGCTCACTCTTCTGACAGATACCCCCAATGGTTTATTGAGAACAATTCCTGCGTGGTCATTATCTGCTTTGATTAACCTTTTGCCTGAATTTCTCAAAGAAAATAGCACTGACTATATATTGACTATGCTAACCAATAGAGTCGTATATTGGCAACCAGAAATGGATAATTTGTATGAATCTACAGAAGGTTGTCTTTTGGATTCCGTGGTTGAAACAATAGAATGGCTTGTTAAAGAAGGTAAATTGTAAAGATTACAATTTCTTACTGCCTTTTTTCACTGTAGTTTTCTTAGCATTAGGATTGTAGGACTTTGCTTTGCTCATAATTCCTTCCCATCCTAATGCTCTAAATTGTGCTACCTCTTCTGGTGTTAGTACAATGTCTTTTTTGTTTTTATTTGTCTTCATTACGCAACTAATTCTTTGAATGGAACGTGTCTATTAGCAAGAGTGAGGAAATGGTTAAATCTATTCCAACCATTCTCCTTTGCTACATTGTGACGGAATACATATTCGTTCATATACAAATGCAAATACTTTCGGCTCATCTTGTAGTAAACACCCACAAAACTTCTTTTGACTTTTGACCAAAAGCCTTCGATACCATTCGTATGTGCTTTGCCCTTAACATATAGTTTCTTGCTATGGTTTACTTTCTCACGCTTATAAACTTTGCCAACGAGATTATAGCCACTATATTCGTCAGTGTATAGAGTGGCGGTGCGTTTGATTGTAGTAAGAATTGGTGCGGTAAGTTTCTTTTTGGTAACTCTACCTTTGATAACACGGCATACGACTTTGCCATTTCTTTCAAGCATACCTAATACTGCTGTTCTTGTCTTTGTACTTCTGCCTTGATTATGTGGTATTCTCTTGTTTGAATGCTTACTCTTTTCCTTTCCGCCAACATACGTTTCGTCAAGTTCAACTTCGCCACTCATTTTAGCAACATTCTCCGCACTCATACACATACGGATACGATGAAGCATAGACCAAGCAGTAGCCTGTCTAATACCTATTTCCTTACTCAGTTGTACTGAGGATATTCCATTTGTGCTATTAGCAATCTTCCAAATAGCATAAAACCATTTGTCAAGTGGTACTTTCGTTCCGTGGAACAGAGTATTTGTCTTGACATTAAAGTTTTTGCCCGTGTTTCTACATCGGTACTTATGATTGCCATAGTTATACACTTTTGAGGATGGGTCAAAAGGAGAAACAGGGATATTGTTCCAAAATCTCTTCTCAAGATAACTCAAGCAGACATCCTCACAATTGAATTTACGAATGAACTCTTGTAGAGTCAAATTGATAAAATCAAACATAACACCAAACGATTATTTGGTGTTAATAACTTTGGTGAGAAAAATTGCTTGGCAAAATAAAAATCTTGCGAGACAATCAACCGATTTATCCCACAAGATTATTTAGGTTTGGAAACGTATAAGTCCCCTTTTTTATCATGAGCGTCTGCTAATTGGCAGATTTTATCTAAATTTGCAGATTATGAGTAAATACATGAAAAATGGGAAATAATCATAGCCAAATAGTATAAACATGAAAAAACAATTCTTATTTTTGTCGTGTCTGATGGCGGCGATGACCACACAGGCACAAACTGTGACACAGACAAAGTATGGAGTGAAGGTGGATGTCGCCAAAGAAGGTGTTCCTACTACGGAGGTGACCGTCTATACTCCTTCCATCATTCGGGTGACCAAGTATGCTGATGGACTGAAGCAGATGCCCGAGAAGAAAAGCTACTCGGTGGTTCTTGAACCTACGGGTGCAGAATTCCAAATGCGCGATGTCGAACCTTCGGTGGTCATTACGACAGAGCAGATGACAGTGACCATTGACAAACAGACTGGTGCCGTATGTTTTGCCAAAGGACAGAACATGTTGTTTCAGGAGGTTGCAGCAGGTGAAGTGAAAATGATTACTGCGGGTGCTGATAAGGGTAAGTATGAAATAGCTCAGAATTTCCGTCTGGATAAAGACGAGGCCATTTTCGGATTCGGTCAGCGTGGAAGCAAGAACCTGAACCAACGTGGAGAGAAAATCAAGATGTGGAATACGAATGGAAACATTACCATCCCTTACTTCGCTTCGGAGAAAGGCTATGGATTCTATTGGGACAATGCCGGACGTTCACGTTTTGAAGATAGTGAAGATTTGACCCGCTTCACCTCTGAAGTGGCTCAATGCGTGGATTACTACTTCATCTACGGTGGTGGTTCACAAGATGCAGTGATGGCCTCGGTGCGCCAGCTTTCGGGACAAGCCACCATGTTCCCTCTTTGGTCAATGGGCTTCTGGCAATGTCGTGAACGCTATAAGACAAGCGATGAGTTATGCGAGGTGCTGGATAAATACCGCGAGTTGGAGATTCCTCTTGACGGTATTGTGCAGGACTGGCAATACTGGGGATGCGATTCCAACTGGAATGCCATGAAGTTCATGAATCCCTATTATATTAATAAGGTGGGCGATGAGAAGTGGGCAAAATATCTGCCTGACGACTTGAAACCTTTGGCCAAGGAATATGTCGAGAAAGGATTGGAACCACGCATCAAGAGTCCGCAGGAGATGGTGGATTATGTACATAGCAAGAATGCCCATCTGATGATCTCTATTTGGGCAAGCTTCGGTCCTTGGACTGAGCAGTACAAAGAGTTGGAAAAGATTGGAGCACTGTACCCCTTCGACACATGGCCGCGTAATCGGGGTGTGAAACCTTATGACCCCTTCAATCCGAAGGCGCGCGACATCTATTGGAAGTACTTGAAGAACCTCTACGACATGGACATTGATGCTTGGTGGAGCGATTCTACAGAGCCTGACCAATGGGACCAGCCGGGTGATGACGAACACATGACGAACGACGGTACTTGGCGGAGCGTGAAAAATGCCTTCCCGCTGATGAGCAACAAGGGTGTGTATGAAAATCTGCGCAAACAGAAGAAGAACAACAAGCGTTCCTTCCAGATGACACGAAGCAGTTCGTTCGGAATCCAGCGCTATGCAACCTTCAGTTGGAGTGGCGATATCACCAGTAATTGGCAGGTGATGAAGAACCAGATTCCTTCAGGATTGAACTATGTGACCTGTGGTATTCCCTTCTGGAATACCGATATCGGCGGATTCTTCGGATGGGATATCAATAACGATACACATGACCCCTTCGCCAAAGAGTTGCAGGTGCGTTGGATGCAATGGGGATGCTTCATGCCCTTGATGCGTAACCACCGTTCTGGCCCTATGCTGAACGAACTTTATCACTATGGCAAACCGGGTGAATGGGCATTCGATGTGCAGAAGGACTTTATCGAATTGCGCTACCGCCTGTTACCTTATATATATAGTATGATGGGTGAGGTGGTACAACGTAGCGGTTCGATGATGCGTCCGCTCTTCTTCGATTTCGCTCATGACAAGCGTGCCATCAACCTGACGGATGAGTACCTCTTCGGACGCTCTATCCTTGTAAAACCGGTGACTGACCCACTCTATACCTTCCAAGAGGGAAAGAAAGGTTTTGCAATCTATCCTGAATTGGAGAAAGCGGCTGCTCCCGTGAGTGTATATCTGCCCTCGGGTGCAGACTGGTACGACTTCTGGACAAACGAGTTGGTTGCCGGCGGACGCACAGTCAAGCGATTGGCTCCCATCAGTCTGATACCCGTATATGTGAAGGCCGGTAGCATTTTACCCTTCGGCCCTGCTGTGCAATACTCGACAGAGAAATCCTGGGACAATCTTGAAATTCGTGTCTATCCTGGCGCCAACGGAGAGTTTACACTTTACGAGGACGAGGGTGACAACTATAATTACGAAAAGGGTGCCTTCACTGAAATACCCTTCCGTTGGGACAACGATCATGGTACGCTCATCATCGGGGCACGTAAAGGCAAATTTAACGGCATGCTTGGAAAACGTAACTTCCGCATTCATTTGGTAACAGCCGATAGCCCTGCGGGCGATACAGAAGCTGCCACTTACAATACCGTAGTGACTTACGAAGGCAAGGAGGTGCATGTGAAACTTTGCGAAGGCACAGTGCCTGACGGACGCGAGGATATGAGCCATCTGATAGCCAATCCCAGTTTTGAAGCCGATGGGCGCTCAGGCGACAAGCTTGAGCCGCAAGGATGGATGGTGGACAGCCCTACCTCATGGTGGGGAGTCAATAGCCACGGAGGTGGGGAACCAAGACCTACGCACGGAAGCTACATTTTCGGTGTGTGGGACGAGGCTAATACCCATACAGCTACTATCAGTCAGGTCTTGAAGAATCTTCCTGCCGGCAAGTATGAACTGTTGGTGGATATGCATGCATCAAACACTCCGTCCACCATTCGTGTAGGCAATCAGCGCCTGTTTGCAGGAAAGGATATTGCATATTTCCGTGACCAAGTGAAGCGTCCGGGTACTCGTGACAATTATCCGATGCAGACAGTCAAACTCGCTTTCACCCAGGTAGCCGATGATGAACCTGTCACTATTGGTGTGACCACAGATGGCGCACCCACGGCCACATGGTTTAAGGTGGACAACTTCCGGTTGTACAAGGTGCAGGAATAATGTAAGTGCTAATTTGTGTTAATTACATAAAGAATCTAATGCTAAGCGCTTGCAGATATACAAAAAAACGGTATCTTTGCATCGTGTTTTTCATGGTATTAGATTTAAGGTTAATGGAAGATTGGTTGTCGGGAGACAACCTTCTTTTTTTTTGTAAAATGTAAATTCATAATGTGAAATGTTTTTGATAAAGGTAATGAGCTTCGTCGTGATGATGAGGCTCATTGTTTTTATGTAGATTCAATAGAAATTTCTGTTTCTTCTTCTATAAAAATAGTATAAAAACATAGTATGAAATAAATATTTGCTATCTTTGTCCCGAAATATACAAGAAAAACTGTAAGTCTTATTTTTTGACAAAACAACTATTAATTTAAATACTCAATGAAAAAGATCTTATTATCAGCCATGCTGCTTATGGCTTTGGGTATAGACGGATGGGCTCAGCGGACAACGGATATTCTTGACCGTGGCTTAGTGGCTATGCCGGGAAGCGGTGGCACTTTTGTGAGTTGGCGCATCATGGGAGAAGAGTACTATGATGTGGAATATAACCTTTATCGTGACGGTGTGAAGTTGAATGCTACACCGTTAAAAGTGAGTAACTATACCGATGCCGGCGGTTCTGCTTCGAGCAAGTATCAGGTGGCAGCTGTGGTACGTGGAGTAGAGCAGGAGAAATCCAAAGCTGTGACACGATGGTTGGGAAATTACAAGGATATCCCTGTACAGCCAGTCATCAATAGAAACGGAGAGAATGTGACCAGCGATTATACACTGAACGATATCCTTTTGGCCGATGTGGATGGAGATGGTGTGACAGAGTTCATCGTGAAGCGTAATTGTGGTTCGGTGCGCGACTATACTACCAATAAATACAGTTTCCACCGTTTGGAGTGTTACAACATGTCGGGCAAGCGTTTGTGGTATATTGATTTGGGACCCAATATGGTGTCAGGACCGGACGAACAGTATGATATCGTAGGATATGATTGGGACGAAGACGGAAAGGCAGAAATGCTATTGCGTGGTGCGGATAATATGATTATCCATAAGGCCGATGGTACTACCGTGGAGATTGGTAATATGAACTACGATAGCCGTAATACGTTGCAGAGTGATGCGAATATGGCTTATACGCATACAGGTAATGAATTTTTGCTCTATCTGAATGGTGAGACGGCAGAACCATATGTGAATATGACCTATCCGCTCCCTCGATTGGAAGCAGGCGAGACAGACCTTAATGCTGCTTGGGGAGATGGATATGGACACCGTTCGACGAAACATTATTTTGGAGCTCCGGTGTTGGATGGAAAGCGGGCCAGCATATTCCTTGGGCGTGGTGCATATACCCGTCATAAAATGGTAGCTTATGATGTGAATCCCGAGACACATCAGTTGACCGAGCGTTGGCGTTGGAATTCATCTGGCGGACAATGGCACGGACAGGGTTATCACAACTATGGTATTGCTGACGTTGATTTGGATGGACGCGATGAGATAGTATTCGGTTCCATGGTAATTGATGACAATGGAAAGGGACTTTCAACAACAGGTCTCGGACACGGAGATGCCCAGCATACAGGAGACCTTGACCCTTATCGTTGGGGCTTGGAGCATTTCGCTTGCAATGAGGATCGTCCTGCGATGAACTATCGAAATGCCACAACTTCGGAAATCTATTACCGTCTGCAAGGTACTAGTGATGATGGACGTGCTTTGTGTGGTAACTTTACGAACGCTTATCCAGGATGTGTGGGAAAAAGTGCCAGTAGCGGAGTCATCTCTACCGTAGCAGACAAAGTGCTTTCGGATGTGCCAGGCTTTGACCTGAATTTCCGTATCTATTGGGATGGTGACCTTTGTGAGGAAATCCTCAATAGTCCGGGAACAGAGAAGGAAGCCAAGATAGACAAAATGGTTGGAACAGGTATAAACCGTATCTTTACCTCCAGTGGATGCAAGATGAACAACTGGAGTAAGAATAATCCGGGAGCAACGGGAGATATCCTTGGTGACTGGCGTGAGGAACTGGTGATACGTACGAGTGACAATGCAAATATCCGTATCTATTCTACCACGGCACCAACAATACATCGTATTTACACTTTGTGGCACGATCATCAGTATCGTCAGGCTATGGTATGGCAGAGTATCGGATATAACCAACCACCTCATTTGAGTTATTTCCTTGGCGAGATGGAAGGTATAACTGTAGCCCCTCCTCCCTTGACTATGACCGGACGTGTAGAAGTGAAGAATGGAGAGACGATAGGGGCCACACATGCTGACCAGCATGTAATTGTGCGTGAGACAGGAAACTCTACCATCAATGTAGCTGAAGGTGCATCACCCTATATGGTGACCTTCAATATCCCTTCATGGGTACAGGGAAGTACGAACAATCAGGGTATCAAGTATGAGTACTATACAGGAATCGTGACAGGTGCTCCCTTCACTGGTGCTATGCGATTAGTGAAACAAGGAGAAGGTATCTTGACGTTGCCTACGGCTGAACATACTTATACGGGTGAGACAAATGTATGGGCTGGTACGTTGAATTTTGACGGCAAATTGCCTAATAGCGACTTGTGGCTGAATCGTTTTGCCAAGTTGAACTCCAATGGAGGAGAATTCAAGAGTATCAAGATGGATTACGCTTCAGAATTTGCTCCTGGCGGACGCGATGTGAAGGGAACGGTGAAAGTCGGTACACTGGCTCTCGGATTCGGTTCACGCATTGTTATCGATGTGTATAACGAAGGTTTGGTGGCTGACCAGATAAATGCTACTGCTTTGAGTATTGAAAAGAAGAATTGGACATACGGCCCACAGTACTTGGTGCCTGTCATAGAGTTCACCTCTCATTATGGTGTTGATACGGAGTTGGCTGAAGGAGAATATTTGCTCGGAGAAGTAGGTACCATCACTGGAAACTTGTCCGATATCAAAGTGGAAGGATTGGATATCAGCAAGAAAAGCTATTTGAAACATGAAGATGGCAAACTCTATTTAGTCGTAGAAGGGTTGCGTGATGCAACTGATATCATGTGGAATGGTACAGCTGGTAGTATCTGGGATTTGGCTATTACGGCCAACTTTACTAAGGTAGATAGTCCTACAGAAGGAAATACTGTTTTTGTAAGTGGAGATAATGTTCTGTTCAATGATTCGGCACAAGCATATGTAGTGAATATCAATAGCGATATCGAAGCTGATACAATTCTGGTGGATAATACCAAGGCATATACATTCTCTGGTACAGGAAATATCACGGGAACAACGACTTTGGTGAAGAAAGGAACTGGAACATTGAAGATCAATATGGATAATGATTACTCCGGAGGAACACGAATCAGTGGAGGATTTGTACAAGTTTCATCCCTCTCCAATGCCAATCAGGCTAAAGGAAATTTGGGAGGTGTATCTAATTTGGCCACGAATTTCATCATTGAAAATGGAGCTACTCTGCAGACAACATCTGCTATTCAGATGGGCACACCTATCCGTCTTGAAACATCTGAAGGTGGTGTGATATACAATGCGGGAGATTTTATCATGAACAAGTCATTCATTGGAACCAAACTAACCAAGAAAGGAAGTGGTTGGATGAAATTCAACGCTGTAAATTCCAGTCTTGATACTTTGGTGATTGATGCCGGTACTATACAATGTGTGGCATGTACTACTCCTGCCAAAAATGTCGTGTTCAATAGTGCAACGTTGCATGAAAATACCGGAACGTCATATAATATTCATGTAGCTGACGGAAAGAAAGGCACCATCTATACGGCTAATAACAGTACAAACTCCAATAAAGTGTATGGGGATGGTACATTGACTGTCTATTGTAATACGGTGAAAGGTTCCGGATGGTATGCAACACGTACTCACATTAAGATGAACTTGTCATCATTTACTGGAACATTTATACCACAGGCTACAAATTCTGCAGATGGACGTTTTACCTTTGACATTGCGGGAGGTATGCCTAATGGAACCATGAATATTCCTTCGGGTGTTGTAGTTCAGAATAGCGGCAAGGTATTCTCTATTGGAAAACTTGCTGGTGAAGGTAGCTTGGGTTCAGGATGTACATTCAGCAATGGTAGTTCGGTAGGTGCCAATACTTGGAAAATAGGTAATGAAAGCAACTATAGTTGGAAAGGTATAGTCACCGGAACCGGTACGATGTTGACTAAAGTAGGAGAGGGCACTGTAACACTTACAGGAGCCAGTGACTTCACAGGTTCTATGCGTATCGAAGATGGAGAAGTGAAAATCTCTTCTACAACGAAATTGGGAACAGGCTCTCTCGTTGTTGCCGCGGACGGATGCTTGACAGGTACCTCAGGTTCTGCAGGTGCATTGACAAACTCCACTTACCTCATTAACGGAACTTTGAGACCAGGCTCTCTTGAAGGTTCAACCAGTGGAAAAATCAATTTGGGAGGTAAGAGTGTAACTGTAGGAGAAGGTGGTGTCATCCAGATTGGTATGGGCCGTTGTGCAACTAAGACCAATACAGGTGGTACGAGCGTAGATGGTATTAACAAGTTGACAATGAATGGAATACTTCGCCTGACTCTTTCTGAAAGCTATGTGCCTGTGGAAGGTGACTCCATTAGATTATGGAATGCAACATCCTTTGAAGGTACTCCTAAGTTTGATTTGCAGGAGATGTCTTCAGGCTATTTCTGGGATACAAGCCGTATATCTGAGGGATTGCTGTTCGTAGGTTATGATGCTACGGGAATCAATGCCATAGCCAATGATGAGGTGGTGAAGGTGACTGTAATCACTTTAGGAGGTGTGCAGGTTGATGGCTTCACTTGCCAGTTGCGTGATGTGGAGGAGACTTTCCGTGGACTTTCCGTGGATAAAGGAATGTATCTGTTGCAGATTAACGGAGCATCCGGTTCTCTCGTGAAGAAGTTATTGAAACGTTGATAAATGCGGGAGGATGTGTCCTCGGACACATCTTCCTGGCATTATAAAATAATAATCAGGGGTTGTGTCCGTAATGACACAACCCCTGATTATTTATGTGTGGATAAAAGATTATTTGTTTATCAGTCTTTCAAGTTCGTTGATGATATCTGTGGCCACCTCATTTTTCGGTTTCAACGGATATTCTTTGATTTCGTCTTCTGATACGATGGCAATCTTGTTGGTATCGTGGCGGAAGCCGGCGCCTTTATCGTTAAGAGAATTCAGTACGATGAAGTCAAAGTTCTTCCGGCGAAGTTTGTCTTGAGCATGGGTCATTTCGTTGGTTGTCTCGAGGGCAAATCCTACGAGTATTTGGCCTTTGCACTTTGTTTTTCCTAACGAAGCTGCAATATCCTTTGTGGGCTTCAGACGAAGTGTCAGGTTATCCCCTTCGCGCTTAATCTTTTGTTCGGCTTTCATTTCGGGCGTGAAATCAGCTACGGCGGCACATAGGATGCCTGCATCGCACGTTGGGTAGTGTGTCATGGCTTCGTTGTACATATCCTCGGCAGATTCTACATCAATGCGGTGTATGGCCGGATGTTGGCAGGTCATGTTCACGGGGCCACTAATGAGTATCACTTCGGCGCCACGGCGGGCACATTCTTCGGCCAAAGCATAGCCCATTTTTCCTGATGAATAATTGCCGATGAAGCGTACAGGATCTATTTTCTCGTAGGTGGGTCCTGCAGTAATTAATACTTTTTTTGCGGCCAACGGAGAAAAAGTTTTTTCCTTGTCTGAGAAAAAATTCTTGATGGCTAATAGTATGTTTTCCGGTTCTTCCATGCGTCCCTTGCCCACAAGGTGGCTGGCCAAGAAACCTTCACCCGGCTCAATGATGTGATTGCCATAAGAGCGTAGGGTGTCCAGATTTTGCTGGGTAGAGGGGTGAGCGTACATATCCAAATCCATGGCAGGTGCCACAAAGACAGGCGCCTTCATTGACAGGTAAGTGGTGATGAGCATATTATCGGCCACTCCATGTGCCATTTTGCCAATGGTGGAAGCTGTGGCAGGTGCAATAATCATAGCGTCTGCCCAAAGGCCAAGAGCTACGTGACTGTGCCATGTGCCATCGCGTTGGGCAAAGAAGTCGCTGATTACCGGTTTGCTTGTAAGTGCCGACAAGGTGATGGGAGTGATGAACTCTTTACCTGCCGGTGTGATGACTACTTGTACTTCGGCACCCTCCTTGATGAGGCCGCGTATCAGGATGCAAGCCTTGTAAGCGGCGATGCTTCCTGTGATACCAAGTACTATTTTTTTTCCTTGTAGTGACATGAGGGTTGGTTTAATGTGCTAATGTGCCAATGTGGCAATGTGCTAATATGCCAATGTGCTAATATGCCAATGTGCTAATGTGTTAATGTGTCAATTTACTAATTGTAATAGTGTCGCATGGTCATTAGTACATTAACACATTAGCACATTGTCACATTCTCACATCATTTCATTCCTAACTTAATGCGTGTCAACATCTGCTTGGTGTTCAGTGTGAAATCTCCCTGAAGTATCCAACTGTAGTATCCCGGATCTTTTCGTAAGACCTCCTCCACGGTTTTTCCTTTGTACTTACCGAAATTGAAGGTGGGGATATTGTCTTCGTTGTACACCATGCGGCCGGCGAAATCCACGTTGCGTGTAAAACTGGAGTATTCCGAGAGGAAAGCCATATCGTTTTGCAATGCTTCGGGATATCGGTCAAGTTGTGCCTTCAACACCTCATAGGTGGCACGTGTGTCAGCTTCGGCCGTATGGGCATCTTCCAGATTCTTGTCGCAATAAAACTTGTAGGCGGCCGATAGCGTTCGTTGCTCCAACTTGTGGTAGATGACTTGTACGTCGATGAACTTGCGGCGGCTCATGTCGATATCCACTCCTGCACGGAGAAACTCTTCTGCTAACAGAGGTACATCAAAGCGGTTACTGTTGAAACCGGCAATGTCGCATCCTTCAATGTCGTGAGCTATCTGCTTGGCCACCTCTTTAAAAGTGGGGCAGTCGGCCACATCTTCGTCATAGATACCGTGTACGGCTGAAGATTGTTCAGGAATGTGCATTTCAGGGTTGATGCGCATAGTCTTTGATTCTTCGTTGCCGTTGGGATAAACCTTCAGGTAACAAATCTCTACGATGCGGTCGGTATTGATGTTGATTCCCGTTGTCTCCAGATCGAAGAATACGAGTGGGTTCTTTAAGTTCAGTTTCATGAGTTAATGAGTTAATGTGCCAATATGCTAATATGCTAATGTGCTAATGTGCCAATTGTAAAAGTACTGGCATTGGCACATTGGCACATTAGCATATTAGCACATTGATTAGTCATTCAGCATCATCGGCATGAGCAACATGAGCAAGTCTTCATTTTCCTCTTGCTCAGCAGGTACGAGTACACCTGCACGTGAGGGGTCAGAGAGCTCAATGATTACCTCTTGTCCAGAGAGATTGTTCAGGATATCGATGAGGAATGTCGCTTTGAAGCCAATGTTCATGGGAGTGCCGTTATAGCTGCAGCTGATTGCTTCTTCGGCGGAAGTGGAGAAGTCAATGTCTTGGGCAGATATAATCAATTGGTTTTCCTGCAAGCGCAGTTTGATGAGGCTGCTTGCTTGTGAAGAGAATACAGATACACGCTTGAGGGCGCTCAACAGAATGGCGCGGTCAATGGTGACCTTATGGGGATTGTTCTGAGGGATGACCGAATTATAGTTGGGGTAACGTCCTTCAATCAGTCGGCATACCATACGATAGTTGGGGAGAATGAATGTCGCATTGCGGTCATCGAAGCTGATATTTACGCAACCTTGCTCTTTGCCCAACAGGTTTTTCAGCAATGTGGCGGGCTTCTTTGGAAGGATGAATGCAGCTTTTTCATTGCCCTTGGTGGCATGATTCTTGTTGCGAACCAGCTTGTGGCCATCAGAAGCAACCATGGTGATGTCTTCGGTAGAGATGTCGAAGTAGATACCATTCATAACAGGGCGAAGTTCGTCATCAGCTGTTGCAAATAGCGCACGGTTGATGCCTGTCAGCAAAGTGGCTGATTCAATGTCAACATTGACAGCACTTTCGCCTAAAGTGACAGGGATAGGATATTCATCCGCATTTTGGGCAACTACGCTATAACGTCCGTTCATGTATTGAACGATAATTTCCAGTGTTGTGGGATTGAAATCGAAAGTCAGAGGTTGTTCCGGAATCTCTTTCAACGCATCCAGAATTGTTTTGGCACTGATGGCGAAACGGCAATCACCTTCGTTCTCGATAACGGGAAGTGATGTTGACATAGTTGTTTCATTGTCAGAAGCAGTCAGTGACAACGTTCCGTCGTTCAGTTCGAAGAGGAAACAATCCAGAATAGGAAGTGTATTTTTCGAGTTGATAACTCGGCCGATAGCCTGCAAATGGCTAAAAAGGGCGGTGCTCGATACTACTAATTTCATAGGTTAATCTTTATGTTTTGTTTTTGTTTCAATTATCAATAGCTAATATGTCACAAAGGTACAAAAACTTTGTGTATGCATCGCAAAAAGCTTTGAAAAAATTCGTGTTGTATCAAATAAAATAGTACTTTCGCGGAAAATTTTAAAACAGAACATGGAATTAAGCGGAAAAATTATTGCAGTCCTCCCCGCAAGAGAGGGAGTTTCAAAGGCTGGTAACCCTTGGAAAATACAAGAGTATGTGTTGGAAACACACGACCAGTATCCTCGTAAAATGTGTTTTAACATCTTTGGTGCAGACAAAATAGCCCAGTTCAATATACAGGTTGGTGAAGAACTGACCGTATCATTTGATATCGATTGCCGTGAGTGGCAAGGCCGTTGGTTCAATGATATACGTGCATGGAAAGTTGAACGTGCAGATGTAGGCAGTGCTCCTGCTCCTGTAGCAGACCCGATGCCTTTCCCTCCAGCATCAGCAGCTCCTGTTGATTTCACTGCTGGTGACGAAAAGGATGATCTGCCTTTCTAGGAGAGGAGTATAAACAATACAAGATAGTTGGATACTGGAACTCTTGTTCTGGTATCCAACTTTTTTTTTCAGTCTTAATTCTTTTAATACCACATACTCATAGGTGCACCAAAGGTTGGTGCCTGAGGATTGGGTCTGATACGGGTTAACGTCCGTCTTTATAGTCGCTGAAATATCGCATGAACTGAGTGCGTCCATAGTACTCATTCTCGCTACATGAATTCAGGTTCATGCTTCCGACGAATTGTGATAAACGTTCGTAGTCGGCACCTTTCATCCATTCCTCTATTTGTGATTTCATCACTTTTATTCTTTGTGGCCCGTTCCAGAATAGGGTAGTGCATACTTCTGCAGCCGATGCTCCGGCAAGTAAGGCTTTGACAGCACCCCATCCGTCATGTACGCCTCCTGAAGCCGCATAGCTGAGATTGGGCACTTTGGCAGACGATATGCCTATCCAACGTAAAGCCTCGCAGATATCTCCCGGTCGGCTCCATATCTCTCCGGCATTAAACCGATGACTGTCTATATTGATATCAGGGCGATAGGAACGGTTGAAAAGGACAATTCCCTTTGCACCGTTGGCGTATAGCTGATTGATAAGGGGGATAGGATTAGTCAGGTTCTGCCCCAGTTTCATGATTATGGGAAGGCTCGTATGCCGCTTGATCCGGCTCAATATATCGATATGTTTTTGTTCGTAGCTGCCGTAGGCATATTCGATATCAGCCTGTATTTCCATAATGTTCACCTCCAAGGCATCAGCACCGGCCTCTTCGGCTATACGGGCGAATGTCACCCATTCCGAACGGGTCGAACAATTGATACTGGCTATGATCGGTATCGAACAACAGCGTTTGGATTCCTGAATGAGGGAAATATATTCATTCAGAGAGTGGGAGCGCAGATATGTTTCCAGATAGTCATTGCTATCCATGTTCTCCGGGTCATTCCATTTGTCATACTGTTGCATAATCTGCTCTTCGAAAATGGATTTCAGGACAATGGCTCCGGCTCCATTTTCTTCCAGGGTTTTACATTTCAGGGGAGAGTCTGTCAGGCTCGAACTGCTGACAATGATAGGATTCTTCAGCTTCAATCCGGCAAAAGTAGTGCTTAGATTTGTCATATGTGTACAGCTATTTTCTCAGATAAACAGTCGGGCCATTAGAAATGTTCTTGTGGAGTGGGGTATAAAATAATGCGCATTGCACAACTGTCGGGCAGTATGCAATGCGCATCATCGATATATGTATCTTTTGGAGTATTATGAATTCATGCTCATCAGGAACTCTTCGTTGTCTCTGGTTTGCTCCAGACGTCCCTTGACAAAATCCATAGCCTCTATCGGATTCATGTCAGACAGATATTTGCGGAGAATCCACATGCGGTCAAGCGTAAGTCTGTCATGCAGCAGGTCGTCGCGTCGGGTACTTGATGCAATAGTATTGACAGCAGGGAATATACGTTTGTTGGAGAGTACACGATCCAACTGAAGTTCCATATTTCCAGTTCCCTTGAATTCCTCAAAGATAACTTCGTCCATCTTGCTGCCGGTATCGATAAGGGCTGTGGCTATGATGGTGAGCGATCCTCCACCTTCGATGTTTCGTGCAGCTCCGAAGAAACGCTTAGGCTTCTGGAGAGCATTGGCATCAACACCTCCGGAGAGCACTTTACCAGAAGCCGGAGATACGGTATTATAAGCTCTGGCAAGTCGGGTGATAGAGTCGAGGAAGATTACCACATCGTGTCCGCATTCCACCATACGTTTGGCCTTCTCCAATACGATACCTGCAATTTTCACATGGCGTTCTGCCGGTTCATCGAAGGTAGATGCTATTACCTCTGCATTGACGCTGCGTGCCATGTCTGTCACCTCTTCTGGGCGTTCGTCGATGAGCAGCATAATCATGTATGCCTCAGGATGGTTGGCAGCTATGGCATTGGCAATATCCTTCATCAGGATGGTCTTACCGGTCTTTGGTTGGGCCACAATCAAGGCACGTTGTCCTTTACCGATAGGAGCGAACATATCTACCACACGGGCCGAAAGGTTGTCATTGTGGCCGGTGCACAGCTTGAATTTCTCATCGGGGAACAGGGGAGTCAGGTGCTCGAAAGGTACACGGTCGCGAACCACAGAGGGATCCTTCCCATTTATCATTGTCACTTTGACAAGAGGGAAATATTTCTCTCCCTCCTTGGGCGGACGGATAGGACCTTCCACAACATCACCTGTTTTCAGACCATAGAGTTTGATTTGTGATTGGGAAACATAAATGTCATCAGGAGAAGAGAGGTAATTGTAGTCCGCCGAGCGCAAGAATCCATATCCGTCAGACATGATTTCCAATACACCCGTACCATTCAGGATACCCTCGAAATCATATTCCTTTTCCACTTTGGCTTTCTCTTTCTCCTCCAGCAGGAATTCAGGGATGTCTTCATCATCGTTTTGTGCAGAAGAGGCAAACAAAAATTCCGGAGCTTCAATCTTTGTAGATTCAAACTTGTCGAACAGCTCTTCCGGTATCTCCAGATTGCCTTCCGAGGGGATATCCTCGATGGGGATGAAATCCTCTGTTGCATTTGGGCTCTGTAGCAGGAACTCAGGAAGGTCGCTGTTGATATCCTTTTTCGTCTTTTCTTCTTTGGCCACAACCTCTTCCTCCGTGCTCTTTTCTGTAAGTGTAAGGTCTGGTTGAACCTCCTTAGGAGTCTCTTTTGTCACTTCAGAAGTCTGTTCGGTTGTTGGAGCCACCTCTGCTATCTCTGTAGTTTCGGGGAGAGTGTCCACCACCTCTTGGGTGGTCTCCTTCTCTTCCACCTTCTTCTCCTCAGTAGCTTCAGGCTCATTGTTGGCGGTCTCTTCAGCTTGGGACTCCTTAGCCTTATTCTTGCTTCCGGGTTTGCGGCCACGTTTCTTGGGGGTCGGTGCCTCTTCTGCTGGAGTAGCTTGTGGTGCCTCTGCGGCCACCTCTTCCTCCTTGCTTTCGTTGGTGACAGACGCTACGGGAGTCACCACCCGTTGTGGTTCCTCAATCTTTTCAGCTTTGTCCTGTGAGGCAGTATATACTTTTCCTGCTCCCTGTTTCACTGTCACCCGGGAGCGTTTCTTTGGGGTTTCCGATGCCACTTTCTTCGATGCTCCGGCAATGGCCTGTTCGTCCAGAATCTTGTAGATCAAGTCGTCCTTTTCCATCGAAGTAACTTTTTTAATACCCAGTTCTTTTGCAATATCTTGCAATTCACCCAGTTCTTTTTCTCGTAATTGGATAATGTTATACATATAATGAAGTATAAATGTAATTGTGCTATGTAGTCCTTTTGTGTCCTATATTTGATTGGGATATTATATTTGCCCATTGCTTCAGACTATTTCTTGAGCTATAGGATTCGCTAATCCACCAGATCGTGAATAATTGAAACTGAACGTTGAAAGGACTTTAGATGATAAAATATAGTTCTGTATAAAAACGTGCGGAATGATGTTATTGTTCATGTTCCGCGAGCTTTTTGACGGTGCAAAAATACGTATAAATTTGCATATACCATTGTTTTTTCTGCGTTTTTTTGTCCGGATTGTGATATTCATCTTTTTTTTGATATGTGTCAAGATGATGCCCCATCCGCTTTGTTAAATGAACGTAAATATGTCTCCTTTGTTCATTGCGATGACAGTTTTTTTGTTACTTTAGCAACCTGATAAAACAACAAGTGTAATTTGTAATTAAAAGTGATACGCAATGAAAAAAGTAATTTCAACTCCTAATGCTCCTGCAGCAATTGGCCCTTATAGCCAGGCAATCGAAGTGAATGGTATGGTATTCCTTTCCGGCCAGATACCAGTTAATCCGGCTACAGGCGAAATTGTAGAAGGAGGAATCAAAGAACAGACTACTCAGGTTTTCGAGAATATCAAGAACGTATTGGCCGAGGCCGGTTTGACATTGGACAATGTAGTGAAGACCACCGTCTTCCTTGCCGATATCTCTATGTTTGTGGAGATGAACGAAGTCTATGCCAGCTATTTCAGCGGTGCATTCCCTGCCCGTTCAGCTTTCGCAGTCAAGCAACTCCCCAAAGGTGCTTTGGTAGAGATTGAGAGCATCGCAGTGAAATGAACTGTATGAAGTGATAAGTCAAAAAGGACGTACCTGTTTTGAAGTAAACCCCAGAAGTTTTTTCTAACTTCTGGGGTTCACTATGTATCAATGTAACACAAAGTGAATTTCAAAAATAAAATTAATCAATATCCTTTTACTGGACGAACAGAACATCCCCATTCTCTCATAAAAGAATAAGTACGACCTTTATCAGTGCTATTATAGTCTTCAAACCGTAAGTTGTCACCTTTATGTGTATCGATATAATCGACATCACTACTCCAATATGAAGCGCTATCAAAATCATAAGATTCCTTTTTAGGGCCCACTATATATCCCGAAGCTGGTAAAAAAATGCTATTACCATTAGGCCCAGTTACAAGTCTGCCAATCACTCCATTTATTGTTATTTTTTTCCACACGCATTTACTTATCAATTCTTTCATTTCTACACGTGTCGGCATTCGCCAACCATTACCCCATTTTACATGAGCAACATCGTATTTTGTAGAACTTATGTTATCGCCCAAATCTTCATACTCATCTTCATCATTATAATCATCACTATCCAAATCCCCTTTATAATATTTATATGTATGAACAGAATATTCTTCTTTTTCCTCAGTTTCTCCCCAAGCATAATACCCACCGTATTCCTCAGGTTTTGTTGCACCAACATTATGTGAAGCCCATTTTACGCTTAAACCTAAATCTACAGCTCCAATATCCATTGTGGCTGTTGTAAAACTTTTTACATTTCCATAGGTATATTGATCAATACTATCTAAATAGATATATGCACAATAATAGTAAGTTGTTCCATATTCTAAGCCATCCAATGCAACAGAATTATATACTACTATACTATCTCCAACAGGTTTCAATATTTCACCATATGATGTGCTATTTTCTATCGTAAGGGTTGTACTATCCTTGCTATAACAGAATCCAAATTTTGCTATGTAAGTATCCCAACCAATAACTTTTGCATTCAAAGTTGCAAAATTTATTCCGATATCTGTAGCATCAAGTGTTTCTATTGTATTTTTTTGTTCTACAGCTTTGGTCGTAAACCATTTTACGTCTGATTCGTATATGAATTCCATACCATCAATTTCACATACATACTTAATGAAATATTTATATTCGGTATTTGGCTCTAAATCTATTATATTTGCAGACAATTTATTTAGATAATCAGTAATAGGGATTACGATTGACATAATGTCCCATCCTTCATTTCCAGAAACCTTTTCAATATGAAAAAACACTATTCCGTTGATGCCATCTTTTACCCATAGAGTTCCGTCTAACGTTGCAGTTACGTCGCTAATATTTACGGCTTCTTCTGCATGAACCTTTATTAGATATTTATCTGCATAAAACTTTTTATACTTTTCCAAAGTTTCTGTAGAAGGGAATATATCATTATACAACTCTTCAAAATCCGCCGAAAATAACCCTATTTCAACACCAAGGGCAGTCCATAGTTGACCGCCAGTCAATGCTCCACCAATAGCGGTAAAGCCTATTCCTGTTATATCGGCTCCAACTTGAATAAAATCAAGCACTATTTTCTCATTCTTTAGTTCTGGATTAGTCTCTATTTCACTCAAAGCATCAAGTACTACTTCTATAGTCTTAAAGGCGGATTCTTCAAGGAATGTTCCTTTCATTTTGTTTCTAAATTTCTCGAAACTTTTATGGGTCATCACTTTTTTCAACCCTTTAATTGCTTCTCTGAATGTTTTTTTGATCCAACCACGAGTTATAGAATATTTTTCAAATACATCTAAAGAAAATTCCTCTGACATCAAAATTGAATCACAAGAAGAATCTAACAAATTGACAGTATAATCCCCATCCTCCTGATAAAGGATATCCAATAAATATTCCCCATTAAACACACGGCTGATATTGCCATCATCATTCGTTAACAGAAGAAGATCGCAATCATAAAATTCAGAATGAATTATAATCGTATCATTCGCCCCAAACTCTCCTGTCTTACTCGTCATCAATAGAGCACGATTATCGAAGTAGGCCTTTTTGTAGATGTTGTACATAGAATCTGTTGGGGATACTTCGTATTCGTAAATACGGTATCGGCCAACCATGTCATCGGCATCGGTAACAATATCTGTTCCTTCGAATGTTATACTATCCACATTCTCTAACAATATCTCATACACTTGCCCATTTGCATATACTTGAGAAAATTCTGTACCATGTAAGATGCTATCTACATAGTTCGTGTAGAAACCATTGAATGTGTTATCGTTCATGTGGTAACGCATATATCGTTGTGCGCCTGTCATCAACACTGTGGTTAGCAGACTGCATATTAATATCAATCTCTTCATCGTTTAGAGAATTTATAAGTTATATTATTTACTTTTATCATATACACACCATTTGCAAGATCGTCTATTGGACAAATATATTCTCCTCCTTGTTGTATCGTTTTTCGAATAAGAAGCATCCCGCTTAAGGAATAAATGCAAACTGTGCTATTCGGTCTTAATGCAGAAAACAATAATGATTTGCCATCCCATTTGAAAGAAAACTTATCCGTACTAATATCAGTAATTGTGGTGACTTCGTCTCCATACGTAAAACGCTCCATACTATGCAAGGGATAGTCAACTTCCACTTTAGTAGTACTTATCACCATGCTGTTTTCGGTAAATTTCACCTTGGGCTCTTCGGTCAAAGCATATGCAACTCGAGTACCATCTTTGGCCCAAATTATTAATTTAATTGGGGAGTTGGCTATTGCATAGAAAGGAAATAAAAGCAATAGCAATAACAACTTTTTAATCATAATAACTAGGTTTAGAAACAAAAAGGCGCATTCCATCCAATGCTTGCTCATTCTTAAGTACCGCCAAGTAACCTCACACATAACAAGCAAAGGACAGTCCACGCCCATAGACGTGAACTTCCTACCACTTGTCCTCATGTGTTGAAGTTTGGCGGTTTCAAGAATAGAGAACAAGAGCTAAAAGCTCAATATCATTATCAAGTATCGGACAGGAACGCTTTCTGTCGGATTATACATATTTATGTCGGAGCAAAAGTAGTATAAAGTAAGAGAATGCAAAAATAATCATCCTTTTATTTTTGCATGGCGACAAATATATATCTTATTCTTGAGTAAAATATTCTTTATATTTTTACAAGAGCAATAACGACTATGAAGAATTTCATGGATATGCTGAAGAATATAAAATTAAGTACAATTTACCTATTCAATGAAAAGCGCCCCCCCCTCAATCCTCCAAAAGGGTGGAAGAACTGTAATGAGACGGTTAGCGAGATTGATGAAGAGGGAAAGGATTAAAGTGTAAGAATTAATTTTGGACTATGGAAATATAGCGATGGGACCCATCGCTACGATAGCTATGACAATGCAGGTACAATATCAGAACTATTTTCCCCATAAATTCGTTGTTTTTTTGATAGGAATGATGGATTATTGCAAAATTAGTTATACTTTTGTGGGCAAGTATCTTAGAATACTTTTTTGTTGCAATCCAAACGGAAATCGTTAACATACACAACTTATTTCAGTACACTGCAGTCGAATCTCAGTACTTCTTAACAAGTACTGCAGTACAACACTGGAAGTATTGGAGTACTGCCTAAGAAGTACTGGAGTATTTCTTAAGAAGTACTGGGCTGGGTGTTAAGCGTTGTTTCACTACGCCTTCCAGTTTGGTAAGAATGGATGTCCCTCGGTGGGGCATCCATTCTTACATCTGTATTCTGTTCTGAAGGCCTAAGCTGTGACTTGGCCGGGATATCCTTAACAGCAGCTTTCGCCTTTCCAGGTTTCGGCATATTCGGTGAGAATCTTGCGGATGCTCTGGCCGATGCGTACATAGTCACTCTCGTTGAGATTGGCAAGGCTGACACGTACACTCCATTCTGGGCCATCGAATCCTCCACCGTTCAGCACGACGAGGCTTGTCTCTGTGGCCAGACGGAAGACTACGTCGAGCGGGTTGTAGTTCTTCTTCAGATACTCCACAAATTCTTCGCCATAGAACTTCTTGGCCCAGACGAGCATGTCTATTTCGCTATAGTATCCGGCACGCAAGGGGTCGGGGAGCAGGGTGAAACCAGCACTGTCCCACAGGGCTTTCAGACGCTGCTGGATGATGTCCAACATGCGGGTGCGATAGATATTTTCCTTGTCCATAAGGCTGAAGAGGGCAAAGAGGGACATCTGCATCTGTTGTGGCAGGCTGAGACCGGCTGTGTGGTTGAGGCCTACCTGTCGGCTGTCGGCCACCATGCGGTCTATGAAACGCAGCTCTTCGGGCTTCATGGTGAGACTGCCATAGCGGCGGGCCAATTCGCTCTTTCGCTTGCGGGGGAGGTTCTTCAACAGCTGGTCGAAGATATTGTCCTCATAGATGGCCAAGACGGCAGCGCGCCATCCTGTGGCGCCGAAATATTTGCTGAAGGAATAGACCCCGATGGTGTTCTTGGGCAAATCGGCCAGCACGGAACGGAAGTGTGGGATGTAGGTGGCATATACATCGTCTGTGACAATCATCAGATTGGGATTCCAACGTTCTACGATGTCCTTGAGCTGGTCCACCGTTTGTGGAGCCAGTGCATAGCTGGGCGGATTGCTGGGATTGATGATGAAGAGTGCCTTGTATCGCTGGTCGCGCAGGCGGTTGATTTCTTTTTCATCGTACTGCCACAGGTGCAAGCCGTCGTCGGTCATGCGATTGGCCGGGATGTGCAGGACATCGAAGTCGTAGCGGTCCAACTCGGGAATCTCGATGTAGGGGGTGAATGCCGGTACAAGCAGGGCTATGCTGTCTCCTTTGTGGAGCAAGTGGTTCTGCATCAGTGAGTCGAAGATGTAGCACATGGCGGCAGTTCCACCTTCGACGGCAAACAGTTGCATGGCTCCCTGTTGGGTGGGCGGACGGTGGTCGCATAGTTCATGCTCCAAGTAGTCGCGTACGGCAATCTCGGTGTATTTCAATATCCTGTCGGGGACGGGGTATTGGTCTCCAATGACACTCTCGGCCCATTCGTGTACCAGTTCATCGGGATCGGCCGCATGTTCCATGAGCATATAGTTGTAGGCCTTCTTCAGCATGGCGGTGCCGGGGAGCTGGGCATTCTTCTTCAGGAACTCCTCGAAGCGTTGGGCTATGCCCGGTTTCTGGGGGAGCCCGGCAAATCCTTCGGGCAAGTCGAAGGTGCGTCTGCACTCTTCCAGTCCGAACTGTCCGAGCGCGAAAAATGCTTCACGTGGGGTTGTGGCTATCCAGTTGGGGTTGCCACGTCCGGCATTCAACATGGTGTGTGCCAGTTTTCTTACACTCTCGTCGGCCATACTTATCAGTCTGTTCTTCAGTTCGAAGGGGCTGATCTTTGACATCTGTTGTTCGAAGTCTTTGTTGACTTCGCTTTTTTCTTTCAAGTATTTCATATTGTTTTTTTATTAAAGGGTTATGGGGTGAAGGGTGAAAGGTGAAGGGTGAGGGGGGGAGGGGTGACGGGCGCTTCGCTGCTAACTGCAGAGGAGCACGATGACGACACCCCAGATGATGAGCAGGGTATTACCGATGGCGTACGTGATGGTGTAGCCCAATGCGGGAGTCTCGCTGCCTACGGCCTCTTCGATAGCTCCGAGGGCTGCTGTGGTGGTGCGCGCTCCTGCACAGCAGCCTAAGGCAAGTGCGGGATGGAACTTGAACACATACTTGGCCAAAAGCAGTCCTATAATCAGTGGGATGGCTGTGGCTATGGCTCCGATGATGAACATCATGGGGCCGATTTCGGAGAAGCCTTTCACGAAACTTGGACCGGCTGAGATTCCGACAACAGCAATGAACATGTTCAGGCCGACATTATTGAGAATCCATAGGGAGGCTTCGGGAATCTTTCCATAATTGGGATGGCGCGAACGGAGCCAACCGAAGAAGAGGCCGGCGATGAGGGCACCACCACTGGTGCTGAGGCTGATGGGGATACCGCCAAGACGTACCGCCAAAGCTCCGAAGAGACCACCTAACAGGATACCGATGGCTACGAAGACCATGTCTGTCACATTGCTGGCACGATCGGGGACACCCAGTTGCTTGGCTGCCGTTTCCACTTCGCGGCTCAGGCCTACCAACTCGACTGTATCGCCGGCATCGATGCTTGTTCCTGCCAGGACAGGGATGTTCACTCCCGAACGGATGATGCGGCGTACACTGACTCCGTGCATAAACTTCTGGGCACGGATTTCTCCCAATGTCTGTCCCTCAAAGTTCTTCTTGGAAATCAATACAGGAAGTACCTCTACGGGGAAGTTCAGCAAATCGTTGTCCACGACCTCTTCGCCAATCCAGTTCTCTTCACCAATGACAAACTCGCGGCGGCCGCTCAGAACCACTTCGTCATCGTGTTGAAGGATGAAGTCTGGGGAGAGGTTGTCCAGGATGTTTTTGCCTTGACGGACACGCTCGACAAACAGACGCTTGCCCTGTTGGGACAGGTATGCCTCCAATTGGGCAATAGTCTTTCCGCCGGCAAACCAGGAGTTCTCGATCTGGTAAGCACGGAATACGACAGGACGGTCGGCATTCATGAATCCGGGTTGGTCGGCTTTGTCATTTCCACCCATCTTGCTCTCCAGCTCATGGCAGGCTTGTTTCACTTTCTCGAGTCCGCCTAACATGCGTGGGCCGATACTTCCCAATATCCAGGCAGATCCGGCTGTACCGAAAATGTAGGTGACGGCATAGGCCACAGGTATGATGTTGATCATGTTCTGTTGGGCCTCTTTGCTGATGTCCAGATTCTGGATGGTGTCACCTGCCACACCGATGACGGCTGAAATTGTCTGTGCTCCTGACAAGAGGCCGGCAGCCTCGCCTGCATTGTAACCCATCATCTTGGCCAACAGCCAGGTGACGAGCAGGCAGCTGACACACATCAGTACAGCGAAGTAAACCTGCGGAAGGCCATCTTTTTTCAGTCCCCGGAAGAATTGGGGGCCTACTTTATAACCAATGGCGAAAAGAAAGAACAGGAAGAATACCGATTTCAATGGGCCACCCACTTCGATATCCAGCTGTCCGACGAGAACACCGACGAGCAATACGCTGGTGACAATTCCCAAACTAAAACTTCCTACTTTAATCTTGCCTATCCAGAAACCCAAGGCCAATGTCAGGAAAATGGCCAGTTCCGGATGGTCTCTCAGTTGTTCAATAATCCATTCCATAAACACTATTGATAAGTTAATACTAAAATGCTTCATGCACACAGTGAATGGAAAACATATCTTCTCTGAAAAAGTTCGTATCAGGCAAGTACGTGGGATGTGAATACAGCTGAAAAATTGTTTCTTTTCCGATACTTTTACTCCTTTATACTATTTTTGTCCTGATTTCCTCGCCAAGTGTCAGCCAAAATATGTACTTTTGCATCCGAATATGGGCAGAATATTAGCTATTGATTACGGACAGAAGCGTACAGGGATTGCTGTCACAGATCCTTTGCAAATTATAGCCAATGGGCTGACTACAGTGCCAACGGCACAGTTGATGGATTTCCTGACAAACTATGTCGGTCAGGAGACGGTGGACCGAATTGTCATCGGACTGCCACGACAGACGAGTGGGGAATACTCGGAAAATATGCGACGGATAGAACCCTTTGTGAAACGATTGGTTAAGGTGTTGCCCGAAATCCCTGTGGAGTATGTGGACGAACGTTTCACCTCCGTATTGGCCCAACGTACCATCATGGAAGCCGGTCTGAAGAAGAAAGACCGGCAAAACAAGGCTTTGGTGGATGAAGTGAGCGCCTGCATCATTTTGCAAAGCTATATGGAGTCGGTGAGGAGCAAATGGTAAACACCTTCTCCGTCAGCATTAGAACTTATAAATCATAATTCATAAATCATAATAAAAATGATACTTCCAATTTATATTTATGGCCAGCCTGTGTTGCGAAAAGTGGCCGAGGATATAACTCCTGATTATCCTAACCTGAAAGAGTTGATTGATAACATGTTTGATACGATGGACCGCGCCGAAGGGTGTGGATTGGCTGCTCCTCAGATAGGGTTGGCTATCCGTGTGGTTGTCATCGACCTGGATGTGCTGAGCGATGACTATCCGCAGTACAAGGGATATCGTCGCGCATTCATCAATCCTCATATCATAGAAGTGGGAGAGGAGACAGACTCGAAAGATGAAGGCTGTCTGAGTCTGCCCGGTATCAATGAGGCGGTGAAGCGTCCCACACGTATCCATGTGAAATACTTCGACGCCGATTGGCAGGAGCATGACGAGTGGGTAGAAGGATTTGAGGCCCGCTGTATGCAGCACGAGTTTGACCATCTGGAAGGAAAAGTGTTTATAGACCACTTGAGCGGTTTGCGTAAACAGATGATCAAAGGCAAGCTGAATAATATGCTGAAGGGAAATGTGCGCTGTGCATATCGGGTGAAAACGGTGAAGTAAATTCCCTATACCTTATTATATATAGATACAAAGGCAAATGCTTCGCAAGAGATTGTTGTATATACTGGTGTTTTGTCCTCTGTGGGTATTGGCACAAATCAATACGACGAGGGTGATGATGATAGGACGTAATGCGCTCTATTTTGAGGATTATGTGTTGTCTATCCAGTATTTCAATCAAGTCATCAATGCCAAGCCTTACCTGCACGAACCCTATTTCTTCCGTGGATTGGCCAAGCTGAATCTGGAAGATTATAGTGGGGCTGAAAAGGATTGTACCGAAGCTATAGACCGCAATCCTTTTGTAGTGAACTCCTATCAGGTCAGGGGATTGGCCCGTATCCACCAAGGAAATTTTGTGGGGGCAATTGATGACTACAAACAAGCTCTTGTCCATGACCCGGAGAATATCGGGGTGTGGCATAACCTGATTCTGTGCCGGATGCGTGAAAAAGAGTATGAAGAGGCCCAGAAGGCCATATCCAACTTGTTGTCCATCTCTCCCCGCTATGTACCAGCATTCCTTATGCGTAGCGAAGTCTCTTTGAAACAGGGGGATACCATTCAGGCGGAAGCGGATATTGAAAAGGCTCTGGAACTGGACAAGTACGACGAGGATATATGGGCCACTCGTGCCATGTTGCGTATGCAGCAGGAGCATTACAAGGATGCGGAGGCCGATTTGGACCAAGCCATCTATCTGGCACCCAGAAAAGCCGGCTTTTATATCAATCGTGCATTGGCACGATTCCATCAGAATGATCTGAGGGGCTCCATGAGCGACTATGATATGGCTCTTGATACAGAGCCGGGAAACCTGATAGGACATTACAACAGAGGATTGTTGCGGGCACAGGTAGGCGATGACAATCGGGCTATCGAAGATTTTGACAAGGTCATAGAAGTGGAACCTGACAATATGATGGCTATCTTCAATCGGGGACTGTTGCGCGAACAGACTGGTGACTATAAGGGAGCGGTAAAGGATTTTAGTACTGTTCTTGAGGAATATCCGAACTTCCTGGCTGGTTATCAGTATCGGGCTATGGCCAAACGGAAATTGGGCGACCGGCGTGGAGCGGAAGCAGATGAAGCTGTCTTGATGAAGGCGGAGATAGACCGGAGAAACAAACTGCTGGCCGGAGAGACTTCTGAAGATGATGACTCTGAAGATGATGACAAGACCCGTAAGAAATCGAACCGCAACATGAAGAACTACCGCAAGATTGTTGTGGCAGACAATACGGATATAGAGCAAAAGTACAAGAACGAATACCGGGGTAAGGTGCAGGACCGCAATGTGACTGTAGAACTCGAACCGATGTTTGCCCTGACCTACTATCAGAAAAGCAGCGAAGTGGATAAGGCTCTCGCTTACCATAAGACTATCGATATGCTGAATCACGAGGGACATATGCTGAAAAGAGTGTATATCACCAATAAGGAAACGGCTCTCAATCAGGAACAGATAGAGGAACACTTTGCATCCATCGATAACTATTCGGCCTCTATTGTCGAACATCCCCAGCAGGTAGAATACCGTTTTGCCAGAGCATTGGACTTCTATCTCGTCCAGGATTTTGCCAGTGCTATCGACGACCTTACCCAATCGACCCTGTGTGATGACGGGTTTATGCCAGCTTATTTCAACCGGGCACTTATCCGATGCAAGCAGTTGGAGTACCGGCAGGCTGAGGATAATGTGGCGATGTCCGAGCGTACTGATGTCGAAAAGCTTGTCTCATCGGAGACCCCATTGGTGAAGGCAAAGGTGCTTGACTACCAAATGGTGAAAGCTGATTTGGACAAGACCATCCAGTTGGCACCGGACTTTGAATATGCCTACTATAATCGTGGAAACATGTCGTGCCAGCAGAATGATTATCATGCTGCTCTGGTGGATTATGACAAAGCCCTTGAAATCAATCCCCACTTTGCTGAGGCTTACTATAACAGAGGATTGACGCGAATTTTCATGGGGCAGGAGAAGGAAGGTGTGGCAGATTTGAGTAAAGCCGGTGAATTGGGGCTGTATAAAGCATATAACATCATCAAACGGTACACAGACAGAGGAGAATAGACGGCCTTTTTCCAACTTTTGGACTATAATTTGAAAAAACGGACTAAGATTTTCTTTCTAAAGGCGGTGAAACTCAAAAGAAATCGTTAATTTTGCGGCTTAAAAGACGAAAATATACAACAGATTATGATAAAAATAACATTTCCTGACGGTTCGATTCGTGAATACAACGAAGGAGTAACCGGTCTGCAGATTGCAGAAAGCATCAGCTCACGCTTGGCACAGGATGTGCTTGCATGCGGAGTGAATGGAGAGACTTGGGACCTTTCGCGTCCAATCAATAACGATGCCTCTATCGTCCTGTACAAATGGGATGACGAGCAGGGCAAACATGCCTTCTGGCATACCAGTGCACACCTGTTGGCCGAGGCTTTGCAAGAACTCTATCCCGGCATCCAGTTCGGTATAGGACCTGCTATCGAGAATGGTTTCTATTACGATGTTGACCCGGGTGAAGCCACCATCAAGGAGGGCGACCTTGCCGATATTGAGAAGAAAATGGCAGAGTTGGCCGCCAAGAAAGAGGTACTCGTACGTCAGGACATTGCCAAGGCTGATGCGTTGAAGATGTTCGGTGACCGTGGCGAGACCTACAAATGCGAGCTCATCTCAGAATTGGAAGACGGACACATCACCACTTATACACAAGGCGCTTTTACAGACCTTTGCCGTGGTCCTCACCTCACCAGCACTGCTCCAATCAAGGCCATTAAGTTGACCGCTGTAGCCGGTGCCTATTGGCGTGGTCAGGAAGACCGCAAGCAGATGACACGTATCTACGGTATCAGTTTCCCCAAGAAGAAGATGCTCGACGAGTATCTGGCATTGATGGAAGAGGCCAAGAAACGTGACCACCGTAAGATTGGTAAGGAGATGGAACTCTTCATGTTCTCAGAGACCGTAGGTAAGGGACTTCCCATGTGGTTGCCCAAAGGTACCGCTTTGCGTCTCCGTCTCGAAGACTTCCTCAAACGCATCCAGAAACGCTTCGGTTACCAGCAGGTGATGACTCCGCACATCGGTAACAAGCAACTTTATGTCACTTCCGGCCACTATGCCAAGTACGGAAAGGACTCTTTCCAACCTATCCATACACCGGAGGAGAACGAAGAGTATCTGCTCAAACCTATGAACTGCCCCCACCATTGCGAAATCTACAAGTGGCAGCCCCGTTCGTACAAAGACCTGCCTTTGCGTCTGGCAGAATTCGGTACCGTCTATCGTTATGAACAGAGTGGCGAGCTTCACGGATTGACCCGTGTACGTAGTTTCACACAGGATGATGCACATATCTTCTGTCGTCCCGATCAGGTGAAGGATGAGTTCCTCCGCGTGATGGACATCATCTTCATCATCTTCCGTGCTCTCAACTTCGAGAACTTCGAGGCTCAGATTTCACTTCGTGATAAGGTGAACCGCGAGAAATACATCGGTAGCGAAGAGAACTGGGAGCGTGCCGAACAAGCCATCATCGAAGCTTGTCAGGAAAAGGGGCTTCCCGCTAAGATTGAATACGGCGAAGCTGCTTTCTATGGTCCCAAGCTTGACTTCATGGTGAAGGATGCTATTGGTCGTCGTTGGCAGTTGGGTACCATTCAGGTTGACTACAACCTGCCCGAACGCTTCCAACTCGAATATATGGGTTCTGACAACCAGAAGCACCGTCCTGTGATGATTCACCGTGCTCCCTTCGGCTCTATGGAACGCTTTGTTGCCGTGCTTATCGAGCATACCGGTGGTAAGTTCCCCTTGTGGCTCACTCCCGATCAGGTTGTAGTTCTTCCCATCTCAGAGAAGTTCAACGACTATGCCAAGGAGGTGCAGGCATACCTCGACAGTCAGGACATCCGTGCCATTGTTGATGACCGCAACGAAAAGATTGGCCGTAAGATTCGCGACAACGAAATGAAACGTATCCCATACTTGCTGATTGTGGGCGAGAAAGAGGCTGCAAATGGTGAGGTTTCTGTCCGTAAACAGGGCGAAGGTGACCAAGGAAGCAAGAAAATTGAAGATTTTGCAAAGATTTTGAACGAAGAAGTTCAAAATATGATAAATAAATATTAATTTTGCACCCGCTTACGCGTAAGCAACTCGGATTGGCAACAATTCGGGTTGCTTTGTGTTGAATGATAAAGAAATAATAATTAGAATAAGAGAACAAAAAAAGACTCAAAAAAACATTTGGTTTTTGAATGAAAAACGACAATTTGAAGGGGCAACACCGAATCAATGAACAGATTCGTGCCAAAGAAGTCCGCATTGTGGGCGACGATATGGAGCCGGCCGTTTATCCTATCGCACAAGCATTAAGAATGGCAGAAGATAGAGAAGTGGACCTGGTGGAGATTTCACCAAATGCTCAGCCGCCCGTTTGTAAACTCATTGACTATTCTAAATTTCTTTATCAGTTAAAGAAGCGTCAGAAAGAGCAGAAGGCCAAGCAAGTGAAGGTCGATGTCAAGGAAATCCGTTTCGGTCCTCAGACAGATGATCATGACTATAACTTCAAGCTCAAGCATGCCATCGGTTTCCTTCAGGATGGTGACAAGGTGAAAGCATACGTATTCTTCAAGGGACGTAGCATCCTTTTCAAGGAACAAGGTGAGGTGCTCCTCCTCCGTTTTGCCAACGACTTGGAAGAATATGGCAAGGTTGACCAGATGCCGGTGCTCGAAGGTAAGCGTATGACTATCTTCCTCAGCCCCAAAAAGGGTATGGCTACCAAGAAAGGAAATGCGGCCCAACCAGCCAAGAATGACAAGAAGGCTGAGAAAAAGGCTGACGAGGAGTAAAAGAAAACAGATGAAAACGTGCGTAGCGCCATCGGTATAGTGCGCTGCCACACTATTAATAACAATTTAAACAATTAAAAAACATGCCGAAGATTAAGACTAATTCCGGTGCCAAAAAAAGATTTACTCTTACCGGAACAGGAAAGATCAAGAGAAAACACGCTTTTCACAGCCACATCTTGACGAAGAAGACTAAGAAGCAGAAGAGAAACCTTTGCCACTCTGGTTTGGTTGATACTGCTAACGTAGATTCAGTAAAGAAGTTGCTTTGCCTGAAGTAATTCTTCAACAAGAAAAGAAAATAAGCGTAAAGAAATTAATTAAAGTTATTAACCGGATGTTTAGCTGACTAAAGTTCATTGTGAGTTTGTAAGTTGGATTTGAAAACAGAAGACTCAAACCAATGGCGCTAACGTTCAAAAAGATTTAAAAACTATGCCAAGATCAGTAAATCATGTAGCTTCAAGAGCTAAGAGAAAGAAAATTTTAGGTCTTACCCGTGGATACTTTGGTGCCCGTAAGAATGTATGGACCGTAGCCAAGAACACTTGGGAAAAGGGTCTTACTTATGCATTCCGCGACCGTCGTAACAAGAAACGTACTTTCCGTGCTTTGTGGATTCAGCGTATCAACGCAGCCGCTCGTCTCGAAGGTATGTCTTACTCAACATTGATGGGTGCCCTTCACAAGGCTGGTATCGAAATCAACCGCAAGGTGTTGGCTGACCTCGCTATGAATCACCCTGAAGCATTCAAGGCTATCGTAGCAAAAGTAAAGTAAGAAAAAAGAATTTTCAGATTTACATAACAAACGGCTCGTTTTCCTTTGGAAAGCGGGCCGTTGTTACTTTGAACCGATGCTTTCGTAATTATACCAAGACGTTTGTTGGAATAATGCAAAGGCTTTGTTGAGAAATCTGTTCACAAATGACAAGACAATCGCACAGAATCTGATGAGTGATTTGTGTTGAATGCTAAAAATAAAGGGTAGAAATGTATTTTGTCTGCAGTTTTTTTGGAGATGTCGTATAAACTCCCTATATTTGCCTTACGAAAGAAAAAGCTATAGGCCGTATCAGTCAGATTGGGAAACTCATCAAATAATCTGAAATGCCGAGACAAGCTTCGTTCATCAATGGCGTGCCGCCCCTTCGTGGTTAGGCGGATTACAAAGAGGGACGGGCACTCAAATCCTTCTACTCGGAGTTTCATCATCATTCACTGGTACGGCCATTCTTATATCCGTTTGATAATGATGTAGAAGGAATATCTGATTTTATTTTATCCCCCTACGATTAAGTGCTTGCTGGTAGCGGCGGGCATTGGCATTGTGTTGGGATAGGGTGGTGGCGAAGTTGTGGGTTCCGGAAAAATCTTCCTTGGCGCACATGTATAGATAATTGTGACGGGCAGGATTGAGTACAGCTTCGAGGGCTGACATAGAGGGGATACGGATAGGACCCGGTGGTAGTCCTTTATATATATAGGTATTATAGGGAGAATCGATGGTCAGGTGCTTGTTGAGGATGCGACGAAGGGTCGGGTCGCCGGTTGAGAACTTTACAGTGGGGTCAGCTTGTAGAAGCATACCGCAGTTCAGACGGTTGAGGTAGAGGCCGGCCACGATGGGTTTTTCAGCATTGGCTGCAGTCTCTTCATCGACTATGGATGCCAGAGTCGCCACTTCTATGGGTGTAAGTCCTTGGGCAGTGGCTTTGGATTGTCTCTCCTTGGTCCAATAGGTATGGTATTCTTTTTGGAATCTGTCGGCCAATTTGGCTGGGGTAATGTTCCAATAAACTTCGTAGGTATTGGGAATGAAAAATGCAGGAAGGGTAGCGGTGGTGAAACCGAGACTGTCGATGAAGGATTTGTCCGAGAAAAGGGTGATCAAATCTTCTTCCTCTAACATCAATTGTTTGGCCAGGGATTGGGCCATACGGTCGATGGTGCGCACGCTGGGAACAACAATACGTACGGGTGTTTGCCAACCATGCTTCAATTTGCGGATGGCTGTTCGTAAATTGTCTGTAGGAGAGAACTGGTAGCATCCTGTCTGTATGGCCTTGTCATACCCTTCATGGGAAGCTAACATATCGAAAGTGTTGATGCTTCGGGGATGAAGAGTGAGGATGACTTTTTGGCGTACGGAGTCGATGTTGTCATTCGTATCGATATAAATCCGGGTGGGAGAGGATATGTCGAATGCAGGAGTAAATACCTTATTATATATATAATATGTGCCTGCAAATATAAGCAGAAGGAGAGCCGTGGCGGCAATACTGAAAATTCGGGTCTTATGTGTCATGGATGAAGTTTGAAAATTCCTGTCTGCAAATGTAGGCTATTCGGTGGATTTTTGCAAGTTTTTTGGGCGAGAATCCCTAAAATGTATAATGGGGCTTTGCCAAACAAACGGCAAAGCCCCATCGGGTAATATGTTTTTGTAGTGTTGCTCAATCACTCACAAGCAATATGTCATAGTTCAGGTTTGACATGGGGTACTCGTTGAGGTTATTGTCAACCAAACGGAGTGTGGTGTCATTGACAAGGAGGAAATAAAGGGCCCGTTCTCCGCTGTCAGGGGTAAGTTTGTAGGCCGTCTTGTGCTGTTGATTCACCTTGCGGTGTATCTTTTGTTGTTTGCCAACAGCATTGAAAGATTGTTTTCCTCCAGAATCGTTGGGGGCAATATAAACCATGTCTAATGAGAATAGGGTGTCGGGGCCATCGATATCGGCATTCAGAGTCAGAATGTAATCGATACTTTTACCGTCGGCAGAAGGGAGGGTGCCTTGAAATACTTCGGTGATTTCTTCGACTCCGGCAGAGTCTGTCTCAAAAATATCCACCTCATTTATGTTTCCCTTTTTATTGGATTGGCAGGAGGCCAAGGCGGCTACAAGAGCAGCCAGCATAAGTACTTTTTTCATTGTCTTTTTTCTTTAATTGGTTTTCCATATAACAGATTTGATGGTCATTTGTTTGCAGGGAATAGTGTAATTGTTGTATCTTTGTCCGCAGAAAATTAATTATTAACCTTTAAAAATAAGTAAACATGAGAAAATCCATTTTAGGAATCACTCTTTTGGCCGCTTTGCCCTTGTGTGCACAGCAAAAGGCAACGATTACTGTTCATTCCGATCAGGGAAAGGAAATTATCAGTAAACATATTTATGGACAATTTGCAGAGCATCTGGGTACTTGTATCTATGGTGGTCTCTGGGTGGGTGAAGATTCATCTATCCCCAATACCAATGGTTACCGTAACGATGTGGTAGCAGCTTTGAAAGAACTGCAGATTCCTAACTTGCGTTGGCCGGGCGGATGCTTCGCTGATGAATATCATTGGATGGATGGTATTGGTCCCAAAGAAAACCGTCCGCGTATGGTGAACAACAACTGGGGAGGAACTGTAGAGGACAATAGTTTCGGTACGCATGAGTTCCTGAATCTTTGTGAACTGTTGGGATGTGAACCTTATGTGAGTATGAATGTGGGTAGTGGTACCGTACAGGAAACTGCTCAATGGGTTGAGTACATGACAGCAGAAGATGGTCCTATGGCCAAACTTCGTAAGCAGAACGGACGCGAGAAGCCATGGAAGGTGAAGTATATAGGAGTAGGTAATGAAAGTTGGGGATGCGGTGGTAACATGCGTCCGGAGTATTATGCAGATCTTTATCGTCGTTATCAGACTTATTGCCGGGAATATAATGGAAATCAATTGTTTAAGATTGCCAGTGGCGCCAGTGATTATGATTATAACTGGACAGAGGTGTTGATGAAGAATGTGGGAAACCAGATGCGTGGTCTCTCTCTGCATTATTATACTTGTGCCGGATGGACGGGTAGTAAAGGCTCGGCTACGGAGTTTGATGATGCACAATATTACTGGGCATTGGGCAAATGCTTGGAGATTGAAGAAGTGTTGCAGAAACATATCGCTATCATGGACAAATATGACCGTCGGAAGCGTATTGGTCTGATGGTGGATGAATGGGGTACCTGGTGGGATGAAGAGCCGGGAACTGTGCGTGGACATCTCTATCAGCAGAATACTATGCGCGATGCTTTTGTGGCCGCTCTTACATTCAATGTGTTCCACAAATATACAGATCGTGTAAAAATGACCAATATAGCCCAGATAGCTAATGTGCTCCAAAGTATGATTCTTACTAAGGGGGATAAGATGGTTTTGACCCCAACTTATCATGTGTTCAACATGTACAAGGTGCATCAGGAAGCGACTCATCTGCCATTGACACTTGCTTGTGATACGATGGAGGTGCGTAGTGACTATTTCGGACGTAAGGAAGGTGAACGCAAATTGCCTATGGTTAATGTGACTGCATCTCGTGGAGATGATGGTATCATCCATATCTCATTAGCTAATGTAAGCCTTAAAGAAAGCAATGAAGTTGAACTGAATCTGGAAGGTGTAAAAGTGAAAGACGTAGCTGGTACCATTCTCACCTCAAAACATATAGAGGACCATAATACTTTTGAGGACCCCAATTTGGTGAAACCTGAACCTTTCAAGGGGGCCAAGATAAACAAGGGCTCATTGAAGGTAAAACTTCCTGCAATGTCTATTGTAACATTGGAGGTAAAGTGATTTGGAAGTGATGTAATTTGAAGGTGTGCCAATATGCCAATGGAGTCGGTGTGGAGCTGGAGGCTGGCACCAGCATTGGTATATTGGCACATATAAATAAATGTATTCTGTGCTTATTTTTTTTGTTGTTTCACAGAAAAGCATTACTTTTGCACACGCTTTCAGTAAGAAGTTGTTTGCCGAAATAACTCAGTTGGTAGAGTAGCTCATTCGTAATGAGCAAGTCGCGGGTTCGAGTCCCGCTTTCGGCTCCATATAATAAAGGAGTATATCGGCTGATATACTCCTTTTTGCTTTTAAATTGTCTGTTGATGATTACTTGATTTCAATACTTCGTACATTTTCCACCTTAGCTTGTGGCTTAATCTTGGGTAAGCGGATTTTTAGGACTCCGTCGCTGACTTTAGCGCAAATATTCTCTTTGTCGACATCGTCAGGTAGGATGAGGGTCTGTTGGAATTTGCTGTACGAGAATTCGCGACGCAGGTAGCGTGCCTCTTTCTCTTCCTCTTTTTTCTCACCATCCTTCTTTTCTCCATCTTTCCCGTCACATCCACAATCGGTACATTTACACTTCTTTTCCATCGTTATCACCAGATCATTGTCTTTGTTGATATGGATGTCGAAGTCGTCTTTGCACATGCCAGGTGCAGCCACTTCGACCTTGTATCCTTTCTCGGTTTCCATTACGTTGATGGCTGGTGCGGTGGCATTGGCTTTCATTACCCAGTTGGTGTCGAAAAAGTCGTTGAAAATGCTGGGCAACCAACTTTGTCCAGCGCGTTTCATAGGCATCATACTCGTTTTCTCCTTTTTGATTAAGTGGTTAAACAATTCTTTTTTTTTGATGAATGCCTTGGCCGTCCAACTCTTTATCACCTGTTTTGAAGGGGAGAACTGGTGTCACGCTTGCCATCCGGGCCTCCCTCAATCGTGGTAGGTTCTGTTCATTTGCTCAATAGATGAAAAACAGTTGAAGCGGAGCTGAACAGGCTTTCGGCATTCATCCGTATAATGGACAAGGAGGCCGATTGGTTCAACTCCGCTTCAGGGATTTAATAAAGAAAAACGTTTCTTTACACCAGCTTAAAGACGATACGGAAAACACCATGCTCGTCGTAGCGCCAACTGTTGATTTTGAAGGTTCCTATTTCGTGCGTGTTTTCTACGTGGGCACCGATGCATGCGCATACGTCATAGTCACCGATACGTACCAGACGCAGGGTGGTACTGGCATCGTCGGGCAATTTGCTGGTGTCAACTTCTGGGGGCAAATTATCGCGTGTGGCAAATTCGTATGTTACTGGCAAACCTTGAGAAATCACTTCGTTCATCCGTCGTTCAATCTCCTGAACCTGTTCCTCGGTGGGACATTCGGGTAGTGGCCAACTGATTTTACTCTTTTTGCGCTCAATGTGTGCATTGCGCGAGCGTTCGCATCCGAACATTCTTATCATGGTTTGATTCAACAGATGCTCTGCCGTATGGCTGGGAGGATATTCCTGTTTGTTGTGGTCGTTAAGGATGGGTTGTTGATCCATAAATTATTATTATCTTGTTGTAAATGCTTTTTAATCCTGTATAAATCAAAGCTGTCAGAATAAATATCAAAAATATCCAAACTATAGTATAAAGATAACCGATAAAACCATCGTAGTTCAGGAAGAATCTTTTGCATATAGGAAGATATATGTAATCATAAAAAAACGGTTGGGCATGTACAAGATAACTGATAAAACTTGAAGCACCCAATAGGCATATGATTCGGGAATTGAACCGTAATCTGCTGAATATTAATAGAGTCAGAACGGATTGTAGTGTGCAGAATGGCGAGATATAAGAAAATATATGCAATAAAGCATCTTGGTATCCATTCATCACCATAAAGGTGCATAAAACCGATACGGCTAATGTTAAAAGTAACCAAAGGAATATGGTTGTAGTTTGAGATAATTTGTAAATACGTGATTGGGGAAATAATCGCATGTATCTTGCAATCAGGTATAACCCTACGAAATTGAGAGGTGAACATCCAAAATCAAAAAAGGTATTCCGGTCAATCCATCCAAGCCATAACTCCAATATCAAATAAACAATAAGAATACGTTTGATTTTATAGCGTGTACTGTTTTCAATGAAAGAATTTAAGAATGGAGCCAGAATCATTAGCATTGCATAGGCGGGGACAAACCAATATCCTCTTCCAACAAACAGATTTATAGCTGTTCTGAGATCAAAATGTAATGTGGGAATCAACCAAACGCATAACATATAGATTGAGACTGAACAGACAATCATTGTTATATAGAGTTTCAATAATTTTCTTATGCTGAAATTCAATCCATACCATCCTGAAATGAGGATAAATAAATCAACGCAACACATGGTACTACATTTGGTAATGGAATATCCCCAAATAGAGAGTGGATTCAATTGAGAAGTAGAGATGTCTCCGTCTAAGTAAATATCCAAGAAATTGGCATGATAGAGCATGACAAATACCATAGCTATAATTCGCAATAGTTCAAATTGCGAATCTCTTATGTTGGTTTTATGGGTAATCTTTGTTGGGCTCATCAGTTAAAAGTCTGGTACAAAAGTACCAATTCTTTGCGAAACATCCAAGAAAATGATGGGTTATCCCTCTTTTTCTGTTATCTTTGCACAGAAATCCAAAAAAGAGTATTTATGGCGTTTGAAGCATCAAGACGTGACTGGAGTGAGTTGTACGCATTTTTCCGCTTATTGGCTGATGGCTATGTGTGCGCAGGAAAGGCTGACGGAACTCCGGACGAAGATAAGAAACTGGCCGTGGCTATGGTGCAACGCGAAGAGCACGATGGTACACGACGATATATTATTGAAGGTGAAAACATCCACATGGTGGGAGAGGGTCGGGACGAGTGTTTCCCCCGTGAAGATTTTGCTACTGTAGCTATGCTGGTAGGCGATATGCTGAAGCGGAATGGAGGTGACGAGGAGTTGACTTCTCCCGATGGGGTAGAGGAGTTCCTCGATGCAGTAGCCATTTATAATCTGGAGGCCAAGACGGATGACCGAACAGACTTTTATGTGGCTTTTTGGAGCGTGGATGCTCCACTTGTTGGTTTTCGTTCGTATTCACGCTTAGGCGGTATGATACCTCTGCTTGATGGTGGCCGCGCGGCAAATATCAAGTTTGAACAGACGGGTGTACGTTTTCCTAATCCTACGGTAAACAAAATCAATTGGCTGGAATCGCCCAATGAAGTGCTCGATCGCATGTTGATGATTGAGCGTATGGGTGGCACGTTGAAGTACAACGATGTGGCCGACAAGGTTTTCCGTAGCAACTTGCTGATGATTGACCTTCACTTCCCCCGTATTGCGGCTGAGATGTTGCGCACTATGTATTACGAAGGTATCACCCGCATCTCTGACTTGACCGAACGCATCAAGGAAATCAATCCCCTGAAGATAAAAACAGAACTTATCACTAAACATCACTTTTATGAGTTCAAGGTGAAGCAATTCCTTTTGGCATTGGCGATGGGTATGCGCCCTGCTAAATTATATAATGGTACGGACTCGGCTGTTGAAGGATTCATCTACACCGATGCAGAGGGCTGTATCCTCTGTTATCACAAGGCATACCGACAAATTTTTGAAGACTTTCTCTATAACCATACCCGCTTGGAGAAAGGACCGCTTGAAAAGGATAAATATGGTTATCTGGAGCGTGAGAATAATCTCTATTATTTCAAACTCAATTTGAAAGTGAGTTTTGTGAAGAGAAATAAATAATAAGAAATCTGAAAAATAAGAATAAGAACTAAGCACTATGAGAAAGAACAGACTGAATCTATTGTGGACATTGTTGGTAGTTGCTCTGACGTCATCGGCTCAGGAGCTCATTGAAATGACTACTACACAAGCAAAGACTTATTACAAAAATGTCAATAAAAGATGGGTTACTTGTCACGACCCATCCGTAGTGTGGGACTCTGTTGCCAATCGGTATTATATTTTTGGTAGCCATCTGGCACAGGCTTATACGTCTGATTTGCAGAATTGGACGACCTTTCGTGCTCCATGGGGAGCTATGCAGGCTGATGGTAGCATCAAATCAAATGCTTCCAATGCAGAAGCCTTTGTCACTCATGGAGTGAAGAACGTGGTCATCAATGGTGTATCTGTTCCCTTTGGAAACTTCAATGCTCATGATTGGGCTGCCGCATACGGAGGAGATTATAATATCAACGGTAACATGTGGGCACCTGATGTGATATATAACAAGGCGATGAAAAAATGGTGTATGTATATGAGTGTCAACGGACCGTCGTGGAATAGTGTCATAGTATTGCTTACGTCTGATAAGATAGATGGTACTTACGTTTATCAAGGTCCCGTTGTATATACGGGCTTCAAGTCAGGAAGTGATGCAAATACCTCTTGGAAGAAAACGGATCTTGAGGTGGTATTGGGCGAGCAGACAACTTTACCTTCGCGCTATGCTCAAGGAGACAGATGGGGAGAGTATTGGCCGAATGGTATTGACCCCTGTGTCTTTTATGATGAAACAGGACGCTTGTGGATGAGCTATGGCTCGTGGTCGGGCGGAATATGGATGTTGGAGCTTGATGAGAATACTGGATTACGTGACTACAACGTGACCTACACAAGCGATTATGCTACTAAAGGAAAAAATGGTATCAGTGACCCCTATTTTGGCAAGAAGATAGCAGGTGGACACTATGTATCCGGCGAAGCATCTTATATTGAATATATTGGTGGTTACTATTTCCTCTTTATGACATACGGTGGATTGGAATCAACAGGTGGATACCAAATGCGTGTGTTCCGTTCAAAAAATCCTGATGGTCCTTATGTGGATGGACAAGGTCGCAATGCCGTATTTACGGGTCAATGGGTGTTGAATTACGGATTGAATGCTGATACACGAGGCCAATTGATAATGGGGGCATATGACAAATGGGGACTGATGAACTTGGGAGAATTGGCGCAAGGGCATAATAGTGTGATTGCTGCTCCTGACGGACGCTCGTATCTTGTATATCACACCCGCTTTAACGATGGTACAGAAGGTCATCAGGTGCGGGTTCATCAGCTCTATTTGAATAAAAACGGATGGTTGGTAGCCTCTCCGTTTGAATATAATGGAGGGACAACTACTGATACTGATATTGCTACGAAACCGATTGTTGAGACAAATGATATTCCGGGAGCTTACAGTTTGTTGGTACATCGTTATGCTTTGGATCATGCTAATCGGGAGGTCGTTACTCCAGTTGATATTGAGCTGAATGCTGACGGAACGGTGTCAGGAACTTACCAAGGAACTTGGAGTAGGGAAGAAGGTACAGGATATTTTACCATTAAGTTGGGAAGTGTCACTTATCAAGGTGTCATTACCGAAGAACAGATGGATGTGAAGAATATCCGTGCTTACACTTTTACGGCTTGTGCCGCGAATGGTGTACATGTATGGGGATATAAAATGCGTCCTGATTATGCATTGGCTTATCAGTTGAACAATCAGACAATACCCGTTACCAATGGCAAAAACATATCACAAAATATTGACTTGAATTCAGTGCAGGTTACGAAATTTGTAGATATGGAGTGGAGCAGTAGTCACCCTGACATCATTTCCGAAAGTGGTCGATATAATCCAACAGGATTGACAGAAGATGTCTCTGTGGATTTGAACCTTCGCTTGTCCGCAGGAAACTATTATTGGACACAGGACTATCGGGTAAATGCCAAAGCTGAGAGTATGCCTGAAGTTGATTGGTTGTCGGGAATTGTTGCTTATTATGATTTTGATAGTACTACAATTCTGAACAGTGTCAATTCGTCGCAACGGGCTTTCTTGACAAAGGCAGGAACAAATTCCAGACCTACTCAAGAGACTGACGGTGTACGAAACGGACAATATGTACACCTTTCATTCGGAGGAAACGGAAACGAAAGTTATATCTATATGCCCAATCCTTTACAAAATGTTGAAATAGAAGACGGATTTACGATCTCTTTCTGGACAAAACGGACGGACAATAATGTGTGGGATGCTTTGTTTGCCTTCTATAACACAACTTCAAAGGAACGTTTCTATATGACCGGGGGTACTTATATTGGCTATAACAACAATAAAGGAAACTGGATAGACATTAACCATCCTACAACATATAGCAAAGTGAATATTGCTACAGGTGAATGGCACTTGGTGACAATTACTGTCAGCCGTCAAGCTACCGCTGGTATAAAGGTGTTTGTCGATGGGGTGCGGGTTATGTCTTATGATTATAACGGGTCACTCAATGGTACAACCATTTCTAATGGATCAGCTTTTGATTATAACCTGATTGTAGATCATATTACAACGTGTAGCAGACTTACTTTTGGATATGGCTCTTTCTGGGGAAGTCCCGATGTATGTTTTGATGATGTTATGATACATAATCGCATATTGTCTCCGACAGAGATTATAACATTGAAGCAATACATGAACCGTGTCTTTGATATAGGTAAGGCTACTGGTATTGATAATGCAGAACTGGATATATTACCAATGTATCAGTCGGATGGAATAATTTATGATTTGAGTGGTCGTCGTGTAGAGAATCCGACTTCAGGTATTTATATTCGTGATGGAAAGAAATTCATTGTAAAATAGTGATAGTAGTATAAGCTACAAATAATTATTAATTAAGTATAGTTATTATTTAAATCGTAATTAGAACTATGTTATTCGATCAAATCAGTAATGATATCAAAGAGGCCATGAAGGCTCGTGATAAAGTGCGCTTAGAGACTTTGCGCAATGTGAAAAAAGTGTTCCTTGAAGCCAAGACCGCTCCTGGAGCAAATGATGAACTTACTGATGAGGCTGCTCTCAAGATTATCCAAAAGTTGGCCAAACAAGGACGTGATGCAGCTGCCATCTATGAAGGACAGGGACGTGCTGACCTTGCTGCTGATGAATTGGCACAAGTAAATGTGCTCGAACAGTATATGCCAAAGCAAATGAGTGCAGATGAACTGACTCTTGCTCTCAGTGATATAATAGCCCAGGTTGGTGCTACAGGGCCTCAGGATATGGGCAAGGTGATGGGCGTAGCTACCAAACAATTGGCAGGACGTGCTGAAGGAAGGGCCATCTCGGCTTGTGTCAAAGAATTGTTGGCTAAGTAATTCAAAATCTTTTCCTCTACGTGATAAATTGGTTTACCCGACATGGGAAAATCATTTACCACGTAGGGGAATTGTACCCATTGCTCTGTAAATATGACAGAGAAAGATTCTTTTTCCTTTCAATTAGTTGGTAAAGTGTATTTATTCTTGTAAATTTGCTGCCAATTTGAAATTAAAATAAAGAAAATATGGATAAAATGAACGAAATTGATTGGGCCAATCTGTCATTTGGCTATCGAAAGACCGATTATAATGTGCGTTGTTATCACCGTAATGGTGCATGGGGTGAGATTGAAGTATGCAGTGAAGAAACAATTCCCTTACATATGGCGGCAACTTGTCTCCATTACGGCCAAGAGGCATTCGAAGGGTTGAAAGCTTTCCGTGGAAAGGATGGTAAAATCCGAGTATTCCGTCTTGATGAAAATGCGGCCCGTTTGCAAAGTACATGTCGTGGTATTCTGATGCCTGAAATGCCTACCGAGCTGTTTGCTGAAATGGTGAAGAAAGTCATCAAACTGAATGAGCGCTTTGTTCCTCCTTACGAGAGTGGAGCATCGTTATACATACGTCCTTTACTTATCGGTACAGGGCCACAGGTTGGTGTGAAACCTGCTGGAGAATATCTTTTTTTAATTTTTGTGACTCCTGTAGGGCCTTATTTCAAAGGTGGATTTGCTACAACTCCTTACGTCATTACCCGTAAGTATGACCGTGCGGCGCCCCTTGGTACTGGTATTTACAAGGTTGGCGGAAACTATGCCGCCAGTCTTCGTGCCAGCAAAGAGGCACATGAGGCTGGTTATTCAGCGGAATTCTATTTGGATGCCAAGGAGAAAAAGTATATTGACGAATGTGGTGCTGCCAACTTCTTTGGTATCAAAGATAATACTTATGTTACTCCACTTAGTACCAGTATCCTACCCTCTATTACCAATAAAAGTTTGATGCAATTGGCTGAAGATATGGGTATGAAAGTGGAGCGTCGGGCTATTCCCGAAGAGGAACTGACAACCTTCGAAGAGGCAGGTGCATGTGGCACGGCTGCGGTTATCAGTCCTATTGAGCGCATCGATGATCCCGAGAATAACCACTCTTATGTAATCTCTAAAGATGGTAAACCGGGACCTGTCAGTACCAAACTTTACACCAAATTGCGTGCAATCCAATATGGTGACGAGCCTGACACGCATGGTTGGGTTACACTGGTTGAATAATAATAAAGTAGATAACAATTAATATTTTACGTATGAAAAAGAATTCTGAATATCGGGATATGGCTGCCAAAGCCATGAGTGGGAATTGGATTACTGGTGCAGTAGCGACTTTAATATATGTAGTAGTTTCATTTCTTCTCAGTGCTATCTTGGGCGAAAATTTGAGTTTTATTGGCTCGTTGCTCCTTATTCCTATGGGATGGGGATTGACGATTATGTTCCTCGATGTGATTCGTGGCAAGAAACCTGAATATATTACACTGATAGAAGGATATAAAGGAGAAAATGCAGGTCGTGTGTGGGGTACCATGTTGTTACAGTCGGTATATGTCATATTGTGGACGTTGTTACTGATTATTCCTGGTATTATCAAGGGGTATTCTTATGCCATGACTTCATATATATTGCGTGATAATCCCGAAATGAAGTATAATGCTGCTATTGAGAAGAGTATGTCTATGATGCAGGGACACAAGATGCAATTGTTTTTGTTACATCTGAGCTTTATTGGGTGGGCAATTCTTGCGATTCTGACCGCAGGTATCGGATATTTCTTCTTGTTACCTTATATGCAAACAGCCGTGGCGGCCTTTTACGAAGACGTGAAAATAGAAAACTAAAAATAAATGATAAGTAATAAGCTACAGATGATGGGTTACAAATAAATCGCTTATGGTTATTGTAACTTGTCATTTGTAGCTTGTTTTAGTAATAAAATGAGTAAAGGAAAATTGGCAAAATTCGCCGATATGGCGGAGTATCCCCATGTGTTTGAATATCCTTTTTCGGTGGCAGAAAATGTTCCTTTTGAAATGAAGGGCCATTGGCATCGTGATTTTTTCAAAAATAACAATCCTATTGTCTTGGAATTGGGATGTGGCCGTGGAGAATATACCGTTGGCCTTGGTCGTCTCTTTCCCGATAAAAATTTTATTGGTGTGGATATCAAAGGGGCCCGCATGTGGAGTGGAGCTACAGAATCTTTGAATGCGGAAATGAAAAATGTAGCATTCTTGCGTACAAACATAGAAATTATCGACCGTTTTTTTGCATCAGGTGAAGTGAGTGAAATATGGTTGACTTTCAGTGATCCACAGATGAAAAAGGCAACCAAGCGATTGACATCTACCTACTTTATGAACAGGTATCGTCATTTCTTGGTAGATAGCGGGCTCATCCATTTGAAAACAGATAGTAACTTTATGTTCACTTATACTAAATATATGGTAGAACATAACCATTTGCCTGTTGATTTTATAACTGATGACCTGTATCATAGCGGATTGGTGGATGATATCCTCAGTATCCGCACATACTACGAACAACAATGGCTTGACCGTGGATTGAACATCAAGTACTTGAAATTCCATTTGCCACAAGAAGGTGTGTTGGAAGAACCGAACGTAGAAATAGAATTAGACGACTATCGTAGCTATAACCGTAGCAAACGTAGCGGCTTACAGACAAGTAAATGAATGAATAAGTGATGAGCTACAAGCTACAAGTGACGGCCCCTCTGACTCCCTGAATCCTCTCCCTAACCCTCAGGCCTCTCCCTAACCCTCCCCAGAAGGGAGGGGACTAAATAGGAAAAATAGCTAAATCGTAATAGTAAATAGTAAATTGTCAAATCGTAAATAATTAATAATTAATAATTAGTTCGAGCACAGCTCTCATCAGCTTCGCGTCATAACTCAAAACTCATAACTCATAACTCATATGACATTATATCCCAAACTGATACTCGATGCATTGGCAACGGTGCGTTACCCTGGCACAGGAAAAAATATAGTAGAAGCAGGTATGGTAGAGGATAATATCCGTATAGAGGGAATGAAAGTTTCCTTTTCATTGATATTTGAAAAATCTACAGACCCCTTTATGAAGTCCATTATAAAAGCTGCAGAAGCTGCTATTCTGACTTATGTTAGCAAAGACGTAGATATTAAGGGGAACATTTCTGTGAAAACCATTCAGCAAGCGCGTCCAGAACCTGGTTGTATGTTGCCTCAGGTGAAGAATATCATTGCAGTTTCGTCAGGTAAAGGCGGAGTGGGAAAGAGTACAGTAGCTGCAAACTTGGCTGTAGCCTTAGCCAAGGCTGGTTATAAAGTGGGCTTGTTGGATGCTGATATTTTTGGTCCTAGTATGCCCAAAATGTTTCAAGTGGAGGATGCACGTCCTTATGCAGAGACTATTGATGGACGTGATTTGATAATACCTGTGGAGAAGTACGGGTTGAAGTTGCTTTCCATAGGTTTCTTTGTAGATCCAGATCAGGCTACTCTGTGGCGTGGTGGTATGGCCAGCAATGCGTTGAAACAACTGATTGCCGATGCAAATTGGGGTGAACTTGATTATTTCCTGATAGATTTGCCTCCTGGTACCAGCGATATTCATCTGACAATTGTACAAAATTTGGCTATTACTGGTGCGGTTGTTGTAAGTACTCCTCAGCAAGTGGCCCTTGCCGATGCCAGAAAGGGTATCAATATGTTTACCAATGATAAAGTAAATGTCCCCATATTGGGCCTAGTCGAGAATATGGCATGGTTTACTCCCGCAGAACTTCCTGAGAACAAATACTATATATTCGGACGTGAAGGGGCTAAACATTTGGCAGAAGAGATGAATGTTCCGTTATTGGGACAAATCCCCCTTGTTCAGAGTATTTGTGAAGGGGGTGATAATGGCTTGCCTGTAGCACTCGATGAGAATAGTATCACTGGGCGTGCTTTCATTCAATTGGCGGCCAATGTGGTAGAGCAGACAAATTTGCGTAATGCTAATCAGGCACCGACTCAAATTGTCGAAATTAATAAATAACGATTTGCTATATTTTACAATGTAGAATAAAAAGTAAATTCAGGATATAGTTTGTATTATAAAATGAATCAGGCACGGAGAAATCCGTGCCTGATTCATTTATATTTTTTGAGGCGTCCGTGATATTAATCTCTACGGCCCAAATATATCATAACGTAATATATTAATGTGGCTAATGAACTTACGGCAGCTACGACATATGTATATGCAGCAGATTTTAAGGCGTCACGTGCTTGCGATTGGTTACTGTAATTGGTAACACCAGCTTGACTGAGCCAAGCAAGAGCACGGTGACTTGCATCAATTTCTACTGGCAAGGTTATGAAACTAAATAGAGTGGTGCATGCAAATAAAATGATGCCTATCAACAAAACTTGTGGAAACGTTTCAATAAGAAGTATGCCAGCAAGTAAAACCCATGACACCCAACTTGATGCAAATGATACAATAGGAACCAAAGCAGAACGCATTTTTAAAGGACCATATGCTACGGCATGTTGTACGGCATGGCCGCATTCATGAGCTGCTACAGCTGCTGCTGCAACACTTGTACTAGCATAAACTCCTTCACTGAGATTAATGGTTTTATTGCTCGGATTATAATGGTCTGTTAATTGTCCCGAGGTGCTGATAACTCTCACGTCGAAGATTCCATTATCATGTAACATCTTTTCAGCAATATCCCGACCTGTCATCCCGTTTCCTAAAGGGATACGCGAATATTTTCTGAACTTATTATTCAAATTTAATTGTACGAGATAACTTAAAATAGCTATCGCAATGAAAAGAATCCAGTAACCTGACATATATTTTTTCTTTTTGGTTATTAATGAATATTTATCCTATAAGAGACAAATTTTGTGCCAAAAGTAACGAAAAACGGTGAATGACAATCGACATTCACCGTTTTTTTGTTATATTATAACATTCGTTATTCTATTAAAAGGTATGTGGCTGACAGAAAGTCAGTCTTCCTCCTCCGTATAGCGTACAATTGTCTGTGCGCGGTCAGGGCCGATAGAAATTATTTTGATAGGAGTTTCCAACTCTTCTTCAAGGAATGATACGTAAGCATTGAATTCCTCTGGGAATTCGGCTTCGTCAGTCATGCGGGTCATGTCGGTCTTCCATCCGGGTAATTCTACGTAAATTGGCTCTACGCCTTCGGTGATGTCGTAGGGGAAATAGTCTATTTCCTCACCGTTCACTTTGTAAGCCACACAAGCTTTGATAGTTTCGAATTGATCGAGCACGTCGCTCTTCATCATAATCAGTTGGGTAACTCCGTTGACCATGATAGCATATTTGAGTGCTACAAGGTCAATCCATCCACAACGGCGTTCGCGTCCGGTTACAGCACCATATTCGTGACCAAGGTCGCGGATGAGTTTTCCCGTTTCGTCGAACAGTTCTGTAGGGAAAGGACCGCTACCCACACGGGTACAATATGCCTTCATAATACCGAATACGTTTCCAATCTTATTGGGGCCGATGCCGAGACCTGTGCAGGCGCCGGCACAAATGGTGTTGGAAGAAGTTACGAAGGGGTAAGAACCGAAGTCGACATCGAGCAAGGTTCCTTGTGCGCCTTCGCAAAGTACACTCTTGCCTTCTTTCAACAGGTTATTGATTTCGTGTTCGCTATCTACCAGATGGAATTCGCGCAAGTAGGCTACTCCTGAGAGGAAAGCTTCTTCCATTTCAGTGATATCGTAAGTATAATTGAGGCTTTTCAAGATTGCTTCATGGCGTGCCTTGGCTTTGCCGTAGATTTCATTGAAGTTAGGAGAGAGGATGTCACCTACGCGTACACCAGTACGGCTAATCTTGTCGGTATAGGTAGGGCCAATACCTTTACCGGTTGTACCAACCTTTGCATCGCCTTTGGCTGCTTCATAGGCTGCGTCCAATACGCGATGGGTAGGCAGGATGAGGTGGGCTTTCTTGGAAATGTGGAGACGCTCCTTCAAGGGGTGGCCTGATGCTTCAAGAGCTTCTGCTTCGCCCTTAAACAAGGCGGGGTCAAGCACTACACCGTTTCCTATGATGTTTACTTTGTCACCTTGGAAAATACCAGAGGGTATGGAGCGAAGAACGTATTTTTGTCCTTCGAACTCAAGGGTGTGTCCGGCATTGGGACCTCCTTGAAAGCGGGCTACAACATCATAGTTGGGGGTCAATACATCCACAACCTTACCTTTACCTTCATCGCCCCATTGGAGGCCTAACAAAACATCTACTTTCATGTTTCTTTTCTAAAATTATTTTATTGAATTATTTTTTCGTTTCTTTTGATTGATACATTTACGACATACCCCATATATATATAAGGTGTAATGAGACATTTGAAAACGTTTCATTGGAGAACTGGCTATGACATGTTGTAAATCGTCATTTTGGAATTCGGTCACTTGTCCGCATTCAGTACAAATCAAGTGGTGATGTGTATTCATCTTGTATGAGCGTTCATATTGTGATGAGTTCCCGAATTGATGCTTGATGACTAATTTGGCATTTAGCAACAGTTCTATTGTGTTATATAAAGTTGCACGACTAACTCGGAAATTTTCCTGATTGAGTAGGATGCTGTGTAATGTCTCCATATCAAAATGCCCTTTAATGGAATAAATAGCATCAAGTATAGCATACCGTTCGGGCGTCTTGCGATGTCCGTTCGTACGCAAATATTCTGTAAATATTTGTTTTACAGTATCTTTAATACTAGAATCTTCCATGTTGTGGCACTAACGCGAACAAAGTTAAACCTTTTTAGTGGAATAGGAAAGGTTTTTGGGCTAAAAAATACGATTTCTGTCCTTATTCTATTATTTCACCTTTCAATTCTTGGTAGATATTACTTAAAGATTTGTCGGATGTTTTAGCCAAAGGTTTGGTTACTTTAAGAACCTTTTCTGCTTGTTCATTTCCTAAATACATGTATTTTTGTAAAGCAATGAAAGCAGCTTTTTGTGGGCGGCTATTAGTAGATGTACTCGATACTATTGTAATGGCCTGGTCAAAGAATTCATTTTCTGCTCTTTCGTTCAATAGGCATCCCTTCATGAACAAGCGGGCAAGGGTGAGGAAACCGCATACCTGAAAGAACTCGCGCTCATCGGCAATCCATTGGAAAGCCTTGGTGGATGCATATGGCAAGTGTTGGAAGAGATTCATGCTGGCTATCTCGGCCATCTCCTGATGACGGATGTCCTCTACCCAAATGTCGGCTATCTCTGGTAAAAAAGTTTCAATGGGTTGGAGTAGGGTGGCAAGTATCTTGCATTCGCGAATGTTTTCCTTCCATAACTCCCCTGCGAGGGAATGATTTTTTTCGTACCTGAGAGAAATTTCTTTCAGACGGGGGAGTTCGATACCGAAGTTGAGTTTGTAATCCAAACCTTTTTCGCGCATACTTTGCGAAACGGCACCGTTCATGAACAGGCGGAATTGGGCCTTGATTTCCTTGATGGTTTCGTGGGTGGTCATGTCCTTAGTTTTAAGGGACAAGCTACGAGCTACAAGTTGTTTGGCTGTATGGGGGAACTCGTAGCTTGTGGCTTGTCACTTGTCACTCAATTTAATTGCGATACGGTAAATTTGCATATTCGCTACTATAGCGGAGCATCTGTTCGGCGTAGCCTTCGGTATAGTCGATGGTCACGTCGGTAATGTTGCCTTCAGCATCTTTCACGGCCGTATAGACTGGGTTGATGAATCCCTTATACGGTGCTAGGTTCAGCTTCTTGTAGCGGTCGAGGATTTCGGCATGAAGGGTAGGGTCGATCTTCACGGCATAGTTTTCTACCAATTCGCGTGCGGCATTGAAGTCACCTTCCGACTTGATGCGCTGGATTTCAGCCAAGAGTTGTCCGAAGAGGTCGCGCAATTTCTTGTAGTCGTTCACCTGTACGTAAGTCTTACCATCCTTTTTTACGAATTCAACCACCTTGTCTGCAGCACCCTTCTCCATGGCCCAACGTGCGATGAGGGCACGGTTGCGCATGTGTGCCTCCTCGATGTTGTTGCCTAAGTCAATGCGGACGAGCTGTGTCATGAGACCGTTCATCATGTAGCTGTAGTACTGAGCTTTGTAAGCCTCATCGTTGGGGGTAAGTCCTAATTCGACTAATTTGTCATCGGCCAGATAATAGAGACCAAAAAGGTCAGCACGGGCTTCTTCGATAGTCGAACCATAAGCCTTCAGTGTGTCGGGGTCAACGCCGGGGAGGAGTTTGCCCGAACCATGGCCAAGGCATTCGTGGAGGTCGGTGTGAAGGTTGTCAGTAATATCGCCGTAAGTCTCCATCAATTTGATTTCAGCAGGGCTGATGACGAACTCCTGTGAGAATCCATTACCGCGGGCGGCCTTGCTATAGGCATCGGTCAGGTTGCCGATAGTAACAGACTTCGAGCCGTGTGCGCTACGAATCCAGTTAGAGTTGGGCAGATTGATACCGATGGCGGTAGAGGGGTAGAGGTCGCCTCCCAACATGGCGGCGGTAATAACCTTGGCACTTACGCCCTTGACGGTTTCTTTCTTGAAGCGTGGGTCAACGGGTGAATTGTCTTCAAACCATTGGGCATTGGCGCTGATGGTTTCGGTACGTTTGGTAGCTTCCATGTCCTTGAAGTTGACGATCGACTCCCAGCTGGCCTTCATACCAAGAGGGTCGCCATAGCTTTCGGTGAAGCAGTTCACAAAGTCGATACGTGAATCGAGGTCCTTCACCCATTCGATGGCGTAAGCGTCGAAAGTCTTCAAGTCACCATCGTTGTAGAATTGGATAAGCTTTTCGATGACGGCCTTCTGTTGGTCGTTTTCAGCCACGGCTTTAGCTTTGTCGAGCCAATATACGATGCGTTCGATGGCTTCGGTATAGAGGCCGCCCACCTTCCATGTCTTTTCCTGAATTTTGCCATTTTCCTTTACCAAACGGCTGTTCATGCCAAACATTACGGGGCAAGGATCGTTGGGGTCCTTCATCTTTGTATAGAAATCCTCTGCTTCCTTTTGGGTGACACCTTCGCCATAATAGTTGCAGGCGGAGGTCAGAATCAGGTCTTCGCCATCGGCCTGATTGACACGTTTGGGCATGATGGTGGGGTCGAAGATGATGGGGAATATCTCATCACACAATTCGTCAACCGTCTGTCCGTCGGCTAAAGGGAGTTTGGTGGCATCAACGGTTTTCAGTGCGGTGCGGAAGAATTCGGGTGAGAAGTTAGGCACGAACTTTTCGCATCCGTAGTGGTGGTGGATACCGTTGGAGAACCATACGCGCTTCAGGTAAGTCTCCATACCTTTGAAATTCTCGTCGGTCTTGTCGCCCTTGAAATCGGTGTATACAGTTTCCAGCATCTTGCGGATAGTGAGGTTGTATCTGCCGTTTTGGTCGAAGAGGATGTCGCGTCCTTCAAGAGCGGCTTCAGAGAGGTAATACACTAATTCTTTTTGTTTCAGTGTCAGGTCTTCGAAACCTTGTACTTTGTAGCGCAACATTTGCAAGTCTGCGAATTGTTCGTCAGCATACTTGAAATCGTCTGCTACATTGTTGCTTGTCTGTGTGCCACAAGCGGTCAGCATAGTAGCCATCATGGTCAGTTGGATAAATTTGTGTTTCATTATTTGTTATTATTTAATGATTTCCTTTGTCTCGAAAAGAGAGGGAATCATCATATTCGATAATTCCCTCCTCAAACAATATATCCTTCAAAAATGCATTATTTTTTCTTAGCTTTCACTACCTTGGAGGATGTTGGGCTCTTCCTGCCTTTCTTTTTGTCGGGATTACCTTGGTGACGTTTTCTGTAGCTATTGGGGGTTTCTCCCATATTCTTATAGAAAGCTGCATAAAATGATTGACGATTGGCAAAACCTACCATTGCACTGATTTCTTCTACATTTTTGTCTCCGTAGCGCTTGTCTGCTAACATGTGTGAAGCATCTTTAATACGGTATTCGTTGAGCAAGCAAGAGTAGTTCATCCCAAATCGAGAATTGACAACGGCTGATAAATAGCGGGTATTTGTATTTAATTCTTTTGCCAATTCTTTTGCAGAATAATTAGGATCTTTGTACTTCTTTTGAACAACAATAATATTCAAGATTTTGTCATAAAGTTCATCAGCAAGTTCGGCTCGTATTAAAGAGCGATACGCTGCATCTTTTTGTTTTTTTTCACGGATGTTATAAGGTTTCTTATTCACCTTTTTTACATCTTCGTTTTTTTGCTCTAATCCATTCATATTACATAGTTTTTATAATGATAATTCTAAATAAGCATTAATAGGCGTCACAAATATCAGTCATTTTTTTTTTATTTGCAAATAAAATTGATGAAAAGAGTCATCAATTGTTTATATTTTGCTTTATGGATAGTAGCTTTTTGAAAATATGACACAAAAATGAACGGATTTGATAGGTTTAGTTATCATTCCTATATGAAGAAGAATCGAAATTGTATAGAATTACTAGACAATAGAAACCATGCAGTTTTTTTCAGAGGAATGAAATTCTTTAGAAACTGCATGGTTTTTTCATTGTGTATTATAATTTTACCGATGTTTTTTGATGTAGTTAACTAACCACTGGCCGATTTCCTTTGTACCATATTTTTCTCCACCTTCCGCTTGTATCTCTGGGGTACGTACATTGGAATCGAGCGACGCGTCCACGGCCTTACGGATGAGAGCACCCTCTTCCTTCAGATTGAAATATTCGAAGAGCATGGCTACAGAGAGTACTTGTGCCAATGGATTGGCTATGTTCAGCCCTTTTGCTTGCGGCCAACTGCCGTGGATAGGTTCGAATACAGGTGTACTTTCGCCTGTTGATGCAGAAGGGAGAAGTCCCATTGAACCGCTGATGACTGAACCTTCGTCGGTGAGGATGTCACCGAAGGTATTTTCCGTCACCATCACGTCAAAGAATGTCGGCTCTTGAATCATACGCATGGCGGCATTATCGACATACATGTAGTCAGTTGTCACTTCTGGATATTGCGGAGCCATCTCTTGTGCAATCTTGCGCCACAGACGTGACGAAGCGAGCACATTGGCCTTATCGACCACGGTGAGGTGCTTGCGGCGCTTCATGGCGTATTCAAATCCAACCTTCAGGATGCGCTCAATCTCAGGACGAGTATAATAGTTGGTGTCGTAGGCTTTTTCATCGTCCTGATACTTCTCGCCGAAGTACATGCCACCCGTCAGTTCGCGGATGCAGATGAAGTCGGCATTCTCCACCAGTTCGGCACGTAGGGGTGACTTGTGAATGAGGCACTTGAACGTCTGTACGGGGCGGATGTTGGCAAAAAGTCCCAATCTTTTGCGCATGGCCAGCAAACCCTGCTCTGGACGGACTTTAGCTGTCGGGTCGTTGTCAAACTTCGGGTCGCCTACGGCCGAGAAGAGCACTGCGTCGGCACGTTTGCATATCTGATATGTCTCTTCGGGGAAGGGGTCGCCTACCTCGTCGATGGCATGTGCACCACAGAGAGCGTATTCGTAGCTCACCTTGTGTCCGAACTTCTCACATACGGCGGTCATTACATCCACACCTACGGCGGATATTTCGGGGCCGATACCGTCACCGGCCAACACTGCAATTTTCAGGTTCATATTTTTTTGTATAAGTTTGTTGTCTTGATGGCACACGGATGAAACAGATTTACGGACTAACACTGAAAAACTATTGAAAATCCGTGTTTGTTAATCTTGTCTGTTTCATCTGTGGGCTACATGTTGATTTACGCTTCGTAATCACGTTCAATGATGTTCAGCATCTTCATCGTGGCCTTGATGGCCGCTTCTGTTTGGTCGGCATCGAGCCCTCGGGTGCGAATGACTTTACCATCGAAACTCCAAGTGATGACAGTTTGCACGAAAGCGTCAGTGCGTCCGCCGGGCGGGATAGTGACGGCATAGTTGGTCAGCATGGGGAAGGGACGGTTCAGTGTCACCTTATATATTTTGCGCAACGCGCGAACGAAAGCATCGTATTGTCCGTCGCCGCTGGAGTTTTCTTCGTATTCTTGTCCGTTGATTTCTACCTTCACCGTGGCCATGGGTTTGAGGCCGTAAGCCAGATTGACGAAGTAGCTCTTCAGCCGTACGCGGTCTTCTTGAATATCGTGTTTCAGTACGTCACTTATAATATAAGGTAGGTCTTCCTGTGTCACTTGTTCCTTCTTGTCCCCCAATTCAATGATGCGGTCGGTGACCTTCTTCATTGCCTCTTCGCTCAGTTCAAGACCCAGTTCTTCCAGATTCTTTCGGATGTTTGCCTTGCCGCTGGCCTTGCCGAGAGCATATTCGCGTTTGCGTCCGAAGCGTTCAGGTAGGAGATCGTTGCAATATAGATTGTCTTTGTTGTCGCCATCGGCATGTACGCCTGCCACTTGAGTGAACACACTTTCTCCAACGATGGGTTTGTTTGTCGGGATACTCACGCCACTATACGACTCCACGATGCGGCTCACTTCGTTCAATTTGCTTTCGTCGATAGAAGTTTGTGCATTGAAGTGATCTTTCAGGATGGCCTGTACACTGGCTAGCGGGGCATTTCCGCATCGTTCGCCTAAACCATTTACCGAGGCATGTATGCCTTGACAGCCGCTGAGCACGGCGGCCAACACGTTGCTGATAGCCAGGTCGTAGTCGTTGTGTGCATGGAAATCGAAGTGCAGAGTGGGGTAGCGCTTCTTCATTTTACGCATGAATTCAATGACTTGCAAGGGGTTGAGCACACCCAATGTGTCGGGTAACATGAATCGGCGGATAGGCAAGTCCTTTAGTGCATCCATCAGTTGGAAGACGTATTCAGGCGAACTTTTCATACCGTTGCTCCAATCCTCTAGATAGAGATTGACGGTGATGTCCATTGCCTCGGCTTTCTCTACTGTGCGGATAATATCGGCAATATGTTCCTCTGGTGTCTTCTTCAACTGATGTTGGCAATGGCGGAGTGAACCTTTTGTTAATAGGTTCACCACCCGGCCACCCGCTTGGCGGATCCACTCCAGCGAAGTGCCACCATCAACGAAACCCAACACTTCTACACGGTCTATCATGCCGCGCCGTGCCGCCCAGTCACAAATCATCCGGACTGCCTCCAATTCTCCATCCGACACACGGGCCGATGCCACCTCTATACGGTCAACCTTCACCTCTTCCAGCAGCAGGCGGGCAATCATCAGTTTCTCGTGTGGCACAAAGCTCACACCGCTTGTCTGCTCCCCGTCGCGCAGGGTGGTGTCCATTATTTCTATGAAAGACCCACCCCGTCCCTCCCTGTGAGGGAGGGAGTAAGATGACGTGTCTCTATTCTTTATATCTTTGTTCATTTGGGAATCGTGATTGTTCTTAATTCCCTCCCTCACAGGGAGGGTTAGGGTGGGTCTCCTTTTCAAATTTCTCTATTTTCTCCTTATTCTCAAGCAGGAAGTCGATGTCGTCCAACGCATTCATCAGACAATATTTCTTGTAACCGTTGATTTCGAATGTCTCGCTATGGCCTGTGGCAAGGTTGGTGACGGTCTGGTTAAGCACGTCCACCTTTACTTCTGCCTGCGGGTTGGCAGATACGGTGTCGAACAGTTCTTGTTGGAATTCGCGACTGACGATGACTGGCAATACGAAGCAATTGAGCAGGTTGTTGCGGTGGATGTCGGCAAACGAACTGCTGATGACCACACGCACGCCATAGCCGGCAATGGCCCAAGCGGCATGTTCACGACTGGAGCCTGAGCCCCAGTTCTGTCCTCCGATGATGATTTCGTGTACGCCTTGGCGCGGTGTTTCGCTGTATTCGGGGCGGTTCATCACAAAATCCGCTACGGGCTTTCCATCTGCATTATAACGTAGGTCATGCATAAAGGCATCACCGAAAAACTTCGGGTCGCGTGTGGTACTGGCCAGATAGCGGGCTGGTATGATGAGGTCTGTATTACAATTGTCAATCTGAATAGGAATACATGTTGACTGTATGATGTCAAATTTCTGTTTCATTGTTCTTTTTTTTGTTGCACGCAGATGACGCTGATGTGGCAGATATTCATAGATTTGATTTTTTTTATGCTCTTTGCAGATAAATCAGCGGTCATCTGCTATATCTGCGTCATCTGTGTGCCATGTTATATGGTGTGTTACATTTTACGAGGGTCAGTGATAACACCGGTTATCGCACTTGCCGCCACTACAAGCGGAGAGGCAAGGATGGTGCGTGCACCAGGCCCCTGCCGACCTACAAAGTTGCGGTTGCTGGTCGAGATGGAGAGTTTGCCCGCTGGCACCTTGTCAGGGTTCATGGCCAGACACGATGAGCATGAAGGCAGGCGCAGTTCAAAACCGGCCTCTTCCAATATTTTGTCGATGCCTTCATCGATAATCTGTTGGCGCACGAGCCATGAGCCGGGCACGAGCCAAGCCACCACATTGGGGGCTTTCTTCTTGCCTTTCACCACAGAAGCGAAGGCGCGGAAGTCTTCGATACGTCCGTTGGTGCAAGCACCGAGGAAGCAATAATCAACGGGAGTACCTTCAAGTTTCTGCCCGGGTTTGAATTGCATATAATCAAGCATGACAAGGAATTGGTCTTTGTCAGCTTCGGCCACTTCATCCAGTGTGGGGATGCACTCATCAATAGCGATACCTGCACCAGGGTTAGTACCGTAGGTGATGCGTGGGGCAATGTCTTCAGCACGATAGGTCACTTCCTTGTCGAACACTGCGTCGGGATCAGAATAGAGCTGTTTCCACTCCTCCACGGCCTTGTCCCAAGCTTCGCCTTTAGGGGCATATTCGCGTCCTTTGAGGTATTCAAAGGTGATTTCGTCGGGAGCGATAAGTCCTGCGCGGCTCCCCATCTCGATGCTTAGATTTGAGAGTGTCAGGCGGCCCTCCATACTCATGTTGCGCACGGTGGAGCCGGCATACTCCACGGCATAACCTGTAGCACCTGATGTGCTCATTTGGGCCATGATGTAGAGGGCCACGTCCTTGGCTGTTGTGCCCTCGGGAAGTGTTCCCTCGATATTGATACGCATTGTCTTGGGCTTGCTTTGCAAGATGGTTTGCGAAGCCAACACCTGAGCCACCTCACTGGTGCCGATACCCATAGCGATGGCACCTATGGCGCCGTGGGTAGAGGTATGTGAATCACCGCACACGATGGTCATACCCGGCAACGAGAGTGCCTTTTCGGGGCCTACCACATGGATGATGCCATTGTCCTTGCTTCCCATGGCAAAGTGGCGGATGCCAAACTCGGTACAATTCTTAGCCAGCGTTTCCACCTGCTTGCGCCCTACGGGGTCATCAATGCGATCCTGTTGGTCGCTCGGTGTGTTATGGTCGGGCATAGCCACCACCTGCTCGGGACGGAATACACGTATGTTCTTGTCTCTCAACGTGTCGAATGCCTGCGGTGTTGTCACCTCGTGGCAATAGAGGCGGTCAATGTAAAGTTGGGTAGGGCCGTCAGGGATATCCAAAATAACATGGGCGTCCCATATCTTATCAAATAAACTTTTCATTTTTTTGTCACTTAAACTTATTTATACAATCAATATACGCTTCCACCGAGGCGGCAATGATGTCCGTGTTGGCACCGAAGCCGTAATAGATATGTCCGTCGTATTCCACCTGCATGTGCACTTTTCCCATATCGTCCGAGCCTTTGCTGATGGCTTGGATGGTGAACTCTTTCAATATCATGTGGCGGTCGATAATCTTTTTCAGTGCCTTGATTGCCGCATCTACAGGACCGTTTCCACTGGCGCAGGCTTCGAACTTCTCACCACTGATGCTGATGCCGAGGCTGGCTACCGACTGGACACCCACGCCGCTGGTCACTTGCAGGAATTCCAACTTGATACGGTGGTTTTGTGTACGGTCGGCACCGGCAAGCAGCATGATGTCGTCATCGTTGATATCCTTTTTCTTGTCGGCCAGTTTGAGGAATTCGTCATATACCTTGTCAAGTTTTTCCTGTTCGAGGTCGATGCCGAGAGCGTGCAGGCGGTTCTTCAGTGCGGCACGTCCCGAGCGTGCGGTCAGCACGATACTGTTGTCATCGATACCCACATCTTTCGGGTCGATGATTTCATATGTCTGTACATTCTTTAGTACACCGTCCTGATGGATGCCGCTTGAGTGAGCAAAGGCATTGCGTCCGACGATGGCCTTGTTGGGTTGTACGGGCATGTTCATCAGCGAACTGACCATGCGGCTCGTGGGGTAAATCTTTTGGGTATTGATATTTGTCTCGATGTCGATGTTCTTGTGGCACTTGATAATCATGGCCACCTCTTCAAGACTGGTGTTTCCTGCCCGTTCGCCGATACCGTTGATGGTCACTTCCACTTGGCGTGCACCGTTGAGTATGCCCTCCATGGTGTTGGCCGTGGCCATACCCAAGTCGTTGTGGCAATGGGTGGAGATGATGGCTTTGTGGATACCGTCCACATGCTCCATCAGGTACTTTATCTTCGCGCCGTATTCGTCGGGCAGGCAGTATCCCGTTGTATCAGGGATGTTCACCACCGTAGCACCGGCTTTGATGGCCGCTTCGATGACACGTGCCAGATATTCGTTCTCCGTGCGTCCCGCATCTTCGGCATAAAACTCCACATCCTCCACGTAGCGCTTGGTATATTTTACCGCAGCTACAGCCCGTTCGATAATCTCTTCGCGGTTGGAGTTGAACTTGTACTTGATGTGTGCATCGCTTGTGCCGATACCCGTATGGATACGTTTATGCTTGGCATACTTCAGCGCTTCGGCGGCCACGTCGATATCGCGCTCTACGGCGCGGGTTAAGGCACAGATGGTGGGCCATGTCACCGCTTTTGAAATCTCGATGACCGAATTGAAATCTCCCGGACTTGATACGGGGAAACCTGCTTCGATGACATCCACGCCCAACAGCTCCAGTTGCTTGGCCACTTGAATCTTTTCTACTGTGTTCAATTGGCATCCGGGCACCTGTTCGCCATCGCGCAGTGTCGTGTCGAAAATGAATAATCTGTC
>JAZQAG010000020.1:0-61200 GCA_045545095.1 Phocaeicola sp. | reverse complement strand
TTTTGTCCTTGCATACAGTTCGTACATCCGTGTGAAATGGCGCACTTTGGTAATGGGCCTCATACATAGTTTATCTTCATGAAACATTCCACTTTCATAAAGTTCTATTTCCCCAAGCCGTCTGTTCAACTCTTCCACATCTGCTTTGGGTGAGATATGGGCCATGGCAATAAGGTTATGGGTACTAATTCTATGAGACCTATCTGGAGCCATACGGCTCACAAAGTCGAATCCGAAATTGGAATGTCTGCCCCATTCGTCAAAAACCGCTGTTACGATACGGGTTTGCTTATACCCATCATCCACCGTAACCAACTCTTTCCCAATGGGTGATTCGTTACCCCATAGACGGGTAGCCATTACGTCGCTAACGGCCACTTCGTCCGGATTATGTACAAAACTGGTGGTTCCTTCTTTCAATTGGAATCCTACCAACGACACAAAATTGGTGTCGGTCAGACACCATTCTCCACGCCGGTAGCTTTCACGCCAATCAAGTCCATTGATGCTGTCTGGATACATTGTATAAATAACGGACAATTGTTCCAATTGGGGAAGTTCATGCAATAGACGGGGTTCTAATTTTGAAGGGGCACTCGTGCTTTTTCCGTACATAAGAACATACAGATTTTCCGCATCCTTATGAAACGCATCATACGTCGTTTCATACTTTATCCACATGCTTGCCAGTGCGAAGCAGGCGAAGCCGATGGCCAGACTCACGATGCTGACCGCTGATTGTAAACGATATTTAATTAATTGCCGCCAGGCGAGGGCTAAGTTATGGCGTATCATGGAAACTCTTATTTTTGCAAAGATGGTAATATTTTATGATTTCAGCAAGTGAATCTTTTCTTTTATTTGGATTTGGAGATAAAAAAACACGGATTACATGAAAATATCTGCAATCCGTGTAATCTGTACTTTAGAAAAATATGGGGTATCAATGCGCGCGGAAGTTCCACTTTGAATTATCGGTGTTGAAGTCCCATTCAGCCAACGTGGGGGTACTGTCGGCTATGGAGTAGAGCACGTATTTCGTGTTCAGCCCCTCCTTGCCGGGGATGGCCTTGGGCATGATGCGGAAAGTCCCATCGGTCAGTTGCTCGATGCGCCATAATTGTTCGTCGGTTCCGGTGAAGGCCGGCACGGTAGTCAGTTCCAGATTGGCTGTAGCGGCCAAAGCACGTTCAGTACCTTCGATAACCATCTTGAAGCAGGGGCCACCCAAGTAACCTCCGGCTTCGGGCACAGGGGTGATGGTCCATCGCTGGTGGGGACGGAACATGTAGTCGCCGATGCGCACAGGGATGTCTCCCTTGGGCCAAGTGTTGATGACCTCATCCAATGTCTGCGAGGCAATAGGTTTCACCGGTGTGTTGGGGTCGATGCGCCAGAAGGCTTGGCGGTCCTGTTGCATACGTATGAAATCAACGGCCAGTTCGAGGGCATAGCCGCGACGTTCGGACTCAACCTCAAAAGTGCCTCCTTTGAAACGGTCGCCGGCTACGGGCCAACCGTTCTTCCACAACAGGGGACGGATACCCAATACACTACGTCCGCTTTGTTCGAAGTCGGCTTCATAGTGGCACGACATGATTTCTACTCCCTCGTCGATGATGGTGCGGCCAAAGTGTCCGGGACCCACTACACGGTCTCCGGCAGCTATCACCATGCGTCCGCCTCCGTGAAACATGTCGCGCCCCACATTGTCGAGGTAAGGCCCCGTCACCGTACGCGAGCGTCCCACCACGATATTATAGGTAGAGTTAACCCCGTCGCAACAGGTGCCGTGTGTACCAAGGAGGTAGTACCAACCGTTGCGATAGATAAGGTCGGTAGCTTCGCAATCGATAGCAATATCCAATTCCTTGTTCCCCTTCATGCGCTCACCCGTATTGGGGTCCAGTTCAATGAGGCGGATGGTGCCGAAGTAAGTACCGTAGCACACCCACAGGCGTCCCGTTGTGGGGTCGAGCAAAAGTCCCGGGTCGATGGCATCGTTGTCCTCCAATCCGTCCGATGCAGCCACTTCAATGGCCTCTGTATATTTGAAGTCGGGCGAGTTGGGGTCAAGTGTCTTGTTCCACATGGTGAGGATGCGTCCGTTGTGTCCGCCTCCCAATCCGCCACCGGTAGCACCGTAGATGACCAAGTAGCGGTCGCCTATCTTCATGGCATCGGGGGCTGCACCGCCACCGGGACGTACAGCACCGCCTTTCCAGGTCCAGCCATCTTCTGAGATAAGGCCACCGCCTCCGGTGCCAAACGTGTAATATTTGCCATCACACTCAACGATGGTCGAAGGGTCATGGATGAAAGGTTGTCCCACTTGGGAGAATGCAGTAGTGAGCGAAAGGCTCAGCAGGGTGAGGGTAGATGTTATTTTGTTCATGATTATTTTGTCTTTTAGGGAGTTAAAGGAGTTATCACTTCGCTTTGCTCGTTAGGAGTTAAAGGAGTTATCGCAGGCTTTGCCTGCTAGCCAAATGTATAGCAAAACTATTGGCTCTAACTCCTAGGCCCATCGGGCCGATAACTCCTTTAACTCCTTTATCTCCTTAATGAATACTGATTTACTTAATCTCAAATCCCGTTACCGGTTTCTCATCTTCATCGATGAAACGCACGCAGAAATCACTCATGCCCGGTCCGTTGATGACGGCTCCACGCAGGATGTTGCGTCCCTTCTTCAGGGTGATGCGTGGCGATACAGCATCGTCCTTCACCATGCGGCGGTCGCCTGAGAGGAGGAGAACCTCTTCGCCATTGAGCCACCACATGGAGGCTGAATTACTGCCTACGGCCAGACGCACGTCCTTGATTTCTTCGGGACAATCGATGATGGTGACGGCCCAGAAGAGCACACCATAAATCTGTTTCTGCAATCCGTCGGCAAAACGGAAGAGTTTCACGTTGAAGCGTTCGCTATCCAACTTGTGCCAGGTCAGGCGCTGCTTGCCGGCCTTTACCTTCTGTCCATCCTCGGGGATGATGGTGAACTGGCCTGGGAAATACTCCATATTGAAATGCTCGCGCAGGTATGTATCAGTAAATACCGTGTTTGAGCGGTTGGGCTTATCAATAGGTTCCAACAGCGACCAACGGCGGATGAATCCTTCTCCGTCAGGTTTGGCCGGTGTGGCCGAAGCGGAGGTAAAATATTTCTCGGGAGTCTTGAATTGTAACCAGTCGATGCTGACAGCTTCACCTTCGCAAGCAATATAAAGATTCGTCACACCTTGAGGAATGTAGGCGAGGGGAGCAGTCACGGCAAACCACTGTCCGCTGTAGTTGCGTCGGCGTTGCCCGTCGGTCTCCACCTGAACATTGATACGGGCTATCACCTTGCCACTCTTGTTCTTTTCACGAATAACGAAACGTGTGTTTTTGTCAGCCTTCACATTGGCTGTCAGGTAAGCCCTTTCACCGATGGCCGAGAAATCAACATCGTAGTAGGTTAGCCATGCGCCCTTCTTGGGCAATCTTACTTCCCATCCGCGGAAAGTGTTGGTGGTATCCAAATAGGTTAATTCCACCTCTTTGGCAGCGTCACTGTAGCGGTCCACATCAATTCGCGTATTGGCCTGGTTGATGCCTACGCCACGCAGGGTGGGGATGACCTCGCGGATAGTCCCGTCTTCGTTGAAGTAAAGGCGGTCAATACGGGCCGAACGTCGCTTGTCGAAACTGGGGGAATAATCGTTATGGTGATAGAAAAGATACCATTCTCCCTGATACTCTACGATGGAGTGGTGGTTGGTCCAGCATCCGGTGGGGGATTCCTTCATGATGATACCTTTGTATTCCCACGGACCGAGTGGTTTGTCGCTCATGCAATAGGCCAGTGCCTCAGTACCTCCTTCCTCGCGCACCCAAGGAAAAGTAAGGTAATAATGTCCGTCCTTCTTGAACGCAAAAGGGCCTTCTTTAAATCCAGAAGGCAGTCCCTCCATGCGTTGGGCCTTGTCTGCCAGCTCCTTCATATTATCTTTTAGAGGAGCACCTGACACACCGCCCCAATAGATGTAACTCTTTCCATCGTCATCGATAAGTACACAAGGGTCGATACCGAAGATACCCTTGATGGGCTCCGCCTCAAACGTGAACGGACCTTCCGGACTGTCGGCCACAGCCACGCCTACACCAAATCCGCGTCCGGTCTTGGGACCTGCGGGAAAATAGAAATAATACTTGCCATCCTTCTCCACACAATCAGGAGCCCACATGGAATATCCTTTTGGGTTTACCCAGGGTATTTCCTCTTGGGTTCCAATGATGCCATGGTCGTGCCAATTCACCAGATCTTCGGAAGAGAACACATGGTAGTCGGCCATGCAGAACCAATCTTGGCGCACTCCTTCGGGAGCATAAATGTCGTGCGAAGGGTACATATATACCTTATTATTAAACACACGCGCAGTAGGGTCGGCCGTAAACTGGCCGCTGATGACAGGGTTCTGTGCCGTGCATCCTAATGAAATGGTGATTAAAATAGAACTTAAGAACTTTCTCATGAGTGAAATTTTATTTGTTTTTGTATCGCAAATATAATGTATTACTTTTTATATAGCTTTTGGAATAGTTGTTTTATTTAAAAATGTGACGTAATCAAAAGTATCTGCAACGATTATATAAGTAGAAGTAAGTTTTTAGCAGTATTTTTGCCAACGAATTTGAAGAATAAGCGCTAAAAAGAGAAATTAGTTATATTAGTTGTTTTTAGTTTGAAATGGTATTAGTTTTAGTTTTTGTGGAGAGACTCATCCCTTGTGAAAGTCATGAGTCTCCATTTTTTTAAAAATGAATACAAATGATGCTATAAGGTAAGAAGATTAAATGTATATTTGCAGACATAATATCAATTGCGTGAAAAACTATAAAACAAAAACGAAAATGAAAAGAAAATCTTTTTTATTTTGCTTGGTTATGATGGCATTTGGAGTAACTCAGGCCGAAGTAATCGTCAGCAGTCCCGACGGACGTATCAGTGTGGATTTTGAGATGAAGGAGGGACAGCCCACCTATTCTGTGTTCTATGACGGACATGTGGCTATCGAATCGTCTGCTCTTGGTCTTAAAACCAATATGGGAGACTATACCCAGAACTTGAAGTGGGATAAGGAGAGGTTGATGACGGGAGAAAATACTGGCAGTTACATCTTGCCCAGCCTCAAAGTGGGACAGGAACACAAGTACCAATTCAAGACGGCCAAGTTACAATTTTCCAGAAATGCAAATCCTGCAGCGCAGGGTAATAATCGCCCGCGGGCAAGAAGAGAGAATGGACCGGTTATGGAGATTGACTTTTATGTGGGCAATCGCGATGTGGCTTTCCGCTACACAGTGTTGCCTCAAGGCGACACCCGCAGTTGTGTGATTACCGAAGAGACTTCCACTTTCCAGCTTCCGGGTAATGCCCTTACCTTTATGGCTCCTCAGAGCAATCCTATGACAGGTTTTGCCCGTACCATGCCCAGTTATGAAACAAAATATACCCTTGGCGAACCTGTAGGCAAAAACGGATGGGGCAATGGATATACTTTCCCCTGCTTGTTCGAAGTACCCAATGCCGACAAGGAGAAAGCCTTGTGGGTTTTGGTATCCGAAACCGGTACTGATGGTGACTACGTAGGTTGCCGCCTGTTGGGAGGAAATGGTGGCGAATACCGTATCGGTTTCCCCATGGCGGGTGAATTGAACGGATGGGGCAGCACTTCGGTGCAGATGGCTTTGCCCGGAAGAACTCCTTGGCGCACCATCACCGTGGGCCATACACCGGCCAATATTATCGAAACGACCGTGACGTGGGATCTTGTAGAACCGAAATATTCCGCCAGCAAAGACTACTCAAAGGACTATGGCAAGGGTATGTGGTCATGGATTATCGGCATGGACCCCAGCTGTAACTATGATGAACAGAAACGCTATATTGACTTTGCCGCTGCTATGGGCTACCGTTCTCTGTTGGTTGATGCTCTGTGGGATGTGCAGATTGGCCGCGAGCGTATTGCCGAACTTTCCCGCTATGCCCAATCAAGGGGCGTGGGTCTCTATTTGTGGTACAATAGTAATGGCAGTTGGAACGATGCGCCCCAGTCGCCCAAGGGCATTATGAACAATCCCTATGAGCGCCGTAAGGAGATGAAATGGATGCAGGAAAATGGCATTCTTGGTATCAAGGTTGATTTCTTTGGTGGCGACAAACAGCCGATGATGCAACTTTATGAAGATATCCTCACCGATGCCAACGATTATGGTATCATGGTCATCTTCCACGGTTGTACCTTGCCGCGCGGATGGGAACGGATGTTTCCCAACTATGTAGCCTCTGAAGCCATCCTTGCTTCAGAGAATCTTCACTTCTCACAAGGATTCTGCGATGCCGAGGCACGCGATTGCGGAACCATGTATCCATTCACCCGCAATGCTGTAGGTTCCATGGACTTTGGCGGTTCTGCCCTCAACAAGTACTATAGTGCCTCCAACAATCGTGGCTCACGCCGCGTGACCAGTGACGTCTATGCTTTGGCTACGGCTGTCATCTTCCAAAGCCCTGTGCAGCACTTCGCTTTGGCTCCCAACAACCTTACCGATGCGCCAGCCTATGCTATCGATTTCATGAAGAGTGTTCCTACCAAGTGGGACGAAGTGCGCTTCATCGACGGTTATCCCGGTAAATATATCATCATGGCTCGCCGCTCAGGAGACAAATGGTATATCGCAGGTGTGAACGCTATGGACACTCCGATCAAACAGACACTGACCTTGCCCATGCTTGAGGGAAAGAGTACTGTCAGCCTCTATCAGAATGGTGAAGTGAAACCCGTCAAAGTGAGTAAGAAACAGACCGTCAAAGTGGAGATACCTACCAATGGCGGAATTGTGATTGTTGAATGATTTTTTAATAATAAATTAAAGAACTTCTCCTTTAACTCCTTAATAAAATAATAACGACTTTATATGAAAAAACTTATCTTATCCCTTGTTGCTCTGATGTGCCTCACAATGGTGCAAGCGGCAGAGCAATTTGTCAGTTTTGTAAAGCACGCTGATGCAGTGAATATTACCAATGCCACTATCGGCTATAGTGAGAATGAGTATGAAGGTGTGAAGATTGCTATCCGTAACCTCCAGACCGACATGCAGAACGTGTTGGGCAAGACTCCCGCCCTTGTTGAGAAAGAGGGTGGGGCAGCCACTATCCTTGTAGGAACAATCGGTAAAAACAAGACCATTGATGCTCTGAAACTGGCTGACCTCAAAGGCAAACGCGAAAAGTTTATCATCACCACCACTCCTGAAGGACAGATCGTCATTGCCGGTAGCGACAAACGCGGTACCATCTACGGCGTGTATGAACTCAGCCGTCAGTTGGGCGTATCTCCTTGGTACTGGTGGGCCGATGCGCCGATTGAAAAGCAGAGCGAAGCCTATATCTTGAAAGGTACATATACCGATGGCGAACCGGCCGTTGATTTCCGTGGCCTTTTCCTCAATGACGAAGCTCCTTGTCTCACCTCATGGGTAAAGAATACCTATGGCACCAACTACGGTGGGCATAAGTTTTATGAGAAGGTATTTGAACTTATCCTTCGTTTGCGTGGTAATATGCTGTGGCCGGCTATGTGGAGTTGGGCTTTCTATGCCGATGACCCCTTGAACGGTCCGACAGCCGATAAGATGGGTGTCATCATCAGTACCAGTCATCACGAGCCTATGGCACGCAATCATCAGGAATATGCCCGTAAACGCAGAGAGTGGGGACCTTGGAACTATGCAACCAATCAGGAGAAACTCGACCAGTTCTTCCGTGAAGGTATCGAACGCATGAAAGGCACTGAGGACATTGTTACCATCGGTATGCGTGGCGATGGCGACGAAGCCATGAGCGAAAAAACAGATACACGCCTGATGGAGCGCATTGTGGAGAACCAGCGTAAAATCATCCGTCAGGTAACGGGACGTCCGGCCAAGGAGACTCCGCAAGTATGGGCTTTGTATAAGGAAGTACAGGACTACTACGATGCAGGATTCAGAGTGCCCGATGATGTGACCATTCTGGTTTGCGATGACAACTGGGGCAACATACGCCGTGTACCCAATGCAGAGGAACGCAAGCACAAAGGCGGATGGGGTATCTATTACCACGTGGATTATATGGGAGCACCGCGTAATTCAAAGTGGCTGAACATTACCCAGACACAACAGATGTTTGAACAACTTTCATTGGCCTATGATTTCGGTATCGAGAAGTTGTGGATACTGAATGTGGGTGACCTGAAGCCGATGGAGTATCCTATCTCACTCTTTATGGACATGGCATGGAGTCCCAAGAAGTATCAGGTACAGAATGTAGTTGACCACACACGTGCTTTCTTTGCTGAACAGATAGGCGAAGAGTGGGCAGAGGAAGCGGCCGACATTTATAATCAGAACTGTCAGTATATGAGTCGGGTGACACCTGAAATGTTGGATGCAAAGACTTATAACATTACGACAGGAGAATGGAAACAGGTCGCTGATGAGTATCAGCGCCTGGAGGCCCGTGCTTTGAGATTGTTCTTGGAGATTCCCGTTGAATGTTACGATGTGTATCGCCAACTGTTGTTGTTCCCTGTGCAGGCAATGGCCAATCTATATGATATGTACTATGCTCAAGCTATGAACATGCATCTGGCCCAAGCTAACAATCCCGATGCCAACATGTGGGCCAAACGGGTAAAGGATTGCTTCGTGCGTGACTCTCTGCTCTGTCTCTCATACAATAAGGACATTGCCGGTGGCAAATGGGATGGCATGATGACTCAGAAGCACATTGGTTATACCAGTTGGAACGATAATTTCCCCAAGGATATGCTGCCTAAGACCAAACAGGTTGAAACCGATGGTAAGGATGGGGGATTCACCTTCGGACATAGCGACGGATATGTGGCTATGGAAGCCGAACATTACTATCAGTGCAATGCTTCCGAGGGAACCCAATGGACAGTTTATCCCTATTACGGACGCACTCGCAGTGCTGTAGCACTGACACCTTACACGCAGGAAACGGGTAATGCAACCTTGACGTATCGCTTTGTTTTGCCCGAAAAGGGAATAGACAAGGTGAAAGTACATGTGATAGTGAAATCGACCCTTGACTTCTTGAATGTGGGCGGACATGAATATACCGTAAGTCTGGATGGTTCGGATGCTACGACTGTCAACTTCAACAAAACCCTTCTCGACCGTCAGCCTTACATGTATTCCGTATTCTACCCCACGGTTGCTCGCCGTGTAGTGGAATCGGTAGTAGAATTGCCCGTCGCTCCTAATGGTAACATGCACGAACTGACTATTCATCCGTCTCATCCGGGCATCGTATTTGAAAAAATCGTAGTTGATTTTGGTGGTTATCAACCCCAACACCTCTTTGGGGAGGAATCACCTGTCAGACGGTAAAAAGTGAAGAACGAAGAGTGAAGAATCATAATGTACGGACTATTGGATTCTTCACTCTTCACTCTTCGTTTTTCACTTCCTTCATTCTTCATTCTTCATTTATTCTATATGATTTTTCGTTCTTCACTCTTCACTCTTCATTTTTTTCTGTGTGTGGTGCTTCTATGTTGTACGTGTTCAGTTCATGCACAGCCTCGCCTTGTTAGCCATGGCACCGCCACCCAACTGGAGGTAAATGGGAATCCCATGCTGGTTATTGGTGGTGAATTGAGCAATTCGGCCACTACCAGTGTTACCGATATTGATGATGTGATGCCCCGCATGAAGGCTTTGGGACTCAATACCGTGTTGGTTCCCGTCTGTTGGGACCTCTTCGAACCTGTCGAAGGGGAGTATGACTTCACTTTGATTGACCACACCATCCGACAAGCCCGGCAAAACAATCTGAAAGTAGTATTCCTTTGGTTTGGTGCATGGAAAAACTCCATGAGTTGCTATGCTCCTCTTTGGGTAAAAAAGAATGTAAAGAAATACCCACGTTGCCTTACCCGTTCAGGAAAACCGTTGGAGATTGCCAGCCCCTTCTCGACGGAAGTGCTGCAAGCCGACAAGCGGGCCTTTGCCAAACTGGTGCAACGCATTGCCGACACCGACCGCGAGGCACAGACGGTCATCATGGTGCAAATTGAGAACGAAATAGGTATGCTCGAAGATGCCCGCGACCACTCTCCGGTTGCCAACAGACTGTTTGCCGGTGCCGTACCCGATGAACTGGTCGATTACCTGAAAGCAAACAAACGGACGCTTCACCCTTGGTTGCAGCAGAAATTGGACGGACAGGGGCACAACCTCCAATCCCTCCGACGAGGAAACAGTTGGTCGGCCACCTTTGGCGACGATCTTTATACCGACGAAATCTTCATGGCATATCATTTTGCCAGATATGTCGAGCAGTTGGCGCTGACCGCACGTTCCATTTACAATCTTCCCCTTTATGTCAATGCCGCCATGAACAGCCGTGGCCGCAAGCCCGGTGAATATCCTTCGGCCGGTCCGTTGGCTCATCTTATTGACATCTGGCATTGTGGAGCTCCAAGCATCGACCTCTTGGCTCCTGACCTTTACGATAACGGATTCAAGGATTGGGTAGCACAGTATCATTTATCAAATAATCCACTCTTTATTCCCGAATGCCGGTTGAACGACGAGACAGCCGCCAAGGCACTCTACGTCTTTGGAGAGCACGATGCCATCGGATTCTGTCCCTTCTCTGTTGACAAGACCTCCGAGAGCTACACTTTCCGCTTGTCTCAGAGTTATGCTTTGCTTCACCAGTTATCCCCCCTCTTGTTGAAATATCAGGGACAAGGGCGCACACACGGCCTTCTGCTCAATCAGGAAGAATCACGCCGTACGATACGTGAAAGCGGCATGGAAATTACGGCCTGTCATGTCTTCACCCTTGGATGGGATCCCCGTAGTAAATCAGGCGCTCCCTGGCCTCATGCCGGAGCCATTCTTTTACGATTGGCAGAAGATGAATACCTTGTGGCTGGTGTGGGAGTAGTCCTTACCTTTGCCACCGATGACGAGTGTGCCTTCACTTCGCAACGCAAGTTGGGTGAAGATGGTTTTGCCGAAAAAGGAGTGGGGGATACCGCTCAATCCAAAACCGTCCGTTTCAAAGGTCAAAGAGTCGGCCTCGGATATGTTGACCAGGTGGAGGTCGATTCTCAAGGAAATCTTTCCTATGTGCGTCGCGATAATGGTGACCAGAACCATCAGGGTCGTCACGCGCGTCTCGAGATGGATGACTGGCGTATCCTGCATATCAAGTTATATAGATATTAGAACAACTCTCAAAAGAAAGCAATGATCCTACAATCAGACTTCCGTCAGTACATATTCCGTTGGGCGCTGATAGCCGTAGTGGCAATGGCAGTCCTTACATCGTGTGATAAAAAACAATTGGCTGAAGAGCCGAATCCTAATAACCTGTTCGCTTCGCTGTTGGGTAAGGGCGAAGTCGAGGTGCAGGCGCGTATGGACAGCCTGTGGAACCGTTTTTTTACTCCTGGTGACTTGAGCCGCTACGAGGCCGATGGTGAAACCACCGTCTATTACGAAGTGGGTGATTCGATGGGCATCATCCTCGACACGGGCAATAACGATGTACGTTCAGAGGGCATGTCATACGGCATGATGATAAGCGTGCAACTGGACAAACGCGATGTGTTTGACCGCCTGTGGCGTTGGGCCAAGCATTATATGGCTTATCCGGCCGGTAGCGATTGGGACGGATACTTCTGCTGGCAATGCGGCATTGACGGTTCACAGATAGGTACCAGTAATGCTTCGGATGGAGAGATATACTTTGCCACCGCACTATATATCGCTGCCGAGAAGTGGAGTGAACCACGCTATGCCCGTGAGGCAGACGAACTGTTGCGCAAGGCACAGTCTAAGGATGGACCACGGACAGGTGTATATAACCTCTATGATGTCGAGACAAAACTCGTCACCTTCGTTCCCAACGAAGAGGTGCATTGGTATAGCGACCCGTCGTACTGTCTGCCTGCTTTCCTGGATTTATGGGCAGAGAGAGCCGATACGAACAATGCCTTTTGGCGTGAAGCGGCCGATCGTGCCCGTTGGTTGCTCTTTGCTTCGGCAGACTCAGTGACCGGTCTTTTCCCCGATTATTGCCTATTTGACGGTACGCCCTACGAGCGTCCGGAGTTTTTCTATAACACCTCCCGTTACCAGTACGATGCCATCCGTTGTGCCATGAATGTAGGTATGGACTATTACCTCACCGGAAAGGACAAGGAGCGTCAGCGTACCATGATGCGCCGGCTCCTCAGCTTCTTCAAAAACGACAGTTTCCGTCATGGGCAGTTCAATCTCGACGGTTCGGGAGCCGCCGATGTATATACCGAGGGGATGGCTGGAGCCAATGCCGTGGGAGCCTTCGCTTTGGCCGATAGTCCATGTGAAAAGGACAGAGCCTTGGCCCGTGAATATGTGCAACGTCTTTGGGATGTCCGTCCACCCACCGGCAAGTGGCGCTATTATGTCGGCATGGTCTATTTTCTCTCCAACCTCCATGTGGCGGGAGAGTTTGAAATGAATGGCCGCATCTTGAAATGATACCATTAATGATCAACGTCTCAACGTCATAACGAATAAATGAGCAATATTATGCTAACGTCGCTTAGGGCTGTGCGATTAGTCGTGTGGAGCGGAGACATTAGTGTCATTGCAGGTTGCGAATAATGTCTTATTTTTACTCTGTCAGGTGCTCTTAAAAATGTAGTTGGCTGCATCGGGCAATGCAGCCAACTGTGTGGCCTAATCCAACTGACTGTGTAAGCCGATGCAGCAGGCTGTGTGAAAAAGGAAGGTGTGTCAAAACAAATTTAGGCACGGATTTGTGCCTAAATTTGTTTTTGTTGTTTTTTGTCAGTTCCATTATTCTTGGATGAAACTGCGGAAGTATTTGGTGCATACCTGTTGCCATTCGCGGGCATCGATGAGTTGGGTGGTGAGGCGGTCGTTCACCTCTTGCCAGCGTTGGGCATCGATGTATGGTTTGGCCTGTTGCCATGTGGCGATGAAGTCTATCACTTCATTGACTCCACGCTGGTAGCGGTACTCCATCTCTTCCATGAGTGTGCGCCCACTCTTCATCTTATGCGTCCAGGGCACGTGGTGGAACCAGAGGAGGTACTCCTCGGGACAAGTGGACAAATCGTTATACAAAGTGCGATATGGTTCGGGATATTGCAACGTGGCACCACTGCCTTGGGAGGTGCGGTCGAAGCCTACGCCTTGTTTGTCGGCTCTATGGTAATAGACGGGACACCATTCGAGCGGATAGCTGGCAATGAAACCGTCGGGTTGGGGGCCGTAGTGGTGATCGAACTTGAAGATGTGGTGTAGTCCGAGGGGCATCATGTAGTCCACACAGGCTTCGCGGCTACGGAGCATCATGTCGAGCAGTGACGCATAGACATCCTTGAAGGGGGTACGTTTGATACGTCTTTGCTGGCTGCCGTTTTCTTTGCGGAATCGTCTTTCGCTTTCTTTCACTTCTTCACTCTTCACTCTTAATTCCTCGTTTACGAAGCTCAGCTTCAACCACTCGTCGGCAATCTGTTTGGAGGGCATCTTGGGATTCCAGGCCAGACGTCCGAAGGCATACCAGTTGGCTTGTGCAAAATGGTGTCCGCACCAGTTGGTGTCGAGTCCGATGTTGGCCACTCCGGCAATGCCCTTCAGCTTGGAGGGGGCAACAAATGAGAAAAACTCTTCCCACATGGGAGCCAAGAAGACTAACTGCTGACTGTGTCCCAAGTACTCTTGGGTAATCTGTAACTCGGCCATCTGGTGGGTATTCTTCATCTGGTCGAAGATGGGAGCGTATGGCTCGCGGGGTTGGAAGTCGAGCGGACCATTCTTGGATTGGAGGATGACATTGTCGCGGAACTCGCCATCGTGGGGTTTGAATTCGGACACAGCCTGCATCACACGGTCTTCATCCTTGTGCTTGGCCCCATAGACAAAGCTGCGCCACATGACGATACCTCCGTGGGGCTTCAATACATCGGCCAGCATGTTGGCACCATCGGCATGGGTACGTCCGTAGTCGAATGGGCCGGGCTGTCCTTCGGAGTTGGCTTTCACGAGGAATCCTCCAAAGTCGGGGATAACCTTGTAAATATTGGCTACCTTCTGTTTCCACCAACGGCGTACTTTCTTGTTCAGTGGGTCTGCCGTATCTAGGTCGCTCAAAGCTTTAGGTGATCCGAAGTTGACAGAGATATAGACCCGTATGCCCCAGGGGCGAAGGAGGTCGGCAATCTCGCGTACCTTATTTATATATAAGGCTGTCAGCATCTTGGGCGAAGCATTCACGTTGTTGAGCACTGTGCCGTTGATACCAATGGAGGCATTGGCCATGGCGTAGGTCTCTATCAAGTGCGGGTCAATCTCCAGACGGTCATTCCAGAAGATACTCTCGCCGGCATAGCCACGTTCGATGGATCCGTCGAGATTGTCCCAGTGATTGAGCAGGCGCAGGCCGAAGTAGGGAGCAGAACTTCCGCTCTCGCCACGTAGCAGGGCAAAGGCACCGTAGAGGAGTCCTGCTTCAGTGCGGGCACTGATTGTGGCCTTCTCTTTGTCACCGGAGATGGTATATCCGTCGTTATCAGGCATGGTGGTATCGAGGTTCAGCGCCACTTGCTTACCGTCATAGTATAGTTCAAGAACTTCCGAAGCTTTGCCTTCGGCACCTGTCACCTGGGCGGTACGCAGGGTGTCATAGCGCAACCAAAGTCTGCTGCCATCCTCGGCCATAGCTATGAGGACGGTCAGCAGACCTATCATTATGAAGAAAAGTTTTTTCATTGTTCTATTAGTTTTTTAGCTACTAGTGACTAGCTACTAGCTACAAGTTACTAGTAAGCCATGCGGCACGTAATTCATCACTAGTCGCTAATAACTCGTATCTTATCACTCGTAGCTCGTCACTAGTAGCTTGTAGCTCATCACTCATCACTTTGTAAAAAGATTGAGGTCAACTATGTTGCCCATAGCCTCGTAACCCTTGGCATTGGGGTGGAGATAATCGTTTTCGAAGAGGAATTCAGGATTCATGCTGAGGGTGTCTTGTGGGTCGCGTACAGCATGCTCCATCTCGATGACACCATCCAGCAGGGGGGTGGTGCGCATCCAACTGTTCAGGTGCTGGCGTCCGGCTTCGTGGTCTTCGGTGTAATAACCATTGTTCTTGAATGGGGTGATGGTGCCACCGAATACATGGATTCCCTTGGCATGGGCTTCGTTGATAATCTTTGTGTAGAGGTCGATGATGGCATTGGCTGACCACATTCCGTCGCGTGCCCAACCCAAGTCGTTGACAGCTTCGAAGAGGATAATCCATTTCACACCAGGTTGTTCCAACAGGTCTGCCGTATAGCGGTCCTTACCGGCGGGACCAAGGCCACCGCCTAACATGCAGTTGCCACCGATACCCATGTTGAGTACAGCCACGTTCTTGGTAGCTTCGTTGGCCAACAGACGGTCTGAGAGAATGTCCGGCCAGCGGTTCTGGTGGTTGGTGGTCGAACCGCGTCCATCTGTGATGGAGTTGCCCAAGATGGCTACGGCACCTGTCTCCAGACTTGCCAATACGTCAATACCCCGGATGTTGTACCAGTGCTCGGTGCGTATGGCATTGCTGAAATCACAGGTATTGCCTGTGGCCAGATAGGAGGTGGTACGTGAACTGGGATGACCTGTCACGCTGGTGGATGAGGCATGGCCGTAGTGGATGGTGATGGCTACACTCTGGCGGGGACTCATCGGGAACTTGATGGGGTCAGAGGTAGCTGTTGCACCAGCAGCCATGGTGACACCCGGCTTGCCGTCAAAGGTGAGGCTGACAGTGGTGTTCTCGTCAATCTCATAGCTGGCACCTTCAGTCTTGGCGTGGGCCATCTCGATGGCCAGTATTTCGGTTGAGTCGGTGCTGAACTCGTTGGAGAGTCTCAGGCGGGCAGTCTCGCCACCGATGGATACTTGTACAATTTGGCGGAAAGAGTTTCCTTCCAGTCCTGGTGCGGGTGGATTGTTATGAGGCTCCACCAGTTGGCGGGCTGCTCCCCATGTGCCCACCCAGTGGGTAGGGGTGGATTCTGTACATGATGTGATGGTGAGGATAGCCAGCAACGCTCCTGTCCATTGTATGTTCTTGAAAATCTTGTTCATATCAGTTCTTTCATTTGATCATAACTTTTTCGCTTTTCCGTTGTCCGTCAGCCAACAAAGTCTGTCGGATATAGATGCCTGACTGGGGAACCTGAGTCTTCACACCATTCAGATTGTAATAGGCGCTTTGTATAGCTTTTGCATGACTATCCGCGTGGTGGATGGCATTGGGCTTATCAGCGCTTCCGCCCATTCCCATGGGAGCGGTGGTGCTGGTGGTGATGAAGAGTTTGTCCATCATGGCTCCATCCTCGCGACATCCGATGGTGAAGATGTGTTCGCCGGTTGTCAGATTACCCGTGAATATACTTTTCCACTCCCACATGTTTCCGCATTGGAGACCGTTTGCGAATGAAAAATTTCCATTGTCCATCTTTGTCCAATAGCTGTCATCGTCCCAGGTAGGGCATTGTACACGGGCATAGATGTTATAGGTCCCCGCTGTCTCGATATTGAAACGTACCGCCAACAGATCGGCGCTGTCGGCTGGAGCACCACTGGTGATGTTCTTCTCGGAATAGAGATAGCTTCCTTTGGAGGCGGCAAGGTCGTCCTTCTTCACAAAACCGTATCCGCAAGTGGGGGTGACAAGGTCCTCGGCTTCTATCCATTGGCCAACGAGTCCTTCGTCATCGTCCTCCTCATCTTCTCCCAACGGTTTGTCGGTAGTGAAGAGACTGAGGTCAACAATGTTTCCCATGGCCTCGTAACCCTTGGCATTGGGGTGGAGGTAGTCGTTCTCGAAAAGATACTCTTTGTTCATGCAGATGGTATCCTGCGGGTCGCGTACGGCATGTTCAAATTCAATCACACCGTCCAGCATCTTGGTCGTGCGCATCCATGAGTTGAGGCGTTGGCGGCCCTTCTCATGATCCTCGCTGTAGTAGCCGTTGTTCTTGAACGGGGTGATAGTACCGCCGAATACATAGATTCCCTTGGCATGGGCTTCGCGTATAATCTGCTTATAGACTTCGATGATGTTGTTGGCCGTCTGCATACCGTTGCGGCTGCCGCCGAGGTCGTTCACGGCTTCGAACAGGATAATCCATTTCACACCAGCCTGCTCCAACAGATCACGACGATAGCGGCTGCTACCTGTGGGGCCGAGGCCACCAGAAAGCATACAGTTACCACCAATACCCATATTGAGCACTGCCACATTCTTGGTTGCTTCATTAGCCAACAGCCGGCGTGAGAGAACATCGGCCCAACGGTTCTGTTGGTTGGTGGTCGAACCACGTCCGTCGGTGATGGAGTTACCCAAGATGGCTACAGCACCAGCTTCGGCATCGGCCAACACATCGATGCCCTTGATGTTGTACCAATGGTCGGTGTGGGTGGCATTGCTGAAGTCATTGGTATTTCCTGTTGCAATGTACGAGGTGGTGCGTGAGCCCGGATGGCCTGACACGCTCGTAGATGAGGCATTGCCGTAGTGGATGGTGATGGCCACATTCTGGCGGGGTCCCATGGGGAACTTCACCGGATCAGAAATGGCGGTAGTACCTGCTGCCATCGTCACACCCGGCTTACCGTCAAAGGTGAGGCTGACAGTTGTCGTTTCGTCAATCTCGCTACTACTGCCTGCCGTTTTGGCATGAGCCAACTCTACGGCCAGAATTTCGGTCGTGGCATTGCTGAATTCGTTGGTCAGTTGCAGGCGGGCAGTCTCGCCACCGATGGATACTTGTACTATTTGGCGGAAGGAGTTGTTGCCCAATCCCGGAGAAGGCGGATTGTTGTGTGACTCGGCCAACTGTCCGGCCGTTCCCCATGTGCCTACCCAATGTTCTTGGGCAGAAAGGGAGCATGAAGTGAATGCCAGGAACAAAAGGAGAGTTCCTATGGATTTGAAGTTTTGAACGGATTTATTCATAGATATAATGTGTCTTAATTATAGCGAACGAGCTACAAGCTTACATGTGGCGATACTTGTAACTTGTAGCTCGTAACTGGTCAATGTTTAATCATTCTTCACCTTCTGGATAGTGCCGTCCTCGTTGTAGTACAGCTTCTGCACTTTCAGCGAGCGGAGCCAAGTGGTGTCGTTAGAGGGTACACAGTCGTGGTAGAACAGGTACCATTCGCCCTTGTACTCTACGATGCTGTGGTGAGTGGTCCAGCCCACAACGGGGTCGAGGATGACACCTTGGAACTTGAATGGTCCATAAGGTGTGTCACCGATGGCATAGCAGAGGTAATGGCTGTCTCCGGTGGAGTATGAGAAATAGTATTTGCCCTTATACTTGTGCATCCATGATGCCTCGAAGAAACGGTGCGGGTCTCCTGCTTTCATAGGCTCACCATTTTCGTCGAGGATGACTACTGCGTGGGGCGCTTCGGAAAATTGCAGAACATCATCGCTCATGCGAACAACCATGGAAGGTACGGCCGGAGCATCGGCTGGCAGGAAGAGAGGAGTCTTCTTGTCGGCAGCAGGACCCATCACTACGCAGCCTTCCTCATTATCAGTTGCGGCAGGAGTGAGGGTGTACCACTGCAATTGTCCGCCCCACAGGCCACCGAAGTAGCAATAGATTTGTCCGTCATCGTCCTTGAAGACACAAGGGTCGATACTGAACGAACCGCGGATGGGATGGGGCTCTGGAATGAAGGGGCCTTCGGGTCTGTCGGCTACAGCCACACCGAGGTGGAACACACCGTTGGGGTCTTTGGCGGAGAAGATGAGGTAGTATTTGCCATTCTTCTCCACTACATCATTGTCCCACATCTGACGCTCAGCCCAAGGTACTTGCTCTACATCGAGTACCATGCCGTGGTCTGTCACTTCGCCATTCTCCACATCGGTCAGAGAGAGTACGTGGTAGTCTTTCATCTGGAAATGGCCTCCGTCGTCATCAAAAGCCTCACCGCTGTCACGGTCGTGGCTGGGGAAGATGTAAAGGCGGTCGCCAAACACGTTGGCCGAAGGGTCAGCCATATAGTCACTCGGGAAAAGATATCTGGGAGTTTTCATAATGTTGTTATTTTGTTATTGGTTAATATTCGTGTTATTATTCAGTACGTGCTTCGATAGCCCTATTGATTTCGTCAAGTTTCTCATCTGTGAGAGGATACTTGTGGATAAGGAATCCCACAACAATGAGAAGAATGGCAGGAATGATACAAGTGAACCACAAAATGGCATTTTGTGCAATTTCAGAGTAGTTGGCCAGCTTTGTATAGTAAGCATTTACCGGTGCACTGATGAAGGATGCCAGAAATACGACAATAAAGATGCCAAGCACCAGTTGGAGGCACTTGTTTGCCTTGAACTCGGCAAACATCTCACCATATGTGACAGGCTTTTCCGGTGTCGTGGCAATTCTCTCCTTACAGCCCATGAAACAGTAAAGTAAAAGGGCAAAACCAGCGAGGGCAAATACGCATGTAACTGCAAACCAAGCCATAGGGTCAGTAGGCAACGCTGATTCTTCAGTGGCCAGGTCAAAACCAATCATTCCCATTACCAATGGAGTAATCCAACCTGCTATAGAGAAACCGGCTTTGAAAGCAACACCAGCAAGGGCGTTTACCGTAGCGGCAGGTCTGTTGCCTGTACGGTATTCAGCCTCTGTGATTACTTCAGGAACAAGTGCCCACATCAGTGAACCTACGAGAAGTCCGACTCCTGTCATCACCTTGGCTGCCTGAACGATTGTGTTGCAACTTTCGACATCAAAGAATTTGCCGATGACAAACAATATGGCAAATCCGACAAATCCAATGGAGAGGAGCAGATAATAAAGTCCTTTCTTGCCCAACCAACTCTTCAATAGTGGCAAAGATGGCAAGATAATGAAAGCCGGGATTGTACCAATAGCCATAAATACGGCCTGATTCCAGTCGATGACAGTGTGGGCCACGAGAGCAAGGCCGATAGGGAAGCCTGCCTGAACTATGATTTGTCCGATATTGGCGCATACCATTCGGGTAGATGTCAGTTTAAGCACTTCATCGTTATCTCGGGTCATGCTGGCCATGATGGAGCCATAAGGGATATTTACTACAGAGTAAATCATACTCAGCACAGTATAGCTGACTGTGGCATAAATGATTTTCATGGTCATAGGCCACGTTGCAGCTTGGGGAAGCATCAGTAAGCAGGCTGCAATAGTAAGGGGAATACCGCCATAAAGGAGGTAAGTACGATACTTGCCCAATTTGGGATTGCGGTTGTCAATATAACGCCCCACTACAGGACTCCAGAAGCAGTCAATGAATCGGACTGTGAGAATCAGACCGCTGACAAAAGCGGGACTGATTTTTAATACTGTGACGAGGTAAAGCATTAAGTAGCATGCTACCGTTTGGAAAATCAGGTTCTGGGCAAGGTCGCCAGAGCCGAAACCGATGCGCTGTAGCCATGACAGCTTGTAGAATCCTTTCTGTTCTTGTTCTGAATTGCTCATGTTTTTATCAATTTATTCGTTAGTTTGTGCTTTTTTTATCGTTGCAAAAATACGGTATTTGGGGCAGATGCAGTAGTAACGATGTTTCAGATACTTTCCAATATGTTTCATATTGCCCGATAGGCGTATGATAAGAAGAAAAAAGAAAAAGACGGAGATGTACCTGAGTACATCTCCGTCTGCTGAATGTGTGCGATTACGTGAAAGATTATCGAACCTTTCGAGAGGACTTTCAAAAGTTAGTGGATTTCTGTCACTACTTGGAAGAAGAAGGGTATGATGTAATGGCATTGTGACAAGGGTAGTATAGATAATATTTTAGAAATCCCTCTTAGGATAGTCCCTAAGGGGGATTTTACGTAGGTATCTTGTATGAGTATAGATACTTTTTTAGTCGGTGTAGGATAAAATCTGTTTTTCATTTTTATCCTGCTATATTTCCTGTAAAATATTTCTTTACTAAACCTTCTTTTTGAACTAAACTAACTATTTATAGATATAAATAATTTTAAAGTATGAGAATATATAGACAAATGGATGATGCAACAAAGCTACGCATCAGTCAAAGGCTGAAAGGTCGTTCAATGTCCGACAGCCACAAACAAGCCATCAGTGATGGTATGAAAGCTTATTGGGCAGGTATTCCCAACAAGCCAACTGAAAATAACGAGAATAAAAATGATGTAAACAATGAAACGAGTATGTAAAAGAAAAGTAATGATTGATGCTTTGACGGTTTGCTTCGAGGTGGAAAACCGTTATCACTATGACCGTCTTTCTTCACTGAATTATCGTGAAATGTATGACCTCGATGAGTTTCAGCTAATCCGTGTTGAGGGTAGGTATTATGACAATGTTTATACCATTACCTATATGGATAATGATACGGAAGTAGAGTTCGGGCAGTTGAAGTTCAATATCAGTCAAAAGACAGAAGCGGACAACCTTCACGAGAACGGAAATCCGAAAGTATGGATAAGCTTCAACAATCAGACATTGTACACCAATGACCAATACCATTTAGGATTTATCGCTACCAAGTTGGGTTTAGAACCTCACAACATAACAACCTTAGACCTTTGCAAGGACACTCCTTTCAATGTCGGGAAATCGGTTCGTCAACTGATAAAGGATAAAACCGTAACAACCATTTTAAATGGCAAGAGAATAAAAGACCGTGATGAGGATAGACCTGAAATCACATATACGACAAGCGGTAGCCTCAACAAAACCGACAAATATATGACCGTCAATATCAAACAGAAAAATGCTATCAAAGACAAAAGTCGTGGTGTAACCATAACCACATACGATAAGGTGGCAGAGGTGCAAAATAGCTCGGGTAAAGATTACATTCTCAACTACTATGGCAATCCCAAGAAATTATATCGTACCGAAGTTCATTTGAACAATCAAGAGGTCAAGGATTATTTGGATAGTCGAGGGCTGTTCTTCAACTACTATATGATTGATGAGGCTCTTTTGGAAGATATGTTCTATCACCATTTGAATAGTGTTATCCGCTTTGAAAAGGGTAGAAACCGTATCACTTGGGAGGATTTGTGCGGCCAGAACGGCTGCACAAATCCGATAGTCATTTTCGGTTTCTAGAGTTATAACAACCACCTCTATGAGATATGATGTTTTCTTCATAAGTCGTTAGAAACTATGATGTTTGTATCAAAATTAAAATGTATCATTATAATCAAATAAAAAGACTATAATGATACATTATTTTGTTTCAGTTTAATCTAAAAGATTAGATTGGTCTCATTTTTATATGGTGGTTAGATATTTCTATTTTATTACCATTCTCATATACATTGTAATTCTCGTCAATTTCAATAATTCCGTATGTTTTCTTTGCGTGGCAATTAGGGCAAAGTACTAACATGTTGTCAATATTTTCACCTCCACCTTGTGCTTTTCCTATGATATGGTCAACTTCAATAATCCATCTCTTTTTACCTTCATTGTTTATATATGATTGTTGGAAACCGCATATTTGGCATGTATGGTTTTCTAAAATAGCAATTCGTTCTTTTTGTTTCTTACTCTCATGTCTTTGCTTGACTTCTTTTGTTACATAGTAATATTGATTTTCATAGTCACTGAATTTTTGGGCTTCATTGTAAATTGATTCTAAAGATTCATTGCTCATTTCATCTATAAAACTATCATCTTGTTCATTGGGTATATAGTATTGGGTAATGTTTATGTCTTCATGTCCAGACTGATATAGAACGAAATCATTACCTTGTTTTTTAATGCGAACAAAGAAACGGTCTTCAACGTACTTGTTTGAATTGGCATATTCTGCATATTTTAGTAATAATTCTATAGGAACAATTATAACTCCTTGAAATCCGATAATGAAACATACATTAGTTACATTTTTATTTTTTAATCTATAAATGTAAACGGAACACCACCATACAGAATCGCCATAGTTTTTAGAACGTTTAAAGCCAACAAGAGTACCACCTTTTGTTTCATAGATGTTGAGTCGACCTTTAATTTTTTGCAGTGGTTTGTATTTTTGTGGCAGTATTTCGCCAATTTGAAATATGTCTAAAGAGTTTTCTGTTGTTTTCATCGTCTTAAAATCTTATTTAATTCTTCTATACTATTAAACTGATAGATTTTCCCTTTTATCTTAATGTAACCTTCTACTGTATCATCATCTATCGGGTCGAACAGGCTTTTAATAGATACACCCAAAGCGGTAGCCATTTTTTCAATGGTATCAAGTCGGGCATTACCATACATTGCTCTGTTCAATGAAGCAGGGTCAACACCCATTTCAGAAGCAAGGTCTTTAAGTTGCTTCTTTTGCTCCTTGCATAGTCTCTTTACGTTTTCGGCTAATACTTTTTCCATAAATCCATATTTGATGCAAAGCTAATGATTTTGTTTTAATTATCAAATATTTTATCAATCATTTATATTTTAATCAATCCTGATTTGCAGGATAATTCCTGTTTATGTATATTTGTAGTGTAATAAATGATATATAAAACAACTATGATGAAGACGGTAATTTTCGCAAGAGTTTCAACAAGTGTGCAAGAATACGATAGACAAGTAAATGAACTGACAGCATTAGCCAATGGTAATGGTTGGGTTGTCGAAGCTGTGTTTGCCGAAAAAGTGTCGGGAGCAAAGGCAAACAATGAACGTACCGAACTTCTGAATATGATAAACTATGTCGAGGCTAACCATATAAATAAGGTATTGGTTACGGAACTATCTCGCTTGGGTCGTGATACCTTACAAGTGTTGGAGGTAATCGAAATGCTGAATGGTAAGGGTATAAGTCTTTACATCCAAAACTACAATATCGAGACATTGACTAAGGAAGGTAAGGTTAATGCAATGAGCCAATTCTTGATAACTATCCTTGCCGAAGTTGCAAGAATGGAGAGAAAAACCATTCGGGAAAGAGTAGAAAGCGGTTACAAAAACTATCGTGCAGCAGGTGGCAAGGTTGGTCGTAAAGTCGGTTATCAGAAATCGGAATCAATGATGAAAGAGCAATACACCGAAGAAATCAAATTGCTCAAAAAGGGGTATTCGTTACGGAACATTGCCAAGATAACGGGTACGTCTATCAACACCATACGCAAATGCAAGGGTCTCATTTGATTTTGTTTTGTAAAATCTTTTTGGTATATTTGAACATATCACAAGAGGTCATACACATTTTGAACAACGGAAGTCGCAAATTAGGTGTCGGGAAGCCAGCGACAAACGGAGAAAAGTTGATATTATAGGTCAATTAGATTATATCAAAAATTGATAAGGTGGTTTATCAAAAATATTAAATCGGATATAAATAGCAATGATATTATATATAATAAGGTATAAGCAAAAACTGAACGATAGTTCATATTTTAGCCATTCCTTGAAGAAGTAGGTTTGTCGTAAACTGAAAGGTAACGGTCAGGTATTTGCCGAAAATCGGTTTACCGTTACTGAATGGCTATCAAATACCAAAGATAAGTGTCAAGCGAGACACGTAGAAAATTTTCTAACAAATGGTGACTTATAAAGATTATGAGGACTATTTTAACCATTTAGGAATATCAGAGACGGAAGCCAATGCCGTAATCAAATACATGTATTCATTGGCAGAAATAGGTATAAATGTTTTAAATGAAAATAAAATCGAATGTTATGAAAAATTGCGTAATATGGACGAGGGTATCAACCAAACGTCAAGAGGATAACGGAGGGTCGTTAGATAATCAACGATGCAAGTGCGAAGCATTTGCAAAGCAGAACGGATATAGAATAAAAGGTTATTTTGGCGGTACTCACGAATCCGCCAAAACACCTGGTCCTTTATTGAAAGAAATGTACAAGGCAATAAAGAAGGATAAAGCGATAACTCATATCATCGTTGCTGCTGCCGATAGATTTAGTAGAAATGTTGGGCAGGCTGCTACTATTATTGACGAATTGCTGAAACATAAGGTAATCATTGTAGATGCTTCTACAGGTATGGATACATCTACCTCAATGGGTAAGGCAATGATTAAAGTAAATCTTACGTTAGCGGAATGGAATAATGAAGACCGTGCAGATAAATGTACATCGGGACGAAAACATTGTCTCGAAAGCGGTGTTTATGTGGGTGCTGCCAAAGCATTGGGATATGATAAACATGGTAAGTCAATGGGGACAACCTTCACTATCAATGACAAGGGTAGGTTAATCGCAAAGGCTTTTAGGTGGAAGTTGCAAGGCTTGGCAAATCACCAGATATTAAGCAGGCTCTCAACTTTTGGGTTGGATATGAGCAAACAGAAGTTGCATAAGATATTGACCAATCCATTCTATGCAGGTAAAATCCGACACAAGATGTTGGACGGTAAGTTAGTGGACGGAAACCAACCGAAGATAGTCAGCTATGAAGATTTTCTAAAGGTGCAGGAAATTATGAGTGGTAGGACGGGAGTATATAAGCATAAGAAGGAAACACCTCGTTTCCCTTTGAAGCGACATGTATTGTGTTCCAAAGACCATACACCATTTACGGCATACACCGTAAAGAAAAAGAATATAGACTACTACAAATGTAATTTGAATGGTTGTAAGACCAATGTGTCGGCAAAGAAGTTGCATAATAGGTATGAAGATGTATTGCGTTTATACAACATTCCTGACGCTTTAAAGCCAATCCTGCACGGGGTTGTATCAACTATGATGCTTTCGGAAAACGAAGAGCAGGAAAGGCAGGAAATCGTCTTAAAAAAGCAAAGGACGGAATGTTTGAACAAGTTGAAGACCTGTAAGATGAGGTTTGGTATGGGAGATATTGATGAAGATGTTTATCAAACGACCAATGAAATGCTCCAAGAAAAGCTGGATAAAATTGAGCTGGAATTAGCTAAGTGCCGAAAAGATTTATCGAACCTTGACGGAGACGTAAATGAAGTGCTTGCAATGTGCTGTAAATTAGATTGTTTGTGGAAAGATTCTTCTTTAGAAACAAGCCAAAAACTGCAAAATCTACTCTTTCCCGAAGGGATTTTGTGGGACAAGGAAAAAGACGATTATCGAACCTTTAACGAAAACGAAGCTCTCGCTGTAATTGCAAGAGTTTCAAGTAGTTATGGAAATAAAAAAGAGGATTTTCCCGAAGAAAAATCCTCTAAAGTAAACTTGTGCGCCTGAAAGGACTCGAACCTTCACGCCGCGAAGCACCAGATCCTAAGTCTGGCGTGTCTACCAATTTCACCACAGGCGCATGGCAAATAAACCATTATCAGATTTTGCGGGGCAAAGATAAGGAAGTTTCTGGTTACAACCAAATTTTTTTGGATGAATGTTTGGAAGGGAGGGAAGAAGAGGTGCTTTCCGAGGAGGAAAAGGTTACAGATGGCTGAGCACCGAACGGGCTTTCTCTATAATGGTGTCAATGCCGCGATTCATATCCTCGGAGGTCATATTCACGTGGATGTCCGGTTCTATTCCAAATTCCAACTGCTCCATGTCGGGGCCATACATGGGGCAGGCGGAGAATCGTACAGACCACCCGTTCGGCAATTCGGAGGAGAAGGGCATGCCGGAACCTCCACCTGTGCGGTCGCCGATGACGGTGACAAAGGGTAGCTGGCGCATACTGTTGACAAAATCGTTGGTGGCACTGTACGAACGCCGGTTGGTCAGCAGGGCTACAGGTTTCTGCCAGCGAATTCCATCGGAAGGAGTGATCTTGACTGCCTCAGGGGCTGAAAAGTCATTGTGTCCCGTTCCCGTCTTGTGGCACATGTATCCGGTGGTCACCTCATCGTTCGTAAACCGGGCAGCCAGTTTGGTGGCATTGGTGAGCATGCCGCCCCCATTGTTGCGCACGTCCAGGATGAGGCCATTGCAGAAAGCCAGTTCGTTGAGCATTTCGCTGAGATTGCCGTCGCCGATGCCGGTGGAGAAACTCTCGTAATAGACGTAAGCGATGTTGTCGTCCAGAATGGTGTATTTCAGGCCGCCGGCTATCTTGTAATTGGTGCCCAAGTAGCGGCGTTGGATGCTGTCATTGAAATTGGCCGGATAGTCTTCGTACCATTTCCAGTATCGTGCCACATCGTAGGTGGTGTATAGGTTGACGTGTCCGTCGCGCAATTCGGCCAGCATATTGCCCAACACCTCAAACAGCCCTTTCTGCGGCATGTCGGGGGTGATGAGTGGTGCATACCGGTCGCGAACCTCGTTCCAGTCGAGTCCATACTCATTCTGCTTATAGTCGAAAAAGCAGTAATGCTCATCTATCATCTGCCACAGGGCCTCGAAGTTCCCCTGCGGGGTGTTGTCGAGTTCTTCTTCACGGATGCAGGAGGTGATGGTCAGCATCAGTGAAAGCAAAAGCCAAGCCATGGCCCAATATCCGGACCGACAGGATTTTTTCATGATTCTGCTCTTCTGTATGACTGTATAACTCCTCATCTCTTTATACCTATATATAGTGTGTAAACTCACCACTGCAAAAGTACGAAGTTTCTTCTATTTTCACAATACCTCCTCTCTTTTTTGTACAGACACCCTTTGTCTTTTTGAATTGACAAACTGTCAAATTGTATATTTGCGTTGCGAAAATCGCGTATATGCGTTCGGAAGGAAAAAGGGACGCATATACGCGATTCTTGAAGCTTTGAATCGTTGTATTCAGTTGATTTATAATGAGGTATATAAATGTATGCTGCTAAAATGACGTTATTCTACGTGGCAAAAATAGTAGGGGACGAGAGTATTGATGGAGAGGATGAAAGGAGGGATAGCGGTAAATCCCGTGTTTCCCCTTAAGAAATAAAAATGCGACTTGCAAAATAAATTTTCTGCCTTGCATTTGCTCCAAGTGCAAGGCGGAAAAGAAAATCTTCAAGCCGCAGAATAAATTTTGCGAGCCGCATTTTTCATGTCTATGAGACTTTTGTGGGGAAGGTCGAGAATTTCCTGTTTTATCCATGCCGATTCCGGTTGTAGAAGAGCCTGTTTTTCTCTGAATGAACGGACAGAAATGGACGGAATTTACCCATTTTTATGCATAAATGACCCTTGTTTTGTATGTTTATGCACAATTCAGGTTTTGAATATTCATTTTGGTAATGACAAAGTGTAAGTGGCAACGGCTGTATGGGCTGGTAAGCAAGGCCTGTGGGTTGCAAAAGTATGCTTACTGTCACTTGACTGGCAGTAACTTTTTGACCAATCCGACCATGAAGGTGTGGCTGTAATCGTGGGTACGGAGACCACCGACGCGGGATTGTTGCATGTCTGCCATATAGCCGAGGCGTAGGGTAAAACTGCGAAAGTTCATGTCGGCAGTCAGCCAATGGCGTAGGGATGGTTGGTTGTGCAGGGAGGTGAAGTGGACAATACCGTCAGTGTGGCCCAAAGAAAAGATTTCGTAGTAGGACTGTCCGTACGTGGGGGAGAACATGAGGCCGAGAAGGGGAGCGTCCAGCTGATAGCGCAGAGTGATGGGAACTCTTTTCCACGGGATATGGTAGATGGCCATGCCTGAAGCGGCTAGGTTGGCATAGAGTTTGGCCTGTGCCGGATTGTTACCGTTGCGGGTGTTGTAGATGAATCCTCCATGTAGTTGTGCCATAGGACCGGCCAATAGACGAAGCTGCCCGTCGAACAGGTGAAAGTTGTAGTGCAGAGCATAGTTCCAATTGACCATGCCGGACAGTTCATTGGCTGTCTCGGCAGGATTCTCTGTCATGCCTACATATCCCTGAAAGATTGTCTGGCGCGATACGTTCCCATCAAACCAACGGGTCATTCGGCTGCTTTCGCGGAGTACACGTATCTGTACACCAGTGTATTCTAACGGCGAGAGATAGGTGTCATAAAGATTCACTCCTCCTATCCCATACATGGTGGAGCGGATGATGGGGCGCTCGTGTCCCTCTTGGGCATGGAGTATCCCCATCGTACAGAGTGATATGATGATAACCCAAAGTCTCCTCATCCATCAAAAGAGTTTCATTTGACCTGTCAGTTCGTCAAGAATGTCTCCTTCGCTCTTGCCGGCATCGGGATCTTCATTCACCGGTTCTTCGACAGGAAGTTCGGGCTTGGCCAACTCTTCCTCTGTGGGGAAACGGGTCGGTTCAAGTTCTACAATCTCTGCCACTTCAAAGGTGGTCAGACGCTTGCCCTTAGCCTTGTATCCCTTGACAGCGATGAACTCTTCTGCATCGATAACCAGTGGCTCGCGGAAACTGTCGCCTCCGCCGAACATCACTTGGATGCGTGGGTAATACTGGGTGGATATGAGCAATTCACGATTTTCCTTGTTCTCTCCCAAATAGTTTTGCCGCTTGACGGTGGCATCGAGCATGAAGCGCTTCAGGTATGGATAGCCATTGTTGTCTGCATCGAGAAGGGCTACTGTCCATACCTTTGATGGGTCGTACTTCTCTATCAGGCGGATATTGGTCTCGTAATGGTTGTTTACATCGAAATTGCTCAGGTAATAATCTCCACCTTCCAACATGACCAGAATCATCTCCTCGCTATGGAACTCGCCCAAGTATTGTCCGCGGCCGTCGTAGTTGAGACGCTGTACGTCCCAGTCGAACCAGACTTGGCGGCCTCCAAGGGTGGAGCCTCCACGTTGTTTCAATCCGATACGGTGTACATCAAACTTGGTCAGGATATTGCCTTGTGACTGGCGTCCTTTGATATGGATTTCACTGAAGTCTTTTTCCAGGATAATCTTCTTGACACGGGGATTGGGCTTGAGGGTAATCTTGATAACCTCAGCTTCGCCGTTAGGGTTTGCACTGAAGTAGGCAATGCGTGAACCGGGAGTTCCTTGGGTGACATCGTAGTCTCTGTCACGTGTCATAGCTGTGACAGCAAAACGTTTGATGTAGTGGAACCCATCCTTACCATCGCGATAGACTACATTATATACGGTGCGCTTGTCGTTCTTCTTGAAGATACCGACGTGAAGGATGTTCTTGCCCACAAACATCTTTTCGCTGACGCGTACAATCTTGTATTTACCGTCTTTGTAGAACAGGATGACATCATCGATGTCGGAGCAATTATCTACAAACTCGTCCTTCTTGAGTGAGGTGCCGATGAATCCCTCTTCGCGGTTGATATAGAGTTTCTCATTGGCCTCTGCCACCTTGGCAGCCTCAATGGTGTCGAAGTTGCGCAATTCTGTGAGGCGGGGGTGCTCCTTGCCATATTTCTCCTTCAGCATCCGGTACCAGTCGCTGGTCACTTCAACCATGTTGCCCAGTTTGCGGTTAATCTCTTCCACTTCACCATTCATGCGGGCAATAGCTTCGTCTGCCTTGTCTTTGTTGAAGCGGAGGATACGGGCCATCTTGATTTCCATCAGACGCAGGATATCCTCTTTGGTCACTTCACGGATAAGTTTGGGATAGAATGGTGTGAGCCGGTTGTCGATATGTTCGCAGGCGGCATCCATGGTTGGGGCCTGCTCAAACTGCTTGTCCTTATAGATACGCTCTTCGATGAAGATTTTCTCTAAAGAGGCAAAGTGGAGCAACTCCAACAGTTCGCCTTTGCGGATTTCCAACTCCTTACGCAGCAAATCCAGTGTGTTGTCCACAGATTTGCGAAGCACATCACTGACAGTGAGGAAGTGGGGCTTGTTATCGTCGATGACGCAGCAGTTGGGAGAGATGCTGACTTCGCAATCGGTGAAAGCATAGAGTGCATCCAATGTCTTGTCGCTGGATACACCAGGAGCCAGATGTACCTGAATCTCAACTTGGGCAGAGGTGTTGTCATCGACTTTCCGGATTTTTATCTTACCCTTTTCGGCAGCTTTCAGGATAGAGTCTATCAATGTAGAAGTGGTCTTCCCAAAGGGTATTTCCGTGATGACCAACGTCTTGTTGTCGAGTTTGCTGATTTTGGCGCGTACTTTCACGCTTCCGCCACGCTCTCCATCGTTGTACTTTGATACATCGATGGAACCGCCTGTCAGGAAGTCGGGATAAAGTTGGAAGGGCTCGTCGTGCAGATAGTTGATGGCTGCATCGCACAATTCATTGAAATTATGTGGGAGAATCTTGGATGAAAGTCCCACGGCAATACCTTCTACACCTTGAGCTAACAATAACGGGAACTTTACGGGCAGAGTGATGGGTTCTTTGTTACGGCCATCGTAAGAGAGTTTCCATTCAGTGGTCTTGGGATTGAATACCACATCGAGAGCAAACTTTGAAAGGCGGGCTTCAATATAACGGGGAGCTGCTGCAGAGTCGCCAGTGAGGATGTTTCCCCAGTTTCCCTGACAGTCCACTAACAATTCCTTTTGTCCCAACTGCACCAATGCATCGCCGATGGATGCATCGCCATGGGGATGGAACTGCATGGTATGTCCGACAATGTTGGCCACCTTATTATAGCGTCCGTCGTCCAGCCGTTTCATGGAGTGGAGGATTCGGCGCTGTACGGGTTTGAATCCATCATTGATATGGGGTACTGCACGTTCCAGGATAACGTATGAGGCATAATCGAGGAACCAGTTCTGATACATGCCGCTCAGTTGGTATTTCACACTTTCGTCCTTCACATCGGCAGGTTTGTACTCAGAATGTTCTTCGGTAGTGTTGTCCATTGATAAGCCTTCTTCCATTTTGTCCTTATCTTCTGTGATTTCGTCGCTCATGTGGTGTAGGTTAATGTTTTTTGTCCCTAAAATAGTTAAACTGTATTAGTATGCTTGCAAAAGTACGAATTAATTGCAAAAAAATCGCTTACTTTGCAGCAAAATTGGAAAAATGGGCTGAAAAAGTCCAAGATAGGAAGTAAAATTATAGATAATAACAGATAAAACAATGGCACAAGAAGATGTATTCAAGAAAATCGTCTCTCATTGCAAAGAGTATGGTTTTGTTTTTCCGTCAAGTGATATTTATGACGGATTGGGCGCCGTGTATGATTACGGCCAGATGGGTGTTGAACTGAAGAACAATATCAAGCAGTATTGGTGGCAGAGCATGGTTTTGCTGCACGAGAATATTGTAGGTATTGATTCTGCCATCTTCATGCACCCCACTATTTGGAAAGCCAGTGGTCATGTGGATGCATTCAATGATCCTTTGATTGACAATCGCGACAGTAAGAAGCGCTATCGTGCTGATGTACTCATCGAAGACCAGTTGGCCAAATATGATGATAAAATCAACAAAGAAGTAGCCAAGGCTGCCAAGCGTTTCGGTGAGGCTTTTGATGAGGCTCAGTTCCGTACTACTAATGGTCGTGTTCTGGAAAACCAGGCCAAACGTGACGCACTTCATGCCCGTTTTCAAAAAGCATTGAATGACAACGACCTGAACGAACTGCGTCAGATTATCCTTGACGAAGAGATTGTATGTCCTATCAGCGGAACAAAGAACTGGACCGAGGTACGTCAGTTCAATCTGATGTTCTCGACAGAAATGGGTTCTACCTCTGATGGTGCCATGAAGGTATATCTTCGTCCGGAAACAGCTCAGGGTATATTCGTGAACTATATGAACGTGCAGAAAACTGGCCGCATGAAGATTCCTTTCGGTATTGCCCAAATTGGTAAGGCTTTCCGAAATGAGATTGTAGCCCGTCAGTTCATTTTCCGTATGCGTGAATTCGAACAGATGGAGATGCAGTTCTTTGTTCGTCCCGGCAGTGAACTTGACTGGTTCAAGCAGTGGAAGGAGACTCGTCTGAAATGGCACAAGGCTCTTGGCTTCGGTGATGATCACTATCGCTACCATGACCACGACAAGTTGGCTCACTATGCCAATGCTGCTACCGACATTGAATTCCTGATGCCTTTCGGATTCAAGGAAGTGGAAGGTATCCACAGCCGTACGAACTTTGACCTCTCACAGCATGAGAAGTATTCAGGAAAGAGCATCAAGTACTTTGACCCGGAATTGAACGAAAGCTATGTACCTTATGTTATAGAGACCTCTATCGGTGTGGACCGTATGTTCCTCAGTGTCATGTGTGCTTCATATCAGGAGGAGAAGTTGGAGAATGGCGAAACCCGTGTGGTGCTGAAACTGCCTGCAGCTTTGGCTCCCGTGAAGTTGGCTGTACTTCCTTTGGTGAAGAAGGATGGCCTGCCCGAAAAGGCTCGTGAGATTGTAGATGACTTGAAGTTCCACTTCAACTGCCAGTATGATGAGAAGGATTCTATCGGTAAGCGCTACCGTCGTCAGGATGCTATCGGTACACCTTATTGTATTACTGTAGATCATCAGACATTGGAGGACAACTGTGTCACTTTGCGTAACCGTGACACTATGAAACAGGAGCGTGTGGCTATCAGCGAGTTGAATAACATTATCGCAGATAAGGTAAGCATCACCGGACTGTTGAAGACTTTGAGATAACATTTTTTTGCTATAAACTGGTATGAAAAATTTTGCTTGGCTGCTTATAGCTGCTCTTATGGCTCCGTTCTTTGTGGCATGTGAGGAGAGTGAGGTGGAAGGTGAATTTGCCAATTGGCAGAAGCGGAACCAACTCTTCATAGACTCTATTGCTGCTGTGGCTGAGGCGGATAATACAGGTCGGTGGAAAATCTTCAAGAATTACCTTCTTCCGCCTGATGATCCCAATGACCTGAGTGCCTCGAAGGATGTCAATGATTATGTATATTGCTATGTAGAACAGGAAGGGGAGGGGATAGTCTCTCCGATGGTGACGGACTCTACACGTGTTAACTATAGGGTCTGGCTGCTGAATGGTGATGTGCTTGACCAATCGTTCCGGGGCGAATTTGATGCTTCAATCAGTGTGCCAGCCAAATTCGGTATGTATAATATGATAACAGGTTGGACAACGGCCTTGCTGCATATGCATGTAGGGGATGTTTGGACTGTGTATATGCCTTATTCGTTGGCTTATGGAACAACTGGTTCCGGTAGTGCCATACCAGGATATTCGGCACTTAAATATTGGATTAATCTTGTAGGTGTCTATCCTTTGGGAACTGTGGTTCCTGATTGGCAATAGTGATAAAAGTTTTTTTTTGAAATAGGTCGTACCTTTCAGGTGCGGCCTATTTTGTTGTATGTAGGTTGCACACACTCTCACAGAAAGGACTGATTCTTAAAGTGTTTTTTCCTTCTAATATAAATTCTATGGCCGATTTGGGTTAAAAATATCAAAACTTTCCCTTTTTCATAATTCTTTCTTCGCCCTCTCGAAGAAAAGAATGTATCTTTGTCAACCTTTTAGGAAAAGGATTGTATAGAATTCTATAAAGAACATCAAAATATTATTGATTTTTGGTAGAAATGAACGAAACAAAGAATCTGGTTAAGAAGATAGTAGAAGGTATTCAGGAGAAGAAAGGTAAGAGAGTTGTTGTAGCAGACCTTACCTCCATCCATGATACGATTTGTAAGTATTTTGTGATTTGTCAGGGTAATTCTCCCTCTCATGTGAGTTCAATTGTGGATGAGGTATGGGACTATGTTCGTGAGCATGAAGGCTCCAAACCTTCAGCCATTGATGGACAGGCCAATGCCCAATGGGTAGCAATGGACTATTCAGATGTAATTGTGCATGTGTTCCTGCCGGATGTACGCGAATTTTATAATCTGGAACATCTGTGGGCGGATGCGCAGTTGGAAATGGTGCCTGATTTGGACTGACAATATAGTAGGTTATGATTGCAAGCCTGATTGACTAAATATAAAGTTTATGAGCGAAAACAATACGAACCAAAAAACAAATAGCAATAAGGGGAATGACCCCAAAATGAATATGCCAAAGTTCCGCTTGAACTGGATATATATCATCATATTTGTGGCCTTGGCTATCTTGATGATTGACAATGATGACAGTGCGTTGGCAAAGAAGGTGAATTATGATCCCCAATTCAAGGAATATATCACCAATGGATATGCAGATAAAGTAGTGGTTTATGATGACCATACCTTAGAAATGTATGTCAAAAGGAATTTTCTGAAAGAGGTGTATGGAGCAGATGCAGCCAAGGTAGGGCTTAAACAACCGTATGTGACAGTACGTTATGGCTCAGAAGAATCTTTGGAAAACTTTCTGGATCAGGAAAAAAATGCGGGACATTTTGATGGAGCTATTGAATATGATGAACGTCGTGACTATCTGTGGTCCATTATCGGAAGCTTTGCTCCCATACTGTTCTTGGTTGCAATTTGGATATTCATGATGCGTCGCATGAGTGGTGGAGGCGGTGTGATGGGAGGCGGTAGTGTCTTCAATGTGGGTAAGTCAAAAGCAAAGCTCGTTGATAAGGACCAGCCCAATCGTATTACTTTCAAGGATGTGGCCGGTCAGAAAGAGGCCAAACAAGAGGTGGCTGAAATTGTGGAGTTTCTGAAGAATCCTGCCAAATTTACAGATTTGGGTGGTAAGATACCTAAAGGTGCCTTGCTTGTCGGCCCTCCGGGAACTGGTAAGACATTGCTGGCAAAAGCTGTAGCAGGTGAAGCGGATGTTCCTTTCTTCTCACTTTCAGGTTCTGATTTTGTGGAAATGTTTGTGGGAGTCGGTGCCAGCCGTGTACGCGACTTGTTCCGTCAGGCAAAAGAAAAGGCTCCTTGTATCATCTTCATAGACGAGATTGATGCTGTCGGACGTGCCCGTAGTCATGGTGCCACCATGGGAGGAGGTAATGATGAACGTGAAAGTACGCTTAACCAATTGCTTACCGAAATGGATGGCTTTGGGACAAACAGTGGTGTAATCCTGTTGGCGGCAACAAACCGTGCAGACGTATTGGATAAGGCGTTGTTGCGTGCCGGACGTTTCGACCGTCAGATACATGTGGATTTGCCAGATTTGAACGAACGTAAGGAGGTCTTTGCTGTTCATTTGCGTCCTGTGAAATTGGATGATACAGTGGATGTGGACCTCTTGGCTCGTCAGACTCCGGGATTTAGTGGAGCAGACATTGCTAATGTCTGCAATGAGGCGGCCCTTATTGCAGCCCGTCACGATAAGAAGGCGGTGGGTAAGCAAGATTTCCATGATGCAATAGACAGGATTATTGGTGGATTGGAAAAGAAAACCAAGGTCATGACAAATGATGAAAAGCGTACGATAGCTTTGCATGAGGCCGGTCATGCTACACTTTCGTGGTTCCTCGAATATGCTAACCCTCTCATCAAAGTGACTATTGTACCGCGCGGACGTGCCTTGGGTGCTGCATGGTATATGCCCGAGGAACGTCAGATTACCACTAAAGAACAGATGTTGGATGAGATGTGTGCTACCTTGGGCGGACGTGCTGCCGAAGAACTTTTTGTAGGACGTATCTCTACTGGTGCCATGAATGACTTGGAACGTGTCACCAAGCAGGCATACGGTATGGTGGCCTATGCCGGTATGAGTGACCGATTGCCCAATCTTTGTTATTACAATAATAATGAGTATTCTTTCCAACGTCCCTATAGCGAAAGTACTGCCCAACTTATTGACGAGGAGGTCAAACTGATGGTGAATGAGCAGTATGCTCGTGCCAAACAGCTCCTTGATGAGCATCGTGAAGGACATGCTGCTTTGGCAGATTTGTTGATGACCCGTGAAGTTATCTTTGCTGAGGATGTGGAGAAGATTTTCGGCAAACGTCCTTGGACTTCGCGTTCAGAAGAGATTATGGCTGCCGAAGAAGCTCCGAATGAGAAAGCCGAACGGGTGGAAGAGACGGTTACTGAATTATAAATTATGAATTATGAATTATGGTTATGCGCCGAAAGGAAAATCATAATTTATAATTCATAATTCAAAATGAATAAAATTATGAATAACTTCATTACACGTACCTTGACAGGTATTTTATTTGTTGGTGTTTTGGTGGGTGCAATCCTTTACAGCCCCGTAACATTCTGTCTGCTATTTGCCGTTATTACGGGAATGGCGGTATGGGAGTTTGGAACTTTGATAAATAAGGGTGGAGAAGCGGTCGTGAACCGTCCTATCTGCACCTTGGCTGGTGTATATCTGTTTTTTGCTGTCATGGGCTTCAATCAAGGAATGGCGAGGGGCGAAATCTTTGTTCCTTATCTGCTGACACTGATATATTTATTGGTAGCAGAACTTTATTTGCGTCGTCCGAATCCTGTAAGTGATTGGGCTTATACTATGATGAGTCAGTTGTATGTAGCCTTGCCTTTCGCTTTGGTGAGTGTACTCTATTTTTATCCCATCCAAGTGGTTGACGGAGATTCTGTTTCGGTTGCTACAAGCCCTATTCTGTCTCTGTCTCTCTTCATCTTCTTATGGGCGAGTGATTCGGGAGCCTATATGGTAGGGTCTCTTATCGGCAAACATCGTCTGTTCGAACGTATATCTCCCAAAAAGTCTTGGGAAGGTTCTATCGGTGGAGGAGTCTTGGCTATCGTGGCCGCATGGTGCCTTTGGTATTTCTTTCCTATCATGTCGTTGGTGCAGTGGATAGGGATGTCTTTGGTTGTTGTCGTGTTTGGAACGTGGGGTGATTTGGTCGAGTCGTTGATGAAACGCCATCTCGGTATCAAAGATTCTGGAAATATACTGCCCGGCCATGGAGGAATACTTGATCGTTTTGACAGTGCCATGTTGGCGATACCGGCTGTTGTCGTCTATCTCTATACATTCTCATTGGTTTTGGGATAGGAGATTATGGAGTACAAGCGGAAAGCAATGATAATCCTTTAATTCTGTAACTCTCGGAGCAGATATGCTTACTTTGTCAAATAAGTTAGCATGCTTGATAAAATATTTAAGGTGGATTCTAAAAATCTTTAGAATCCACCTTAAATATTAATAGACCATAGGGGAGCGGAGTCTTATTATTCCAACTCGAAACTGCTATTGCCGATGAGTTTTCCATCAGAGAAGATGAAGACCTGATAAGTCCCTTCACCGAGGAATTCGTCAACATCCCAATATACGGTGACTTCTTGTTCTTCGCCTGTATATTCAATATATTTCTTGATGGAATACTCTAACTGACGGTTTTCATACTCAAAGAGATAATTGCCTTTTGTCAGGATGTCCCCGTTTGGTTTCATAATCCGTATGTATATGTCCCGTTCTCCAGTGGTGGCAGTGGGGTTCTTGGCTAACGTGAAACTGAATGCTAATTTGGTAGCACGTTTCAACTTGTTCGTTTCTTTTCCTCGCTTGTTCCTCAGACTAAGTTTGATGTTGGTGGCATCTAACTGTGCTGCGAGCTCGACTTTTTGGTTGAGAGCTTCTTTCTCTTCAGCGAGGCTGCTGATTTGTTGGGCGGCTTCTCTATATTGGGCTTTGACTTTTTTGTTCTCTGTGGTGAGTGCTTGATTCAACTGGTTCAATGAGTCAATTTGTATGATATAGCTGCGCATGACAGCCCGTACGGTCTTTAACTCCTTTTTCAGTCTGGTAATTTCTGCAGCATTGGTAGATTTTGTTTGTCGTAATTCTTCTAATAGACGCTGGGTCTTCAGCTTTTCCCGCTCGAGCTTTATTTGTAGCGAGTCGTTATTGATTTGAATCTGCAGTTCTTCATATTGATTGGCAAAGGTGGAATATTCATTTTCCATCTCTTCCTTTTCAATAGCAAATAGGGCGGCCATTTCCTCATTTTCGTTGTTCTTTTGAATCAATAGGATAGAAACAACAATCAATCCTAAGGTCAGAACAGCAACGGCTGCAATGGTGAGTTTCTGTTTATTGTTCATCATTTTTATTTGTGTTGGAAAACGGATTAATATTTTGCAAAAATAATGCTTTTAGTGGAAAGTTTGTGTGTCTGTCCGGTAAGTTAACGACCATTAACAAGTCCATTAGGGTCTTTCTCTTGCTTTTTTTATAAAAAAACGCTGCCCGCGTCCAGTCACAGGAGGCAGGCAGCAACACTACAATACAAAATACAAATACAACTAAACGAGATATTTCATTATGAGAATTTCCTTTGTCTATACGATTCCTTGTGCCATCATGGCTTTAGCAACTTTCATGAAACCGGCAATGTTTGCTCCTTTTACATAGTTGATATATCCATCAGGTTCGGTACCATATTCTACACATTGTTTGTGGATCCCTTCCATGATGCCATGCAGTCTTTCATCCACTTCCCGTGCACTCCAACTTATATGCATCGCATTTTGACTCATTTCTAATCCCGATGTAGCAACACCGCCAGCATTTACCGCTTTCCCGGGTGCATACATGGTACGGCTTTCGATGAATGCATCAATGGCTTCTGGGGTACAACCCATATTTGAGATTTCTCCCACGCAAGTCACTCCGTTGCTGATTAATCGGTGGGCATCCTCGCCATTCAATTCATTCTGTGTAGCGCAGGGGAGTGCAATGTCCACTTTAATTTCCCACGGACGTCGCCCTGCATAGAATGTTGCAGAGGGGTATTTATCAGCATAAGGTGCTACGATATCTTCACCTGAAGCGCGCAATTCCAACATGTAGTCAATCTTTTCTCCGCTGATGCCGTCCGGATCATATATGTATCCGTCAGGTCCGCTTATGGTCACTACCTTTGCGCCCAGCTGTGTGGCTTTCGTTGCTGCTCCCCAAGCTACATTCCCAAATCCTGAGATGGCAACAGTCTTGCCTTTTATGTCTATGCCCTTTGCGTCCAACATGTGATGGACGAAATAGAGACCTCCAAATCCTGTAGCCTCTGGGCGTATGAGTGAGCCTCCGAATTCTAATCCCTTACCGGTGAATGTCCCAGTAAACTCGCGTGTCAATTTCTTGTACATTCCAAACATGAATCCGACCTCGCGGCCACCAACGCCAATGTCTCCGGCTGGAACATCCATGTCAGGACCTAAGTGTCGCCATAATTCCAACATGAATGCCTGACAGAATCTCATCACTTCCCCTTCGCTCTTTCCTCTTGGTGAGAAATCCGCCCCCCCCTTTCCTCCGCCCATAGGCAGGGTGGTAAGTGCATTCTTAAAAGTTTGCTCAAACCCTAAGAATTTCAGAATGGACAAGTTTACTGATTCGTGAAACCTGATTCCTCCTTTGTAGGGACCGATGGCATTGTTGAACTGTACACGGTAACCAAGGTTGACTCGTACTTTGCCCTTATCATCTACCCAAGGTACTTTGAAGGTGAAAATGCGGTCAGGTTCAACTAATCGCTCTATTAAGCTTGCTTTCTCGAACTCGGGGTGTCGGTTATAGACCTCTTCAATGGAGTGAATAACCTCTTTTACCGCTTGCAAATACTCGCTTTCTCCCGGATGCTTAGCCTCTAATGAGGCTATAATCTGTTGGATGTTCATAGCTTAAACTTTAAGGCTTTAATGATATTTTGTTATCATTTCGTTGGCAAAGATAGTACATTAAACTGAATCACCAAACTTTTAATCGCTTTTTTTTCTTTATCTTCTGACAAATTGTAAAGTAATTAAACAAATTGAGACTTGAAACAGAGGATCCCGCTTCCTATATGATAGTATTTGCACCACTTTTTTATGGGCTTAGAATTGGGTGTTTGTTTTGAATTCTTAAAAAACATTCTATATTGTTTGTCTGTTTAATGTAAAACCACTACTTTTGCCGCTGAATCGTGACTGTGGTTGGGAGCGATTCTTTTAAATGTTTTTTTTAATTAAAACCAATTATGAATTTATACGTTCGTTTTTTCGATTACGAAGCATTGGTTCCTGACGAGGAATCTGTATTGGATTTTTTGGCAACTATACCTCAAATTAGAATTGAGAGTATCTCGGAGAAGAAGTTGCATAAGTATTTGGAGGGAGATTCCCGTTATCCGTTCAAGGGTAAGGTGGATGACCGTAACTATTATTTGGTGATAAAGACCGAGGCTGCTACATTGGATGAGTTCCTAAAAACTCAAGAAGAGATAAACCAACATCCGGTTGGTAGTATGCGCAAGGGAGTGGTAGAGGCTCCTCGCTATGAATCGCGGGAAAGTGCTCTCAATGCCGAATGTTATGGATGGTATGAGGCAGGGCTGGTGTTCAAACGTGCTATGCCTGGTAATGAGACACGGAAATTCCAATATGTGGATACTCCCTTTCGTGTTCGCTTGAAAGCTTATAGTGGCATCGATTGTTATAATCGTATAGTGGAACATTTGAAGGCACGTCCCGAGGTGGATTCACGTAGTCAGTTCCCTTCAGTAAAGGGGCGTAACTTTGATTTTCATTTATTAGAAGAAATCAAGGACTAAATCAAGGATTATTTTTAGGTTTTGAAATAAATGGCAGGCTGCAAGTAAGATTGGATGCAGCCTGCCTTTTGCTTTAAAGGTTTGGAGGGGTGATTCATTTGCTGAATGTCAGCATGAAGGTGGCCCCTTCTCCACGGTGGTTGTGAAGAGTCAGATCTCCACCGTGTTGTCTCATGATTTGTCGGCTCAGGCAAAGCCCTATACCCGTGCCTCCTGTTTTGGTGGTATAGAAAGGTAGGAATATCTTTTCAACCAAATCTTCCGGTATTCCAGCTCCATTGTCGGATATTTGTATGTATGCTTCTCCATTGGATTCCGATGCAATTACTTCTATGCATGCGTCAGGTTTCCCTTCTGTAGCCTCGCGCGCGTTCTTTATTATATTGGTCAGTACGAGAGTCAACTGGTCTATATCGGCTGTCACCGTAAGTCCGTGTCCCCATGAAAAGTGTAGCGATGGATGAGCTAGCAGCAGTTGTAATTGCCCAAACAATTCTTCGATATTGATTTCTATCTTTGTCGGAGTAGGTAGGCGAGTCAGCTGATGAAATGCATCCAAGAAATTCTTTATACTGATACATTGCTTATGTACAACTTCCATGCCTCGTTGGGTTCGTTCGGGAGTATATTTGCCTGGAGAATTCAGCATGTCGTTTGATAAAACGATGAGCGGTGTAATAGAATTGCGAAGTTCATGTGTCACAATGCGCTGCATCCGTTCTTGGAAATGTTGTCTGTATTCTATGTCTGTCAATTTGTCGCGATAAGTACTGATTATGTTATTCATATCCTTGTACATGCTGTCCAATTCTGCATCTTTTGTCTCAGGATACTGTATCATATAGTCGCCATTGAGTAGCGAACGTAAGAAGTAGTTTACTTGTCCGGGTATTTGGTCGGCCTGCCTGATAAGTACTTTTATCAGCAGGTATCCTGCCAGGAGGATGAGTGGAAGGTAGAATACGATCCATCCCCGTAAGGTAAGCCATAATGCTACACCTCCCAATGGAATGAAAGCTATTGCCGGTAGGATAAACTTCAAGTGATAACGTCGGAATTTATTCATACGATAATACCGTGTTTCTTTAGTTGGTTATACAGTGTCTGCCTGTTAATGTCAAGATGCTTGGCTGCTTCGGTCAGATTTCCGTTGCATTCGTTCAGAATGTCTATGATATGTTTTTTCTTTATCTCATCGAGAGTCATCTGACGTGTCGTATCCCGTTCCTCTTTCAATATGCCTGCTTCCTCGATTCTTTCCTTTTCTTGTAGTCGGGATGTGTTTGTTCGGATGGCTTTTAATGTCTTTTTGATAAGCTCTTCGTTGTCCCAAGGCTTGGTGATAAAATCTTCGGCACCTTCTTGAAGGGCTGTGACAGCCAAATCGATATTACCAAAAGCAGTCATCATCACCACGGCTGGTGCGTTGGTGTGTTTTTTTATATATTTCAGCCAACAGATTCCTTCAGCTCCATCCAGTTCTGGAGAATGGAAATTCATGTCTAATAAGACCGCGTCAATCTTTCCTTCATTCAGGATAGAGGGGAATAGGGATGGGTGTGAAAGAGTGACAATAGACTCGAATTCTCCTTCAAGGGTCAATTTGAGTACATCCAATACGGCTTGATTGTCGTCTATGATGGCTAATTTATAGGGATACATTTTTATGAGTTCTGAGTTTTGAGTTCTGAGTTTGGGGAGTTTGGACAATACTTGTCACCCGCAGCTCATCACTTGCAATTCTTATTTTTTGCAAAAATACGAACTTCCTATTGAATGGAGTGTCTAAAAATTAGACAATTTGCATGATGGAAAGTGCGATTTTGTAATTTCTTCTTTTTTTATTGGAAAGCTCTCTCTATTTTTGCTTCAAAGTTATTCCACTTTGGTGGAGATAATATATAATATGTATAGAGTATGGCAAAACTTATTGTTGAGAACTTGGGAAAACAATTTTGTACCGAATTGGTGAAAACTGTAGCTTTGAAGAATGTATCGCTCACGGTAGAGGATGGTGAGTTCGTTGCTGTTATGGGGCCTTCCGGCTGTGGTAAATCCACGTTGTTGAATATATTGGGATTGCTGGACAATCCTTCGGAAGGGAGTTATTTCTTTGATGACCATGAAGTGTCTGGCTTGCGTGAAGGGGAACGGTCGGATTATCGGAAAGGGAAAATAGGTTTCGTTTTTCAGAGTTTTAATCTTATAGATGAGATGACTGTGGAGGAGAACATAACATTGCCGCTCATCAATCAAGGTGTTCCTCGTAATGAAAGACCCTCTCGTGTACGGGAGATTATGGACCGTGTGAGTATCAGCCATCGTGCCAAGCATTATCCCAACCAACTGTCGGGTGGACAGCAGCAACGGGTTGCTATTGCTCGTGCTGTAGTAGGTAATCCTGGTGTTATCTTGGCTGATGAGCCTACGGGAAATCTAGATTCAAAGAATGGGCATGAAGTGATGGAACTGTTGGCACAACTCAACCGGGAAGGTGCCACCATTGTGATGGTAACCCATTCCCTGAAAGATGCCCAGTATGCTCATCGGATTATCAATCTTTTTGACGGGCAGATTGTAGATTCATTGACTAATAGAATGTGATATGAAGACTTTTTTTGTTTTTCTTTTAAGAAACAAACTCTATACGGCTATCAATTTTATCGGTTTGGCTATTTCGCTTGCTTTTGTATTTCTGATAGCCAGCTATACAGTGAAGCAATTGCAGACCGACAAATTTCAGGAACATGCAGACAGAGTCTATCTGTTAGGCAACAAACGTGGGCATGGAAACGGGTTTTATTGGTTGCAGCGATTGTTGGTGGAACGCTATCCTGAAATAGAGTGTGCCATTTCGTTGGAGTCCGATAAACTTAAGGTCTATTCGGATGATCCGACGGCTTCTACCAGTGAACTTTGCTTGTTGGCAGATTCTGCTTATTTTGATATGCTGACCCATCGTATCATTGAGGGTGATGTCAAGAAGTTCAAGATAGCCCGGCAATATTGTGTGGTCAGTCAGAACTATGCACGCCGGGTGTTTGGTAAAGACAGTCCGGTGGGAGAAAGGGTTACTGTTGTTGATGAGACTCGTGAATACAATTTTATAGTAGCTGCCGTTATGGAGGATATCGACAATAGTTTCCTGCCCAATGCCGACTTGATAGTACCTGCCGAGGATATTATGCTGGCCCAATCGTGGGGGAATGGTCCGAATCTGTCCACTAATACCGTATGCTATACCCTTGTAAAAGTTCATGAGGGGGCAGACATCCATGCCAAGTGCAATGAAATGGAGGCCTGGTTTAAGGAAATCTTATGGAACTACCGGCGAGGAAGCAGTCAATTGGTACGCTTTGTTCCGATTGATGAACTGTATTTTGCCAAGACCTTCCGGCATGACAAACGTTCCCACTTTCAGGCCGGCGACCGTGATTTTGTCTCGGTATTGATTACCGTTGGGGTGGTCCTGCTGGTATTTGCCCTGCTCAATTATGTCAATCTGACTATGGCCCAATCGGGTTTCCGTGCTAAAGAGATGGCCATGCGTCGGTTGTTGGGCACGCGCCGTTCTGTTATTTTCATGCGTCTTGTTGCAGAATCTCTCGTTTTGAGTATTGGAGCGGCTTTGTTGGCCTTACTGTTGGCTTATGCACTGTTGCCTCATGCTTGCGATTTGTTGAAGTATCAGTTTGGCTTGTTCGACAGTTTCACAGCGATGCATTACCTCTTGCTCATTGGTTGTGTCCTGCTTATCGGTTTGTCGGCAGGTATTTTTCCCGCACTGTTCATATCAGGTTTCAATCCGATGGATGTGGTAAAGGGTACATTCCGTGTCAAGTCAAAGAACGTCTATGGAAAAGTGATGATAGGTGTCCAATATACATTGGCTATTGTGATGTTGCTGATGGCCTGCACCATCCGCCTGCAGATGCGTCATATCATAGAGGCTCCCCTTGGTTATAATACCGAGGATTATATGACAGTTAATCTTAGCGGCTATAAAGGGTTGGACCATTCGGCTTTGCGTGCAGAACTCATGACCTGTCCGCAGGTGGAAAAGGTAGGGTTTGGCACAGGTCATCCTTATTATGTGGATATGGACAATACTCCTGTCACCTATCAGGGACGCACACTCTCCATGATGCATATCTATGGTGATTCGCTTTACTTTGACATCTTGGGATTGCGTGTCAAACATGACAATAAGTTAGGGGAGCCCACTCCATTCCTTAATGAATGGGCCATAGAGTTTTTTGGCATGAAGGATACGGATGTGATGACGCCTGAAGACGAGCATAATCATCCCTTCTCAGTGGGTGGAGTCTATTACAACTTTCATTTCCGTAACCGCTTGGCCAACAAGCGTGGTGCCCGCATTTATAACTTCGGCAGCGAGATTCCCCGTATGCTCCAGACGGCAGTCATCAAGACTGTAGGTCCTCATCGGGAAGCCCAACAGGCCGTTATCGATGTGTTCAATGAACTCTATCCCGGTGAGATGGAACTCTCTCCCGATAGAGCCCGTTATGTAGAGGAGAGTATTGCCAACGGCCTGTCTAAAGAGCGTCGTTTGTTGCAGATTGTAAGTATCTTTACTTTGTTGTCTCTCTTTGTTGCCACTTTGGGCCTTTTCGGTATGTCCACCTATTATGTCCGCCAACGTATGAGGGATATTGCTATCAAGCGTACCTTTGGCACATCCCGTCTGCGTATTGTTTGTGGACTGCTTGGACACTTCTTGCTCATTGTTGGGATTGCTTTTGTGGTGGCGTTGCCTATAGCTTTCCATATCACGGAGCAGTGGCTTTCGGGTTATGATTATCGGATGTCGCAGTCGGGATGGTTGTATCTCTTGGTCGGTTTGTTTGTCATTGTCATTGCTTTCCTCACGGTGTTTGGCCTTTCCGTCAAGGCGGCCAATGCAAATCCAGTCGAGGTATTGCGCAAAGAATAGCTTTCGTGATGAAGCCTAAAGTGCATGAAATGAGGTTCTGTTAGAGTATTTATAGTTAGTTTAGTTAGATTGGTTATGGAGGGCCATAATCATATCAAGAATTTCATTCTCATGTGGCAAGATACTCTCGCATAAATGCAGGGTATCTTGCTTTATTATATATTATAAGGTGTCAAATTGTCTGTTTCTTGCATAATGTGCTGACGTTTTGTCTTTCTTTTCCCCGTGGCAAATCGTTTGCTTCTTTCTAAACGAACAAAGTTCGTGCATAAACAAATGGTAAAACACGGATGTTTGTCAAACAAGAGTATCGGTTAAATAATAAAGAAAGGAGAAGAAAACTATGAACTTTAACAATTTTACCATTAAATCGCAAGAGATTGTGCAAGATGCTGTCAATATGGCCCGTACTCGCGGACAACAGGCCATAGAACCTGCTCATTTGATGGCTGCAGTATTCAAGGTAGGAGATACAATAACCAATTTCCTCTTTCAAAAGATGGGAGTGAATGCTCAACAGTTGGCAACATTGATTGACCGTCAGTTGGATTCCCTTCCCAAAGTGAGTGGGGGAGAGCCTTATCTGAGCCGTGATGCCAATGAGGTCTTGCAGCGTGCTGTGGAAATCTCTAAGGAGATGGGCGACCAATATGTAGCTCTTGAGGAGTTGGTATTGGCTCTTCTCACGGTAAAGAGTACAGTGGCTACCATGTTGAAAGATGCCGGAGTGACGGAGAAAGAATTGCGTTCAGCCATAGCAGAACTGCGTAAGGGAGGGAAGGTCACTTCGCAATCAAGCGAGGACACCTATCAGTCGCTCAGCAAGTATGCCATCAATTTGAATGAGGCAGCCCGTTCGGGTAAACTGGATCCTGTGATTGGACGTGATGAGGAGATACGCCGTGTACTTCAAATCTTGAGCCGTCGTACCAAAAACAATCCTATTCTGATAGGTGAGCCTGGTACAGGAAAAACTGCTATAGTAGAAGGACTGGCCCATCGTATATTGCGTGGTGATGTTCCCGAAAATTTGAAGGACAAGCAACTCTATTCACTCGATATGGGAGCATTGGTGGCAGGAGCCAAATACAAGGGCGAATTTGAAGAGCGGCTCAAGGCTGTCATCAATGAAGTCATAGGGTCTGATGGACAGATAATCCTCTTTATCGATGAAATCCATACCTTGGTAGGTGCAGGTAAAGGTGAGGGTGCTATGGATGCAGCCAACATTCTGAAACCGGCTTTGGCCCGTGGAGAACTCCGCTCCATTGGTGCCACGACATTGGATGAATATCAAAAATATTTTGAGAAGGATAAAGCTTTGGAACGTCGTTTCCAAACTGTGATGGTCAGCGAACCGGACGTGCTCAGCACCATATCTATCCTACGCGGATTGAAAGAACGCTATGAGAATCACCACAAAGTACGTATTCAAGATAATGCCATCATTGCCGCAGTGGAGTTGAGCAACCGTTACATTACTGAACGTTTTCTGCCCGACAAGGCCATTGACTTGATGGATGAAGCGGCTGCCAAGTTACGTATGGAACGTGATTCTGTACCCGAAGAGTTGGATGAACTGTCCCGCCGTCTGAAGCAATTGGAGATTGAGCGTGAGGCCATCAAACGTGAAAAAGATGAACCTAAGTTGCGGCAACTGAACAAAGAGATTGCCGAATTGAAGGAACAGGAAACGGCTCTGAAAGCCAAGTGGGAGAGTGAAAAGCAGTTAGTCAATAAGATTCAGTCCAACAAGCAGCAGATAGAGCAATTGAAGTTTGAGGCTGAACGTGCCGAGCGTGAAGGAGACTATGGTAAAGTGGCCGAGATACGATATGGACGTTTGCAGGCTCTGAATGATGAGATAGCTTCTGTTCAGGAGGAATTGAAGCAGATGCAGAGCGGTAATGCAATGATCAAGGAAGAGGTGACGGCTGATGATATAGCTGATGTTGTCAGCCGTTGGACAGGAATCCCTGTGAGCAAGATGTTGCAGAGTGAACGTGATAAATTGTTGCATTTGGAAGGGGAACTTCATCTGCGTGTTGTCGGACAAGATGAGGCTATCCGTGCTGTCAGCGATGCTGTACGTCGTAGTCGTGCAGGTTTGCAGGATCCCCGTCGTCCTATTGGTTCCTTCATATTCTTGGGCACAACCGGTGTCGGTAAGACAGAGTTGGCTAAGGCATTGGCGGAGTATCTTTTCGATGATGAGCAACTGATGACACGTATTGATATGAGCGAGTATCAGGAGAAACACAGTGTAAGCAGGCTTATTGGAGCTCCTCCGGGATATGTCGGTTATGATGAAGGTGGACAGTTGACTGAAGCTGTACGGCGTAAACCCTATTCAGTGGTTTTGTTCGATGAGATAGAGAAGGCTCATCCTGATGTATTCAATATTCTGTTGCAAGTGCTTGATGATGGACGTCTGACAGATAATAAGGGACGAGTTGTGAACTTCAAGAACACCATTATCATTATGACCTCCAACTTGGGTAGCTCATACATACAGAGTCAGTTTGAAAGGATGACGGCTGACAATCGTGAGCATCTTATTGAAGAGACGAAGAATGAAGTGATGGGCATGTTGAAGAAAACTATCCGTCCGGAATTCTTGAACCGTATTGACGAAACTATCATGTTCTTGCCATTGGATAAGGATGAAATTGAGCAGATTGTTCGTCTTCAGATTGAAAGCATACGTCGCATGTTGTCGGAAAATGGAGTGAATCTTCACCTGACAGATGCAGCTGTGGCCTTTATCGCTTCTGCAGGTTATGATCCGGAGTTTGGTGCCCGTCCTGTAAAACGTGCCATCCAACGCTATTTGTTGAATGACTTGTCTAAGAAACTCTTAGCGCAAGAGGTGGACAGTGCACGACCAATAACGGTAGATGTGGCCGGTGATGGACTAATGTTCAGGAATTGAATAGACCGAGTTCCTATAACTCCAGATAGATAGTGGAGTTGCTATATGAAAGAGGGTGTGTCAAAATGAACCATTTGACACACCCTCTTTCATTATATAATTCAATGCAAGAATGTATAATCAGACTAAGCTATAAATTACATCCATAATCTTTTTCCCCAACTCATCGGCTGCTTCCATCGTAGAAGCTTCGCTATACACTCGGATGATTGGTTCTGTATTACTTTTGCGAAGGTGCACCCAACGGTCAGGAAAGTCAATCTTCACTCCATCGATATCGTTTACCTGTTCGTCCTTATAGAGTTCTTTCACCTTGGCCAGAATAAGATTCACATCGGTTTCAGGAGTAAGATCTATACGGTTTTTGGCAATAAAATAGGGTGGGTAGGTAGCCCGTAACTCGCTGACCGTTTTTCCTTCATGAGCCAGATGGCTGAGGAATAGAGCTATACCTACAAGTGCATCACGTCCGTAGTGGCTGGCAGGATAGATAACTCCTCCATTTCCTTCTCCTCCGATAATGGCACCAGTCTCTTTCATCTTGGTAGTCACATTTACTTCTCCTACTGCAGCTGCATTGTATTGCTGTCTATATTTGAGGGTGATGTCTCGTAAAGCTCTTGTACTGCTGAGGTTGCTTACTGTATTGCCAGGAGTATGTTTCAGGACATAGTCTGCTACGGTCACAAGGGTATATTCTTCGCCATACATTTCCCCATTTTCGCATATCATAGCCAAACGATCCACGTCGGGATCTACAACGAAGGCTACATCGTGTGCGCCCTTTTTCATCAGGTTCATGATGTCTCCCAAATTCTTTTCCAAGGGCTCCGGATTATGTTGAAAATCACCTGTAGGTTCACCATAAAGGACTTCAACCTCTTTTACGCCCAATTGTTGGAGCAGTTTGGGAAGTATGATACCTCCCACTGAGTTTACGGTATCTATGGCTACGTGGAATCCTGCTTTTCGAATGGCTTCAACGTCAACCAAGTCTAATGCCAGAACGGCATCAATATGTTTTTGGTCATAGCTGTTGTCTTCTGAATAGTTTCCTAAATGTTCTACATCAGCATAGTTAAAATCTTCGGCTTCTGCTATACGTAAAACTTCGTTGCCTTCTTCCGCATTCAAAAATTCGCCGTGCTCATTCAATAGCTTCAAAGCATTCCACTGGCGAGGATTGTGGCTGGCTGTTAGGATGATACCTCCACAGGAACCTTCCATAGATACAGCGAGTTCGGTTGTCGGAGTGGTGGCCAATCCGATGTTGACTACATCGAATCCCATGCCCATGAGTGTGCCGCATACAATGTTTTTTACCATTTCGCCAGATATGCGAGCGTCTCGTCCTACAATGATTTTGTTACTTTGGTTATTGGTCGAACGCCGTATGAATGTTGCATAGGCCGATGTGAATTTGACGATATCCAATGGGGTAAGGCCCATACCGACAGTTCCGCCGATAGTTCCGCGAATGCCGGATATTGATTTAATAAGTGTCATAGTTTCTTTATCGTAATGCTTTCTGATAAGTGATTTCGTAGAAGCAGGGATATACGTATGAAGTGGCTGTAGATTGTCCTTGACTATGGGGAACAATAAGTCTTACTTTTGCAATCTTGGCTGTATTTGTGCCCAAATTGATGTATGGCATGGGGACTAACCAGCCGGCAGGGACAGAACTTCCATAACTAGTGTACATATATCCTGAGGTGAACGAACCTTTATAAGAGCCTTTGGTGTTCTCTATGGTCATGAGGTCTGGATTAGAGGCGTTGAACCAGTTTCCGGTGAGTGTATCTCCTTCCTTGATATTGACTTCGACATAACGTACTACCACGTTTTCGCGCACTCCATCAGCTAATGGATTTCCATCTCCTTTTCTTATAATTTGCATATAGACTCCATTGTCCTTGAAGAGAACATACTCGTTCATATCGACATTCGTCGTAGAATCTTGGGTATAGAATTGGTCCAACGTAATGACTTTGATACCTTCCGAAACGATATAAGCTTCAATAGCTTTTCGTTCGCTCTCCTTCATATCCGCATAGGTTTCGGTATCATCGCAGGAGTGCAGAAACCCTGTAGTCGTAGCAAGCAGGAGTATCCAATGGAATATTTTTTTCATAATAGCTTTCTGATAATTCTGTTATTGCGCTGCAAATGTACGAAATTCGGTACAAAAATCTTCTATTGTTTGTGGCTATTAGCGTTCTATAACTTATTTTTTCAGTAACAGGGGTTGGAATTTTACCAAAGCAGCCTTAAATAGATTCAATGCTTCATCCATAGTGCCATATACTTCTCCTCCTGAAGCATTAAGGTGTCCGCCGCCACCAAAGAATTCGGAAGCTACCTGGTTGCACGGGAAGTTGCCGGTAGAACGGAGTGAAACCTTTATCATATTTTTCTCTGTATCTTCGCGCAGGAACACGGAGAAGCAGATACCTTTCATTGATAAAGGCATATTGACGAACCCTTCAGCATCGCCACGCATATAATTGAATTTATTTTGCTCCTCTTTGGTTAGTGTGATAAGTGCTGACCGGAATTCCGGATAGACATGCATTGTTGTAAGGATATGTCCCATCAGGCGGAGGCGTGCCTCGGAATAGGTGTTAAATACATTCCGGTATATCTGGTCTTTATCTATCCCCTTGGTAAGCAATTGGCTGATAATATAGTAAATCTCTGGATTATTACTGTTGTAGGTGAATCCTCCGGTATCAGTCATCATACCCGTGTAGATACATTCGGCACATTCAGTGGTGATGTCTTCAAAATATCCTAATCGGCAAATCAGGCGGAAAACCAATTCTGATGCAGAGGAAATCTGAGGGTGTGAAATGGTAATTTTACAGAAATCCTCAGGGTCCAGGTGGTGATCTATCAATATTTTGCGGGCAGAAGAACTCCTTACGGACTCTCCCATGGCATCAATCCTTTTCAGATTGTTAAAATCAACACAACAAATGACGTCAGCTTCAGTTATCAGTTTGTCTGCAATCTCAGGGTGCTTGTCATAACGGAGTATATGTTGGGCTCCATTCATCCATCTTAAGAAATCGGGGAAACCGTTAGGGACTATGACGCGTACATTCTTTTCCTGACTTTCCAGAAAGTGGGCTAATCCCAAAGATGATCCGATGGCATCGCCATCAGGCGATACGTGGGTTACAATGACCATATTTTCAGCTTTATCCAGCCATTTGGCAAAATGGTCAATGTTGTCTTGCAATATCACTTTACTTAACATAATTCTATTTTTGTGCAAAGATAGTGCAAGCTGAGCGGAGAACAAAATAAACTTGTTTATTTTTTATCCCGAAGCGCTGCCTATCTTGGCGAAGCAATGTGTGCAAGTTGGGCGGAGAACATTTATCAGAGAAGGATGCGTATGAATATGCCGACACACATACATCCCAATACACCGATGATAGCTCTTTGCCTTTTATGTATGACACCATAAAAAAAGAAAAATATTGTGGCATACATACAGACCATTTCACCAATGGACAGTTCTATTCCACTGATATCTGCCCCTGGTAGTCCGTTGAAATATGTCAATCCTTGGTTCATACTACTTGTTAATGCGCTGAGTATCCACCCTATAGCTGTGTGCAGGTGGGAAACGGGAAATAGCCCGATTAATAAGAAGGGAATTGTAAGGCCGATGATTACGAACGCCAGAGGGACTACCCACAGATTCACCACTAATGCATATATTGATATACGGGAGAAGTAGTAGATAATTAATGGAGTTACCCCAATTTGTGCCGATACGGATACGGTTGTTATTCCCCACAGATAACGTAGGATGGCATTGGACGGACGTGGTATCAGATTTTTCATCCAAGGTTGGAGTATGAGTAATGAAGCCACGGCGGCGAATGACATTTGAAAACCCACATCAAACATATAGAAAGGATTGTATAGCAACATGCAGAAGGCAGTCAGTGCTAATGTGTTCAGGGAAAAACCAACACGTGTCAGGCAATTGCCTACAACCAGAAAACTGAACATGGTAGCCGCTCGTATGGCAGAAACGGGGAAACCGACTAAAGCTACGAATCCCCATATGACAGGGAGTGATAAGAGTTGACGCCATTGGGTCTTGTTTCTGCTACGTAATAAAATCCCCCAAAATCTAGTGACAATCAGGCATAATATACCTATATGTAGCCCAGAGAGTGCGAGTACGTGACTAGCTCCAGAAATACTGTAAAGCTGGGAAATGTCTTCGCTGAGTTCCTTCTTGTAGCCGAGTGTCAAAGCAGATAGAACGGCGAGTTCATCTTTCTTTATTCCCGTACATTGATAATAGTCCAGCAACTTTTTACGGTAGTGGAGGGCTTTTGCTTTCCATCCGTAATGGTTGGCACTTGTACTGCTCCATTGTTTAGTGTAGAGTGTCCCAGTGATATGTTGGTGCTGGAGGTAGCGGACATAGTCAAAAGTGGGTGTGAAATTCTCAGGAGACTTTATCTGTCCATAGAAACGGATGGTATCTCCTACTTTCAGCATCGAAGTCTTTTCCTCTTTTGGCAGATAAAGTAGAATGTTTGTGTATATTTTTCTACAGGTGTCCCCATCCTTCAATGTGGTTATTTTGATAGGGAATAGAATACTGTTCTTTTTGGTAGTTGCTCCTTCAGTAAGTTGCCCTTCATAAACATAGGCTTTATCCGGCCAGTTGACCATCTGTCGTTGCCAATGTATTGAACAGACATGTAACCCAAGTACAAAGAAGAAAATAAATGATATTATACCGTATAAGGCACGTCTATCCCATGAATTTTTGACTCCTGTCAGCATGATAAGCCATAACAGAGCCAATCCCGATAGCGTATATGCTATAGGTAATTGGTATAACCAGTTATACTTGTCGGCAACAGCAATACCCAATATCAATGGGAGGAGTAGCCTTACAAATGGATGGGAATGCCAGAATCGGAGTATATGTGAAACAATCACAATACTTTCAGCGAATGGATTGTACTTTCAGGATTGGTAGATTTGAATATATAACTTCCGGCTACCAATACGTCTGCACCAGCTTCGAGTAATTGGGGGGCAGTTTCGGCATTTACACCTCCATCTACCTCAATCAAAGCCGAAGAACCAGTGGAGTTGATGAGTGAACGCAACTCTCTGACTTTTTCCAATGTGTGTGGGATAAACTCTTGTCCGCCAAATCCAGGGTTGACACTCATCAGTAATACCATATCTACATCACGGATGATGTCTGCGAGCAGGGATACAGGTGTGGCAGGATTTAGAGTTACACCTGCTTCCATTCCAGCCTCTTTGATTTCTTGAACGACTCTGTGCAAATGTGGGCAAGCCTCATAGTGTACATTCATCATATAAGCCCCTAATGCTTTCACCTCGGGTATGAACTTTTCCGGCTTCACAATCATCAGGTGTACATCCAATGGCTTGTTGCACAGTGTAGCTACATGCTTTAGTACGGGAAATCCGAATGAGATATTAGGAACAAAGACTCCATCCATAATATCCAAATGCAGCCAATCGGCTTCGCTACGGTTTATCATCTCCATGTCTGCTTGCAGATTGGAGAAATTAGCGGCCAACAACGAAGGAGCTATTTTTAATCCCATAATTGCGTAGTTTTCTTGATTACTTTTGCAAAAGTAATCATTTCTGCGGATTATCCCAACACAAATCCAGGCAAACTTTCAGGTAAAAGTGAAGAAGCTCTGTAATTACGTGCAAAAGTACGCAAGAAGTTGAGTGTCTTTTCGCTGGGACTAGTATGATGAGATTGAGAAAAATCCCTTTTCTCTTTGATGGCTCCGAAAGTGTAAGAAACGATAGAAGAAGTAATGTTTTTATCCATAGGCAAAAACTCTAATTGTCTGTTTGTATAGTATAAACGCAGACAATTAGAGTTTAGTATATGAATTATGGATAAATTTATTAATAAATTGTCAATTCAATATTCTTTTCTTCGGCCATGCGACGAAGATTCAAGAGTGCATAGCGCATGCGTCCTAAAGCAGTATTGATGCTGACACCTGTAATGTCTGCAATTTCCTTGAAAGAAAGGTCCTGATAAAAACGCATATAGACAACCTCCCGTTGGTTGTCAGGTAAGAAATCTACTAAACGGCGTACGTCTCGTAGTACCTGTTCGTTTACCAACTTGGTTTCAATGTTGTCGTCAGAGAACTTGACATTGTTGAACAAATCCACCTCAGTCTCATCGTTGGAAATCAGATTCTCATTGCGTTCTTGTCTGAAGAAATCTATAACAAGATTATGAGCTATTCGGGTGAGCCATGCACCGAATTTCCCGTTCTCAGTATAGCGTCCTTGTTGGATGGTGACGATGGCTTTGATGAACGTTTCCTGAAAGATGTCTTCACTTACTTCATCATTGCGCACTACAAAATGGATATAAGAAAACAATTTGTCCTTATATCTATCCAACAATATATCAAAAGCCTGATTGTTGCCTTCTGAATAAAGCATGACCAATGCATCATCGGTCATTTGCTGTAATTGTACCATTACTTCTTCTTATTTACGTTTCTTTGGAGTAATGTCTTTCGTATAGGCAATTATTTTTTGAGTTATAAAAATAGTAGTTTGTTCGTTCTCGGCTGCAAATAAACGCATTATTTATGAATCTCGCAACTTTTTTAGCACTTTTCTTTGCCGTTATCGCACACAGAGTCCTTCTGTAGCTTTGAATCCGCGTAGGAAATCTGCTATAGGCATACGCTTTTTCCCCGCAAGTTGTAAGGAATGTACGTATAGATATCCATCGGATAGAGCTATGCGTAAATAGGTTTTTCCATCAGTTGATACAGCTCCAGTTTTTTCGGTGTGGGGCAAATATTTTTTCTCCGTTTGGAAAATTTTCAGCACTTGTGAAGTGTCATCCATACTCGTCAGTTCTGTCCATGCTGCAGGATAGGGGGAAAGACCGCGTATGAAATCATAAGTAGCTTTCACACCTTTTGACCAGTCGATACGGCAGGTTTCTTTAAATATTTTAGGAGCTGGGCGCAACTCTTCAGCGGTCAGGCTTATCAACTCCTCTTGTGGTATCGGTTTCACTGTTCCGGCTAAAATGGCGTCAACCGTTTCTGTCACCAACTTTCCGCCAAGCATCATCAGTTTGTCATGAACCACCTCTACATTATCTTCGTCAGCGATGGGTACACGTACTTGTTGGATCACTTCACCTGTATCAATTTCGTGTTTGAGGAAGAAGGTTGTGATGCCTGTTTCTGTGTCACCATTGATGATGGCCCAATTGATAGGAGCTGCTCCGCGATATTGTGGTAATAGGGAAGCATGCAGATTGAAGGTGCCCCGAGGCGGCATGTTCCATACCACCTCGGGGAGCATACGGAATGCGACGACGATCTGTAAGTCGGCTTTCAATGAACGGAGTTCCTCCACAAATGTTTCATCTTTCAGATTTGCTGGTTGGAGTACCCGTAATCCTTTCTCTACGGCATATTGTTTGACCGGACTTGGTTGGAGCACACTTCCATGACGTCCCATCGGCTTGTCAGGCATAGTGATGATACCAACTACATTATAACCTCCCTCGACCAACTGGCGTAGGCTCTCTACGGCAAAGTCGGGAGTTCCCATATATACGATTCTTAAATCTTCTTTCTGCATAATCTTCTGATTTCAACGTCTATTCTTCTGAAAAATCTACCAATACTTGCCGGTATGTGGCAAACACTTTTGATTTGGATACAAAGCCCAGATACTTGCCCTCTGTATCATCTACAGGTAAGTTCCATGCTCCCGTATCATCAAATTTCTTCATTACGACCTCCATGGGATCGTTTACACTTATTCGACAAGGTGCGGTGGTCATTAGTCTGTCCACGGTGAAGCGTCGGTATAGTTCCTGTCGGAACATGATGTTCCGGATATCATCCATCTGCACAATACCTATGAGTACACCTCCATCGTTCACTACGGGGAAAAGATTCCGTTTGGCTCGGGAGATGACACCGACCAGTTCGCCGAGGTCCATATCGGGGCGTACCGGCTCAAAGTTCTTTTCCACCACACTGTCTATACGCATAAGGGTCAATACAGCCTTGTCTTTATGATGAGTTAGCAATTCGCCCTTCTTGGCCAAGCGCATGGAGTAGATACTGTGTGGTTCGAATACCACGATGGTCAGATAAGCTGATAGTGAGGTTATCATCAGTGGAAGGAACAGGTCATACCCTCCCGTAAGTTCTGCAATCAGGAAGATTCCCATCAGTGGGGCATGCATGACTCCCGACATCAGACCGGCCATTCCCAGAAGGGCGAAATTCTTCTCAGACACTTCTATACCTCCTAAGGCAAAAATGTTGCTCAGGCGTGCCCATACAAATCCGGTGATACATCCTAAAAAGAGGCTGGGAGCAAATATTCCACCACATCCGCCGCCACCATTTGTCGCACTGCTGGCAAATACCTTGAATAGTACAATCAATATAAGGTATAAGAGCAAAATGTCTCCGAATCCATAAAAGAGTGAGTTATTCATCAGGGTATCCCATTCTTCGGGAGTTGTCCCATTGAGTAGTAAGGTAATGGTGTCATATCCTTCTCCGTAGAGTGGGGGGAAGAGGAATATAAGTACACTCAGCATGATGCCTCCAATCAGTAGTTTCACGTATGGCTGGTTGCTGAAATACCTGAACATGTTCTCGCATCGGTTCATGGTACGGGTAAAATAAAGTGATACCAAACCGCAGAGAATACCTAATAAAATGACATGGGGGATACGCTCCATGGCAAAGGGGGAATCCATGTTGAATTCGAACATGGCTTCAGTGCCGGTAAATATGTACGAAACCGTAGCGGCTGTGATGCATGAAACCATTAGGGGCAATAACGATGACATAGTCAGATCTACCATCAGCACCTCTATGGTAAATACCAATCCTGCAATGGGGGCTTTGAAGATTCCCGCAATGGCACCGGCTGCGCCGCATCCTACAAGGAGCATCAGTTTGCGGTTCTCGATTCGGAATACTCTACCCAAGTTGGAGCCTATAGCCGAACCAGTGAGTACGATAGGCGCCTCTGCTCCTACAGAACCTCCGAATCCGATAGTGATGGCACTGGCTACGACAGAGGAATACATATTATGACTCTTGATCCGTGCTTTTTTCTGTGAAATGGCATAAAGGATCTTTGTTACTCCATGGCTGATATCATCCCTGACAATATAACGAATAAACAACATTGTCAAGAGAATACCTACGGCCGGATAAATCAAGTATAGCCAGTTGGCTCCTGTTGCATCAAAATGGTTGGTCAGGATTTCCTGTATCAGGTGAATCAGCCCTTTCAGCAAGAGGGCGGCAAATGCAGTACATATTCCCACCATGAAACTGAGAATAAGCATGAATTGTTTTTCACTCATGTTCTTCTCGCGCCATGCTAAGAAACGTTGCATCCAGGTATTTTTTTCTTCTATGTGTGCCATGTCACTCTCTGATAACTTTTACCTGTCCATCGATACCCAACTTGATAATGCCCGAGGGATTGGCTGTAGTTTTCTCTTTTTGACGGTATCCTACGATATAATCCACTGCTTGCTTGATTTCGTCGGATATTTCACTGAAATTCTTTGGAGTGGGTTGTCCGCTGATGTTGGCTGAGGTGGATACTATCGCTTTCCGGAAACGGAAACATAGTTGGCGGGAAAACTCTTCATTCGTCACCCGGATACCGACACTACCATCTTCTGCCACCAGGTCTTCTGCCATATTGCGAGCACCATCAAAAATAATGGTCAGCGGCTTGGTGCTCAATTCTATCAGATCCCAGGCCATGGGGGGGATCTCTTTGATGTAATAATTAAGTTTGGCTGGCGAATCTATGAGCACCAGCATAGCTTTGCTGTCTGTGCGTTGCTTGATTTCATAGATGCGTTTTACAGCTTTTGCATTGGTGGCATCACATCCAATGCCCCATACCGTATCGGTAGGGTAGAGGATGATTCCTCCTTTGTGGAGCACATCCAGTGCCTGTTTGATATCTTCGTTCATCTTTTTTCTGTTTGTAAACTCACTTGTCGTCTTCCACAGTTAGTATATAGACTGGTTGTGCATTGGCTGCTACGCTTTGCTCTCCGTCTCCTTGGTAAGCACACTGTACGTAGATATCCAATTGTCCTTGTTGTTTCCACAGTTCGGTGTCATGGCTTGGCTCCCATGCCTCGACTGAGAAGTCCGTCAGGTCCTTGACCTTCCAAGGCTCGTGGCCTAAATGGGAGGTGTAGGCCATAGAGACACAGCTTCCCCGTTCCACATCCCGGAAAATATAGTATGCCTCCAATTTTCCTTTCTCCTGCTCGCGGATAGCAAGGCGTGGCCGTGCTATGGGGATGCATTTGGTTCCTCCACCGCTGAGGCTGAAAGGAGTCTTCCGTTCTCCCACTTGCTCCTGTCGCCATACTTTGCCGTCGTGCCATACTAACCTGTATTGGGGGATCTGGCTGTTTACATCTCTCCAGTATGTGGCAATATAGGGTCGTCCCTTGGCATCTGCCGTCATGCTTGTCTGGTTGATAAGTTCGCTTCGTTGTGGTATCTGGTAGGCAATCTCGGCATTGGCCATAGTGATAGGTAATGTATAGGCTTCGCCGGTTGATTTTTTCCAGGTGCGGCCACCATCTGTCGAGCAAGCATAGCATAGGTCGTGGTTTGTGGCTACATCGGGTGTCTCTCTCCAAACCCAACTTACATGTATGGTTCCTTGCGCATCAACATATAGCTGCCAGTATGCATTGCGCTTGCGTTCCCCATCAATAAGGATATCTTGTACGCGACTCCATCGGCCATCATCTACATCGTAGCGGTTCATTACTAGATTTCCTCGTCCGGATCCTCCTGAACGATAAGCGAAGAGCAGATTCCCTCCGTCCAAGTTATAGAATTCGGGGTATGTCACATCCCGTTCGTCTACTCCTGTCATGGCAGTGAGTGTATCTAATGAGAGCGAACCGGGCGCTTTTGAGCGGCAGTAGCGTAAGGGGGTGTTGTGATGGTCAAAAGATACATGTAGGTATCCCTTTCCGTCCACACCTATACTGATGACATTGTGTGCATCGTTGCAGTTTCCCCGATATTGGGTGCGTTTCACCGTCCATTTTCCATCGTTTATGTGGCGCTTTCCTAAAGTCAGATATCCCTCTGCATCGTAGTATGCTACATATTGTACTCCCTTGTGGGTAGTTACCGAATTGTTACGGAATACGGTAGTGTTTACTGAATTTCGGCTCCATCCGAAGCCTACGGGACTTAGTGCCTGTCCTTGTACGCTGGTTGTTGCTGATAGCAACAACCATAGGGGAAGTAGTTTTTTTGTCAGAATCATATTTGTGCAGTACCCATTTTAATAGTAAGATGGGCAAAAGTACGAAAAATATTATAGCGGGCAAAGATTCTGGCCGATTAATGGTCTGATGCTGCATAAAAAAAGAAGTGGGTGCATCCATACACCCACTTCTTTTATATTATTGTGAACTGTAGCTTACTCAGCTTCAGCAATAACTTCGAAAGGAATTTCAACAGAAACTTCCTTGTGGAGTTTCACAGTGGCTGTGTAAGAGCCAACTTCTTTTACAGCACCTACAGCGATAATCTTGCGGTCGATGTCGTGACCCAACTTTTGGAGTTCTTCTGCTATCTGGATGTTGCCTACAGAACCGAAGATGGTACCTGTTGAACTGACCTTAGTGGCGATGGTCAATGAAACCTCAGCCAACTTGGCAGCCAAAGCCTCAGCGTCAGCCTTGATTTTGGCCAACTTGTGGGCACGTTGCTTCAGGTCTTCAGCCAACATTTTCTTGGCAGCAGGTGAAGCGATAACGGCTTTACCGGTAGGAATAAGATAGTTACGGCCGTAGCCAGACTTTACGGTTACGATATCGTTCTTGTAACCCAAACCTTGAACGTCTTCTTTCAAAATGATTTCCATACAAATTCCTCCTTCTTTA
>JAZQAG010000019.1:0-55953 GCA_045545095.1 Phocaeicola sp. | reverse complement strand
AAAACGGTTATATGACACGACCTTCGGGAAAAGTCCGCGCAGATGTTTACATACCTTTTCAAGATAGAAGTGTTTAAGACACCGATAACCGGAATCATGAAACAATATCATGATAAGCATGATTTCTGCCTTTGACATGGTGGAATCACGATGGTAAGGGCGCTTGTTTCCACTTTTCAGCGTATATTTTTCCGTCATCTTATCAAAAAACTTGCAGAAATCATCTGCCATACAAAATAATTCTGTAACTTTGTCTGCGGTGAGCATAGCGATTATTATTTGTAATTCTTTGTAATTGAGTACTATAAAGATACAATAATTTTCGCTAATCACCAAATTTACAGACAATTAAAATTTATTCGAACTCACGTTATATTAATAAGGTTATGGATAAAAATGAAAATTGGGGTTGTATAGGGTATGTTATATTAGCACTTATAATAGAGGGACTTATTGAAGATGCAAAAATTACATTTATAATTATTGGGATATTATTGGGTGTCTTCGTGGTTGTTATGTTAGTATCTAATTTCTTGGATAAACGTTTAAGGAGGAAAATTGAGCGTAAGAAAAAAACATATCCTCATGCATATTCTTTTTTCTTGAGGGAGAAACAAAGATTCAAATCGGAAGATAATTTAACTAAACAGGAGATAGAAAAAATTCTTTCTATTTCAAAAACAGAATGGGAAAGGAGAGAAGAACTTGAATTGAAAAGGATTCAACAAGAGAAACAAGTATTAGCAGAATATGATACAATTAAGAGTAACTATTCTGATGGACTTGCTTGTTGGGAAAAAGAACATCCGTCTGCAAGTAAATTTGTTACAGTGAGTAATGTTGCGAAAATAATGGATTTTGATAGACGGCAAAAAGAGTTTTTAATGGCTGAAGAATGGGAATTGAAACAATCCCATTTTAGCAAACTATGTCGTAGTAAAAAAACGATAATACCGCACTCTGGTTGTTATTTTTATAACGTAAATTTTCCTAAAACCAACTATAAAGGAGAACTTGTAAATGGAAAGTATCAAATCTGGCAATTCTTTTTTGGGGAATTTTGTACAGCAAATGATTTGGATTACTCTCATTTTAGACACATTCAAGAAAATAATAATAATATAGAACGACATAGGGAAGGAAAAATAGAATCCCCTTCGTATATCCGTAAAGAGATTTATGAGTTTATAAAATCTTTAGATGTACCTGTAGAAATAATAACTTTTGGAGCAGAATTCGGCGAAGATTCTCAAATGCTATTTCTAACTTTAGATTTAGCAATGTTTGGACTTCAATCATCATCATTCTACGTGGATGAATTATCTTCAAATTATGTTGTGATTATTGATGGTGTAACAACGCAAGGGCAATTTATGCAAAGAAGTGAATCTGTAATAAAAAAGTTTCGGCATCAGAAGCCATGCATTGTTTATATTTCTTTAATGAAAGAGTATTCGCAAGAAGAATTGCAAAAGCTTATTGATGAAAAAAATATAGAAGTACAAAAACAGCAACACATAAAAGATGAAATTAGCTCCATTTCTAGCGCATTAAAATGTGCGGATATTGAGACTGCGAAAGAAAAGGTTCAAGAAATTAAGAATTTTGCACATGTTTCAAATGTAGATGAAGAATTGATAGATCTTATCAATAAAGCAGAGGAAAAAGTAAAAAATGATTATGCATTAGGTCTTGTAGATGATTTTGATATACAAAATGTTGACTATTTTATACCACCTATTGCTCAAGATGAAAATAATTGGAAATATCCTGTGGTAAAATATCCTAAAAATAGCGGTGTTGTTTTTCCATATAGAAGAAAGATTATAGCTCGAAGAGGGTTTAGTGAAATAGGCTTCCAGAACTATTTGCAAGAGATTCTTAAAGGTTATGATTTACTTATATTCGGTGATTGCAATATACTTCCAGTAGAAGATAATAGGCCTTTTGAACCAGATATAGCTATTATATGCAAGGAGTATCCATCTATAAGAATAGATATAGAAATAGATGAACCGTATGCTGCAATTACACGAAAACCGATACATTACGTAGGATGTGGTGATGATTTTCGTGATGCTCTTTTAAATAATGCAGGATGGATTGTTATTCGTTTTACTGAATACCAAGTTTTTTCATGTCCTAAGGAATGTGTAGCCTTTATTGTACAAGTTCTTCATTGTATTAAACCTTCTATGGCTTTGCCTATTGATTTTCTTTCATACTCTACTCCAATGGAAGTTGAACGATGGACGGAAATCGCTGCAAAGGTGATGGCAAGTGAACATTTTCGTGAAAAGTACTTAAACCATGAGTTTGGCCTTGTTGAAAACGAGGAACTAGATGTTTCTGATATTAAACAAACAAAAAAAGAAAAGATTTGTACTCAAAGAATGACATCATTGTTTTTTGAAACTTATCATAAAGAAAATAATGATGAAATAGAAAGAACTGCATTTTACGAAAAAGACGTTCATATTCAGTTTTATCCACAAGAACATATTTATTTGTATAATGGACGAGAGCTATTTATTCCTGTTAGCAGTGTAATATCTTGTTTTTTTAAACCCTTTGATTCATTTTATTGGTCTGAGTATAAATCTAATCAGCGAAATGTGCCACAAGGACAAGTCCTTGAAGAATGGGATGCAAAAGGAGCATGTTCACGTGATGTCGGAACTTTTATGCATCAACAAATAGAAAACTATTATAAAGGACATTCATTTCAACAAGAGTACGTTTTCAGATATGAAGGAAAATATGTTCATATAGAAAAGCAAATTTCTCTAGAACTTGAATATATGCAGTTCATAGAGTTTGTCGGGAATCATAAATTCAAGCCATTTAGAACAGAATGGCCCGTTTATGATGATGAACTAAAAATTGCAGGTACAATAGATATGATACATAAACGCGGAGAGGTTTTCGATATATATGATTGGAAACGTAGTCATCGCATTGTCGATATTTGGGGAGTCCCAATTGCAATAAATAATTATGGTGAGAAAGGATTAGGAGAACTAAGTCAAATTGAGGATACACCTTATTGGCATTATTGTATCCAACAGAATTTATATCGTTATATTCTTGAAAAAAATTATGGTATAAATATTGAAAAGATGTATCTCGTTGTTTTTTGTGATGATACAGCAGAATATAGAAAATTGGAAGTGCCACGTATGAATGAAGTTATAATTTCAATAGTAAAAGCTTGTAAAAATGGATTCGTTAAGAAAAGGTTGATTTCATTACGAGGGGAGAATTTGTCATAATTTAATATATTTGTTAAGATTCAGGAAAATAGCAATGTTTACCTCTTGTGCTATTACAACTAAAGAGTCATGTTTAGACAGCAATTTTCTCCTCTGAAACAACAATGACTTGATTAGTTTATCAGTAAGTGGATTCTTTTTTATTTGTTATGGCCTTTTGTATTCGGTGTAATCTTTGGGAAGGGGGATATAAGGATGAAAACATTTAACCCTGAAAAGTTAACAACCCTTTCATTTCATTCAGAAATATTTCAGTTTTATTGATGTAGGGTAAAACCTCTTTTCTGTAGATTGTACATATCTTCATAATTACTTTAACTTAAACAATCGAGAGAAGATGCATAAGCCACCACGCTATCTTGTTCGACATTCTTGTAGAAGGGGGTGAAGTGACGCTTCTGCCAATCCTTCATGATGTAAAGCATGGGATGAATCTGTTAGTCAATCATCCAACCTAATTCCATCAAAGGGTATGAATATTTGTCATGGTCTTCATTGTCCAATTTGTTCTTGTTTAACAAAATAAGGATGTCCCAATCGGAATCTTCTCGGGCATCTCCACGAACTTGTGACCCAAAGAGCAGCACTTTGGCTCCTTTGGGCATCACCTGTTTGGCAACTTCGTGTATCGAACGGATAACTTTTTCCCTTTGCATACAATATCTACAAATTGGCTTTACGGTCAAAGGAGTATGTTTTCTTCCAAATCTCCAAAGATTTTTGATTTTGTTTGGTTGTTTATGTAGCATTTTGTCAATCGGCAGTTCTTTGTCAGAAGTCCAATCCTTGCATAATTATGCGGAATTTCTTTCTGATTTTGCAAAAATATGCAGAAAAAGTAGGCTTTAGAGTATCCTATTTTTGTTGAAATTGCCTTAAAGGAGACTGGAAATAAGATGAATTAGGATGTAAAAGGCTCTAAACTCTCCGCATTTATGCAGATGTTCTTTATGGAAAAGAAAAAATGCGCCTTGCTTTTTTTCAAATGCGACTTACAGTTGGTGCAAATGTGACTTGCTTTTCAACATAAGCGAGCCGCATTTTGGAAAAAGCAAGGCGCATTTTGATAAGTGTGCCTGACACAGGCTATAATCTATTCGCATCATCTTAGTTTTTGTCTCATCTGCAGATGAGAAATTCACGTCGGTATTTTTTTAGACGGTAATGCTTCTGGGTGAAATTCTCTGTATCGTAAAGGAAATCAGTATAATACGTGGGCATGTGGCTGATGAGAATCGCATATTTGCGAACAAAACTCCTTGCGAACGGAAATACGCGATTCTCGCGGGGCGAATATGCAGTTTGACAAAATGTCAAATAGAAGGTGTGTGGTGGGAGAATATAACATTAGGCACGGACTACATGAACTAACGGCCATTCAGAAAAAGAATAAATCCGTGTAATCCGTGTAATCCGTGCCTAAGAATGATTGTTCCTATGACTGGAAACCGTGTGCTTTACTTCATCGGTTTCAGCAGGAAGGTGAAGTCATAGTCACCGTAGGGGAGTTGGTACTCCTTGCGTGGCCATGCACCCCAGCTGTTCACGCAACCCATACCCATCTGACCGAGGTCGATGTTTACGTAGGTGTCGCCCTTCTGCAGGTATTCGGGGTGGTTCTGCTTCTTGCTTTCGCCATCGTCCAAGTCGCTCATCTTGTAGTGTAGAGCTGATGCAGAGAAGAGCTTGTCAGATGTGATGTGCAGGGTGTTGTGGCGGTTGTCCTTCAGCTCGTAGAAGCGCAAGTCAGTCTTGTTGCCAGTCTCCTGCGGGCGCTGGTAGTCGTGGAACTGCTCGTCAACGCTCTGTTCGTAGAGACCTACGAATGCGGCACTCTTGCGGTCGTTGTAGTTTTCTACCGGACCACGGCCGTAGTACTTCACATCGTTGTAGCGCTTGGGCAGGGTAATCTGCATACCATAGCGGAAGAGTGGGGCCACCTTGGCATCCTTTGTAGCGGTCATCTTCTGATTAACAAGGACAGCACCAGTGTTGCTTACGGTGTAGGTCAGGGTCAGTTTGGCTTGTACTTCAGTCATGTCGTAGTTAGCGGTGATGACTGCCTGTCCGTCCTTCACCTCGTGGCTCATGGCGGTCAGTTTCAGGCCCGGGTTCTTCCATGCCTTCAGGCGGTTCTGGATGCCGGCACCATAGTCGTTGTCGGTCGGAGCACGCCAGAAGTTGGGAGTCAGTGCAGCACCGGGTTGCATCACGAAGTCGCCATTGGCTACCCAACTGTTCAGGTATCCGCTCTCCTTGTCGAAAGAGATGGTGAAGGTCTCGCCGATGATGTTCAGCATATTGCCGTCCTCAACCTTGATGTCGCGGGCATACTGGCAGTTGCCGACGGTCAGAGCCTTATCGCCCTTTTCGCGGATGGCCAACTGGTTGCCGGCTACCTTTTGTCCGGCGGGCAAGATGCCTTCACGGTTCTTCAGAGAGAAATAGACGTTCAAATGTACCTCCTTGCCTTCGCAGATGCCATCGAGCGAGTAGGGGAGAGTCACCTTCACGGTCTCCTGAGGCTTGGCATTCAGGTCGGGCACGATACCGGACTGTTCTGCCACACCATTCACAAGGAGTTCCCAAGTGAGGACGTAGTTCTTCATGTCCTTGAAGAAGTTTTCGTTGTAGATGTTCACTTCGCCCTTCTGCAAGTCGGCCGGAGTTACCCAAATGTTCTGATATTGGTGGGCAATTTCGTAGGCATGGGGGTGGAGGTCACGGTCGGGAGCCACTACACCATTGTTGCAGAAGTTCTGGTCAGAAGCATCAGCCGGGTGGAAGTCGCCACCATATCCGTGGATTTCGGGAGCAGGCATAGTGCGTGCCTTCTCATTGTTGCGCTTCAAGATACCTTGGTCGGCCCAGTCCCAAATGAAACCGCCCTGGTACTTGGGATACTTGCGGATCATGTCCCAATATTCCTTGAAACCACCGCCGGAGTTACCCATGGTGTGGGCATATTCGCATTGGATGAGCGGACGCGGATTGTCGTTTTGAGAGTACCAATCGCATCCTTCGTAGCCATAGTACATGGGGCAGAAGATGTCTGTCTTTCCATTTTGGTGTGCCTGCTCGTACTGCACGGGGCGTGAGGGGTCTTCGGCCTTGATCCAATCGTAAGCAGCTTCGAAGTTAGGACCATAACCGGCCTCGTTACCCAATGACCAGAAGATGATACTCGGGTGGTTGAAGTTGCGTTGCACGTTGCGTTGGTTGCGCTCCATGTGTGCCAAAGCGTAAGAGTCGTTCTTGGCCAATGTCTTCTCGCCATATCCCATACCGTGGCTCTCGATGTTGGCCTCGGCCACCATGTAGAGACCATACTGGTCGCACAGTTCATACCAACGGTGATCGTTGGGGTAGTGACAGGTGCGCACGGCATTCATGTTCAGGCTCTTCATGATTCGGATGTCGTTCAACATGTCCTCGTAGCTCACGGTGTAGCCGTTTACGGTATTCAATTCGTGGCGGTTTACACCCTTGAAGAGTACCGGCTGGCCGTTCACCAACACCTGTGCATTCTTGATCTCCACCTTACGGAAGCCCACTTTCACGGGGATTACCTCGCTCACCTTCTTACCGTCCATCAGAGTGGCGGTGAGGGTGTAGAGGTACGGAGTCTCGGCCGTCCATTTGTTGGGTGCGGCCACCTTCATCTCGGCCTTTTGCTTGCCGCTTCCCTTTACGGTAGTGATGGCAACTTGTTGGCCTTTTGCATCGGTCAGCGCCAATTCAACAGTGCCATTTCCTTGCAGGTCGAGGTCGATAGCCAGTGAACCGTCGGTGTACTGTGCATCCAAATCGGGAGTCACACGGATGTCCTTGATATGCTTCTTGTTGCGTGCATAGAGGTAGCACTCGCGGGCAATACCTGAGAGGCGGAAGAAGTCCTGATCCTCCAAGTATGAGCCATCGCACCAGCGGAAGATTTGGAAAGCAATCAGGTTTTCCTTACCCGGCTTCAGGTATTTGGTCAAGTCAAACTCGGCCTCCAGCTTGGCATCTTCGCTATAGCCCACGAACTTGCCGTTCACCCACAGGTAGATGTTTGAGGTAGCCGAACCGAAGTGTACCATAATCTGTTTTCCTTTCCAGTTGGCCGGCACGGTGATGGTACGACGGTATGAACCAACGTTGTTACGCTCAGTAGGCACCTGGGGCGGATTTGTCTGGAAGAAGTTGCGCCAAGGGTACTGGTTGTTCACATAGATGGGACGTCCGTAGCCATAGAGTTCCCACTGGCCGGGTACGGGCAGTTCATCCCATTGGCTGTCATCGTAACCGGCTTTCCAGAAGTCGGTAGGGCGCTGGTCTGCATTTTCCACCCAATAGAACTTCCACATACCTGTCAGGGGCATGTAGTTGGCCGACTGGGTCTTGCACTTCTGTGCCGCCTCGGCCGATTCGTACGCAAAGTAGTTGGCGTGCATGGGAGCACGATTCACGGCGTTCACCTTGGGGTCTTGCCACTCCTTGAACGTCTGTGCGCTCACGACTGATGCCATCAGCATGAGTCCGCCTAAAAGAAATTGTTTTTTCATCAATAAGTAATATTTAAAGTTTTGGTTTTTCTACGTATTCTTTACCTTATTAAATATAATAGGATTGGAGGGCAAAGATACACATTTATTTCAAGAATCAGCTATCCTGTACTCTTTTTTTATCTCTTCAGCGTAAAGTGGAAGACAAGACCTCCTTGTTGGCCACATGAAGCAGATATGGTTCCTCCATGGAGGATGACGGCATTTTTCACAATGGCAAGGCCAAGTCCCGTTCCTCCAAGCTTGCGGCTACGCCCTTTGTCTATGCGGTAAAAACGTTCGAAGATGCGTGAAAGATGTTCGGGGGCTATGCCAATGCCGTTGTCGGCAAAGGTGAAATGATAAAATGTCTCGTCATAAGTGGCTCGTACGGTGATGATTGTACCTGTCCCGGCATAAGCTATGGCATTATCGGTCAGGTTGCGGAAGATTGAATATAGGAGTGATGCGTCTCCACGGATGATAATGTCCTCGGAGAGTTGATTGGCCATGACCATCTTTTTTTCTTCCAGTTGCAGGGCTACCTCCTGCATGATGCCATTCACTAGATTAGTGATGCTGACATATTCTTGTGCCATGGCTTGTAGTCCCACTTCATCATCCATCCTGTTCAAGGCCGAGATGTCCTCCAACAGACTTATCAGGCGTAGGCTTTGTGCATGGCATCGTTGGAGGAATTGTGTCCGTTTTTCGGCATCCATATTGGGGTTTTCAATGATAGTTTCCAGATAGCCCTGTATACTGCTGACCGGTGTTTTTAATTCATGGGAGATGTTTTGTGTGAGTTGTCTTTTCAGACGACTTTGGTCTTCTTGACTCTGTTTCAAGTGTTGGTAAAGTCGGACGATATGTCTGGAAATTTCGCCTAACTCCCCATTGGGAAAGGCTGCAATCTCTTCCTCGATATCAAATCTTTCGTTACGGTCAGCTTTCTTGGCAAAACGGCGAAGTTGCGTGATGGATTTTCGTTGGCGGATAATGTGTAGGTAGAAGATGAGGGCCATGGCCAGACTTGCCGTCAAAATGATCCATACGCTACGCTCGTGTGTCCATGCGGCATAGATTGCCACTACAAAAATGATGGCTACAAACAGGCGGAGACTGATGAGTAGTGATTTCATGTTTGTTTTCGTTTCTTTATATGGGCTAATATCTGAAGCAATATCCGTATCCTTGTCGAGTGATGATGTGTTTGCCATATTCGCCAATCTTTTTGCGTAGTCGGGTGATATTCACATCTACCGTACGGTCGAGTACCAATACATCATCTTCCCATACGGTAGAGAGTATTTCCTCGCGTGAGAAGACATGGCCAGGGTGGGAGAGGAGTAGGGCTAATATTTCCAGTTCCTTTTTGGTGAGTGATACAGGAGTCCCACTGATGGTCGCTTGTTTGGATTCGGGATCCAATTCCAAAGTCTGGAAAATCAGTTTTTCAAAACCCTGTTTGTTTTCCATAGAAGGTTTCGTTATGTCTTTTGCGCTGTTTCCTTTAGTTCGTCGGATAACGGCTTTCACTCTGGCTAAAACTTCACGAATGGCAAAGGGCTTGGCTATGTAGTCATCGGCTCCCAGGTTGAATCCCGTCACCGTATCGTTTTCCGAATCTCTGGCCGTAATGAATATGATGGGAATGGTTGCTGTCTCAGTTTTTTTTCTCAGCATATTAGCCAAATGAAAACCTGATATTTCCCCCATCATTACATCTAAAAGTAAAAGGTTGTAATTTCCCAGTTCCATTTTCAAGGCTTCCTCGGCTGAATTGGCGGTATCTACCTCATATCCTTCTATTTCAAGATTGAATTTCAGAATATCACAGATGTCCTCTTCATCGTCAATTACCAAAATCTTGTTTACAGTTGTTTCCATATATGTTATTAATTACCCACCGATATCAATCGGACGGGGGAGTGTATGCCCTTTATCTTCTTTATCTTAGTGCAAAGATAAGATAAAAATTTTCCTTAATCGTTATTTTTATATTAAGATTATGTTACATAGATTCATTTTCTTTCCATTATTGATAGGGAAAATAGCGAAAAACTCCACATTTTTCTCCAAATATGTTGTATAACACATATTTTCCCTTGGTGTACATTTAAAATTTCCTTACCTTTGCTGCCGTTATCCTAAAAACAATCTTTTTACCTTAAAAAAGTTAGTACCAAAGTAGAAATACTTATCCGAAAGAGGCTTTCCGTGAGGATAGTCTCTTTTCTTTTTATGATTGTATATCGGTTCTTGTTGTGGAAAGTGTCAAAAAAAATAGGCGCGAATCCGCGCCTATTTTATAATCTTTTACCAATGTTCAAATTGCCAACATAGCTCTGCACCGAATATAGAGACCTATAATCTGTTATTCTTATATAGGCCAGTCGGCATATGGGCTTTTTATTGGAGAGTTCCGTTGTTGGCGGCTTCAATCATTTCCTTAGAAGCATAGAGGTAAATCTCTACACGACGATTTTCTGCAGCACTCTTGGTGTCGTCATACTCCTGATAGTCCTTACCTTCTACAGTAACCATCTGATCAACGGCTACACCCTGACCTTTCAGATAGGTCTGTACAGATTGTGCACGTTGCAAAGAGATGCGCTGGTTTACTTCCAAAGTACCAGTCTTGTCTGTGTGTCCGAAGATGGCTACATCCATGTCTGCATTATTCTTCAATACCTTAGAGAATTCAGTCAAAGAATTGCGGGCAGCACTCTTCAGGGTGCTTGAGTTCAAATCGAACAAAATATCGCTATCGAAAGTAACTTTTACAGCTTGCAAGCCATTAGCATCCTGTACGCTCTCTACCTGAGCATTTTCTACGGCCTCAGCAGCAGCTTTAGCTTTGTCCATTTTTTTGCCAATCAGGATACCGGCACCAGTACCAACGGCAGTACCAACGGCGGCACCAATTGCAGTATTACCGGCAACCTTACCCACCAATGCACCGAGGGCAGCACCTGCACCTGCACCAATCAAACCACCTTTTGCTGTGTTGCTCATGCCACAGCTACCCAATACGAGCAGACCGCTCATCAACAGGGCCATAAATTTAGTCTTCTTCATTTTGTTTTGATATTTGATAAAAATAGATAATATTTCTGGGTGCAAATATAACAAAACCTTATTATAATTGACCATATTATTGATAAAAAATATCATTTTGTCTTTAATTCTCTATTAATTTTAGTAATTTTGCCGCTCGAAAGTCTGCGCCTTGATATTTGTGCTTAAAAGTCCAAGAACTTAAAGCATGAGGCAGATAATTAGGAATAATATAATATAGGAATATATAGAATATAATATGGCAAAAGAATTGAAAGAACTCACTAAACGAAGTGAGAATTATAGCCAATGGTACAATGACCTTGTTGTAAAGGCGGACCTTGCAGAGCAGAGTGCTGTGCGTGGTTGTATGGTAATCAAACCTTACGGATATGCCATCTGGGAGAAGATGCAACGCCAGTTGGATGACATGTTTAAAGAAACAGGACATGTAAATGCCTATTTCCCCTTGCTGATTCCCAAATCATACTTGAGCCGCGAAGCTGACCATGTGGAAGGCTTTGCCAAAGAATGTGCCGTGGTGACGCATTACCGATTGAAGAATGCTCCTGATGGAAGTGGAGTTGTGGTAGATCCTGCGGCCCGTTTGGAAGAGGAACTCATTATCCGCCCGACATCAGAGACTATTATTTGGAGTACGTATAAGAATTGGATCCAATCTTACCGCGACCTTCCTATCTTGTGTAACCAATGGGCAAATGTGATGCGTTGGGAGATGCGTACCCGCCTCTTCCTCCGTACAGCTGAATTCCTTTGGCAAGAAGGACATACGGCCCATGCTACCCGCGAAGAGGCAGAGGAGGAAGCACAGAAGATGCTTCATGTCTATGGAGACTTTGCTGAGAAATACATGGCCGTACCCGTGGTGAAAGGCGTGAAGAGTGCCAACGAACGTTTTGCCGGTGCATTGGACACTTACACTATCGAGGCTTTGATGCAGGACGGTAAAGCTTTGCAAAGTGGTACTTCGCACTTCCTAGGACAGAACTTTGCCAAGGCTTTCGATGTACAATTCGTAGATAAGGAAAACCAGTTGCAATATGTATGGGCCACTTCTTGGGGAGTTTCAACCCGTTTGATGGGTGCCCTCATCATGACACACTCTGATGATAACGGCTTGGTACTTCCTCCGAAGTTGGCACCTATCCAGGTTGTCATCGTACCTATTTATAAGAATGAAGAACAACTGAATGCCTTGAACGAAAAGATTGGCGGTATTGTGGCCAATTTGAAGAAAATGGGCATCAGCGTGAAATATGACAATGCCGATAACAAACGTCCGGGATTCAAGTTTGCCGAATATGAGCTGAAGGGAGTGCCCGTACGCTTGGTGATGGGCGGACGCGACTTGGAGAATAACACCATGGAGGTGATGCGTCGTGATACTTTGGAGAAACAGACCGTGACTTGTGATGGTATTGAGGAGTATGTGAAGAATCTGTTGGATGAGATTCAGGAGAACATCTTCCAGAAGGCATTGAAGTATCGGGAGGAAAATACCACCAAGGTGGATACTTATGAGGAGTTCAAGGAGCAGATTGAGAAGGGTGGATTCATCCTTGCCCACTGGGATGGTACTCCTGAGACCGAGGAGCGTATCAAAGAAGAGACTAAGGCAACTATCCGTTGTATTCCTTTCGAAGCCGATGAGGAGAGTCTTACTCCGGGCAAGTGTATGGTGACTGGTAAGCCCAGTGCACGCCGTGTACTATTTGCAAGAGCATACTAAAATGATCTAACATTATTAATAGATTTTTTCATAACTAAAAAATTTGATTGTTTGTGGCTGAGGGTGCGTGATGCATACTCAGCCTTTTTTATGTGATTATGTTATGTCGTTATTATCTTTTCTTCAATTTGAAGAAGTCGCGCCACGAGTTGAAATCGCGTTTGTAGATAATACCAAAACCTTGGGTGTTGAAAGTCTGTTTGGCAAAGTAGCGGTCGTTGGCCATATTATAGGCTTTCAGTCGTATATTTCCTGAAGGGGTAAGTAGCCATTGCAGATTGAAATCGCCCACAAAGTTACTGTTGGCCAATTGGTTTTCGCGATATCCGAAATTACCATTGATGAGCAAGCGGTTGTTCAGCAATCTACCGCTCAGGATTCCTTCCACTTCCAGGTCGCTCCATCCCTCTTGGCCGGTAGATAAATTACTGGAGAAGTTCCAATTGCTTATGTTCAGTGCTTGGGAGAGGATGTCATTCAGTTGCCCGGACAGGGTAGAACTGAGTAGTGATGACATGGCATCGCTGGACGATTGTCCGGTGGTGTTGGCGTAATCATATGTATAGAATTTGCCGACTCCCAACAGGTAGATAATCTGCATACGCATCTGCTCATCTGTGCTGATGGCTGAGCGGACCAACTGTTTCTCTTCATCGTTTACCGTCGGAAGGTCGATGTCGAATCCTAATACCGGTGATGCCAGTTTCCCCGTCATGTTGATGATGCAATTGACCTTCACTGTATTGTTGTTGAATGAAGCATCAGGAATCAAGTCACTCAGTGATGCCGAATTGACCGTATAGATGGCCTTGATGTCCAAATCTGCGTCTCCTCCGTTGCCGGTAAAATTCACTTCACTTCCCGGTTGTAGGATGAAGTCTTTGCGTATCACCTCCTGCATGCTCATTTTGTAGATTCCGCTCTCAATCGTATAAGTACCGCGCATGTCTGTACCTTCATTGGTGTAGTTTACATTGATTGTACCGTTTCCCTGTGCCGATACGAAGTCTCCCGAGCGTGTATCCATAATGACCTTCATGGTGGCATCGTCCGTAGCATCTATGGCGGCATCGATGAAGAGTTGTAGCGGAGGACCGTCTTTTTCTTCCTCCTTCTCCTCGTTGGACATGAAGAGCTTCAATGGCCTTACTTCAATGATGGGGCGTGGGGTCTTGTCAACGAAAGTGACGAATCGGTTGTCTGTTATTTGCTCGGGGGAAGACATGTTATAGACGAACAACGTGTTTTCTCCGGTGCGGATGGTGCCGTTCAGATGCAATTCATTGCCGCCTCCCCATAAGAGGGCATTTCCTGTGCCATAGATATTGCCATAGAAGGGCATGTCGTTGAAATCAAAGGTGTTGTAGAAAAGGAAATTATCCATTTCGAAACGGAAATTGTATCCGATATTTTTCAGATTGTTGTGTGTGAGTTGCCCGTTGGCAAGTGCACGGTGCCCTTCGGCATCATAGAGGGTCACATCCTCAAAATCTATAGAGTTGTGCCGTAGGTGGACAGAGTCGCCTCTTAGGTTGAAAGCGGTATTCAGCACTTTGACTTTTGCGCTTACGCTGGCCAGTGCATCTCCTATCAGGTTCAGTCGCTTGAAGGGACCGTAGAGGTGTATGTCGCCTGATGCTCTTCCGGCCACATCTCCAAAAATTCCTCCAATAAAACTGTTCAGGAAAGCCAAGTTTGTCTGATGCGTACCGATGCGCAGGTCGAGGCTATCATTCTGTGGGCTTACGAATCCTAATACCGTTGTCCGTCCTTTGTCTCCCTCCCGGATATCTGCATCTAGCATTATTCCCACTTCGTTGTCCCATTTGCCTTTCACATCCATGTCGCCCATCAGGCCTCCGTTGAAGTGGAAATTTTCCACTTGCAGACGGGTGTGTGCCTGCATTTCCCCTAGCGCTTCGCGTACGTGGATGCGTCCGGTGGCATCGCCGGCAAATTCTACAGGGTGGAACCTGAGGATATCCATAATATATTCCACCCCAATGCGATTCAAGTCTATGATTAGGGAGTCAGAGGAGCGGTCAGACACTTTGCCGTTGACATTGAGGTGTCGGTCAGCGTGTTCGATTTGCAGATTGTTGATATCCACGTATCCCGAGTCCATCACTATCTGTGCTTGATGTACATGCCATACCGTATCGTTCAGTATAATGTCCGTGGGCATTATTTTCACATCTGTTTTCATGTGAGGGCTGTTTTCTGTCTGCCGGCTGAAGGTTGTGTATGCATCTACGGTGCCGCAATAGGTGATTTCTGTATCATTACCCCATGATATAGTGGTCTTCAGGCTATCATTGGCCGCTTGTGTATTCATCATCAGATTCACTCTGGCATTGCCTGACATTTGTTTGGAAATGCTGAAGTCCGCCATGAGCCGGTCGTCGGTGTTCTCGCATCTCAATACACCAGATTCAAATGAAGCATCCCCGTAGGTCAGGTTGGGCAGGTATCCTTCCAATCGCATTCTTTCGTCAGCATCACAGATTTGTCCTTTCAACTCTGCGTGTGGCGACACTTCCAATGGGATTCCGGCCACATAGGGATAGAATTTGCTATCTTTCAGCTTTATGTCGAAGCTAAAGTCGTTGGTGGATTTTTTCTTCTTTGTAGTGGTTGAAGCCCATTTGGATTTCTTTACCAGCGAAGGGAGGTATTTGTACACAATCTGCTCAAAACTTTCCGGTAATGTCCGGTAGTGGTATTTACCCTCCACATGGGCCGTCATGAAGTCGGACGTGGCGGTCAGCCTTTTTTTCCCTTCTGAGATGTTCAAGGCTTCGATGTGTATGTTCTCCACGTGAAGAGAGTCGGTGGGGAGCCAAGCGGTCAGGCTATCCACATCTATAGTTCCTTGTATATTGTCGGGGGTGTTTCCTTGAAAATGTGTGCGTAGTTTCAATCCATAAGTGATGCCCTCCCGTCCTTCGGTCAATTGCAAATCATGTGGGCGGAAGTTGTTCAGGGTGGCCGTCAAGTTCAGGGTAGGGATGTCGTTCTCCATCGTGAATTTTCCGTTCATGGTCAGGGCAGCATTGGGGTCGTCCAATGCCAGAAGGCCGTCAAATCCCTGTCGGTCCAATATGCCGTCCATGCGTATTTGCTGATATTCGTATCCGTTATATTGTAGGGTAGGGAGTACTCCTTTCAGATATAGTGAGGGTGCCTCTCCTTGTTGTGTATGCCCGTCAAATTTGATGTCCAAGGAGAGGTCGCCCAGTTTTTGTCCATCTCCCAGCAGTTTGTTCATCTCCAACCGTTGGGAGCTGATTTTTCCCTTATAGTTGAGCTCTCCTTTTTGGGGAGTTATCAGGGTCGTTGTAGTGTTGACCTCTCCTATACCTGTTTGCAAGTGTCCTTTTGCGATCAGGTGGTCAATGTACCCCATTACTTCTCCGTTAAAGGCCACATATTCTGCATTTGTCAAAGTTTGGGGGATTTCTTTCCCCTCTCCTTGCAGATTTCTCCAGATGAATCCGAGCCCCTTTTGTGTGATACTCATCTTCAGATTTCCCATATCAACGTATGGATTGTTCTTTTCATGGAGGATGGTATAGGCGTCTGTCATTCTCAGTTCCACTTCTTTCCCAGCTGAGTGTATGTGCATGTCTGCGATAACCATAAGCTCTCTGCGTCCTCGTAGGGAGGCATACATGTAAAGTCTCTCGTCAAAATGTTTCAAGGCTGGGACAAAGGGGGCAATGTCTTTCAGCGTCAGGTACGAGCCACGTTTCAAATCTGCCATGAAGAGTCCTGCCCGCGGTCCGCCTTCCTCGGTTTCAGGTATGGGGAAATCTGCTCTCACTGTATCCATCATCAGACGGCTTTGTGGCATCCTCAAGACAAAGTCTGCCAGAGTTATCCTGTCGGTATTGGCCAATAATGCCATTTTCATGGATTGCACTTCTAGGCCGCTTCCTTCTTTTAGTTCGAACCGTTTGATGGTGGCATTGATAGAGTCTGCGCTCAGACACTTGAGGGTGGCGGTCATGTTCAGGTCCTCTACATTCAAATGCGAAGGGTTGAACACTCCCGGTGTCTCTTTTTCTGACTTCACATCGTAGCTCAGATGGCTTCGTCTGATAAGCAGGCTGTTGATGCGCAAATTTAGGGGAGCGCTTTCTGTGGTGTCCTTGGAGGCCAGTTTGTCCAATAGGAATTGGATGTTGGTTTCAGCTTCCGGCGTGGGGCGGCTGATGTGTGCATGCAGGCCGAATATTTGCGCAGTGTGTACCACGATACGTCCATCTTTCAACAAGGGCGTCCACTCGAATTTTGCGGCCAGTCGGGCTGCTTTCAGCATCTCTTTTCCATCCTTGTCTTCCACTATCATGCCGTCCACTATCAGACGGTTAGGGTAGTCGATGGTGATATTCTCAATTTCGATTTCCGTTTCCAGAAAAGCGGAGAATTGTTTTTCCAATTGTTGCGTCAACGCTCCTTGTACGGCTGGTATTTCCAGCAATACAAGGCACAAGCCATATAAGGCTACCAGCCCTATCAATGTTCCTCTGACAATGTTGAATATCCTGCGTGACACGTGTTTGAAGTTTCTTCTTTTTATTTGTATAAGGGGTAATTCGTGCAAGTCTTTTTCCCGTGGGGCGTTTCTTTTGAGTGATCACCCCTCTTTAAGTGCGCAAAGATATATAAAAAATATGTTTTTCCGAAACACTTTCTTGCTTGGGAGGAAAATTATTCCGTACTTTGTCCGAAAATTATCCTTTATAACAAGTAAAACAAGAATCATAAAACAATTTTCTATGAAAAAGAACATTGCTCTGACAATCCTTTTGGCCGCTTCGCTCGGCACATCTGCCCAGCAGGGGGGCATAACTTCTGAGATGCTTGACCGGATAACTTCTGTTTATGAGGGTACGCCTACCGACCGTGCGCTGATGAATGCCATTGCGGCCAATGATGTGCGCACCCTTGCCCTCAGCCAGGAGAATCTCCGTGGCGGGCTCGACACTCATTTCAGCCACCGCGTGGAGTCGCGTGGTATCACCGACCAGCAGTCTTCCGGCCGTTGCTGGCTCTTCACGGGATTCAATGTGCTGCGTGCCAAGGCTATGGCCCGTCATGGGTGGCCTTCGTGCGAGTTTTCCCAAGGGTACTCTTTCTTTTGGGACCAGTTGGAGAAGTCCAACCTCTTCCTGCAAGGCATCATCGACACTCGCGAACGTCCGCTCACCGACCAGATGGTGGAGTGGCTCATGAAGCATCCACTGAGCGATGGCGGTACTTATACCGGAGTGGCCGACCTCGTGGCCAAGTATGGTATTGTGCCTGCCGAAGTGATGCCCGAGACTTTCAATACCAATAACACCGCGCGTGTCACTTCCATCATCAAGCAGAAACTCCGCGAATTTGCTCTCCAGTTGCGCGATACCAAGGGTGGCAAGAAGGAGCTTGAGAACCTGAAGACCGAGATGCTCGGCACCATCTACCGCATGCTTGTCCTCTCTATGGGCGAACCGGTGAAGGAGTTCGCTTGGGCTCCCAAGGATGCCAGCGGAAAGCCTCTCTCCGAGATGAAGACATACACCCCACAAAGTTTTTACAAAGAGTGGATCGGTGAAGACCTCAATGCCGACTACGTCATGCTGATGAACGACCCCAGCCGAGACTACTGGAAGGTGTATGAAATTGACTTTGACCGCCATGTCTATGATGGGCACAACTGGCTCTATGTCAACCTTCCCATCGAAGAAATCAAGCAGATGGCCTTGGCCAGCATCAAGGACAGCACCATGATGTATTTCTCGTGCGATGTGGCCAAACAACTCGACTCCAAACGTGGCCTCCTTGATATGAAAAATTATGACTATGAGTCGCTTTTCGGTATCACCCTCGGCATGGACAAGAAGCAGCGCATACAGACCTTCGACAGTGGCTCTTCGCATGCCATGACCCTGATGGCTGTCGATGTGGCCGAGGACGGCACGTTCAAGAAGTGGATGGTCGAAAACAGCTGGGGCGCCTCCAGCGGCTATCGTGGCCACCTTATCATGACCGATGAGTGGTTTGACGAGTACATGTTCCGCCTTGTGGTGAACAAGAAGTACGTCCCCGCCAACGTGCTTGATGTTCTCAAACAGAAGCCTGTCCGCCTGCCTGCCTGGGACCCCATGTTTGCCGAAGAGGACTGATTGTCAGTTACTAGTTACTAGCTACGAGTGAATACACAAAGGGCACCCCGAACATGGGATGCCCTTTTTCGTGTGTAGAGAGGGTAGGGGATTTCGCGCCGCATGGCCCACTAGTCACTAGTCACTCGTAGCTCGTAGCTCGTCATCAGTCACTCAAAAAAACTCTGCGTCATCTGCGTTTTTTCAAAGTTCAAAGTTCAAGGTTCAAAGTTCAAACCATCTCCCTTTTGAACTTTAAACTTTGAACTTTAAACCTTCTCAAAGGGAGGAGCGCCGCATGGCCCACTTTCAATCCGCGTCATCTGCGTCATCTACGGATGAAAAATTTTCCGCGCCGCATGGCCCACTCGTAGCTCGTAGCTCATCACTCGTAGCTCGTAGCTAGTCACTAGTCACTATCTCACACACAACTGATTACTCCCAGGCTCGTGCCGATGGCCGTCAGTACGGTGATCAACGTCTGAATCACGATTTTCCAGATATCACGTTTTTCCATAATTTCATTTACAAATTACAAGGTACAATTTTTTAGAACGCAAAGGCGCAGAGGCGCAGAGGAGTTATGAGTGCTGAGTGCTGAGTTTTGAGTGCTGAGCACCGCATGGCCACTTTCAATCCGCGTCATCCGCAGATAACGCGGATGACGTGGGTTAAAGTTGGGCCGTGCGGCACTAAATAGCTCAATAGCAAATAAATCGTAAATAATCAAAACCTGTCTGCCGACAGGCAGGTAGTGAATAGAGTGAATCGCTCATTTGCTATCTAGATGTGACAATTCTTCCTTTGGAAGTAAGGAAAAGCGAAAGAGGAGGGGAATAGGGGTGTTTTTCTCTGTTCCTCCCTCTTTTTTTTCTACCAGTCAGTAGGCTATATTCTGTCTTTTTAAGTATCTTTGCACCATCTTTTGATAAATTCATTATTGTTATAAATAATATGGCAAATTTAGTAAAGTTACGTAAAGGTTTGGACATCAATCTGAAGGGCAAACCGGCGCGGGAGATGCTGGAAGTGAAGCCGGCGGCAGGGTATGCACTCTGTCCGGATGACTTCACGGGTGTGACTCCCAAGGTGGTTGTCAAGGAGGAGCAGATGGTCAAAGCGGGTGAGGCCTTGTTCATCGACAAGAATCACCCTGAAGTAAAGTTCGTTTCGCCTGTCAGCGGTAAGGTGACGCTGGTTGAGCGCGGTGCCCGCCGCAAGGTGCTCAGCGTGCGTGTGGCCGCCGAGGGGAACGAAGTGGTAGATTTTGGCAAGAAGAGTGTGGCATCGCTCACCGGTGAGCAGGTGAAGGAGGCTCTGTTGGAGGCTGGTCTGTTCGGATTCTTCAAGCAACGTCCTTACGACGTAGTGCCTAACCCTGAAGTTGCGCCCCGCGCCATCTTCGTGTCGGCTTTCGACTCTCAGCCTTTGGCTCCCGAGTTCGAGTATGTATTGAGCGGTCAGGAGGCGGATTTCCAGACAGGTCTTGACGCACTGGCCAAGATGGCTCCCACTTACCTGGGCGTGAGCGCCAAGCAGACAAGTGCTGCCCTGAAGGAGGCCAAGGGTGTGACCGTGACGGTGTTTGACGGACCGCATCCTGCAGGAAATGTGGGTGTCCAGATCAACCACACGGCTCCCGTGAACAAGGGTGAAGTGGTGTGGACACTGGGTGCCGAGGAGGTTATCTTCATCGGTCGTCTGTTCAACAAAGGTCAGGTGGATTTGACCCGCATCATTGCCGTGGCCGGTTCGGAGGTGAAGACTCCGGCATACGCCCGTGTGAAGGTGGGTGCTCAGATTGCGAGCGTGTTGGACGGTCGTTTGGCCGAAGGCAAGAACCTGCGCATCATCAACGGCAACGTGCTGACCGGCGACAAGAGCTCGCTCGAGGGCTTTGTGGGCGCTCATGCTACGGAGCTGACCGTTATCCCCGAGGGTGACGATGTACACGAAATGCTGGGTTGGATTATGCCCCGTATGGATCAGTACAGCACCAGTCGTAGCTACTTCAGCTGGTTGTTGGGCAAGAAGGAGTACACACTGGATGCCCGTGTGAAGGGTGGCGAGCGCCACATGATCATGAGTGGCGAGTATGACCGCGTGTTCCCCATGGACATCATGCCCGAGTATCTGGTGAAGGCCATCATTGCCGGCGACATCGACCGCATGGAGGCACTGGGTATCTACGAGGTGGCTCCCGAGGATTTTGCCCTGTGTGAGTTTGTGGATTCATCAAAACTGGAGTTGCAACGCATTGTCCGCGAAGGATTGGATGCACTCAGAAAGGAGATGGAATAACATAGTGACAAGCTACAAGTGACAAGCTACAAGTGGCAAGTTGAATACTATACCCGTAGCTGAAAAACTCGTAGCTCGTAGCTCGTAACTAAAAACTGAAAATAATGAAAGCGTTAAGAAATTATCTCGACAAAATAAAGCCGAACTTTGAGGAGGGAGGCAAGCTTCACGCGCTGCGCTCGGTGTTCGACGGTTTCGAAACATTCCTGTTCGTACCCAACACCACCGCCCGCAAGGGTGTGAACATCCATGATGCCATCGACTCGAAGCGCATCATGTCGTTTGTGGTAATCGCACTGGTGCCGGCCTTGCTGTTCGGTATGTACAACGTGGGTTACCAGCACTACACGGCCGCAGGGCTGATGGATAGTGCCAGTTTCATCGAGGTCTTCGGATATGGCTTCCTGGCCGTATTGCCCAAGATTCTCGTCTCTTACATCGTAGGTCTCGGTATCGAGTTCATCATTGCCCAATTGAAGAACGAAGAGATTCAGGAAGGTTTCCTCGTATCGGGTATGCTGATTCCGATGATTGTGCCTGTGAACTGTCCGCTTTGGATTCTGGCCGTGGCTACTGCCTTTGCCGTAATCTTCGCGAAGGAAGTGTTCGGTGGTACGGGTATGAACGTGTTCAACGTGGCCCTTATCGCGCGTGCGTTCCTTTTCTTTGCTTATCCTACTCAGATGTCGGGTGACACCGTGTGGGTGGCTACAGAGAGCATTTTCGGCCTTGGCGCCGACCTGCCCGACGGATTCACCGCCGCTACGGCGCTGGGTCATGCAGCTACCGTGGGTGTGCCTGAATTCAGCATGGATATGGTGTGGGGCTTCATCCCCGGCTCTATCGGTGAGACAAGCGTAGTGGCCATCCTGTTGGGGGCCATCCTCCTGTTGTGGAGTGGCGTTGCCAGCTGGAAGACCATGTTGAGCGTGTTTGTGGGTGGTGCCGTAGTGGCCCTGTTGTTCAACACCTTTGGTGCCGAGAGCAACTACATGGCCATGATGCCCTGGTATCAGCACCTCGTATTGGGTGGTTTCTGCTTCGGTGCCGTATTCATGGCTACCGACCCCGTTACCTCTGCCCGTACAGAGACAGGTAAGTTCATCTTCGGATTCCTCGTGGGAGCCATGGCGGTCATCATCCGCGTGCTCAACCCCGGTTACCCCGAAGGCATGATGCTGGCCATCCTGCTGATGAACGTGTTTGCTCCGCTGATTGACTACTATGTGGTACAGAGCAACATCAACCGCCGTGTGAAACGATTGAATACTAACAAATAAAAATTACCGATAAAGATATGAATACGAATAGTAATAGCTATACAATCATCTATGCTTCGGTAATGGTCATTATCGTGGCATTCCTGCTTGCTTTTGTAAGTTCTTCGTTGAAGGAACAGCAGAACAAGAATGTGGAGTTGGATACGAAGAAACAGATTCTGGCAGCCCTGAACATCGCTGATGTGGAGGATGCCGAGGCTACTTACAACAGTGTTGTGAAAGGCGACATGCTGATGCAGGCCGACGGTTCGTTGGTTGCCAACGAGGGGGCTTTCAACACTACTTATAAAGGTGAGATTGCTGAAGGTCGTCTGCACGTGTTCGAGTGCGAGGTGGACGGACAGAAGAAGTATGTCATCCCCGTATATGGTGCAGGTCTTTGGGGACCCATCTGGGGATACATTGGCTTGGACGAGGACAAGAATACCGTATATGGTACCTATTTCTCTCACGCAGGTGAAACTCCGGGCCTTGGTGCCGAGATTACTACACCTAAGTTCCAAACCCAGTTTGTGGGCAAGAAGGTGTTCGATGGTGCCAACGTAGGCCTCTGTGTGGTAAAGAATGGACGTGTGGCAAATCCCGACTACGAAGTGGACGGTATCTCAGGTGGTACCATCACCTCGCAGGGTGTGGACGCCATGCTGAAGAATTGCCTGAAACCCTATGAGAAGTTTTTGAAATAATTATTAATTATGAATTATAAATTATGAATTAGCCATGCGGCTTTTCAGCATTTCAGAATTCATAATTCAAAATTTAGAATAAAAAAATGGGACAACTATTTTCAAAGAAGAATAAAGAAGTTCTCTTTACTCCGCTTGGCTTGAACAACCCCGTGACCGTGCAGGTGCTCGGTATCTGTTCAGCCTTGGCCGTGACTGCCCAGTTGGAGCCGGCCATTGTGATGGGACTTTCGGTGACCGTGATTACGGCTTTTGCCAATGTGGTCATCTCTCTGTTGCGCAACACCATCCCCAACCGCATCCGTATCATCGTGCAGCTGGTGGTTGTGGCCGCACTGGTAACTATCGTGAGTGAGATTCTGAAGGCCTTTGCTTACGACGTGAGCGTACAGCTCTCGGTTTACGTGGGTCTTATCATTACCAACTGTATCCTGATGGGACGTCTTGAGGCATTTGCCATGCAGAACGGTCCGTGGGAGTCATGCCTCGACGGTATCGGAAACGGCCTCGGTTATGCCAAGATCCTGATTATCGTGGCTTTCTTCCGTGAGTTGCTCGGCTCCGGTACCCTCTTTGGCATCCGCATCATCCCCGAGGTGGCTTATGAAGCCGGATACCTGAATAACGGCCTCATGCTGATGCCTCCTATGGCCCTCATCATTGTGGCTTGCATCATCTGGTACCAGCGTGCGAAGAACCCCGAATTGCAAGAGAGTAGTAATTAATGTGCCAATGTGCTAATGTGTCAATGTGCAAATATGCCAATAAAATAATGTGTATAATGCCAAAGACCGTAGGCCAATGATTGGCAAATTGGCAAATTCATCACATTAGCAAATTAATAAATAACGTATGGAATATTTAAGCCTATTTATAAAGTCCATCTTCGTGGACAACATGATATTCGCCTACTTCCTGGGAATGTGTTCCTATCTGGCGGTATCTAAGAATGTAAAGACAGCTCTCGGATTGGGTATTGCCGTAACCTTCGTGTTGTTGGTGACTCTGCCCGTGAACTATCTGTTGGAAAACTACGTGCTCAAGGCTAATGCCCTGGTGGAAGGAGTTGACCTCAGCTTCCTTTCATTCATCCTCTTTATTGCTGTTATCGCTGCTATCGTTCAGTTGGTGGAGATGATTGTAGAGCGTTTCAGCCCCTCGTTGTACGCTTCACTCGGTATCTTCCTGCCGTTGATTGCCGTGAACTGTGCCATCATGGGTGCATCACTCTTCATGCAACAACGTCTGTTCAACGACATGGGCGAAGTGCTCAGCTATGCTTTGGGTTCAGGTATCGGCTGGTTGCTCGCCATCGTCGGCCTTGCCGCCATTCGCGAGAAGTTGGCTTACTCTGACGTGCCCGTTCCTTTGAAAGGACTCGGCATTACGTTCATCACCGTAGGTCTCATGGCTATGGCATTCATGTGTTTCTCTGGTTTGAAAATCTAATAAAGAAAGGAGAATTTAGCAATGATAAATTTGATTTTAACGAGCATTGGAGTCTTCCTCACCATCGTACTCATCCTGGTGATCATGTTGCTCGTAGCAAAGAAGTATTTGTCGCCCAGCGGCAATGTGAATATTACCATCAATGGTAAGGACACTGTGTCGGTAGAGCAGGGTAGCAGCTTGCTCAACACCCTCTCGGCACAGGGCATCTATCTCTCTTCTGCCTGTGGCGGTAAAGGCTCATGCGGCCAGTGCAAATGCCAGGTAGTAGAGGGCGGTGGCGAAATCCTCGATTCAGAAAAGGGACACTTCACCCGCAAGCAGATCAAGGACAATTGGCGCTTGGCTTGCCAGTGCAAGGTGAAGGGCGACCTCGGTATCAAGGTTGACGAAAGCGTAATGGGTGTGAAGGAGTACGAATGTACTGTCATCAGCAACAAGAACGTGGCAACCTTCATCAAGGAGTTCAAGGTGCAGCTTCCCGAAGGTGCACAGATGGACTTCCTCCCCGGTTCGTATGCACAGATCAAGATTCCTGCATTCTCTATGGATTATGACAAGGACATCGACAAGGGTCTCATTGGCGACGAATATCTGCCCGCATGGGAGAAGTTCGGCCTCTTCCCCTTGAAGTGTGTCAACCCCGAAGAGACCGTGCGTGCCTACTCTATGGCCAACTATCCTGCCGAGGGTAACGTGTTCATGCTGACCGTGCGTATCGCTACTCCGCCTATGAAGGCCGACCGTAGCGGATTCATGGATGTGAACCCCGGTATCGCTTCATCATACATCTTCACCCTGAAGCCCGGCGACAAGGTGATCATGAGTGGTCCTTACGGAGACTTCCACCCGCATTTCGACTCCAAGCGCGAAATGATTTGGGTAGGTGGTGGTGCCGGTATGGCTCCCTTGCGTGCACAGATTATGCACATGACCAAGACTCTCCACACAACCGATCGCGAAATGCACTACTTCTATGGTGCACGTGCCTTGAACGAAGTGTTCTACCTCGAGGACTTCCTCGGATTGGAGAAAGATTTCCCCAACTTCCACTTCCACTTGGCACTCGACCGTCCCGACCCAGCCGCCGATGCCGCTGGCGTGAAGTACACCGCAGGCTTCGTTCATCAGGTGATGCTGAACACTTACCTGAAGGATCACGAAGCTCCCGAAGACATCGAATACTACATGTGTGGCCCCGGCCCCATGTCGAAGGCCGTGGTGGCTATGCTCACCGACCTCGGCGTAGAGGAAAGCAGCATCATGTACGATAACTTTGGAGGTTGATTTTGCAAAGAAAATAAAAGCTGAATAAAAGCTGAAAATAAGAAAGGAAACCTTTGTTTTACAAGGGTTTCCTTCTTTTTTATATATTTGGTTGCTGAGGCGGTTGTTTTCCTTTCTTAGGTTGATATCTGAGTCATTTTTGTTACCCGTTTATTGCTTTGAATGGGTAACCATATCCTACTACAGATAAATGAGTGTGGAGGCGTGTTATCGCATATAAAGAATGAATAGAAGTATCCTGCGGATAGGGAGGAGAAATCTCCATAACCTGGCTTTTGTTCGCGCGCATGATGTGCTACAAGAATATTTCTGTCCGTTGCGGATAATATGAGTCACTGCTCCATAAATATTCTGAATAGTACAAATCTCTTTGGCATGAACATTACCATCTCCCATCAGGTGAACGCTTGATGGAGTCATCTTATATATACGATGTAGCAGAAATGTTTCTCCTATACGTGCCAACACGATATCTCCAACATTGTAGGCAGAACGTTTTTGTAGTATGACACTATCCTTTCCGTTACGAATGAACGGGCGCATGCTGTCTCCTTGACATAAAATTGTCACGGTATATCCTTCAGTCAGTAATGCTCCGACTTCGGTGAGCAACTGGTCGTTGGATAGTATGTCGTTCAGGTTCACTTCGTTTGCCATTGTCAGAAAATACGATTATGGAATGTTCAAAGCTTGACGGTCGTGTCACAGAATTCGGCCGGGAGTATCCGGTGGGTCACGATTACAAATGTTTTTCCTGTAAGGTTTTCCGAAAGGCGTTTGAGTAGGGTACGCTCTGTTTCTGAATCCAAAGAAGAGGTCGGTTCGTCCATGACAACAATACCTCCCGAACGTAACAAACCGCGTGCGATAGCGATGCGTTGCGCTTGTCCTTCGCTTAGTCCTACTCCCTTTTCCCCACAAATAGAATCCAATCCATCAGGAAGTTCGTGTACGAAATCTGCTGCTGCTATATATAATGACTGGCGGATTTCCTCTTCTGTTGCATTGGGATTACCCAGCAATAAGTTGCTTCGGATAGTACCGCTCAGTAGGGTATTCCCCTGCGGGATATAGACGATATTGCATCGGGTGCCTACCCCTGCCTGAACTTCTTCTCCTTGGTGGTTATAGAATGTGATTTTACCCTCTTGTGGGGTAATTTGCGCTAACATGAGACGCGTTAGTGTACTCTTTCCTATACCTGTTTCTCCAATCAGGGCCGTTACGGTGCCTGGGGCAAAGTCGTGCGTAAAATGGCTGATGGTAGGCTCTTTTCCTTCTGGGTAGGTATAACTGATATCTGCCATGCGTATACCTGGAGCATCTCCTAATGGGGTGGATGGACTTTCCTCCTCTACAGGGAGTTCCTCTATCTGTGTCAGGCGGTCAATGGAGGTGGAAACGTGGATGAATGACGGAATTTGACGGCTCAGTTCAACTATCGGACGTTGTATTTGAGCTACAAGTTGGAGGAAAGTCGTCATCATGGCAAAGGTGACACTTCCATCTCTGAGCCCTAAAACTCCCCAAAGGAAAGCGGTCAGATATCCGGCACTGAATCCCCATTGTACTACTGTACGGGAAAAGAGGGTATAATTGGTGCGATATAGTATCTGTCGGCCATAATTGCCTATCAGGTCGAAGAATTTCTCACTCACACTATCCTCCTGTTGCATGGCGGTAATCAATGCACGGTGTCCCAAATGCTCTTGCATGTAGGATTTTACCCGGCTATCACTCTCGCGTATTTCTTTTGTCAGACGCCTCATTTTGCGTACATATCCCTTGCTCAGAAGTATGGCCATGGGCATGATGACAATCAGGACGAGAGCCAATCGGATATCCATATGTGCCAGAAATATTAATGCACCGGCCAGTTGGATACAGGTGACGAATATTGATGGTATTGTCCAACACATGGCCGTTGTCACCACATTGACATCGTCATCCATACGGTTTGTCATATCCGCTGTATGCAAGGATTCACGGCCACTCCATTTGCTATGTATCAAATGGTTGAATAATCGGTATTGTAAGGCATTGCGTTGCTTGATTTCGGCCTTGCTTTTCAGCCTTGTACTGAGGGCTGATAGTAATGGTTGGCCGGCCATACATCCGATAGCCAAGAGTATGTATGTCATCAGATGTCCGTCACATTTACTCGTGGCGATATCTATCATCTGCTTGCTTGCCCAGATAAATGTGAACGAAAGTCCGACTTGTATAATGCCTATTGTGCCACTCACAAAGAGTGATAGACGAATACCGTGTACGGAATGCCATAGCCATTTGATACAGAGAAGCAATAGTTTCATCCTGGATTGATTGTAGATTGCGTTTTAGGGGATAGAGAAAACTTTTCTGGGGTATCTTGTCAGGGGGCTTTCTTTTTAATAATTATGAATTGAAAGCGGATTACTTGGTAATGTCAAAGAAGTAGGTTATTCGTGCTCCTATGGTAGAGTTTCCTGAGCGCGAGAAATAATCCCGCTTACTGTTCCCATAAATATCGGAAAGGCCATAATAATAGCGCCCCTCGGCCAAGAAATTGCCTGCACCAGTACGTACTTCAAGACCCAAACCGCCTGCAATACCGTAATCGAAACTATTGTCTGGTGCTTTCCCATATTGGTGCGTCACGCCTCCCGGGCGATAGCTGGGATTCCAAGGGTCGCCTCCCATCTCTTCTTTATCACTCAGATATAAACCTATTTGAGGGCCTGCATTGATGAAAAATCTGACCCCTCTTTCAGGGCCGAATGCCAAATGGGCTAAAAAGGGAATCTCCACATAGTTCAACGTACGTTGGTAAGTGTTGCCTGTCCCATCCTCAATCTTTTCTTTCCATCCGCGCTGGCTTAAATTTACCTCTACCTGCACACCGCAAATCATGGCAAAATACTTTTCACAGATATAGCGGGCGGCGATACCTGCATTGATGCCTTGATGGGTACCTTGCTTGATGCTTGGCGAGAAAGCTACGGTATTGAAGTTTAATCCGCCGCCAACGCCAAGAGAGAAATTGCTTCGGTATTGACTGACTTGGGCCATACCTTGACAGGAAATGGAGGCCAGAAGTACAACGATAATCAATCTGAAAATCTTATGTAGTGATGTTCTGTTCATGACAAACGAAATGATGCCTTTATGTTATTGGTGCATATTTGGATTATTGTTTGAAGTCCAGTTTGATGAGCTCGTGTTGACGGGTCATGTGGATAAAGAATACCTTTTTGTTGATGAAACCGCCCCAATTGTTCACACGTTCAAAATGGAAACCTGTTTGTACAGGTATGGTAATTTCCCGATCAAGATACTCTTCCATCCTTTCTCCATAGCGGTGAAGGGCTTTGAGAAAATAATATCCTGTATCAAAACCTAACATGCCGTATCGTGGATAGGTATTTTTCATCTCCTTGTTGAACCAATAACGGTATTTGTTATGAAAATCCTTGGCCGAGGGTAAAAGGTTATTGGTGTAGAATGATGAATAGAAGTAGGTATCTAATTCGTAGAATGCCTGTAAATGGTCATTATAATATTTTTGCCATTCAGGATAACCAAAGAGGTGTAGCTGGTATGGATTTTCCTCTGTCCGGTTTACGAGTTGGAGGATGGGGAGAAGCTTGATCAGGGTGACATTGCTTCCTGATGTAGGGATGATGATGTTGGGCTTCTCTGCTTGAAGATGCGCCGTCACGGATTCCGGTGTATCAGGCATTGGGATGGTGGTATGACTGATCCCCCGAGTGTCCAGCTCATTTTTCATGCCATTGATGAAGTCTGTCTTCTCTTTACCGTCATCAGCTTGTACAAAGACAATGTTATAGTTGGCAAAATAGTCGGCAAATAGTCTGCATACCTCTGCATAGAGATATGCTTGAGGAGTATTGATTTGGAAGACATAGGGATTGTTGAAAACTTCACTGTCCTTTGATGTGAAAGGAATGACCAGACGGATACTATGCTCTTTGGCAAAATCCGCCAACTCTTTGGTATGGCTATTATGCCTGGGGCCTATGATAATGTCCATTTGGGATAGTTCAGGCTTGCTCAGCAGGTCGTTCAGAGAACCAGATTCCGTTGGTGTGTCATAGACATGTAGATCTATACTGACTCCTTCTTGCTTTAGGCTGTCTATAGCTAAAAGTAGTCCTTCGTAGTATTCCACCATCAAAGGCTGGCTGCTTGCGGCTGACCCGTCCAGACCGAAGTGAAGAATCAGTGCTGCCCGTATGCTTTTGAATTTCTCGGGCTTTTTCTGATTTTTGTTGAATAACTCTTCATTTGTCGGGGCTTTTTCTTCTGCGGGTTTGCTGGATATATGAAGGGTTGGTGTTTTTTCCTTCTTATAGGGGATGCAAAGGAAAGTACCGCGTTTCAGCTTGTTATTACCTTTCAATTCGGGATTTGCATCGCGCAATTCTTGTTCGGTGATACCATATTCACGGCTGATGCTATAGATGGTCTCTTTCCGTTTGACTTTATGCATTTCGCGGCAAGGGCTTTTGGATTCCTCTTGTTGGGGGATAACCTCTGTCGCAGGTTGTGGTTCAGCACTTTTGGGGCTTGGAGGGATAATTATAACCTGTCCAGCTTTGAAATTTTCGGCACTCAATCCGGGATTTGCCCGGCAGATAGTGGTCGCGTCAACGTTATAGATTTGCGTTATGCGATATAGAGTCTCTCCAGCTTTGATTGTATGGAAATGAAGTCCACGCTCTTCATTGGTGATGCTGCTCCCTTGTTGGGGGATGCGTAGTGTTTCTCCGGCGCGTATCTGTTTGTCGCTTCCAGGATTCATGGCTACGATGTCGGCTATGGCCACCTGATACATGGTGGAAATGGACGATAAAGTTTGTCCGCGTTGCACCGTATGGGAAAAGTAATTTTGTCCCTCGGTATTCTGAGCGGTACAATATAGTACGGTTAGGCTGATCATCAGAAAACAGATGATTCTTTTCTGGATATTTTGGTATATTTTTCTCCGAATTTCCATTCTATTCTTCATTTTACATCTAATAATGGGGCAAAAGTACAAAAAAATATCTTCTCTTTATACGAAATGACCGCCTTTAGCAAATATTATTATCCATTTTCATCGGTTATTTCGGGTGGAAACACTATTTTTGCAGAATGATTCAAAAGTAAAATAGATTTTTATGGTACGTAATACATCTTTTGTTTTATTGTTTTTGAGTTGGTTTTGTTGCTTCTCAGTTCAGGCACAAGTGGCTTCCCCTACAGGTACAGTTCTTGAAGAGAATGGAGCAATACCTGATGAGACAATTACCCTTTCCCCGACGGAGAGTTATACCGCTTCGGCTCCTCTGAAAATGTCTTTCAATGCCAATGCAGAAGAGAAGGAGGGATATACCTATGCTTACGAGTGGGTCATCTATCCGGCCGATGCTCCTTCTACTCCTTTACTCCGACGTTTTGAACCTGATACAGAGTACACTTTCTATGAATCCGGTGCTTTTGGTGTCAAGTTGAAAATCACTTATGTGAATTTGGAGGATAATATTGAGTTGGAAGAAGAGTCAGACCCTATATCTATTGTCATCAGTGAGTCTTCATTGAAAGTGCCCAATGCATTCTCGCCTAACAATGATGGGGTGAACGATGTCTTTATGGTCACTTACAAGTCTTTAGTTGAGTTCGAAGCTTATATTTTCAATCGCTGGGGGCAACGTATCTATGAATGGCGCTTTGCGGATATAGATAAAGGATGGGACGGAACTTTCAACGGTTCACCCGTCAAGGATGGAGTCTATTTTATTGTGATAAAGGCCAAAGGATCCGATGGCATCAGATATGATATCAAACAAGATATCAATATCCTCCGTGGCTTGAATGGCGAGATTTCCAATGTGCATTGATATATGCTTTATGACCAAGAGGGAAAATGAATAAAGATATAGAAACACTGAACGAAGAAGAAAAAATAAATGTCTGGGGAGCCCGCGTACACAACCTGAAGAATGTGGATGTGGAGATACCCCGTAACAAACTGGCCGTTATCACGGGATTGAGTGGAAGCGGCAAGTCATCGCTGGCCTTTGATACCATTTTTGCCGAAGGCCAACGACGCTATATCGAAACATTCTCTGCCTATGCGCGTAACTTCTTGGGAGGGATGGAGCGACCTGATGTCGATAAGATAACAGGACTCAGCCCTGTTATCTCCATCGAGCAGAAGACTACCAACAAGAATCCGCGCTCTACGGTAGGCACTACTACTGAAGTGTTTGACTATCTGCGTTTGCTATATGCCCGTGCATCTGATGCTTATTCTTATCTTTCGGGCGAACGGATGGTGAAATATACCGAAGAACAGATTTTTGAACTCATCCATAACCAGTACGAAGGACGCCGCATCATGATATTGGCTCCCGTCGTACGTAGCCGTAAGGGACATTACAAGGAGTTGTTCGAACAGATTCGTCGCAAAGGTTATCTCTATGCCCGTGTGGATGGCGAGGTTAAAGAGGTGTTGCCGGGTTTGCGGGTAGATCGTTATAGGAATCATGATATAGAGATTGTCATTGATAAGATGAAGGTGAGCAATCAGGACGACAATCGCCTGCACCAGAGTGTGGCCACGGCTATGCAACAAGGCGATGGCCTGATGCTGATACTGGATGCCGATACGGACGAAGTGCGCCACTATAGCAAGCGGTTGATGTGCCCTGTCACCGGATTGGCCTATCGTGAACCTGCACCTCATAATTTCTCTTTCAATTCGCCACAAGGAGCCTGTCCCCGATGCAAGGGGCTTGGAGTTGTGAGTCTGATTGATGTCGATAAGGTCATCCCCGACCGTTCACTCTCTATCCACGAAGGTGCCATTGCCCCTTTGGGCAAGTACAAGGCTACCATGATATTCTTCCAGATAGAGGCTTTGCTTGAGAAGTATGAGGCAAACCTGAAGACTCCCGTCAGCCAGTTGCCCGACGAAGCCATTGATGAAATCCTCAATGGCTCGGATGACCGCTTGCGCATCAAGGCAAGCCTTATACATACCAGCTCGGATTATTTTGTCACTTTCGACGGATTGGTGAAGTATATACAGATGCTTCAAGAGCAGGATGCCAGTGCTACCGAACAGAAGTGGGCAGAGCAGTTTGCCCGTACGGCCGTCTGCCCCGAATGTCATGGCCAGCGTCTCAATCGCGAAGCACTCAGCTATCGCTTCCACGATAAGAACATCATGGAGCTGGCCGAAATGGATATCAGCGAACTCTACGAGTGGCTCAATGGGGTGGAGGAGTACCTCTCGGACAAGCAGCGCACCATTGCTACGGAGATATTGAAGGAAATACGCACCCGTCTCAAATTCCTGCTCGATGTAGGGCTTGACTACCTTTCGCTCAATCGTGCTTCGATGACCCTTTCGGGAGGCGAAAGCCAGCGTATCCGTCTGGCCACTCAGATTGGTTCGCAACTGGTCAATGTGCTCTATATCCTTGATGAACCGAGCATAGGTCTTCATCAACGGGACAACCTTCGGTTGATAAACTCCCTCTCCGCTTTGCGCGATTTGGGAAACTCCGTCATTGTGGTGGAGCATGACAAGGACATGATGCTGGCCGCCGATTGGGTGGTCGATATGGGACCCCGTGCCGGACGTTTGGGTGGCGAAGTGGTCTTCCAAGGTACTCCTGAGGAGATGCTGAAACAGGACACTCTGACCTCCAACTACCTCAATGGAAAACTGAAAATCGAAGTACCCGCAGAGCGGAGGAAAGGCAACGGAAAGAGCCTCATTATTCGCGGAGCACGGGGAAATAATTTAAAGCAGGTGGACGCGGAATTTCCTTTAGGCAAACTCATCTGTGTGACGGGTGTGTCGGGTAGCGGAAAATCCACCCTTATCAACGAAACTCTTCACCCCATACTCTCCCAAAAGTTTTACCGTTCACTCAAAGACCCCTTGCCCTATGACTCCATCGAGGGATTGGAGTATATAGATAAGGTGGTGGATGTGGACCAATCGCCCATCGGACGCACACCGCGCTCCAATCCGGCCACCTACACCAATGTGTTTGCCGATATCCGCAACCTCTTCGTCGGACTTCCCGAAGCAAAGATTCGTGGATACAAGCCCGGTCGTTTCTCGTTCAACATCAGTGGCGGACGGTGCGAGGCTTGTAGTGGAAACGGATACAAGACCATCGAGATGAACTTCCTTCCCGATGTGATGGTACCTTGCGAAGTGTGCCATGGCAAGCGCTACAATCGCGAGACATTGGAGGTGCGCTACAAGGGCAAGTCCATTGCCGATGTGCTGGATATGACCATCAACCAGGCCGTGGAGTTTTTCGAGAATGTACCCAATATCCTCTCCAAGATAAAGGTGCTTCAGGACGTAGGTCTTGGGTACGTCAAGTTGGGACAACCCTCCACAACCCTTTCGGGTGGAGAGAGCCAGCGTGTCAAGTTGGCCACCGAACTTTCCAAGCGCGACACTGGAAAGACCCTCTACATCCTCGACGAACCCACTACGGGGCTTCATTTCGAAGACATCCGCGTACTCTTGAACGTGCTCAACCGGCTGGTGGATAAGGGAAACACGGTCATTGTCATCGAGCATAACCTCGATGTCATCAAGATGGCCGACCATATCATCGACATGGGGCCCGAAGGCGGACGGGGTGGCGGAGTGCTCCTTTCCAGCGGCACTCCCGAAGAGGTTGCCCGCTCCGAGAAAGGCTATACACCCAAGTTCCTCCGAGAAGAATTGGGCCTTTAAATTAAAGTCCCTAAATTCCTTAGTGTCTTTAAATTCTTTAGGGTCTTTAAGGTCCTTAATGTCTTTAGGGACTTTAGAGTCCTTAGAGTCTTTATTAAAAAATAACAACCTATGTCCAAAGAAAAAGATAAAATCCAAAAGACCAATGTGGCCCGCCTGATGGACAAGGCGAAGATCGCCTATGAACTTATTCCCTACGAGGTGGACGAGAGCGACCTCAGTGCCCACCATATTGTGGCCCAGTTAGGCGAGAATATCGAACAGGTGTTCAAGACCTTGGTGCTTCATGGCGACAAGACGGGACACTTCGTCTGCGTCATCCCTGGTGGCGATGAGGTTGACCTCAAGATGGCCGCCAAGGTGAGCGGTAACAAGAAGTGTGACCTCATCCCCATGAAGGAGTTGCTTCCCCTCACCGGATACATCCGTGGCGGATGCTCGCCCATAGGAATGAAAAAGCATTTCCCCACCTATATCCACCGCACGGCGCTCGACTTTCCTTATATATATGTCTCTGCCGGTGTGCGCGGCCTGCAGATGAAACTCGCTCCTGCCGACCTCATCCGCGCCGCACAAGCCACACCGTGTGAGTTGTTTTAACTCTTCGCAATCTCGTCTGCCGGATGAGTGCGGGCCACCATCAGGATGCGCCATAGGATGGTGAGTACCACCAGAAGGGCTACGCAGAAGAAGATGCCCAACCAGAAGAGCGGGCCGATGTTGATGAACACCTTTGAACTGCTTCTCATCATATCCAGCACCAAGAAGTCTATCGGGAAAGCAATCAGGGCCGGAATGACAAGCAACCAGAAGTAACGCCGGCCGAACATCCACAGGATATTGCCGAAGCGGGCACCGAACACTTTGCGGATGGCCACCTCGCGACGGCGGCGCTCGGTGTCGATGGTGATGGCCGAATAGACACCCAACAGTGTGATGGCCAGACTGACAATGGAGATGAACTGGAGCGTCTTCTGTATTTCTATCTTACTTTTGTGAAAACTTTCAATATCATCTTTCAATGTAGAGATTTCCGGCTCCACACTCTCGGGGAAAATCTCGCGAAGCTCAGCCAGCACATGTTCGCGCACCGCCTCCACCTGACCGGGATGACACTTCAGATAGACCCGGCTGACCATTATCTGATGCTCGTCCACAGTATAAACTGTTTCGGGATTGGTGTGACTTCCTCCATTATAAGAAATGTTATTGCCCACGATGGCAGTCACCCTGTAAGCCATAGAGGGCTCTTTGCGATAGAAAGTCTTGCCAATGATGTCCTCATCAAAAAGGGAAGCAAAATTCACATCAACGGCCACTTCACCCTCCTTCTTGGGGAAACTGCCACGCACCAATTCGATGTTCATGAATTCAAAGTAGTTCAGCGGAACATTCTCTATCCACGGACAGGCGGCTGACTTTTCGTCCTCCGGCTGCTTATGCAGGAACTCATGATCACTATACAAGTTGAATACGTGGTGAGAATGCGGCATCATCTCCTTCACCCCCGAATGGTTGGCCAACCGCTGGCATACGAAGGGCTTCTCTTGGAAAGGAATGGACACCAGATCTGAACTGAGCGACACGGAGAGAATCTGCTCCTTCTCGTCATGCGTCAGCGATTCGAACACCTTGTTGCGTATCAGGTTTGCCTGCATGTAGAGAGCCACAGTAAGCGTGATGAAGAGCCAGCAGGTGAAGAACTGGAAGCCCAAGAGCAGGTTGCGGCTCACCCGTCTGTGATGGCGAGGTGCGGCTGTGTTGCCGACAATGCCCCGCTGGATGGTGATGCGGTGGATGCGCCAACTCAACACCACACAAATGACCGTGCAAAGAAGAAATATCCAACCGGTGTATTCGGCTGCTTCCCACATGAGCTTGCTTCTGTCTATGTCTGGTGAAAAGACGCTTTGTGGCACAATGGCTCTTACATCCAGCCACCTCAGCACATAGTTGCACAACCAGCCGGCGGCTATCACCAGCATGCTCATTTGGGTCATCAGCATCAGGAAGAGGTCCCTCCAACGGCATCCCAACAGGCGGCGCATGCTGTATTCGTGGGTGCGGTTCAATATTGTCCCCACCAGAAAATGCAGGAAGTTGAACAGTCCGACAAACAAGACAATCAGCGCGATGCTTACAAAAACCAACGATGCCACAATACCTATGGTGGTTTCGTCCTCACCTTGATGGTTTCCCACCAACACCATGTCGCCCCGCTCATACCCTCCAATAAAGGGGAAATGGGTCAACACGGTGAGCAATTCCCGATTAAGGTCATCCACGCTGCATCCGTCTGCTAACAGGCCACGTGTGTAGTAATGCATTGTACCGCCACCGACCAACTCGTTCACCCGCAACAGGTCAAAGCCATCCTCTCTGCCACAGACAGCCCAAGACTTCTGTGAATCCCAGTCCTCCATGACCGCACGCACCGTATAGGTCTGGTCTTTATAAACCGCTTCATTCCTGTTCAGCGTCTGTCCCACGGCCTCCACCTCTGAACCAAAAATGCGGCGGGCTGCTGAAGCCGTCAGCACGATGGAATTGGGGTGTGTGGCCACTTGCTCCCAACTTCCGGCCACAATGTGCGGGTGATAGAGTGCGGCGAAGGAACTGTCCGTCTCGATTGCGGTCAATTCATAAGGCAGTTCCTTGCCGGTGCGTCCTTCCAGATAACCGCTTCTATATCCCCACGAGATGGAGCATACATCGGAGAGGGAGTTCAGCTGGAGCGATTTCAGCTTTTTTCCTTCCTCCCGATTCAAATGCAGGCTATAAGATGATTTGCCTATAATGGAAACAATGCGTTCATGATTTTCCACGGTATCGTATGCTTCGCCATAGAAACGGATAAAGTGCATACAGATACTGAAGCAAATCAAGCTGGCCGCGAGGCCGACCACACTGATGATGTTTTGCGAAAGATACTTGCGTATGTTCCGCCAGGCTATGGTGATGTTATGTTCGAGCATATAATTTTAAGTTTTCAACAATTTATCTAATCAGCTAATATTCAGTACTCTGCAGTTTCCTTGAAATTTCGTTTTTAGGAAACTCGCGTTTCCCTGCTTTGGAAACGCAAGTTTCTCCGTAGGGGAACTGCAATTTCCTTACTTGGGAACGAGAGTTCCCCTTAGCGGGAACGGGAGTTTCCTACTGGGGAAAACAAATTTCCTCTGAAAGGAACTGCATCTACGCTTGTATGTTCTCCTTTACAAATGCATCTCCTCTACAATCTGACCGTCGAAGAGGTTGACGATGCGGTCGGCATATTGGGCATCGTGGCGCGAGTGGGTCACCATCACCACGGTGCAGCCCTCTTTGTGAAGCTGACTGAGGAGGGTCATCACTTCGTTGCCGTTCTTCGAATCGAGGTTACCCGTAGGCTCGTCGGCAAGGATGAGCTTTGGTCCGCCCACCACGGCACGGGCAATGGCTACGCGCTGTTGCTGACCGCCGGAGAGTTGTTTGGGGAAATGCTTCTCGCGGTGGGCAATGTCCATGCGCCGCATCACCTCTTCGACGCGCTGCTTGCGCTCCGCCTTCGGCACACCCATGTAGAGCAGAGGCAGCTCGATGTTCTCATACACGCTCAGCTCTTCGATGAGGTTGAAACTTTGGAACACAAAGCCGATGACACCCTTGCGCAACTCGGTGCGGCGGCCCTCGTCGAACTCCTCCACATTGGTGCCCAGCAGTTCATATGTACCGTTCGTGGGGTTGTCCAGCAGCCCCAAGATATTCAACAAGGTAGATTTGCCACAACCCGAAGGTCCCATGATGGCCACAAATTCACCGTCCTTCACTTCCAGGCTCACATTGTGCAATGCCCAAGTTTCCACTTCTTCCGTACGGAAGACTTTCTGAATACTGTTTGTCTTGATCATAAGTTTGATTTACTATTTGGTTAATTACTATTTACTATTTATTTACGGTTTTATTGATTTGGCTATTCCAGTTTCCCTCTCCTTGGGGGAGGGTTAGGATGGGGCATCTCACCCCTTCGCTATCTCCTCTGCCGGATGGGCCGTCGCCGTCTTCCACACACGCCAACCGATGCAGAGGGCCACGAGCAGGGCCACGAGGAGGAAGATGCCGATGTATATCCACCAGGGGATAGAGGTCTGCACCACATATTGCTCCAGCCATGGCTTCATGCAGGCATAGCCGATGGGGAAGGCCACTACGGCTGCTACGGCTTGCAGGCTCATGTATTCGAGGAAGAACATGTCGAGGATGTCTTTCACCGTAGCGCCGAACACTTTGCGGATGGCGATTTCTTTACGGCGTTGTTCGCAGGTGAGCATAATCATCGACCACACACCGAAAAGGGCGATGAGGATGCAGACACTGGTGGTGATGGTGAGGAGGGTTTGCAGATTGCTTTCCGACTTCAGCATATATTCACAATCCTCGGCGCACGTTCTTCTGACGGCATTGGGCAGGTAGCCGCCCCCTTCGTGGAGATATTTCTCCAGTTTCTCCTTCAAACTTGGCCAAGTGCCCGGATGGTATTTGAATACAATATCATTGGGAAGATTATATTTTTCGTCACGCACTTGGTCATAGTACATGCTATGTTCAAAATAGCAGGGAGGCACAGGAGTGGTCGGTGAGAAGTTGTTGAAGTCTTTCACGACACCCACAACACGGTCTCCGCAAACAGTTTCCCCAATGGGATTCTTCCACCCCATCAATCGGGCAAAGGTCTCGTTCACAACGATAGCGTTCACGTCGCTCTCTTCGTTCAGCCAACGTCCTTCGACCAACTGCAGACCATAGAATTTGCAGAAGCCTTCGTCAACCCAATAGTGATACAAATCGACGGTTTCGCTCAACTGGGGGGCTTCCTCGGGGGTAAGGCGACCGTACCCGGCTCCATTGGGATAGAGGCAGTTATAGGTAGAGAAGAGAGTGTCCACTTCGGGCTGCTGCTTCAAAAACTCGAAGATGGCCGTCTTCACATCGTTCGTATGTATGTCCATACTGATGTAAGCCACGTTTTCGCGGTTGAATCCCAAATCCCCCTGGCGCAGGGTGTGGAGCTGCTTCATCAGCACCGTCACACAGAAGATGCAACACATGGCAATGGCCAATTGGGCGCCCGTGCTGATGCGGCGAAACAGGTTGTAGCGGCTGAGTGCCCCCACACCCGTGACAACGCTCTGCACCGACTGACGACGGAAGTACCAGATGAATGGCATAGAGAGAAGAAGCGATGCACCCACCACCATCGTCATGTAAAGAAGGCTTTCGCGCTGGATGTAGCCCAACTCCTCGGGGAGTGTGGCCAGCGTCCTGAACCAGCCAAGCGACACCTTCAGCGCATAGTTGCCGAAAAACATGGCGATGAGGAACAACAGACCGTACTCCGTAAGAAACTGCACCATCAGGTTGCCTCCCGTGGCACCGAACACCGTGCGCAGAGCTATCTCGCGCTTGCGGATGAAAAGGCGGTTGATGAACATGGTCAAGTAGTTGAGCAGGCCACACAGGATGAGCACCCCACCTGCAATGGCAAACAGGTAGATATGGTTCAGTTTCACGGGAATCATGAGCTCGTAATCACTTTTTGCTTGTCGCACCTCGTCCATGCGTACAAGGTCGAGTTCTTGCCACATCAATTCACCTGGTTCTTCCCGTGTCCAAAACTGCCCAAAGACATCATAATAAGGAATAGGTGTCCTGTCCAAACGGGCATTTACCGAATCGATATTTGCCGTCGGGTGAAGAAGGAAAAAGTACCGACCGTGTTTTAGTTTCCCATCGTGGGGAGAGACACTCAATACATTGAAGAAAAAATTGGAGTGTTCACCCCATCCCTTTACCACTGCAGCCACTGTACGCGACCGATAGGCTGGATCGGTTGTTTCTTCGAGAATCAACGACTGTCCGATGGGCGATTCGTCGCCCCACAACTTCTCGGCGAACTCTTCTGTCACAGCCACTTTAGTGGGCGTGGAGAGGAAACTCTCGTCTCCCTCCAGTATCTTCACTCCAAAGAAGGATACAAAGTTGCTGTCGCACACCAACTCATCTACCTCGAACTCAGTTCCGTTGGCATTCTTGCCCCACCGTGAATTGAAACTTGTCACCTTCTCCACTTCGGGAAACTGCTCTATCCTGTCGGTAATCAAGTGCTCGGTAGAGTTTCCCTTGTTCATCAGGTAATACATCCTGTCCGCATCGCGGTGAAACGCATCATACGTCGTTTCATACTTTATCCACATGCTTGCCAGTGCGAAGCAGGCGAAGCCGATGGCCAGACTGACGATGCTGACCGCTGATTGCAGGCGGTACTTCATCAGTTGCCGCCAGGCGAGGGTTAGATTGTGCCAAATCATATCTTTATTTTTTTTAGTTTTGCAGATTGAATCCCTACAATTGTGGGATAATTTCTCCCTATTTGGGCAATTCCGTCCTTACAAAGTTCTATAATTGTTCAAGAAAAGATAGTTAAACAAATGTTAAATCGTATTTTTACGCTTAAAAGTGTCCAAAAATTGGACACGACATTTGCAGAGAAAGGGATTTTATACCATTTTCGTTGTATATTTGCATCAAGAAAATAATCCCAATAGAATTTATGAAACTGACAACATTTTGCTTTTCGCCTACGGGCACTTCACGAAAGAATATGATGGCCGTGGTGAAAGGATTGGACATGGGCGATGTGACACATTGCGACTATACCTATTATAATATAGAGAGCGGAAAGGATTTGGACAGACAATTGTCTTCGGATGATTTGGCACTGTTCTCAGTCCCAGTCTATGGTGGAAAAGTGGCTCCGACGGCATTGGAACGTATGGGGCAGGTGAGGGGAGAGGATACTCCGGCCATCCTGTTAGTGACTTATGGCAACCGCAACTTCGAGCAGGTGCTTGTCCAGTTGGCAGATTTTGTACGCGAAAGAGGATTCCGCCCCATTGCCGCCGCGGCTTTGGTGGGCGAACATTCCTATAGCAATGCGAAATACCCCATAGCCGTAGGGCGGCCTGATGCTGAAGACTTGGCATCTGCCGAGGAACTTGGACGACAGATAGCAGCCAAGTTGCTACAAAAGGATGAACAGGCATGGGATATTGATGTGGCAAACGACATGCCCCATCCGGAGACACCCGAAGCATCGCTACAGGCTTTCCGCCTTTTTGTTCAGGAATATACCCTGCAACAACAGGCGAATCCCGTGAAGGTCTTTCCTGCCGCTTCGTCTGAGGCATGCAGCCATTGCGGTGTGTGCGTTGGGCTATGTCCCACACAAGCCATAGCTTTGGGCAATGAGGAGGTGACGGATGCTTCGCGTTGTATCCGTTGCTGTGCCTGTGTGAAGGGATGCCCTGCGGGAGCACGCACCTTTGATTCTCCCTTTGCCAAACCCTTGTCGGAAAATTTCCGAATGCGCCGCGAACCACTTTATCTTTTGTAAATCATTGGAAAATCAAAGATATTTGCGTATCTTCGCGCCGCAAAACATTGAAAAACAATTTTAATCTATAAACACTTTAAAAATTATTATCTATGTTTGAAGGACAACCTAAAGGGCTTTGGGCCCTGGCGCTTGCAAACACGGGAGAACGTTTCGGTTACTACACCATGTTGGCCGTGTTCCTCCTTTTCTTGCAAGCCAATTTCGGATTCTCTGTAGGAGTATCTGGTACAATCTATTCTACTTTCTTAGGATTAGTTTATTTCTTCCCCCTCTTTGGAGGTATGTTGGCCGACAAGTTCGGCTTTGGCAAAATGGTAACCATCGGTATTGCCATTATGTTCTTGGGGTATCTGTTGCTTTCATTGCCGTTGGGCGCTGATTGGGTGGCTGTAGCCGGCATGGGAGCCGCTCTGTTGCTCATAGGTTTTGGTACAGGTCTGTTCAAGGGTAACCTCCAAGTAATGGTGGGCAACCTGTATGACGATCCCAAATATTCAGCCAAGCGTGACTCTGGTTTCAGTCTTTTCTACATGGCCATCAATATTGGTGCCATGTTTGCCCCCTCTGCCGCCATCGGTATCATGAATTGGGCACAGACATCGTTGGGTATCAGTGAAGCCGATTCTTATCACTTTGCTTTTGCCGTAGCTTGTGCGTCGTTGATTGTTTCCATTGCCATTTACTATTGCTTCCGTTACACATTCAAGGATGCCGACCGCGCCAAGACAGCTGTAGCCAACAGCAATGAGCCTGCCGCCGAGCAACTGACTCCTGCCCAGACAAAGGAACGAATCATTTGCCTCTGCCTGGTATATGCTGTGGTTATCTTCTTCTGGATGGCTTTCCATCAGAACGGTGCCACACTGACTCAGTTTGCCAAAGACTACACAGCTACCAGTTCAACAGGTATTGAGAGCATGATGTTCGACGTGGTGAACCTTGTCTTCTGCATCTTCATTGTTTATGGTCTCTTCGGACTTTTCCAGAGTAAGAGTGCCAAGGGTAAGGGGATTTCTGCCGCTATTATCTTGGCTGCAGTTGCCGGTTTGATTTGGAAATATGGTTCATTGGCTGCAACAACCGCCGTTGATGCTCCCATCTTCCAGCAGTTCAACCCCTGCTTCGTAGTAGCTTTGACTCCTGTATCAGTAGCTCTGTTCGGTGCTTTGGCCAAGAAAGGCAAAGAGCCTTCTTCTCCCAAGAAAATTGGTTTGGGAATGTTGGTTGCCGCCATCGGTTTTGTCATTATGATTGTCGGTTCTATCGGTCTTCCTGCACCTGCTGAACAAGCCGCTTTGGGCGATGCCGCCGTACGTGTTTCTCCCAATTGGTTGGTAAGCACCTATTTGGTATTGACCTTTGCCGAACTGTTGCTTTCTCCCATTGGAATTTCATTTGTGACCAAGGTGGCTCCTCCCAAGTACAAGGGTATGATGATGGGCGGTTGGTTTGTGGCTACAGCCGTAGGTAACTTCCTCGTAGCTATCCCGACATTGATGTGGGGTGCCGACCTTACTATTGTTTGGGGCGTACTCGTTGCCATCTGTTTGGTTTCAGCCCTCTTCATTTTCTCAATCCTGAAGCGTTTGGAGAAGGTGGCATAATAGATTGTTTGTGAATTAAATATTGAAGAGGGTGTGTCCGTCAAAGACACACCCTCTTTTTTTATTGTATGGAATCTAAAGAACCATTTATGTATTGGTGCGTGCTTGGATAAGATTTCTGGTAATGAAATTAACTAAAACATCTCACGTTATCTTAATGGAAGAGAGGATTGGAGAGATGTGTTATAGAAATCTTATATTTGCACACTATATAGTGAAAGAAAAATGCCTTTCACACACGTGCGAAAGGCATTTCCTGTTTGTTTGAGATAAATCGTAATTTTTAATAGGGTAGCAGATTATGCTTCTGCAGGAGCTTCTTCAGTGGCGGGTGCCTCTTCTGTAGCCTCTTCTGCGTTAGCAGCAGCTTCAGCCTCAGCTTTAGCAGCAGCCTCAGCAACTTTCTTCTCAGCTACTTTCTTGGCGATTTCCTCATTCACTTTCTTTTCAGCTTCCAAACGAGCTTTAGCTTCGGCCTTGGCAGCCTCTTCATTCTTAGCAATCAACTGATTCAAGCCATTCTGCTTGTCTTTCTTCCATGCTTCGAATTTTGCTTGTGCTGCAGCTTCGTCGAAAGCGCCTTTCTTGACACCACCCTGAAGGTGCTTCATCATGTACACACCTTCACGAGAAAGGATGTTGCGAGCTGTGTCAGTAGGCTGTGCTCCGCAATTTACCCAGTAAAGTGCGCGTTCGAAATTCAAATCTACTGTGGCAGGATTGGTGTTAGGATTGTAGGTACCAATCTTTTCAGTAAACTTACCATCACGTGGTGCTCTTGAATCAGCAATCACAATTGAATAAAAGGCGTAACCCTTACGACCGTGACGCTGCAATCTGATTTTTGTTGCCATTCTTTTGTTTTGTTTTTTTTTGTTAATTAATTGATTTGAATGTGCTAATAACCCGTATTAGCGGGCGCAAAATTACTGCTTTATTTTTGATTGACAAAGCTTTTGCTCCTTTTTGTTTGTTTTATACCTTATTATGTGGCCAAAATGCCCTTTTGACATATTGCAATCAGGGCTATTTGTTGATTTCTCTCAGCCACTTGGACAGTTCATTTGTCCACTGTTCTTTGTAAATGAAACTGTCGCGGAATCCCCATCCGTGTCCACCGGTAGGGTAGAGGTGCATGGTGACGGGTACTTTGTTGGCTACCAGAGCACGATAATAGCGGAGACTGTTCTCTACCGGTACGGCACGGTCGTCGCTGGAGTGCATGATGAAGGCTTTGGGAGTACGTTCGGTCACTTGCAGTTCGTTGCAATAGAGACGTACTGTCTCTTCATCAGGATTCTTGCCAAGAAGCCATGTGCGGGTACCTTGGTGAGTAATCTCGTTGTCGAGCGAAACTACAGGATAGAAGAGTATCTGGAAATCAGGACGTACAGTCTCTTCTGCATCGAAGTGTGTAGCGGCTGTTGCGGCCAAATGTCCTCCGGCTGATGAGCCTTGGATACCAATCTTATTGGGACTTACTCCCCATTCGGCACCGCGTTGGCGCATGATACGGATGGCTTGTTGGGCATCGCTCAGGGGAATCTCTTTATGCATGTTGGGCAGACGATAGACAAGCACGGCAAAAGTGATGCCTTGTGCATTGTACCAGGCGGCCTGATCATGTCCTTCGTGTGCTGTGGCCAAGTGGCTGTATCCTCCACCCGGACAGGCTATGACGGCCATGCCTGTATTGCGTCCCTTGGGTGCAGGATAGACGGTGAGGGTGGCTTCATGATACATCTTGTCACCTTCTTTCAGTTCATTACTGTTGGGGGCACCTTGCTCCCAAAGTTTCAGTTCGATGGCGCCTTTCTGTTGTGCAGAGGCTCCGAATACGGTTGCTAATGCGGCCATTGCGGCGATGATGATTTTTTTCATGTGTAATAAAGACCCTCCCCCTTGCCCCTCCACAAGGGAGGGGAGTGGGTACTTTTTTCTCAGACGGGTCAGTTCTTCTTTTAATTAGAGTTATATAGATTATCTTTCTCTCTTCGTTTATGTGGGAGCACTATTTACTCCCCTCCCTTGTGGAGGGGTTGGGGGTGGGTCCGCTCATACTTGCTTTAATAAAATACCAAATCAGTGCGACATAAGCCACCAGGGCGGCCACTTCGCTCCATGAATTGCTGATCCATTCGGTGTTCATCAGATCAATGCCACCGAATCGCATGGCTGCGCTGACTACTCCCATCAAGGCTCCACCGGCAATGAAGCCTGAGGCAAGCAGGGTTCCCTTCTCACCACGTTCAGCATTGATGGTGGTATCTTTACTACGGGTAGTGACGTACCAGTTGATGGCTCCACCGACAAGCAGCGGGGTGTTCAGTTCAAGAGGAATGAACATGCCCAAAGCAAATGCTAAAGCTGGCACACCGCACCAAGTGAGAATGATGGCCAATAGGGCACCGATGCCGTAGAGCAGCCAAGGTGCGCCCACGCCGCTCATCAGCGGTTCGATGACGGCAGCCATGGCGTTGGCTTGCGGAGCGGCCAATTGTCCGCTGGTGAATCCGTAAGTCTGGTTAAGTATCATGATGACACCGCCTACTGTAGCGGCAGATACAAGGGTGCCGAGGAATTTCCATCCCTCTTGCTTTTGTGGGGTAGAGCCTATCCAGTAACCGATTTTCAAGTCGGTGATGAAACCTCCTGCCATGGAGAGTGCAGTACATACTACACCACCCATAATGAGGGCAGCCACCATACCGGTTGTACCTTCAAGACCAACGGCTACCATGATGACTGATGCAAGAATAAGTGTCATCAATGTCATGCCCGATACGGGGTTGCTGCCCACAATGGCAATGGCATTGGCTGCTACGGTGGTGAAGAGGAAGGCAATGACGGCTACGAGTAGGATGCCTACTACAGCATGGAGCACATTGCCTTGCATTACATCAAGGTAGAAGAACAGGAATACCAGAAGCAGTGTGATGATGCTTCCGAAGGCGATAATCTTCATCGAGAGGTCACGTCCTGTACGAGGCAGATTCGCTGTGTCGGCACCTTTGCCTTTCATCTCTTTGGCGGCAAGTCCTACAGCACTCTTGATGATACCCCATGAACGGATGATACCAATGATACCGGCCATGGCAATGCCGCCGATACCGATGCTCTTGGCATAGGCGGTAAAGATTTGCTCAGGAGACATTTCGCCTACTGTCTGTGTGATTTCCGGATTCCATTGGTTGAGTACCACATCACCCCAAATGAGCGACATACCGGGGATGATAATCCACCATACAGCTAATGAGCCGAAACAGATGATGGCAGCATACTTCAACCCTACGATATAACCGAGACCAAGCACTGCCGCACCGGTATTGATTTTGAATACCAATTTGGCTTTGTCGGCAATGGTTTCGCCAAAAGCACAGATGCGGGTAGTGAAGTTCTCGTTCCACCATCCGAAAGTGGCCACGATGAAATCATAGAGACCTCCTACAAGTCCGGCAATCAATAGAGGCTTGGCTTGGTTTCCGCTCTTTTCACCGGAGATGAGCACCTGTGTGGTGGCCGTAGCTTCGGGGAAGGGATATTTGCCATGCATATCGCTCACAAAATACTTGCGGAAGGGGATGAGGAAAAGGATGCCCAACACACCACCCAGCAACGAGCTGATGAACACCTGGAAGAAGTTCACCGTCATGTCGGGATATTTGGCCTGCAGGATGTAGAGAGCCGGAAGAGTGAAGATGGCACCTGCCACAATCACACCTGAGCAAGCTCCGATGCTTTGAATGATGACATTTTCGCCCAGTGCATTCTTGCGTTTGGCTGCACCCGATACACCTACAGCAATGATGGCAATGGGGATAGCTGCCTCAAATACCTGTCCTACTTTCAAACCCAAATAAGCGGCAGCAGCTGAAAATAATACTGCCATACCGATTCCCCAAAGTACCGACCACAAGTTGACTTCGGGGTAGCTTTTCTTGGGTGACAGGATGGGTTCGTACTTTTCACCTTCCTTCAGTTCGCGGAAGGCATTTTCGGGAAGTCCCGTAAATTGTTCGTCTTGTTTTTCCATTTTCTTTTTTTTTATTTTGTGATTTTCTTTTTTTCTTTGGTTCAGACGTTGAATATGTTCATAATGATACGTGTCATGTATCCGTGTTTCATTTGTGTATCAGTTTGCAAAAATACGTTATTACATTGAGAAGTGCAACATTTGTGGAGGAAATGATTCTTTCTTTTTTCTTGTCTCCCTTTTAGAATAGTATATGAACTATGCTTAATATGAATTCATTAGGAGGCTTCAAATTTTGTATCTTTCAAAATATCCCTATATACAAGAAGTCACGTTTACAAAGAAAAAGCATGAGGCGAATTAAAAAACTCTTCGTTTTCTTTCTCTATTCTCTATAAATGTCTTATTTTTGCAGGAAATTTGTAACGCGCACATTACAAAATGAGTGATTCTATCCAACATCTGGGTACTGTGGAAAGCATTGACGGGATGCATGTCCGTGTCAGGATTGTACAGACATCTGCCTGTGCTACTTGTGCTGCCCACAAATTATGCAATTCATCAGAGAGTAAAGAAAAGATCGTGGATATCTATACCAAAGAGTCGGTCAACTATATTGTTGGCCAGACTGTCAATGTTTATGGTACTACATCTATGGGGATGCGGGCTGTCCTTTGGGCATTCGGCGTTCCTTTTGTTGTTTTGGTCGTAGTCCTGTACCTGAGCATTCTTATGACTGGTGGTAATGAACCTTTGTCAGCTCTGATTGCTGTAGGAAGTCTTGCTGTCTATTACCTTATATTATATATGTGTCGTAATATGATGGCAAAGAAGTTTACCTTTACCCTGAAACCAATAAACTAATAACTAATTTTATAAAGACTAACTTTTATGGACTTAATTCTTGTAGCAGTGATTTCGCTCGGAGCCATCGGATTGATAGCAGCCGTTATCTTGTACGTGGCCTCCAAGAAGTTTGCTGTGTATGAAGATCCGCGAATCGGTCAAGTGGCCGAAGTGTTGCCTCAGGCAAACTGCGGTGGATGTGGTTATCCTGGATGTTCGGGCTTTGCCGAGGCATGTGTGAAGGCTGGCTCGTTGGAAGGGAAACTGTGTCCGGTTGGAGGACAGGCTGTGATGAGTCAGATTGCAGGTATCCTCGGGTTGGAAGCTGGTGCATCGGAGCCCAAAGTGGCTGTCGTACGATGCAACGGTAGTTGTGAAAATCGTCCACGCATTGTAAAGTACGATGGTGCACAGTCATGTAAGGTGGCTCATGCCACTTGTGGTGGCGAGACAGCATGTGCTTTCGGATGTCTCGGTTGTGGCGATTGTGTGAAGGCTTGTCAGTTCGATGCCATTCACATGAATCCGGAGACAGGACTTCCCGAAGTGGATGAAGAGAAGTGTACGGCTTGTGGTGCTTGTGCCAAGGCTTGTCCGCGTGTGATTATCGAAATCCGTCCGAAGGGCAAGAACAACCGCCGTGTATATGTGAGCTGTGTCAACAAGGATAAAGGTCCTGTTGCCATGAAGGCTTGTAAGGTAAGTTGTATTGCTTGTGGCAAGTGTGTGAAAGAGTGCTCGTTCGAGGCTATTACAGTAGAAAACAATTTGGCTTACATCGACCCCAACAAGTGTCGTTTGTGCCGTAAGTGTGAGGCTGTATGTCCGAAGAATGCCATTGTTGCTGTAAACTTCCCACCGCGTAAGCCGAAAGTGGAAGCTCCTGTAGCAGAAGCAGCCAAAGCAGAAACTCCCAAGGTCGAAGCTCCGAAAGCTGAATAATCTTTAGGACACAGAGACACGGAGACACAGAGAAAATAGAGGAAAAAAGACTATCTGCGTTATCTGCGTCATCTGCGGATGAGAAAATAATAAACAGATTAAGAACAAAAAAATAAAATAAACGTGAAGACATTCAGAATAGGTGGTGTACATCCCGCCGAAAACAAGTTGTCTGCCGCCAGTGCCATCGAGACATTGGGATTGCCCAAACAGGCCGTGTTCCCCTTGTCACAACATATTGGTGCGCCTGCCGTTCCTTGCGTTGCCAAAGGTGATGTTGTGAAGGTTGGTACCAAGATTGCCGATGCCGGTGGTTTTGTTTCAGCAGCCATCTTCTCGTCTGTATCGGGAAAGGTTGCCAAGATTGATAGTGTTATCGATGCCAGCGGTTATCGCAAACCCGCCATCTTCATTGATGTAGATGGTGATGAGTGGGAAGAGACAATTGACCGTAGTGAAGCACTCGTAAAAGAATGCTCTTTGAAACCAGAAGAGATTGTAGAGAAGATAAAGAATGCCGGTGTTGTAGGTATGGGTGGAGCCTGTTTCCCCACACATGTAAAATTGTGTCCTCCTCCGGGCAGCAAAGCCGAGTGTGTGATTATCAATGCAGTTGAGTGTGAGCCTTACCTCACAGCCGACCATCGCCTGATGTTGGAGAAACCCGAGGAAATACTTGTTGGTGTAAGCCTTCTGATGAAAGCTGCCAAAGTAGATAAGGGTTATATTGGCATTGAGAACAACAAGCCCGATGCCATCAAGTTGATGCAAGAAAAGGCTGCCGCTTATCCCGGTATCGAGATTGTCCCCTTGAAGGTGAAGTATCCTCAGGGTGGTGAAAAACAGTTGATAGATGCTGTCATTAGTCGTCAGGTTCCTGCTCCTCCTGCCATTCCTATCAGTGTAGGTGCAGTGGTGCAGAATGTAGGTACGGCTTATGCTGTTTACGAAGCTGTGATGAAGAATAAGCCTTTGTTCGAACGCATCGTGACTGTGACAGGTAAGAGTGTGGCAAAGCCTTCCAACTTCCTCACTCGTATGGGTACTCCTATGAGTCAGCTGATTGATGCTGCCGGTGGTCTTCCCGAAGATACAGGTAAAGTTATCGGTGGTGGTCCTATGATGGGTAAGGCATTGATGAACATTGAAGTCCCCATCTGCAAAGGGTCGTCAGGTGTGCTTATCATGAATGACAAGGAGGCTCGTCGTGGTGAAGTCCGTCCTTGTATCCGTTGTGCCAAGTGTGTGAGTGCTTGTCCTATGGGATTGGAACCCTTCTTGCTTTCAACCCTTTCTGCTCATAACGAGTGGGAACGTGCAGAGAAAGAGGATATCGTATCGTGCATCGAGTGTGGCTCATGTCAGTTTACCTGTCCGAGCAATCGTCCGTTGCTTGATATGATCCGTTTGGGTAAATCAACAGTAATGGGTATTATCCGCGCACGCAGTGCGAAGTAAGTTAAATTTATGGAGATAAAAGGAGATAATATGGAGATAAAGGGAGATAAAAGCCGAATGCTTTTACTACAGATGGCTGAACTATTGGTCTTTCTCTCCCTAAAGAGCGAAGCGACTATCTCCCTCTAACTTCTTTAATTTCCCCAAAAATAAAATAATATGGCAAATAAATTAATCGTATCCATGTCGCCTCACGTGCATAACAATGACACGGTGGAGCGCAATATGTACGGTGTTATCATAGCCTTGATTCCCGCCTTGTTGTGGTCTTTCTATGCCTTTGGCTTGGGATCAGTGGTAGTGACACTGACATCTGTGGCAGCCTGCATATTTTTTGAGTGGGCCATTGCCAAGTTCATTCTTAAGAGCGAAACATCTACTATTACAGATGGTTCGGCAATTCTTACAGGTATCCTGTTGGCGTTCAACCTTCCTTCTAACCTTCCTATCTGGATTATCATTATCGGTGCATTGGTTGCTATCGGTATTGGTAAGATGACTTTTGGTGGTCTTGGTTGCAATCCTTTCAACCCCGCGTTGGTAGGTCGTGTATTCCTGTTGATTTCATTCCCCGTTCAGATGACAAGTTGGCCTATGCAAGGTCAATGGGGGGCTTATCTTGATGCAGAAACAGCAGCTACTCCGCTGGCCTTGATGAAGGCAGCCGTAAAGGGTGATGCTTCAGCACTTGATAAACTTCCCAGTGCATGGGAAATGTTTATGGGAGCCGATTATGGTTGTGTTGGTGAAGTCAGCGCATTGGCTCTGTTGCTTGGTCTTGGTTACATGCTTTGGAAGAAGATTATCACATGGCATGTTCCGGTATCAGTATTGGGCACAATCTTTGTGTTTGCCGGTTTGATGCATTTGGTTGATCCTACCATGTATGCATCTCCTATGGCTCACCTCTTCACTGGTGGTGTCATGTTGGGTGCCATCTTCATGGCTACCGACTATGTCACTTCACCCATGACCCACAAGGGCATGATTATTTATGGTGTGGCTATCGGTTTCCTGACTGTAGTGATTCGTCTGTTCGGTGCTTATCCTGAGGGTATGTCGTTTGCCATCCTTTTGATGAACGCATTCACCCCGCTGATTAACACCTATTGCAAACCTAAACGATTCGGGGAGGTAGTAAAGAAATGAAAAAGTTAGAATCATCATTATTGAATATGGCGGTCGTATTGACCGTGATATCTGTGATTGCCGGTGGCTTGTTGGCTTATGTCAACGGAGTTACTGAAGGTCCTATCCAAGAGATTAAGGCCAAGGCTTTGGCTGATGGAATCAAGGCTGTTCTTCAAGCCGATGAAGCTACAGTGCAGAGTACTGACACCATTGATGGTGGCGTGGCCATTGTCTATAAGACAGATAAAGGTACTGCCGTACAGGCTGTAAACAACAACGCTTTCGGTGGTTCTATCAAAGTGTTGGTAGGCTTCGATGCAGAGGGTAATATCCTTGGTTATAATGTACTCGAACATGCCGAGACTCCGGGATTAGGTGCTAAGGCAGGCGAGTGGTTCCAGAAAGGTGCTAAGGGTGATATCATTGGCAAACATCCTGCAAAGAACAACTTGACCGTGAGCAAAGACGGTGGTGAAGTGGATGCCATTACAGCTTCTACCATTACTACACGCGCTTTCCTTGGTGCCGTAAATTCTGCTTACCAAGCTTATCAGGGTGGTGCCGTTGATGCCAACTCAAGCGCAACCCAACAAGTGGAAGAAGCTGCAGAAGGTGTTGTGGATGCAGTAAAGAAGGCTGTATGCTGTGGCAATGATGCCAAGTGCGATGAGAATTTCTGCTCAAAGGAAAAAGAGAATTGTATCTGTGGTAATAACGAATAATCAAGAAAGGAGTATAAGATATGAATAACTTTAAAGTTTTGATGAACGGTATCATCAAGGAGAATCCTACGTTTGTACTTCTTCTTGGTATGTGTCCCACATTAGGAACTACTTCATCAGCCATCAATGGTATGAGTATGGGACTTGCTACTATGTTTGTGCTTATTCTTTCAAACTTGGTTATCTCCCTAATCAAGAACCTGATTCCTGACATGGTGCGTATTCCCTCGTTTATTGTGGTTATAGCCTCATTCGTAACCTTATTACAGATGCTTATGCAGGCTTATCTGCCAGATATCTATGCGACTCTTGGACTTTTCATCCCTTTGATAGTGGTGAATTGTATCATCTTAGGGCGTGCCGAGGCTTTTGCTGCTAAGAATGGTCCTGTAGCCTCAATCTTCGATGGTATCGGTATGGGTCTCGGTTTCACCCTCGGTCTTACCCTGTTGGGTGCTGTGCGTGAGATTTTGGGTACAGGCAAACTCTTTGGCCTCACTTTGATGCCCGAGGATTATGGTATGCTCGTCTTCGTACTTGCTCCTGGTGCTTTCATTGTGTTGGGTTACCTCATTGCCATTGTAAACAAGATGAGAAAAGCGTGATAATTCTTTAATTTTTAGTTCTTTAATTTTTAATTTCGATTAGTATGGAATATTTATTGATATTTATCACCGCCATTTTCGTAAACAATGTGGTGTTCTCACAGTTCCTCGGTATCTGTCCGTTTTTGGGTGTTTCCAAGAAAATCGAGACTGCCGCAGGTATGGGTGCTGCCGTAGCTTTTGTGTTGACTATCGCTACGATTGTGACCTATTTGATTCAGATTTATGTGCTTGATGCCAACGGCCTTGGTTACTTGCAGACCATCACCTTCATCTTGGTGATTGCCGCTTTGGTACAGATGGTTGAGATTGTATTGAAGAAAGTTTCACCCGCTTTGTATCAGGCACTCGGTGTGTTCCTTCCATTGATTACTACCAATTGCTGTATTCTTGGTGTGGCTATCTTGGTTATCCAGAAGCAGTATGACCTTCTTACAGGGGTGGTTTACGCCTTCTCTACCGCTCTTGGTTTTGCCTTGGCACTGATTATCTTTGCCGGTATCCGCGAGCAGTTGAGCCTTGTAAATGTACCTAAGGGAATGCAGGGTATGTCTATTGCCCTCGTTGTTGCCGGTCTTCTTGCTATGGCCTTCATGGGCTTCAGCGGTGTAGATGGTGGCTTGTCTATATTGTTCGGATTGAAATAATCAACGGATTCGATAGACAGGAATAGAAAAAAAGAAAAGCGAGCTGTATGAATTACAGTTCGCTTTTTTATATCCTTTATCTTGTATGAAAGTCAATAGCTTCGCTCTCCGAATATCCGGCTACCTACACGCACGAGTGTGCTTCCCTCTTCTATGGCAATGGGATAGTCATCACTCATCCCCATTGACAGTTCGGAGAATTGGGGAATACCTGAGAAAAATTCTTCCCTTACCTGCGAGAAAAACAGGTTGAGCCTATGGAACTCATCGTGCACCTGATTCATATCATCCGTGTTACTGGCCATACCCATAAGGCCTCGTATTTCCACGTATTCCAGATTTTTCCATTCGCCTGCCGACAACAATTGGTGACATTCTTCAAGAGTGAAGCCGAACTTGGTCTCCTCTTGTGCGACATGTAATTGTAGCAGGCATGGTATCCGGCGGTTATACTTTTCACCCTGTCGGTTGATTTCGCAGAGCAACTTGTAGCTGTCCACTCCGTGTATCAGGCTTACGTATGGAGCGATGTATTTCACTTTGTTTGTCTGCAGATGGCCGATGAAGTGCCATTCGATGTCCTTGGGCAACAGTTCATGCTTCATGGACATCTCCTGCACCTTACTTTCGCCGAATATGCGTTGTCCTGTTTCATAGGCTTCCATCAGTGCTTCTGTAGGATGATACTTGGATACTGCCACCAGGCGGACATGGTCGGGTAGGGTAGAGAGTATCTTGTGAATATTTTCTTTGATATTCATCAGGCTTTGCTCTTATTCTGTATATGTGTGTGCTAAACTTGCAGAGGCTGGCTTATTCCGTCACTCCAGCATCGGGAAATTCAGGTTTCACATCAGGTTCCACTTGATAACGGTACACATCCATGATGGCAGTTTCGGCCATAGAGGCAATGACATAATCCGCCATTGTTCCCTTCATGCCTTCATCCAACTTCTTCACGGCATCACGCAAGTCCGCTGCTTGGATAAGTACATTGGAGGAAATCTTCTTTTCATTACCGCTCTTTTCGTCAAGGGTGATGAAAACCAGTTTCGACTTGAACCAGCGGTCGGCAGCCTCTTCATCGCTGAAGAACAACTCACTATAGTTGGCGCGTTTGATATCAGAAACTGTAAATTCACCGCTGATGAAGGGTGTCATCTCTTCGATGATACGTGCTTCGGCTTCAGTGAAACTCAAGGCATCTACCAGATAGGGTTCGGTCACTTTCTTGACCAATCCGTTTTCGAGTGTCTTCTCGTAACGGATTTTGCATTCAAACCATGTATGCATCATAATGTTATAAGATTATATGTTTATACTTTGATACTATTCTTGTCAAAATTAGCCACAAAAGTAACCAAATTATTTCGCTTGTCGGCTATAAACGTAGCAAAGAATTTGATTTTTTCTCCCATATTATGTTTTTCGTTCTTCTATAAGAGAATTAAATGCTCTATTTTTTGCGAAGCTAAAACATTCGAGTTATCTTTGCACCTAATTTTTTAAATTGGAATAAATATATACTGTAATATATGCCTACAATATCAGAGCGCGGAGTACAAATGCCCGCTTCACCTATCCGTAAATTAGCCCCTTTAGCTGATGGTGCCAAGGCTCGTGGCATCAAGGTTTACCATTTGAATATTGGTCAGCCCGATCTTCCCACTCCCAAGGTGGCGTTGGATGCCATTCAGCGGATCGACCATTCCGTTTTGGAGTATAGCCCCAGTCAGGGGTATAAGAGTTACCGGGAGAAACTTACCGGTTACTACAAGCGGTTTGACATAAATCTTTCAGCCGATGATATCATTATCACAACGGGAGGTTCCGAAGCGGTTCTTTTTGCTTTTCTCTCTTGTCTCAATCCTGGTGACGAAATCATTGTGCCCGAACCTGCATATGCCAACTATATGGCTTTCGCGGTTTCGGCAGGTGCTGTGATCAAGTCGGTTCCGTCATCAATCGAGACAGGTTTCGCCCTTCCTCCGGTAGAGGAATTCGAGAAGCTCATCACCGACAGGACAAAGGCTATCCTCATCTGCAATCCCAACAACCCGACCGGCTATCTCTAT
>JAZQAG010000018.1:0-113898 GCA_045545095.1 Phocaeicola sp. | reverse complement strand
CTCAGAGCACAAGAGGTGTACGAATGCCTCACACAAGAATATGACGTGCCTGAAGACATGCTGAGCATAGAGGCACAAGGGGGAGTAGAAAACATGTTCTATGACGACCCGAGACTCTCAAGAGCAGTCATAACAAAAGTAAGTGACTAGCTACTAGTGACTAGGGAATAGAGAATAGGGACTATATATTAGGGAAAAGAAGGAACTGAAAAAGAAGTGGACAGGACTCTACAGAGAATGAGTCATGAATGCCACAAAAGGACAGCCTATGAATAGAACAGAGCGGGGTTCCTTCTTTACTCAAACAATAACTAATAAAGCAAAATAAAACAAACTGCACAATGAAGAAAAAATATAATAAACCCCTGACCACCACCACTGTGGTCAGACAACAAATGAACTTCTGCGGGTCAATCGTTAAAGACCCGGGAGGCGCTGTTGAGACAAGAGGACATGAGAGAGTAGAGATGGATTCTGATACGAAAGGATTCAATTCAATAGGTGACGATTGGGCTTCCAATGGTTGGACTGACGCACAATAACAATATAATAAGGAGAAGACAGATGAAAATATATAAGTATTTTGCCTTAGCCACAGTTATGCTGGCTATCACAGGATGTGAGGACGAGGAGATTGTAAAGAACATAACTCGCCCTGCAGAAGTGGGAGAAACGATTGTCTTCGGTGCACGTGCCGGGTTTGAAAATGCGAATCCAGGGACACGAACCGTATATGGTGACACTTATACCGTGGATGGTGTGACATATGACAGAATTGACTGGGTGGACGGAACAGACAAAATAGAGATTTACTGCAATGAAGCCGGAAATGGTCCTAACGCTCATTACGTAGTGAAAGATGCCAGCAAAGCTGATGACAATGACAATACGACTCCGGATCAGATAGACGAAGCATACCTTGAGAACCTTCAAGGTGTTGAATCTTCACTCCAATGGGGAAGTGGAAGTGATGCTCAGGGTTCTCATACCTTCTATGCCATGTATCCATCTGCATCCATGTTTACAGAAGAGGACGAAGGCATGACTAATATTCCAGATTATGTCGCGCAAGGTAAGATTGCTATGGGTAATGCCATTGTCAAAGGTTATATCCATGGAGAACAAAGAACAACCATCACCAATGCTCCTGTAAATGGGTTGAATCATTACACAGCCGCTCCTGACATGCGTTTTGCCTATATGGCAGCAAAGACTGTTACCAATAGGAATGAAGCTTATACCATTGTCAATGGTACAGAAAAAGGAGTGAATCTGACATTCTTCCCCATTGCAACAGCAGTAGAGATAGAATTAAGTCTGCCTACCGAAGAGGAAGAAGGAACAAATGCCACTATGCAGAACCTCACAATAGGTGCAGTTCGTGTAATGGGTACAGACATTGCCGGAGAATTTACTGCCAGTCTGTCATCATGGAATGGGCAGTCAGCCTTCCCTGACAATAATATAACCAAGGGTACGACATCCGGTGAAGTGAAAATAAGGACTTTCTTTGATAACAAGCCTATCACATTGAAACCTGGCGAAAGCCTGACTTTCACTGTATTCCTGAATCCTACGACTGACATCACCAGTCTGACTATCGGATTCGCAGATATCACGGGTACAAAGTTCAAGGATAAGACAATCAGTCAGAATTTGGAAATCAAAGCACGCAAGAAGAATATCATCAACAATCTCCGATTGCCGGTGTACACCACTGCAGCTCCTTCTTCCAACTTGACCTATGAAAATTGGATGGAGCAATTGCCTAACACCACTGAGATGAGCGGCATTTCTTTACCTGGAACAGGAGGGTCTTTTTCGTATGGTTCAACGGAAAGTGCCTATTATAAGTCGCAAACACTGACATTCGACGAACAATGGAATTTGGGTATTCGGGCATATGAGATTGTGACATCACAAACAAGCTCTGATTTTGCTAACGAGGTCTTACTCTGCAATAATCAAAATATAACATTGGAAAGCAATAATTTAGTCGTTAGCTCAGTAGTCGACAGTCTTTTGGCAAAATTAAAAGATAATCCAATGGAAACTGCTATGGCTATATTCCTCTATCAGGATAAGGGAGGATGGAGCGGAGACTCTAGAAACGTAAACAGTTACATGACTAAGTTTATGGCTTACATAAATACATTAGATTCAACCAAACTGGTATTATATACTCCCGGACTTCAATTGGGAGAATATTCAGCAACTGACTATGATGAAAACGGCGAGTTGAATAATGACCATGGCCCCAGCACTGGTGCACGAGGCAAACTGATGATTGTGGTACGTCCTACGCAAAAGGACCAAGATGCAGAGACAGTTTGGAACAATGATGTGGTTGCGAATCTTACAGGAGACAATGCCAAAAAAGTTCTTGCTATTAATGGTTGTGGATCTGGTAAGGACAAGTGGGGAGCACGTGGATATACTATGAAAATTACATCTCGGAAAAATTCTGATGTTAATGATTCAATTTTAGTATCCAATATGAGCAATGGTAAAAGCGATTATATTGAGCAATTTATGAATACGGAGAACAGCCCTATATTTACAACCACAAATGCTAATGGCGAGTATTCATATACGACTATGACATCTCCAATCTCTATAGGACGCTCAAGCATTCTCTCTGACACTAGAAAAACTGCTATTATTTATCGAGCTGAAAAGGATAAGATGCCTGAACAAACAGACCCTAATCGTTTAAAATTCAACTATACCACAAATACAGGATATGACTGTTGGTATCAAGAATGGGCACGAGTGATAGAAACGCCTATATGGCATAGTTCTTGGACACATGATAACGTACAATGGTTTGAATCCTATCAAGAGAAATTATCCAATGCCAAAACGACTTTCAAAATGGCAATTAGCGGAAGTTATCCCAGCTATACTTTTATTAATTCGTTGTGCGGATATTTTGGAGAAAGTGAACCAGAGACAAGTATCACTCCTTCATCAGGCTCGACCTATGGTGGAACTGGTGGCAATATCAAAGGTCTTGCCACCCGAATCAACAAGGAGTTCTATGAGTTTGTGCTCAATACTCCGTTGACCGGCCCTACAGGAGTGGTATTGATGGACTATGTGACCAAAGAACCGTCAACTGAAGACGGTGGAGGTTCATATTATCTTCCCATGATGATTATTGGTAACAATACGTTCAATGAAGGTGTCGTTGCTCCTCCCATCACAGGTGGTGGAGACGGAACAGGAGGTGGTTCTACCAATCCTTGGTAATAACAGAAAATTCCGGACAATGTTGTGTAAGGGGCTTTTGCCCCTTTTAACTAAATCTATATTTTATGAAAGCAAAAACATTAAAGAATGTGCTTTACGGTATGGCCATGTTATCCATGGCAGCGTGTGTGGAAGACGAATTAGTGGACGAAGTTCCTTTGCAAGCAGAGTTTGAGGCCGACATCGAAGCCCCAGGTTCTGCTATTTCTGTGTTTGAAGGAGACATCATGGGAACTCGCACGTACATTGATGAAAATGACTCATACGAAAGCGGAGTTGGTACTTTGTGGCGTCCTAAAGAGGTCATCGGTGTCTATAGCAGTTATAGCAAGAACACTAAATTCACCAGTACTAACAGCAGCAATGCCGCTTCAGTATCATTCAGCGGGCTGATGTTAGGCACTCCCAAGTATGCCTACTATCCCTATGGCAGCAACAATAATGGTGTAAGCCAAACTGCTGTGAAGGGTAACATGCCTGCGACTCAGGACTTCAATCAGACGTACAAAGACATCGTGGGTGATTATCGTGCCGGAACACTGGACAGCCGCAGTTGGTTCAGCAGCACCTTCACTTTCAAGCGTCTGGTATCCATCCTGAAGTTCTCCATCAATGCCACTGGAACAGTCCTCGAAGGTTCCAAATTGCAATCTGTATCCATGAAGGTGAGCAACAAACGCCAAATGGCCGGTGATTTCACTATCAATCTACAGACACAAACTATCACTCCGGGGACTTTCAAAGAGGGCAATGACAGCATCACCGTCAATTACGGAGGTTATCCCGAGTTGGGCAATGGCGTATGGCAAACTGCCTATATGACAACCCTCCCCCACTTGGTCAAGGGTGATAAAGTGACATTCACCATCCGGACAAATACACACATTGCCTCGTTCACCAGAACGTTCAATGTCAGCTTCGTCCCGAATGATCTCTACACCTTCCAGTTGGCTCTGAAAGACTTCAGCGATTTGGTAGTTTCTGAAGTCCCCGCTGAACCGGCCGTCACTCCAGTACTGAACAGCATGAAGTTCACTGTAGCTAATAATACTGGTAAAATCTTGGCGCGTGAGTTCACTATGAGTGGCAATACTCCCAATACGAAAGACATCACCGAAAAGGAATGTACCATTGATCCTGAGACAGGCAAGATAAGTCTCTATCTGCCTTATCTGAACAACCGTCGTCTGGTGCCCACTTTCGAAATTCCAGAAGGAACACGTCTGATACTTGAGGATGGACAAGAGATTGAAAGCGGTAAGGACACTATAGATTTCACCCAAACAAAAGTCCTTGGTGTGATAAACAGTGCCAATGCGGTGGTTTGGTATAACATTGAACTGACCAATACCGGTTTGCCCGTAGTGGTTATCAACCAAAAAAGTGGAACCACTTCAACAGAAACCAATAGCGATTACAAGGGTGGAAGCGACGTATGGTACAAAGCTACTGGTACAGAGTGGCAACCAAAGGATAGTGACTGGGAAATGGCAGAAGACGGTAGCGACAACTTCATGGTCTATAATCCTGACGGAACATCTGCAGTAAAAGACAAGAAAGGCAACATTGTAGAAGAACCTATCATGGCCTCTACCCGTGTGCGTGGTAATGTGACACAACACATGCCCAAGAAACCGTTTGCTGTGAAATTGGACAGCAAGAGTGGTGTGTTGGATATGCCTGCCCACAAGCGCTGGGTGCTCCTTGCCAACTGGAAGGACCGTACACTGATGCGTAACGAAGTGGCCTTCGGACTGGCAGAGGTGCTTAAGAATGCCCCGACAACTCTGTCTGATGGCACATCTTGGGAAGGTATGGCATGGAACCCCTCAGGACAATTTGTCGAATTGGTATATAACGGTGTACACGTAGGTACTTACTACCTCTGTGAGCAAATCAAGATTGATGGCAACCGATTGGATATCAACGAGCCATACGATAAGGACGACGAATACACCGGTGTAGCCACAGATTATGGCTACCTGTTGGAGTGCGACGATGGCTATGACGAGACATGGAAGTTCCTGACCAAGATGTATATCCCCTTCTTGTTCAAGGACGATGGTAATGATGATATGCTGACTTATGCCAGCGGACTTGTACGTGGCGTGGAAGAGAACCTGTCTGCAGGCAATTATGATGCCGCTTACGAGACTCTCGACCTGATGTCTGTCATCGACTATTGGCTCATTCAGGAATTGATGATGAACAGTGAGACCAAGCACCCGAAGAGTGTATATATGTACATCAACGAAGGCAAGCTCTATGCCGGCCCCGTTTGGGACTTCGACTGGAACACACTGCCCACAAGTACCAGCTACTCTGAGGAAGGATTCAGCTACACGACATCCATGTTGAAAGAGGCAAAAGCAACAAGTAAATCAAACAGCTATCCGACCTCTGTCAATACAAATGATGCGCCTTACATGTGGTACACGTTGCTGACTAAGGATGCGACCTTCAAGAGTATGGCTGCCCAACGCTGGAACAGCGTGAAGGGAGCTCTGCAAGGATATGCAAGCAGTATCCCAAGCATGCGTACTCCTGAACTGATCAAATCTGAGGCTCTGAATGCTCAAATGTGGCCATTAGACAGCAAGAACAGTCCGAAACGTAGCTCATGGTATAAGATTGGTTCTTCATTCTTCGGACAAACATTCAGTTGTGGCTACTGTGGTGACGAAGCCATGTCATTCGAAGATGCAGTAAACACATTGTCAACCACATTGACAACCCGTATCAATGGAATGAGTTACATCAGTAACCAGAGTTGGTAACCCCACTCCCCTGCCTCACAGCCATGTGCTGTAAGGGAGAGGGAAAGAAAATGAAAAGGAAAGGCGGCACCACACGGTGCCGCCTTTTTTGTTATAAAGGGTGATGGGGGAAGGGAGGCTGCGCGCTTTAAGGGTGAGCGGTGAGCGGCGAACCTAATGTCCCTTTAGGGGCCTTAAAGTTCTTAAAGTCCTTAGAGTCCTTAAAATCCTTAGCCCTCTTATTTCGCTAACCGCTCATCCGCTCACCGCTCACCGTTAAAGGTCGCTCACCGTTAAAGGCGAAGCCTTCCCTTCCCCCTTTATATCTCATACCTCCGGGAGGTGGCCGCCGTTGATCTTGCGGTAGAGGTCGAGGGCAAAGATGTCTGTCATGCCGGAGATGTAGTCGAGGACGGCCTGTATGCGTCCGTAGAGGGTGGGGGCATCCATGTGGTATTGGCTGGATACACGGTCGATGAGCAGGCGCGAATAGGCCTTCTCGGGGTGTGTGACAGCTTCTATCATAAGGTCGATGAGGGTGCTGATGACACGATATCCGGCCAGTTCGATGTCCACCACATCGCGGGAGCGGTAGATACGTTGTACGGCTGTATGGGAACAGGTCTGGTATGCTTCGCTGAGGGTGGGTGACATACGTTTGATAAGTGTCCCTTCGAAGGTGCCGGCCAGCAATTCGTCCTCATGTTCCATAAAGACCCGGACGCACTCGCCGATGAGGCAGCCGACAATGGTGGAACGCAGGTAGGCAATCTGTTCGTTGGTGTCGCTGACGGCCTCGAAGACCTTGAGGGCACGCTGCCGGCGCTCTTCGGTGAGGAAATTCAGGAAGAGCTGTTTGGTCTCGTCGGTGGTGAGCAACTTCAGTTTGTGGGCATCTTCGATATCCATGAGCTGGTAGCAGATGTCATCTGCCGCCTCGACCAGATAGACTAACGGATGGCGGGCATAGCGCAGCGGTTCGCCCTCGGCACTCAGGCGGCGCAGCCCCAATTCGGTCGCTATGCGTACGTAATCGGCCTCTTCGCTGAGGAAGAATCCGAATTTGGATTTGTTGCCTGCCAAGGAAGAGGAGAAGGGGTACTTGACGATGCTGGCCAAGGTGGAGTAGGTCATGACGAACCCGCCCCGGCGGCGTCCGCAAAACTGATGGGTGAGGAGTCGGAAAGCATTGGCATTCCCTTCGAAATGGATGATATCGTTCCACTCCGCTTCGGAGAGTTGTTCGCGCAGGTGGCGTCCGTTCCCTTCGGAGAAATAGGTGCTGATGGCCTGCTCGCCCGAATGTCCGAAGGGAGGATTGCCCAAATCGTGAGCCAGACAGGCTGTTGATACGATAGAGCCAATCTCCTCGACATGGGTGCCTGCCAGCTCCGGATGACGGCGGATAAGTTCTTTGGCCACATTGTCGCCTAAGGAACGTCCCACGCATGAGACTTCGAGGCTGTGGGTGAGCCGGTTGTGTACGAAAATGCTTCCCGGAAGAGGGAAAACCTGTGTCTTGTTCTGCAGTCGGCGGAAGGGTGCCGAGAATATCAGACGGTCGTAGTCGCGCTGAAATTCAGTGCGGTCGTCCTTGTGGGTGGAGTGGTATTCCTCCATGCCCAATCGCTTGTTGGATATAAGTCGTTGCCAGTTCATGGATGCAAAAGTAATGAAAATATGTGGTAGTTTGGGCAAATTTATCTATTTTTGCGCTCACAAGAGAAAGTAAATCTATTTCGCAAGTGGAAATGGGGTAGGCCATTGAACTTGTGAAACTTAACTGGAATGATATGAAAGTACAGATTATCAATAAGTCCAAACATGCGTTGCCCAGCTATGCAACGATAGCATCGGCCGGTATGGACCTGCGTGCCAATATCGATGAGCCGATAGTGTTGAAACCCTTGCAGCGTTGCTTGGTGCCGACGGGCCTTTTCATGGCTTTGCCTGTGGGGTATGAGGCACAAGTACGTCCCCGTAGCGGACTGGCCATCAAGAAGGGAATCACGGTGTTGAACTCGCCGGGAACGGTGGATGCTGACTACCGTGGCGAGGTGTGTGTAATCTTGGTGAACCTTTCGGCCGAGGAGTTTGTCATCGAAGATGGGGAGCGTATAGCCCAAATGGTCATTGCCCGTCACGAACAGGTGGAGTGGGAGACCGTAGAGGTTTTGGATGATACGGAACGCGGCGCCGGAGGATTCGGGCATAGTGGAGTGTGATGGGCGCTTTGCGCCTTTAACGGTGAGCGGGAAGCGGTGAGCGAGATAAGGGGGCTTTAGCTACGAGTGAAGAGCTACAAGCTACGAGTGACTAGTACCATGCGGAGTTTCCGCTCTCCGTTAACCGTTTAGAAAGTGACTAGCTACAAGCTACGAGTGACTAGTACCATGCGGAGTTTCCGCTCACCGCTCACCGTTAAGGCGAAGCCTCCCTTTACCCGTAATCCTTAAATAAAAAGAAGATGATAAGACGAATAATTCTATATATGCTGGCGGCTTTGCCGCTGATGATGGTGTCATCGTGTGCTACCCGTAAGGTGGCACAATCGCGAGAGTCCTTGTCGTTGAGTGACGAGGAGGTGCGCCGGCACGATTACTATTTCTTGGAGGCTACGCGCCAACGGGAGATGGGGGAACATACTGATGCCATGGCGCTGTATGAACACTGTCTGAGTATCCATCCGGAGTCGGCTGCAGCGATGTACGAACTGGCGCAATATTGTGCCTATTTGGGACAGATGGGGCGTACGCAGGAATTGTTGGAACAGGCAGTGGCATTGCAGCCTGACAATTTCTGGTACCGTCAGACATTGGGCGCTCTCTATCGGGAGCAGAAGGAGAACAAGAAGGCCATAGCTGTCTATGAGGATATGAGCCGGCAGTTCCCTAAACGCAGTGAGATACTGATGGTGCTGATGGATCTGTATAACCAGGAAAAGGACTATGTGAACCTGATAGCAACGTTGGACCGTCTGGAGCAGAAAGAGGGGAAGAGCGAACAGCTCAGCATGGAGAAATACCGTATCTATCACCAGATGGGAGACAAGGAGAAAGCTTTCAGTGAGATAGAGAGTCTGGCCAAGGAGTATCCCAACGATGTGCGCTACCGTGTGATGTTGGGGGACAGCTATATGGATTACGACCGTACGGATGAGGCCTTGAAGATATACCAGCAGGTGTTGGAGGAGGATCCGGGTAATCCTATGGGGCAGATTTCGATGGCTTCGTATTATGAACGGCAAGGTATGGATTCCCTCTTCTTGCAACAGCAGGAGGAGCTGGTGTTGAATCCCCGTCTGGGCTCACAAGGACAGGCCGAGGTGATGCGCCGCATTGTGATGGAGAGTGAGCGGAAGGGGCGTGACAGTGTGCGTATCCTGCAACTCTTTGATACCCTGATGGAGCGGACACAGGATGATATAACCACGCATGTGCTGTATCTCGGCTATATGGAGCATAAGAAGATGCCGGAGGAGAAGAAGGTGCCTGTGCTGGAAAAAATCCTGAGTATAGAGCCCGACAATATAGCGGCCCGATATACCTTGCTGATGGAAGCTGTGCGGAAGGATGACTATACTGAGGCCGTGCGTATCTGTGAACCGGCCATACAGTATAATCCAGAGGAGATGAGCTTCTACTACTACTTGGGAATAAGCTATTTCCGTGTGGACAGAAAGGCTGATGCATTGGAGGTGCTCAGGAAGGGAGTCAAACAGGTGACACCCGAGAGCGACAAGAAATTGGTGTCGGACTTCTATACCTTCATAGGAGACTTGGAGCATGAGGCCGGGCGGGATAATCTGGCTTATGAGGCTTATGATTCAGCCTTGGTCTATAATCCAGATAATGTGGGGGTGCTGAACAATTATGCCTACTTCCTGTCGCAAGAACGCAAGAATCTGGACAAGGCCGAGGAGATGAGCTATAAGGCCATCAAGGCAGAACCTAATAATGATACCTACCTGGACACTTATGCCTGGATACTTTTTGAGAAAGGACGATATACCGAGGCGCGCATCTATATCGATGAAGCGATGAAGAATGGGGGAGACCAGAGTGCTGTCATTGTGGAGCACTGTGGGGATATCTACTTCATGTTGGGAGAAAAGGAACGTGCACTGGAATTCTGGAAGAAGGCAGCGGGGATGGAACATGACTCGAAGACTATAGATGAGAAGGTGAGAACGGGAAGGATGAGTTTTTAACGGTGAGCGGGTGGCCGGTGAACGGTGAGCGGTGAGCGGGTGGCCGGTGAGCGGATGAGCGAGTGGCCTTCGGCCGTTGAACGAAATAAAGGGTGAAAGGTGAAGGGAGGTCGAATAGGAGAGAATGATGAAGAGAGAATATATACATATCAGGCGATGGATGCTGGCGATGGTCGTGGGACTGTTGCTGTTGGCTTCGTGTAGGACGACAAGGAATGTTTCGACGGGAGGGATGGAGAACCTGTCGGAGAGTGCCTTTTTGCACGAGGTGGTGGAACACTCTGTCGGATTGGATGCCTTGAGTGCCAAGATGCGGTTGATAGCCAAAATTGGTGGCGAGGAGATTGGAGTGGGTGGCTCTATCAAAATGAAAAAGGATGAGGCTATCCAGCTATCATTGGTGGCTATTGGTATTGTGGAGGCTGCCCGTATAGAGCTGACTCCCGAACGGATGTTGGTGTTGGACCGCTTGGGGCGTCGGTATGTGGAGATTCCTTATACGGAATTGGCTTTTTTTCGGGACAGTGACATAGACTTCTATACACTACAGGCTCTGTTTTGGAACGAACTGTTCCTTCCTGGTGTGAAACAGGTGGGAGAGAAAGATGCCGGACGCTTTGGATGGCTTCGTGATGAAACTCAGGTTCACCTCTCTGCCGAAGGGAAAGGAGGATTGGTATATACCTTTCTGACCGCTTTGGCTGATGGACGGTTACAGGAGACCAATATAACTAAAAAAGGTGGACGTAACTATCGGATGGCGTGGGGGTATGATGAGTTCGAGGCTGTGGCACGTCGGAAATTCCCTACGCGTATGAAGATGAATCTGCAAGGGGGCAAGGTGCCTTTGGAAGCAGAGTTCCACTTCTCACGCTTATCGGCAGAGACAGAGCTCCAACCGCTGTCCATTCCGCGCAAATACCAGCGTATGGAAGCTGATGATATACTGAAAATATTGACCCAACAATGATAAGACACCGGATAATACTATTGCTGACAGGGATATTGCTTTGCTCCTTCGTTGCTGCTCAGACCAACAAAAAAATTGAAGCTCTGAAGAATCAACGGGGAGAACTGCAGGAACAGATCAAACAGTCGGAATCGCTGTTGCTCTCTACCAATAAGGATGTAAAGAGCCAGCTGAGTGACCTGACGCTGATAAATAGCAGATTGGAGGAACGGCGTAAGTTTATTGCCGCTATCGAGAAGGATATGGCGGTGTTGGATGCTGATATTTCCCAACTGGGGAAAGAGATGAAAAAATTGCAGGGCGAACTGAAAGAGAAGCAGCAAAAGTATGCCTCGTCGGTACGTTATCTGAGGAAGAACAGGACTATTGAGGAAAAATTGATGTTTATCTTCTCTGCAGAAGATTTGAACCAGATGTATCGCCGTCTGCGATATGTGACAGAATATGCCAACTTCCAACGGGTACAGGGACAACAGATTAAGGACAAACAGCAACAGGTGGAGGCCAAGCAGAAAGAGCTGTTGGTGGTGAAAAGTGAAAAAGATTCTTTATTGGCCCAGCGTGAGCAGGAACGTGTCACGATAGAGGCGCAAGAGAAACAGCAACGGGCATTGGTGAGCAAACTGCAGAAACGGCAACGAAACTTGCAGGCTGAACTGAAAAAACAGCGCCAACAGTCGCAACGGCTGAATGCACAGATAGACAAACTGATAGAGCAGGAGATTGCCGCTGCCAAGAAGCGGGCAGCAGAGGAGGAACGGAAACGTAAGGCCGCTGCCAAGAAAACGTCCAAAAAGACTGAACCGTCCAAAAGTGATGCCAGTGTGAAAAACACGGGCAAGGAGGTGGCTATGATGGAAGAGTATCATGGGGATCGCCAATTGTCCAGCGTGTTTGAGAAAAACCGAGGCAAACTGCCTATGCCTATCACCGGACCTTATGCCATTGTGAGCCGTTTCGGTCAGTATGCGGTGGAGGGGTTGAAGAATGTGAAACTGGACAACAAAGGTATTGATATCAAAGGACAGAAGGGTGCTAAGGCGCGTGCCATATTCGATGGGGAGGTTTCTGCTGTATTCCAGTTTGCTGGAACGACCGGTGTATTGGTGCGTCATGGTAATTATATCTCGGTATATTGTAACCTCTCTTCTGTGTCTGTCAAACAGGGGCAGAAACTGAAAACGCATGATCCTATCGGCGGTATCTCCGCTGATGGAACGGGAAATACGGTGCTGCATTTCCAGCTTCGTAAGGAGACAACTAAGCTGAATCCGGAAACTTGGTTGGGAAGATGAGAATTAAGGGTGAAGGGGAAAAGGTGAAGGGAGGCTTCGCCTTAACGGTGAGCGGTGAGCGGATGAGCGGTGAGCGAGATGGCCTTTGGCCTTTGGCGTTTAACGGTTAGCGGTTAGCGGAAGCCCCCCTATAGGGAGGGGATGCCATGCGGTACGGGACATTTTTCTGTCATCCTGAACGGAACTTGTGAAGTGAAGGATCTCGAGTACCTTAGACCGACGAACGGCCTCTTTGATATACGGTAGAACGCTTGGATGTACAGGAAATCCTTCGTTACGTTGCACTTCGCTCAGGATGACAAATGTGGGTGAGCGGAGGAACCGCATGGTTTTAGTCACTATTCATTAGTCACTCGTAGCTTGTAGCTCATCACCGGTCACTATTCGTGAGTCACTAAAATCGTAAAGAACTCCGTATCTCCTCGTCTCTGCGTCCTGAAACAACAAGTGGAAAATCATTATCCCAATGAAATTCCATCGAGCAATTCCACGTAAATCTTTATGGCTTCTTCTATCTCGTCGATGAGAATGTATTCGTCGGCTGTGTGGGAACGGCTACTCTTACCGGGTCCCATCTTCAGTGACGGGAAGGGCATGAGAGCCTGATCGGACAATGTAGGAGAACCGAAGGGCTTCAGTCCCATAGCTGTAGCCCGCTTCACTAACGGATGGTCGGGGCTGATATGGGATGAGTTAAGACGGAATGAACGTGCTTTGGCCTCGCACCGGATATGTTTGCCAATCTCTTTATACAGTTCCTCATTACCATACAACTCGTTGCTGCGGATATCTACCACGAAAGTGCAACGGTCTGGTACGACATTGTGCTGCGTGCCTGCATTCACCTGAGTGACACTCATCTTGACAGGTCCCAATAGGGGCGACACCCGCTCGAACCGATAGTCGCGGAACCAGGCGATATCTTCCAATACCTTATAAATGGCATTATCCCCCTCTTCGCGGGCTGCATGTCCGGCACGTCCGTAAGCTGTGACATCCAGCACCATCAGTCCTTTCTCCGCAATAGCCGGTTGCATTTCTGTGGGTTCGCCCACTATAGCCACTGTGATGGGTGGAAGCATGGGGAGAACACTTTCTATCCCATTTTTTCCAGATACCTCCTCTTCGCATGATGCCAAATAAATGATATTATAAGACTGGGGAGAGAGGCATAGCTGGCGGAACACCTGCAAAAGGCTGACAACACTGGCTCCGGCATCATTGCTGCCCAGACCGTATAGACGGCCCTCCTCGATGATAGGGGTGTGTGGATGGTGTTTCCATCCTGCTACGGGCTTTACCGTATCGATGTGGGAATTCAACAATAGGGTAGGGCGCTTGGGGTCGAAACCCGGGCTGAGACACCAAACATTGTTGCCCGAACGATAGGTCATGATACCTGCTCCTTCGATAAAATTCTGGAGAGCATCAGCTGCAGTCTCTTCCTCGCGGCTGATGGAGGGGATGGTGATAAGTTGTTTCAGGAGTCCGACAGCCTCGGACAAGATATGTTCTTCCATAGTCTGTTGTGTTGAACGTAACTGCAAAAGTACTGCTTTTCGGCCAACTGTGCAAGTGGGAAAGACAAAATCGCCTTCCAAGGACAAATAAAGTGGGATACCTGCCACATAGTTGCAAATAAAACTGTATCTTTGCACCAAATATAAAGAAAGACTATGGGAAATCATCATTTTGCCGTCTTGGTTCACAAGCAGGCAGACAAGTACGAGAGTCGTGAAGCCCTGAGATACAGGGATTACGATACCAACCAGTGGGTGCCGGTAGCATGGCGCGAGGTGAGCAACACTGTACACAAGGCCAGCAATGCGATGGTAGAGTTGGGGGTGAAGGAAGAGGAAAATATTGGAATATTCTCGCAAAACAAGCCTGAATGTCTTTATACAGACTTTGCCGGACATGCCAATCGGGCTGTCTCTATCCCCCTTTATGCCACCAGTTCGGCAGCTCAGGTGCAGTACATTGTTGATGATGCACAAATCCGTTTCCTCTTTGTTGGCGAGCAGTATCAGTACGATACAGCTTTCAGTGTGCTTGGCATCTGTCCGTCACTGGAAAAACTGATTCTCTTTGACCGCAAGATACAGAAGCACGAACGCGACACGACCAGCATCTATTTCGACGAGTTCCTGCAGATGGGCGAGGGATTGCCCCATGCAGCAGTGGTGGCCGAGCGGACAGGCCGGGCTTCGATGGACGACTTGGCCAATATCCTCTATACCAGTGGTACTACGGGGGAACCGAAGGGTGTGCTGCTTCACCACTCGACCTATGAAGAGATTATCCGCATCCACGATATCCGCCTGACGGAGATGACGGACAAGGATGTGTCGATGTGCTTCCTGCCACTGACCCACGTGTTCGAGCGTGCATGGACTTACTACTGCCTGCATAAGGGTGTGGTGGTGTGTCTCAACCTGAAACCTGCGGAGATAGCTTCGACCATCAAGGAGGTGCGCCCGACGCTGATGTGCAGTGTGCCCCGCTTCTGGGAGAAAGTCTATGCAGGAGTGAACGAAAAGATAGCTTCCGAGAAGGGTATCAAGAAGAGCCTGATGCTGGATGCTATCCGTGTGGGAAAGACTCACAACCTCGACTATGTGCGTTTGGGCAAGCGTCCGCCGCTGATGCTCCATCTGAAGTACAAATTCTATGAGAAGACCATCTATGCCCTGCTGAAGAAGACCATTGGTATCGAGAACGGAAACTTCTTCCCTGTGGCCGGTGCTGCTGTGCCCGACGAAATCTGTGAGTTCGTACATGCCGTGGGTATCAATATGATTGTAGGGTACGGACTTACCGAGTCGTGCGCCACAGTGTCATGCTTCGTCAATCCAGGTTTTGAGATAGGCTCTGTGGGAACTATCATGCCCGATGTACAGGTGAAGATTGGTGAGAACAACGAAATCCTGCTCCGCGGAAAGACCATCACCAAAGGTTATTACAAGAAAGCCGAGGCGACAGCTGAGGCTATCGATAAGGAGGGATGGTTCCACACGGGCGATGCCGGATACATCAAGAACAACCAACTCTTCTTGACGGAACGTATTAAGGATCTCTTCAAGACCTCGAACGGCAAATATGTCTCACCGCAGGCATTGGAAACGAAACTGTCTGTAGATAGGTACATCGATCAGATTGCCATCATTGCCGACCAACGTAAGTTTGTTTCGGCTCTCATCATTCCGCAATATGACCTGTTGAAACAGTATGCCGAAGAGAAAGGTATCAGCTATACCTCGTTGGAAGAACTGTTGCAACATCCCCAAATCGTCGGCATGATGAAGGAGCGCATTGATACATTACAGCAGCAGTTTGCCCATTACGAGCAGGTGAAACGCTTTACCCTTCTGCCCGAACCTTTCAGCATGGCACGTGGCGAACTGACCAATACGCTGAAAATAAAGCGCCCGGCATTGAACAAAAACTATGCTGAGGTGATTGATAAGATGTATGAAGAATAAAAACTAAGGAGTTAGAGGAGTTAAAGGAAGTTATCGGCCTTTAACTCCTTCTAAAAAACAAGTAACTGTGTTAACGACCCTAATTATCCTTGCCCTATCCGTGATAGGTTTTGTGAGCGGAAAACTCCGCTCAGACATTGTAGCACTGATTGCCTTGGTGCTACTTTTAGTATTTGATATATTGACTCCGGCTGAGGCGCTGTCGGGCTTCTCCAACTCCACGGTCATTATGATGGTGGGGCTGTTTGTCGTAGGTGGTGCCATCTTTCAGACCGGATTGGCCAAGATTATTGGAGGAAGTCTGCTGAAGTTAGCCGGAAAGAGTGAGCTCCGCTTGTTTATCCTGGTAGTATTGGGAACATCTGCCATAGGCGGTTTTGTGAGCAATACGGGTACGGTGGCTCTGATGCTTCCCATCGTGGTGAGTATGGCTGCCGGAGCCGGTGCCAATGTGCGTCGTCTGTTGATGCCCTTGGCCTTTGCCAGTAGTATGGGGGGCATGATGACCCTTATCGGTACACCGCCGAACTTGGTGATACAGGAGTCCCTGACTTCTGCCGGATACGAGCCGTTGAAGTTCTTCTCCTTCACACCCGTGGGATTGGTTTGCATTGCTGTGGGCATGTTGGTGCTGTTGCCGCTCACCAAATGGTTCCTTTCAGAGAAGAAGGACAAGGGGAAACGGGGGCGCAAGAGCAAGTCGTTGGGCGAGTTGGTGGACGAATACCAGTTGGCCTCGAATTTGAGCCGTTTGCAGGTGAAGGCCGGTTCTCCCTTGGTGGGGAAGACGGCTGCCGAACTGGATGTACATCGCCGCTACGGAGTGACCATCTTTGAAATACGTCGTGAGAGTCAGAGCAGACACCGTAAACTGATGAAGAGCGTGACACAAAGTCTGGCCGACCCATCCACCCCCTTGGAGGCCGATGACATCCTTTACCTGATGGGGGCACGCGAAAAGGCGGCTCACTTTGCCTCCGACTATCAGTTGGAACTGATGGACGACAGCCAATTGACGGCTGAAGGCGGGCGCAGTGTGCTCGACTTCTACGACATCGGTATGGCCGAAATCGTGCTCATGCCCTCCAGCAAACTCATAGGAGCCACGCTGATAGACTATAATTTCAGGCAGAAGTACAATATGAACGTGGTGGGTATCCGTCGCAAGGGAGAATACATGATACATGGATTGAAGGATGTGCGTATGCATTCGGGTGACGTATTGTTGGTACAGGGGACATGGGCCAATATTGCCACGTTGAGCCATGAAGACGAAGACTGGGTGGTATTGGGACAACCTTTGGCTGAAGCCGCCAAGGTGACACTCGATTACAAGGCTCCTTTAGCCGCGCTTATCATGGTGGGTATGATTGCCATGATGATGTTCGATTTCATCCCCGTAGCTCCTGTGACAGCCGTGATGATTGCCGGCCTGCTGATGGTGCTCACCGGTTGTTTCCGTAATGTCGAGGCGGCTTACAAGACCATCAATTGGGAGAGTATCGTGCTCATTGCCGCCATGATGCCCATGTCACTCGCTCTGGAGAAGACGGGTGTCAGCGAATACCTTTCCAACAGTCTGGTCAGCGGCTTGGGTAGTTTTGGACCTACCGCTCTGTTGGCCGGTATCTATTTCACCACTTCGTTGATGACCATGTTTATCAGCAATACTGCAACAGCAGTCCTTATGGCTCCCATTGCCATGGCTTCGGCCGTGCAGGTGGGTGTCAGTCCTTATCCTTTCCTGTTTGCCGTTACTGTAGCTGCCAGCATGTGTTTTGCCTCACCTTTCAGCACACCTCCCAATGCCCTGGTGATGCCTGCCGGACAATATACCTTCATGGACTATGTCAAAGTGGGTCTGCCCCTGCAACTCATTATGGCAGTGGTGATGATATTGGTACTTCCGTTGCTGTTCCCGTATTGATTAAGTTACGAGTGATGAGCTACGAGCTACAAGTTACGAGTTATAGGTGATGAGCTACAAGTTTAGTGTGTCGCATTTGCACACTATTTGCTTGTAGCTCATCTTTTTTTTTTTTATTCATTTCCACTCAATGCGGAAGCGGGTCAGGCCGTCGGACCAAGTGCGGAGGGAGAAGGTGCAACCGTGTTTCAGCAACACCTCACGGGTGAAGATGAGGCCGATGCCCTGCCCGTCGGGCTTGGTGGAGAAGAAGGGTGTGAAGAGTTTCTGCTCTGTTTCTCGGCTGATGCCCCGTCCGTTATCGGCTATCTCAATGGCGGTGCAGGGCGACGACGCGGTGGTGAGGATGATTTCTCCTTCATTGTGCCCGATACTTTCTACCGCATTCTTTATGATGTTCTGCAGCACTTGTGCAAAGAGCGGTGTGTCAATCTTCACCGGCAACGGGTCAGGACAGAGCTGCAGCCTGAGTCGGATGCCCTGTGGCAGGCAAAGTCCCTCCAAGATGCAAAGATTGTTCTGTACCAATGTGTTCAAATCAACCTCCTGCAGTTGTGGCTCGGGAATCTTCACTACGTCGGCAAAGCGGGTGATGAAGTTGCTCATGCTGTAACAGCGCTCCACACAGACGGCCATCACTTCGCACAGTTCTGCCGTGTCATCCATTTCGGCCAAAGCCTGACTTACGGAGTCGAGGGTGGAAGTGATGCCGGCCACGCTGTTGTTCACTTCGTGGGCTATCATGCGGATGACTTTCTCGTAGGCTTTCTTCTCGGCCTTCATCACTTCATCGGTCAGACTCTCAATCAGGATGAACGGATGGGGGAATCCCCGATCGACGAACGACAGGTGCGACAGGCGATAGACCATCGAATCGCTCAGCCGTACCGTGCGTGTCTCGCCCCGTGGGATAGCTGCAATCTCGGCCGACAGCGGTGTCTCTATTTCCTTGAATTGTTTTCCCTTTATTTCCTCTACCGATGTCAGTCCCATGAAGCGCAGGGCGGCCGGGTTCATGTCGGTGATGTGACTGTCGAAGTCCTGCAACACCACTCCCATGGGCGACACGCTGATGAGCAAGTCCAGAAAATGGTTCTGCTCCCTCACGCGCAACCGTTCGTTCTTCAGTTGTTCCAACATGCGGTTAAAGGTGTCGATTATTTGGTCCGTTTCCCGTTGTCCCACGGGTTTCAGCCGGCTGCCGAAATCCTGTTCGCGCAGCAAGTCCAATCCGCCTATCAGTATATAGATGGGTTTCACCACCTTTTGGTAGAAGTAGTACAGGCCCACCAAGGTGACGGCCACCGTGGCCTCGGCCACATAGAACAGTATGCCCCGCTCATCTACTGACAGCAGACCCAGCAGGAGGGCAATGACAATCAGCAGCGTTGCCAACAGGATAAACATTCGTTTGAAGGAAAACATATTTTTTGTTTTTATTTTAGGAGTGATAGGAGTGTAGGAGTGACACTTCGCTTAGGAGTATAGACGATAGTCTTGCTTTCATTATAGCAGAAGTATTGTCTACACTCCTCTACTTCTGCCTCCTACACTACTAAAACTCAATTCCATATTTCTCTAATCTCCGATAGAGTGCTCCACGGCTGATGCCCAGTTCCACGGCTACGAGCGAGAGGTTGCCCCGGTAGCGGCTGATAGCTTGCAGGATGGCCTGTTTCTCTATTTCGTCCAGTGTCAGCCCTTCGGTGGCTGGCGGAGTGGTTGTCTGGACTACTTCCGATTGGCCTGCGGGAGAATGCATGGCCTTGAAGTCATCAGCCGTCAGTTCCTCACTGCCACTCACCAACAGGGTGCGCTCCACCAAATTCTTCAGTTCGCGTATGTTTCCGGGGTAGGGCAGTGTCCGCAGGTACTGCATTGCTTCGGGGGTGACGCTTACCGGTGGCAGTCCGTTCAGCTGGCATTGTTGGTCGATGAAGTGGCGCACCAACAAGGGAATGTCATCGCGTCGTTCGCGCAAGGCAGGCAGGTGTACCGTTATGAGGTTGATACGGTAGAAGAGGTCTTCGCGGAAAGTTCCCTCGCGCACCATCTGTGGCAGGTCGGCATTGGTGGCGCTCACCACGCGGATGTCCGTCTTGCGCGGTGTGCTCTCGCCTAACCGTTCGAAGGTCTGTTCCTGTAGCACGCGCAGCATCTTCACTTGGCAACTCAGGTCCAGTTCGCCTATTTCGTCCAGAAAGATGGTGCCCTTGTCCGCCATTTCGAAGCGTCCTGCCCGGTCGTTCACAGCACCGGTGAAGGCTCCTTTCTTGTGTCCGAACATTTCACTCTCGAACAGCGATTGCGAGATACCGCCCAAGTTCACCTTTACGAAGGGCTTTCCCCGTCGCGGACTGTTGCGGTGTATTGCCTCTGCTATCAGTTCCTTGCCTGTTCCGCTCTCGCCCGTGATGAGCACCGAAGCATTGGTGTGGGCAATGCGCTTTGCCACCTCCAGCACCCTCAGCAGTCCCTCGCTGCGCCCGATGATGTGGCTGCGGTCAAACTCTCCGTCATCCGCATTCGTTGTATTGTCAGAGGTCTTTCCGGCGGTCAGTTCGAGCGCTGTTTCGATGCGTTGCATCAGTGCCACGTTGTTCCACGGTTTGGTGACGAAATCGAATGCGCCCGCCTGCATCCCCTTCACGGCCAGCTGGATGCTTCCCCACGCTGTCATCAGGATAACTGGCACTTGCGGGCAGAAGAGTTTCACCTGACGGAGCAGTGTCAACCCCTCCTCCCCGTCGGTAGCGAGCGAGAAGTTCATGTCTATCAGCATTAGTCGGGGCGCAGTCTCCCTTATCACCTCCAGTGCTTCCTTGGGAGTGCCCACGGCCGTCACCTCGTGCCCCGCCCGCTTCAGCATGAAGCCCAGCGACGAGCGTATGCTCTGATCATCGTCTATTATCAGTATCATAATGGTGCAAAAATACCTTATCTTTCGTTTACTTCCAAACAAATGGCCGGAAAAGATGCTTTCACCTCCCCTTCACTATCGCTTCAAAGTCGGCATCGATGCCCGTCTGCTTGTCGAAATCCCAAAGGGTGAGGCTGCGGAGCTGGTAGTAGTAGTACCAGTAGTAGAACAGTTCGGTGATGTGCTTCTGTCGCGCCTCGTCCTTGCTCACTTGCGCGTCGTTGAGGTCGAGGGTGCTGATGCGGCCGATGAGAAATGTCTCCACGTTGGTGTGGTAGCGGCGTTGGGCGATGCGGTCGGCCTCGCGGGCAATGTCGAGTTGGGCGCGCTGGTTGTTGTACTGCTCCACGAGGATGAAGAGGTTCTGGTTGAAGTTCATGCTCTCCTGCCGGAGGCGGCTGGCGGTCACCTCGCGGTTGCTTTCGGCCACCTTCACCTGTCCGCGGCGCTTGCCCCAATCGACAAGTGGGATGCTGAAGCCCACCTCCACTACCTGATTGTCCAACAAGTGGTCGTAGGCTCCATCCATCGTGCGGTCGGTGCCCGTGTAGCCCACCTGTGCGAAGAGGGTTATCTGCCGGCGGTTGCCCCGTGCCTTGGCCACCTGATAGTCGGCCTCAAGCTGTCGGCGGCGTATGTTGTGGACGAAGGAGTTGTTCTCCAACGCCTTCTGCAACACCTGGCTATACTCCAGCAGTGTGCCGGGGATGGTGTCGGGCAGCACAGGCTCCAGCTCCTCCTGCTCGTTCCATCCGAGGAAGGAGCGGAGTTTGAACATGTGGCTCTTCATGCTGCTCTCGTTCTCGGTGAGGGCCGATTGGGCGTTCAGCACATTCAGTTCCAGCTGCAGCAGGTCGTTCTCGCTTATTTGCCCCATGCGGCGTTTGGCCTTGGCCACCTCGTGCAGCTTGCGGGCATTGTCGAGGTTTTGGCGGGCGATGCTCACATTCTCGCGTGCAAGGAGGAGGTTGAAGAAGTAGTTGATGGTGCTCATCGTCACCTCCTCGGTGGCGCTGAGGAAGGCAGCCTTGGCCTCAGCATAGCGCACAGGTTCGATGCGGCGGTCCCACTTCACGCTGTTCACGCCGAAGATGGGTTGGCTCAGTTGCAGTGCCACGGGCACCGACATGTAGCGCTCCGTGCGGTCGCCCGTCAGCTGTTTCATGTAGTCGAGCGACGTTTGCAGGGAGAGCGTTCCGCCCGTAGGCCAAATCTTCTGGTTGATGGCCAGTGCGCCGTTCATGCCCAAGTAGTTGTTGCGCACGAAGGTGTAAGAGCCGTCCTCCTGCTGATACGAGTTGTAGCGCTTGTTGTAGTTGGGCAGCGAGGCCGACAGGCTCATCTCCGGCAACAGGTCAGCACGGTGTGTACGGTATTCCCAGTAGGCCGTCTTCAGCTCATTCAGTGCCACGGCTGCATCAACGCTTTGTGTCCGTGCCGTCAGGATAGCCTCTTCAAGGGTGATGGGGCGCGGTTGGGACTGGTCTCCTTGCGCCCTTCCTGTCAATGCCGTGCAGGCGAGCAGGATAATGATTCTAAATCTTGTTGTCATACATCTTTCTAAGTTTACTGACGGTCTCTTTTAATCCCGAACGAGTGAAGATATAAAAGTATTTAGTGAAATGAATGTGTTTACAGATTCTTCACTGCGTTCAGAATGACAGAGACCGTCGGTTTTTTGATACAATCTTGTTGGATGGTGTTCACTCCCCTCCCTTGGGAGGCGCAGGGGGAGGGTCTGCAGGGGTCATTCACTCCACCTGTCTTCCGTCGAAGAAACGGATGGTGCGCGAGGTGGTGCGTGCCTGTTCCTCGTTGTGGGTCACCATCACGATGGTGCGGCCGTCTTCGCGGTTCAGTTGGCGTAGCAGGTCCATCACTTCGGCACCCATCTTTGAATCGAGGTTACCCGTCGGCTCGTCGGCCAGAATGATGTCCGGATTACCGATGAGGGCACGGGCGATGGCCACGCGCTGGCACTGTCCGCCGGACAGTTGCATGGGCATGTGGCGCATGCGGTGACTCAGTCCCACGCGCTCAAGCACCTCCTTGGCCAGCCGTGTGCGTTCGCTTGCCGACACGTTGCGGTAGAGCAAGGGCAGCTCCACGTTGTCGATGACGTTCAGCGAGTTCACCAAGTGGAACGATTGGAAGATGAATCCCAACCGCTGGTTGCGGAACTCGGCCAGCTCCTTGTCCTTCAGTGTCATGGCCTCGGTGCCACACAGTTCGATGGTGCCGCTTGTAGCTTTGTCCAGCAGGCCGATGATGTTGAGCAGCGTGGATTTGCCACATCCCGAAGGCCCCATGATGCTGAGGAATTCGCCTTTCTTTACTTCCAGGTTTACGTTTTCCAGTGCCTGGGTTTCTATCTCGTTGGTGCGGTATATCTTGTTGATACCGGTAAGTTTGATGATTGACATATTATTTTAGGTTTTTGTTAGTTTATAATTGGTTGTTTGCTCTCAGGAGTTAAAGGAGTTATCGCTTCGCTAGGAGTTATCACTTCGTTAGGAGTTAAAGCCAATTGTATAGCAAAACTATTGGCTAGCAGGCAGAGCCTGCGCTAACTCCTTTAACACCTTTAACTCCTCTAACTCCTTAAAAAATTACTCATCCCTCAGCGCTTCTGCCGGCAGGTCTTTGGCCGTCTGTTTTACGGGTAACCATGTGCCGAGCAGGGCAATCAGCAGCATCAGTAGGTATATGAGTCCGTCGGTGACGAGGGTGAGCCACACTTTGCTGTCCTGCCAATAGTGGGCGGTGGGGTCGGCGACGTTCAAATCCTGCTCGTGCATGTAGTGGATGATGAGCGGCTGGGCGATGAGGAAACCGATGGTGACCAGCATCCACGCCTCTGTGAGAAACTGGCGGGTGATGGTGCCTTGCGAAGCTCCGATGCTGCGCATCAGTCCTATCTCCTGACGGCGTGCCCGACAACGTACCCAGAATGTGCCCGTCATGCCAAGGAATACACAGAGCAGTACGAAGAAGGCCATAACGGCGGAGTAGCGCAGTTCGTTGTTGATGCCCAACATGTCATTGAACCATTTCAGAGTCTCTTCAAAACTATGTATCTGTTTGATAGCTGTGGGCGTATTCTCCAAGTTTGGGGCAATTTCGTTCATTATCCGTTCGCGGAAGGCTTTTTCATCCGCCCCTTTTTTCAAACGATAAGCGATGATGTGGTTGGAGGTGCTTCTGCCGCGACTGTCCTTTGAGAGTATGAATATGCTGGCTGACGGAACCTGAAAGTCGGTACGCTTGTAGCCTTCATATACTCCGACAATTTCAAACCAGAGACCTGAACCTTCGGGCATTTTCTTTCCGAAGTGGACTTTTTCTCCTATCACCTCTATGCGACCGAACAGTTGGCGGGCAAAGGCTGCCGACACGATACCCTGCGTACTGTTGGCGATTCGGGGCTTTGCCAGTTGTAGCGGTTCGCCCGTGCGGGCATCATTCAGTCCATAGACCTTCAGGAAGTCGGTTGTCCCTTCCTTGACAAATGTCTGATACCAGGGGGCTAAGATGCGGATGCTCGCTGTGTCATCGCTCACAAAACCGTTGTTGTTTGCTGAGGCGGCACCCGGATAGGAGTCGTCGCGTATGACGGCCACAGCTTCCACCTCGGGACAATTCTTGATGGTGGGCAACAATTGGCGGAAGTTGCTCTGGAAGATAGAGTCGCGTATCTCCCGCTCTTTGCGGGCATACCTGAAGTTGCGCCCCTCTTTCAACATGATGATTCCTGTTGTCTCTTTCTCGTAGCCATCGGGAAGCAGGTAGTTCGCCGTAGCTCTGACCACTTCATTCGATATGGTGAAAAGAAAGAACGTGATAATAATCAGTTCCAGCAGAATCCAACCGTTCTGTCTGCGTTGGTTCCACAGTTGCTTGATAATCATTTTTATCATAATTGGGTAACGTTTTAAAGTTTCAACTGAATGATAGATTTACTGTTTGCTGTGCAACGATTCAATAATCGAGTGCCGAAGCGCCCACACCGTGGGGATGAGTGCCGAGATAATATTCAGTAACAGACAGGCACCGAAGGCACAACCGATAATCCACGGACTGAAGAGCATCTCGGGGGTGATGCGCGGACTGACTTCGGCAAAGGAGTAAAGATCGGTGTTGTCAAACAGGGGCAGAATCCATTGGCTGCACGTGCAGATAATCAGGTAAGCAATGAGCAGGCCTGCTATGCCACCGGCCACGGAGAGTGCTAAATTTTCGCCCAATATCTGCTTGATGATGGAGTAGTTGGAGGCTCCGTATGCCTTGCGCACCCCAATCTCCACTTGACGCTGATCCATGCGAGACGATATCATGCCACTCAAGTTCAGGGCCGGGATAAAGAGCATAGCCAATAATAAATAAAGCAAATCTGACACCACTTCTTTGACAGATACCTCTTCATCATTCTGGTAGTAGCTGAGCCAATAATCCACGGGTTGACCTTTCAGTTCGTGTCTGCCTTCGGTATGGTCGGCATCAAATCGGCGGATGGCTTCGGGGACCTCTTGTTTCAGTGAGTCTGTTCCTGCGTCGGTGGCCGCTTTCAGAAAAACCCAATAGCCACCAATCAGACTCTCTTTCTTAACCTGTTTGGCATAATCATTGATGGGTATCCATGCCGCAGCGTATGAGTCGGAAGCGGCTACTGAACTGTTTTCTACCACACCGGCTATCTTCATTTCCCGTCCATCAATGAGAATGCGTTCGCCTGTCACGTCCGTGCGGTCAAATAACTGTAAGGCCATCTCTTCCTGTATCACCGCCACCTGTTGTTTCGACTCAACATCCACTTCGGTAAATGGCTTTCCATCGATGAAGCGAAAGGTGAAGAGTTTCCAAAAGTCGGCATTTGCCTCTTTGACAGCACCTCTTGTTTTGTTTGTTTCTCCGGGTCTGCCAATTTCAGACGGAGATATAAATGTGCTGGGACGGAATACCGCTACCGCCTCTGCCCGGGTTTGCTCCTTCAAATACTTCCCCAGATAAGGAGAACAGCAAGCGTTCTGATACCTCTCATCATTCGTGTTGTAGTGAAGAGTCAATCTCCTTATCACCAGCGTCCTCCCCCGATTCTCCTCGGGATAGATGGGTACGAACTTGATGTAGTGGACGATGAAGAGAATCATCGTCAGTGCGATGGCCAGTCCTGTGCCAATCACGTAGATGGAGGTGAAGAGTTTGTTCTGCTTCACCAGGTTCCATGCTTGTCTTAAATAGATTTTGTACATATCGTTGTTGTTTTAGAAAAATCATTCCACTTTCAATTCCTCATACTCTTTCCATCGCGCCATGTCGCTCACCACCACCTGTTCGCCTGGGGAGAGTCCCTCGATGACTTCTACATACCTGTGGCTGCTTTCTCCCAAGCGGACGGTGCGTCGGCTGAGGCTGTTCCCGTCGGCAGAGAGCACGAAGAGCTGCGTCTGTCCGCTGCCGAGGTAGTACGAGCCGTTGGCAATGCGCAGGGCGTTGTCCTTCACGCTGCCCACCACATGCACGTCGGCATTCAGTCCCGAGCGCAGGCGGCGGTGGCGTGGGTCGAGCGGATGCACCACAAAACTGATGATGCCATCCTTCGACAGGGGCGTGATGCTCGTCACCCGTCCCTCCAGTTCGTCCGTGCCGATGCGGATGACGGCTTTGGCTCCCACCCGCACACGGTCGGCGTAGGCATCGGCCATCTCTACTTCCAGCTTGAAGTTCGAGAGGTCGGAGAGCGTGGCCACCTGACTGCCCTGCGACACCTGTGTGCCTATCTGGCTATTTACATAGGTGAGGATGCCCGCCCGTGGTGCGCGTATCTGTGCGTCCTCCAGTGTGCGGCGTGTCTCGGCCAAGTTTTTCCGGAAGATTTCCAGTTCCAATTTCTTCACCTTCAGGTCGGCCTCGCGCACCTGTTGCTCGTTGGTGTACTGTTGGCGCAGTTGCTCCAGCTCCAGGCAGCCTGTGTTGTAGGCCAGTTCGGCCTGACGCACCTTGTCGGTGGTGCCCGAACCAAGGCTGTCGAGGTAGCGCTCGTTGCGCAGTTCCACCTCCAGACGGTTCAGCTTCATTTCGCTCACACGGATGTTCATCTGCAGGTCGCTCAGCCGCGTCAGGTTGTTCAGCCGCAGCTGCTCCAGCTGGTAGCATTTCATCTGCTCCTCGTCCAACAGTTTGCGGTAGCTGGTCTCGGTGCTCTGCAGGTCAAGCCGCAGGATGGGGGTGCCGGCCGCCACGCTGTCGCCCTCTTTGCAATAGACCTCCACAATGCGCGACGTGATGGGCGAAGTCATCAGCTCCTCGGCGGCAGGCACTACGCGTCCCACGGCTGCCACACTCACTTCGATGGTTCCGCGCTCCACGGTGCTCGTCTTCAGGTCGGCCAGCTGCACACCACTTTGTGCCCAACGGGTCAGCCCCATCACGGCGGCAAAGCCCACGGCCACGATGCCTGTGCCTACAAGCACCTGGCGGCGCAGGCGCTTTCTTCTCTCTTCTTTGGGTATTTCTCTGTCCATATTCGTTTATTAGTTTTTTTCGTTTCCTGCCATAGTAAAGTGCAAATCCTGTGCCAAACATGCAAGTGGTTGATTTATAGCGGAAACCCGAAAACACCCACTGTCCGAAAACGGACACTCTGTACACTCTCGGTAGGCACAGGCGGACATCGAAGAAAATGGGAACAGCCACAAGATTCATAACGAATGGCCTTCAAAACAACTAAAAGTGCCGAAAGATAACTTATCCCAAGCCTTGATTTACTTGTCCCAAGGCTTGGGATAAAGAATGGATAGGTACTTCTATGGAAATTGATTGCAGTTTGAATAGAAACGTTACTCTATTATACAAAAAGCCAATCGCACTTCTTGAATTCTGCGATTGGCTTTTTGTGTTGTTCCTTTTTTCCTACGGATTCATCACCACTTCAACTGTGTGCTTCGAGCGGGCGAGTTTTCGGGCCAGCCGCTGCACATCCTTGGGGGTGACCTGTTGCAGGGTCTCGCCGTTGGTGAGCATGTCGTCTGAATCGTAACGCACACGTTCGGTGAGGGCGGCCATCCAGAAAGAGTCGCTGCCGCGGTACGAGGCATGTTGTTTTAGCAGGTACTCCTTGGCTTTGTTGAACAAATCGGTTGAAGGACCTTCGTCTGCTACTTGGTGGAGCAGGCTGATGGCTTTTTGCAACAGGGACTGTGCCTGCTGGGGATTGGTGTTGAAGTTGAACATAAGGGTCAGTTCGTCTGCCGGTTGGCGCGAGATGCGCGAGGTGACGCTGACGTTGTAGGTGCCGCCCTCCTGCTCGCGCAGGGTTCCGGTACACAGGCTGTTCATCACTTCGCTGAGGATGGCGCAGGCCATGTTGTTCTTGGCAGTGTAGCGCTCTTTGGCCAGCATGTTGTAGATGGCGGTGGTGACGGAGTTCTCCATCGGCACCTGAACGTGGCACACATGCTGTCCGCGACGCAGGCGGGGCAGAGCACTGAGGTCGGCCTGCTCGCCCTCCTTTGGATTGCCGGGCAGCGAGGCTATGTATTCACAGAGGAGCGGGCGGAGGGAATCGATGTCCATCTTTCCCACAAAGATGAAGGTGAAGTCGGCCGCATTGGCAAAGCGCTCTTGAAAGAGGGTGAGCGTGCGGGTGTAGTCAACGCTGTCGGCCAAGGCCAATGATGCCTTCCGACTACGAGGATGGGGCTGGTACATGGTGGCGCGGAGGGTGTCGCTAAAGTGGGTCATGGGGCTTTCCATGCGTTGGCGCACAGTGCTCTGCATACTTTGTTGCCAACGGTGGAAGGCGGCCGTGTCCTGACGGGGGGCAGTGGTGAAGCGGAGGTACATCAGTTGGAGCAAATCTTCAACATCCGTCCACTTGCAGCCACCGGTGAAGGTTTCGGTGAGAGTCCCCACATTGGTTTGGTACGAAGCTGTACTACCCTCTAAAGCGCGTCCGAGCTGACGACCCGACAGATGGGCCAGTCCGCCCATGCCGGGCAGAGTGTTGATGGCATTGATGTTGTTATACTCTTCATCGGAAATCAATGAGGTGCCACCGTGGCTGATGGCCGTCAGTTGCAGGATGCCGTTCGCGGCCTTGGTGGGTTTCAGTATCACTCGCGCTCCGTTGCTGAGGGTCAGTTCGTGTGTGCCATATTCAGAGTCTTCCACCTCTTTTACGATGCTTCCTTTCACCGGCTTTTCCTTCATCAGTTCGGGTGCAGGCTCTGTTTCAGGAATCTGGTAGGGGGTGGTTTTCTGTCCCCACGCCTGACCATAGGCTTGCAACACTTCGGCTTCTGTGGGCCAGTGGTTGCCCTCGCGTTCCTGTCCTTGTAAGAGGATGGCCACACCACCTTGACTGTAGATGAACTGGTTGAAGCGGGCATTTACGTCGGCTAAAGTCAGCCCTTGTAGCAACTGGCGGTAGAGCTTCATCTCCTCGGCTTGGGAGAGCAGGGGATGGCTGTGCAGGAAATGGGCCATACACTTCTGTACGAGAGTGTTGTTGGGCAATGCGGTGCCGATGTTCTCCTCGGTAATGCTGATGGAGCGGCGCAAATCGTTGCATACGCGCTCGAATTCGGCCGGGGTGAAGCCGTGTTCCATGGCACGCTTGAGCTGGAACACCAATGCCGACATGGCCTGCATCCAATTGTCCTCTTTGAAATTGGCATGGGCCGACATGGCTTTCTTGGTCATGGCCAAGGAGTAGTCTCCGTCGGAGAACCGGAGGGTGAGTCCTTGTGGGTTGTTGCCCGCTGTGGCTTGGTCATACAGACGGTAGGAGAGCATGGAGATAACCATCTGTCGGCATAAGTTCTCTTTCTGACCAGCTAAGGTGAGGTTGGCTTCTGAGGGTTGGGGGGTGTACTTGTAGCTGATGCGCAGCGTGCCCGAGGATAGTTCAGGGTCAGTGCCTATGGCCACGATGGGCGAGGCATTGTCCGCCACGGTAAAGTAAGGACGCTCAGGGGCATTCTTTTTCCGTGGAATATCTGTCCAAAGGGTTTGGATGCGTTTCTCCACCCAATCGGTATCCACATCGCCTGCCACGATGATGGCCTGCAGGTCGGGACGATACCAACGGTGGTAGTAGTCGCGCAGAGCCTTGTGGGGGAAGTTGTCCACCACCTCCATCAGTCCGATGGGCATCCGATGGGCATAACGGTTCCCGTCGGGGAAGAGTTTGGGTAGTGTCTGTTCGTATATACGTTCCCGCGCCCCTGTCTTGGTGCGCCATTCTTCATGGATAACCTTGCGCTCGGCATCAATTTCCTTTCCTTCCAACGAGATGAACCCGCTCCAGTCGTGCAGAATCAAGAGGCAGGAATCTACCAATCCTTCACGTTGGGTAGGTACGTTGGAGAGGTTATAAACCGTCTGGTCAAAGGAGGTATAGGCATTGATGTCGGTACCGAAGCGGACACCATTCTCCTCCAAATACTCAATCAGCCGTTTTCCAGGGAAATGCTTGGTGCCATTGAAAGCCATGTGTTCCAAGAAGTGGGCCAGTCCGCGCTGATCTTCTTCCTCCAGGATAGAACCAACCCGTTGCACAATATAGAACTCGGCCTGCCCAATCGGCTTTTTGTTAGGACAAATATAATAGGTCAATCCGTTGGACAGCGTGCCGTAACGTATCGCCGGGTCTATAGGAAGGGATTGGGCAAAGGTAAGGAGGGGGAAGAAAAGAAGTGTTAAAAGGAATGTACGCATGGTATATAAGGTATTAGCTACGAGCTACGAGCTACAAGTAATCCATGCGGTATTAAACTTGTCACTCATAGCTCGTTACTCGTAGCTGATTATTACTTCTTCTTATACATAATCTTCACCGGTTGGTAGCAGACGTTCTCGTACTTGTTGAGCACGGTGCCCTTGTCGGTGTCGATGACCCACACACTGCCGTTGAGTCCCGTTTGGTCAGGTTCGTAGAAGGCTACGTATGTGCGGGTGTGGTCGGCACTGAGTTCCATGCTGGTGATGATGGCTGATTCGGAGCCGACGGTCAGGAGATCATCGGCGTCGGTAATCATCTGTGAAGAGGTGTAGTTCCAACGTTTTACTTTGTTTCCCTCGGCAAAAAGCATGGAGTAATAGGTCCGGTTGGCTACGCAGGGAGTGGTTTCTGTGAGGGAAAGCTGGCCGATGCCGCACATCTTGTAACCACCGTTGTCGATGAGAACGTTTTCCAATGTTTCGGAATTGTATTCCCAAAAGTCAATAGAAAGAAGAGACTTCTGGAACATGATGCCGGTGGCATTGGATGTGATGACGAGTGCTTCAGGATTGCCTCCGGCCCGTTTCTGTTCGTCGGTCATGCGCACAAGCACCATCTTGCGGATGCTGAGTCCATTGAAGAAGTTAGCTGTTCCCTGACATTCCTCGCGACTCAGGTGGTACTTCTTTCCACAATAGTAGGGGCCGTATCCGCGATAAATCATGCAAAGGGCATTGATGTCGGTGTCCCAATAAAGGAGATTGTAGTTTCCGCCCGTGCCCCCGTCGCTGATGATGGCTGTCTGAGCATAAGTATAGGGAAGTTTTACCGGTTTTGCCAACGCTCCTTCAGTGGTGGAGAACTCATAGACATGCCCATTCTCACACAGCACAGGATAAGCCACGCCCGAAGCTCCCACAGAGGGAATGCCCATCTGTGTAGGCTTGAAGTCGGGGTACTCAGGGGCCGTAATCATGTTTTCCACCACAAAGGTTTTTTCGTTGAGGTAGTAGATGGTGGCAGGTGAGGTGCCGTTTTCGTTGCCTTGGCAGGCAAGGATGAGGCTTCCGCTGCTCTGTACCATGTCGGCCGGGTTGGCGGCAAAGGCATAATCTGTATTGTTGACACTGAATTGGTCGCCTGTCATAAACCCGGTAGGCTCACTTCCGTCAGCTGGCATGAGCATGAAGGAGAGCATACTGTTTCCCTCGACATCCTTGCTGATAAGGGTGATACCCTCTTCGTAAGGTGAGTTGACATGCAGTTCGAACGGGAAGAACGTTTTTCCATCACTGTTCTCTACAATCAAGCGGCATTGGTAGCTGCCCAACTCTTTACCTTCATAGACAAATTCTTTATCGTGACTGTATGTCTTCAGATTGATTTCCCATGTGTAGGAAAGTTCTTTCTCACGGGTCGTTTGGCTGACGATGGGTGAAATGGTGAGTGTTTCGTTCTTGTTGATGTTGTACACCTGTTGGATGGAAGTACTGTCGATGACGATTTCCGAAATGGGGCGGTTTCCCAACGTGGTTTCATCGTCGAAACAAGAGGAGAGAGAGGTTGCCAATAGGGCGATTGCCAATATATTCTTTAGTTTCATTGCTGGATATGTCTATCAGTTTATACCTTATTATATATTATACTGCAAACGGGTCGGGGAAATCAAAAGGAAAGTCGGGGTATTCGTCCAGGATCATTTCCCTGTTGGCAGGGTCGTTGAAGTGCTCATACATGGGTTGGTAGATGTACTTCTTGAAGATGGTGCGATACTGGTATGGGTCGCCGTATTCTATGTGCTCCAGATTTTCACCGTACAGCTTCACCATTTTCTTGTAGGTCTCGGGTTGGACGGCTTCAATGGCATGGAAATATTCTACCATTTTGATGAACTTATACGGATGCCATACTCCGAGGGCACTGAGTGACCAGACCTTTTCTCCATGCGCATTGTACCAGGCCGGCTGTTCTACGGCATTGTCAAACTTGCTTTGGTGCACTTGGCTGAGTGAGTCGAGCGTGGGGGTGAAGTGCCCATTCTTTACCAAGCGGAGGGTCAGTTGGTAGCGCTCGTACCCGTTGGCATAGTCACCTTGTAGTCCGTCGCGCAGGATGCGGATGGGTATGTAACCTGTGATGGAGTCGGGCAGAATGACAGCCTCGTCTATCTCGTACTGTATGCCTTCGGTAGCCTTGCATTGGTCTGTCACCAATTCAAAGCCGATGGCGCGGCTCTCCTTGGACGGGGCACCCATAATCTGTACCGGCACTTTCAGCGTGTATTCCCTCACTTCGATGGGGGTGACACTAAAGGAGTATTGGCTGGAGTCGCTGGTGAAGTAGATGCCTGTATAGGCTGTGTCGAACTTCATGTAGTCTTCATCCTCGCAGGCTGTGAAGCCGATGGCAAGGGCGAATGTCCCTATGATGTAGCTGAATTTCTTCATCTTTTAACTTTTAAATTTAAACTTTTAATTCATCAAAGTCTGTTCTCGTATTCACTGTCGGGAATAGGAATCACATATATCTTCTTGCTGGCTGGGATTACTTTTTCCTTTCCCAAGGCATTGTCCCATGCGTTGATGTTCAGGTGCTGGCGTTTCAAGTTGAAGAACGTTTGTCCTTCACCGAAGTACTCCTTGAAACGTTCGAGGTTGATAAGTTCCTGAGTCACTGTCTGGTCTTTGATTGCTGATAATCCGCGCGACTCCAATACCTGGTTGTAATATTCGGTGGCCAGTTCTATGTCGCTCTCCAACAGAGCTTCAGCCATGATGTAGTACATTTCGGGCAGGCGGATGAGGTTGATTCCTTGAATCAGTTCTTTGGGACGCGATGAACCCATGTTCTGCAATTCATACGAATCGGTGAGTTTGCTCAGTCGCAATGTGGGAGTGCCCCCCAATTCAACCGAAGTGAAGTAGGCTGTTGTGCGGTAATCCAATCCGTCAGCCTGTTGTTCGTAAATGCTTTCAATGTCACCACGTGGATTCAAGGAGTAGTAGCTGGTGGTAGCTTGCAACTTGGCATACACATTGTTGTAGAACTCTGCAAAATAGATGCCGAAGAGTGTTTCTTTCTCGGAAAGTACACCGGCAATGTCGCCATTGATGTCGGTCTTCACATTCAGCTTGTAGGGGCTTTCATCAATCACCTTCTTGGCATAGATGGCTGCATTCTCCTTATCACCCATGGTCAGATAGACGCGTGCCATCAGTGCCTGCACGGCATAGAGGTTGCAATGAATCTGACGGTCGGTCATGAAAAGTCGGTCGTTTACGTACTGTGCTTCGTCTGCCAACAGGCGCTCTGCTTCGTGCAAGTCGGCCAAGACATGCTCGTAGTTCTTAGCTAACGGTTCAAAGTCTGGTGTATTCAGCGAGAACTCCGTGGCGTAGGGGATTCCTTCTGCTTCGGGGTTCTGTGTAATCTGTTCGGCATAGAGGCGCATCAGGTCGAAGTGCATGAAGGCGCGGAGTCCCAACGCTTCACCTTTATATATGGTATAAGGGTATTTGGAGGCTGAGGCTACGAGGTCGGCGGTCAAGATGCTGTTCACGTTGGAAATGTTCTTGTACATGGCTGTCCATATACCCTCGAACATACCTTTTACGTTGGTGTTGTCGTACTCATAATTCCCCATCGCTTCGATGGAGGTGTTGCCCTTGCAGGTGAGGTTTTGTGCCAATATCTCCATGGTGGAGAAGTGCAGTTCCTGTCCGTAGAGTGTCTGGCTGCGCATCTGTGAATAGACTCCGTAGAGGGCATCCTCAATACCTTCGGGCGAGGTCAGCATTTCGTCACCCTTAATCTGTCCTTCGGGGGTGATGTCAAGGAAATCGTCGCATGCGGTGAAAGAAACTCCACAAACGATGGCGAAAAGTATATATTTGAAAGTCTTCATTCGGTTCTTAATTTTTAACGTTTGATTTTTAACTTAGTTAGAACGTTGCACTGACATTGATTTCAAATCCCTGGCTGTAGAGATAGCTGGTACCGCGTTCAATCTTTACGCTGGAGAGGCGCAGAATGTCGGTGAAGTTGATGCCGGCCCGCAAGTTGCGCAGATGGAGTGGCTTGTACAGTTTTTCGGGGAACTCATAGCTGAGGTTCAGGGTACCCAAAGTTAAGGTGTTCTCCTCCTCGGCAAAGCGGTCTGTCTGGTTGGGACGGCTGCTGTCGGCAATATTCTTGTAGAAGGCAATGTCGCCCGGTTGTTTCCAACGGTCGTCAAACACACGCTGGTCGGCATTCTGCATCGGGTCACTTCCTTCCACCTTGGTGATACGGGTGGTGTTGTAAATCCATGCACCCAAGCGGAAGTTAAAGAGTGCATAGAGGCTGAATCCTTTCCAATAGACGTGTGTGTTGAAGGTTCCCGTATATTTCGGTTCGGTGTCGCCAATGAGCACACGGTCGGTGGGGTCGTAGTCGAAGGTCAGCGTTCCGTCGCGCTTGATATATACCTCTTTACCCGTGGCAGGGTCGATACCGGCCGAGCGCACCAACTTCAGTGCAGTGGTACTTTCTCCTTCGGCATACTGGGGAAGCGGAGCCAATGAGGTTCCTGCATTCTCCTGGTTTTCCTTGTTGATTTCCTCCAAGGCTTTGTTGATTTTGGTAATCTTGTTGCGGTTGAAGTAACCCATAGTTCCAAGTTTCCATGAGAATTCGCTGTTGCGGAAGATGTAGCCATCCACTTGGATTTCGACACCTTTGTTCTGCATTTCACCCAAGTTGGAGGTGGCGGTGGTTACACCCGTAGAGGGGGCTTTAGCCTTATCCAACAGCAGATCGGTGGTGTTGCGGATGTAGGCATCCACTACGATGTTCAGTCGTTTGTTGAACATGCTGAAATCAAGTCCCACGTTGTAGTTCATGGTGCGTTCCCAAGCCAAATCAACGTTGCCGATGGTGAGGGGAATGGCTCCGATGCCGTTCTTGTACTCGTATTCGTTGCTGTACTGGTACATCGTCATAGCCTGGAAGGGGCTGAAACTTACCTTACCGGTGTAACCGGCGCTGGCGCGCAGTTTGAAGAGGTCGAAATGCTTCTTGATGTTTTTCATGAACGGTTCGTTCAGTACGTTCCATCCCACACCGCCTGACCAGAAGTGGCCGTAGCGGTTGTTGGCTCCGAATTGCGAAGAACCTGTCACGCGCCACGTAGCATCGGCAAAGTAGCGGTTACGCCATGAGTAGTTGCCTGTGACGAACACACCCACATCGGATGATTCCGCCAAGTCTCCATAAGGTTTTGAATTGGTGGGATAACCTGCCGCATTGCCGATGTAGGAATTCTGGTCATTGAAAAAACCGAGGGCTTGCATTGTCTTGCTGCTTAGTTCCGAGTGGTTGATTTCCCATCCGGCATTGGCACTGATGAGCGATTCGTCTTCGAAGAATTTGTTGAATGTTGCTACAATGTTTCCATTATAGCTGGTCGATTTGCTGTCAATCTGTGTGCTGCTTCCCTTCTTTGTCAAGTCTGTCTCGTGTTTGAAGGTGCGCGATTTGGGCGACACGAAGATGTCGCTCCATCCCGTTTCGCTGGTGATGTTGAAGTGACCCGTCACGCGGAACTGGCTGTTGATGTCCCAACGGAAATCTGTCACGTTGGTGAAGGTGTTCGTCCCGTTGCGGCTGTAGCTTCCGAGGCTGGCCTCATAAAGGGGGTTGTCCAAATCCCAAGCCAAGTCGGTGTTGGGTGTACCGTCCTCGTTGTACATTCGTTCGTAGGGGTTCATCAATACGTATTCGGCAAAGGTGCCGTAGGGAGTATTTTGAGCCTTGATTTCGGCATAGGTTGTTCTGTTTGAAATTTGGATGGCGTTGTTGATGAAGTAATCCAACTTGAATCCAAGGTTGTAACGCTTACGGTAGTCCTCCTTCATGACACCTTTGGTGTCGGCGAAGCGGCCGGTCAGCTCGTAGCGTAAGTTTTGTGCACCACCATAGACGCGCAGCGAGTGGTCATGGCTGAACGATGTGCGTGCCGGTTGCGACAGCCAGTCGCTGTTCTGTCCGGCCATTATGGCTTTGTAACGTTGGTTGTAGAGTTCATCCAGTTTGTACTGCTCTTCGATGTTTCCACCCGCGTCGTAGAGTCCGGCCATCTGCTCGTAGCGCAGTTTGTCGGCCGCGTTCAGCACATCGTAGTCGCTAAGGATTGGTGTCTGTAGGTTTCCTGTAAAGTTGTATTGTACACGCAGCGTGCTTTCAGCCAAAGGCTTGCGGGTGATGACAATCACACCATTGGCGGCCTTTGAACCATAGAGGGCGGTGGCTGAAGCATCTTTCAGTACGTTGATGGTTTCCACCTCGTTGATGTCGAGGTCATAGAGGTCCTGCATGGTGATTTCTGTACCATCCAGGATGATGGTAGGTTGGTTCACGTCCTGTCCGCTGTTGCTGAACGAGGTCATGCCGCGCAGCACCAGTTCGGGAACATGGTTGGGGTTCGAGCCTTGGGCGGTATTCTGCACCATGGCCATACCCGGAGTCAGTGCAGCGATGGCACTGACGATGTTCACACCGCTCACCTGCTTCAAGTCGGCACCGTTGATTTGAGTGACTGAACCGGTAAAGCTGTTCTTGCTTTTGTTGAAGAATCCCGTCACTACCACATCGTTGAGGCTGTTGCTTTCTTCGCGCAGGCGTATATGTACATTATTCGTTTTGTCGCGCTCGGGTTTCAATACGTGCGTCTGATAGCCGATGTAGGAGATGTGTACCTCGTAGTCTCCGTCCGACGGTTTCAAATCGAAGTTCCCGTCTATGTCGGTCACAACACCCGTTTCCACAGTACCATTCTTTACAATGGAGACGGTCACACCAATCAGCGGTTCTCCCGTTTGGTTATCAACAACAGTACCCGTAATGTGACGCGGTTGCGTCTGCTCGTTCTGCATCTCTCCGACAGTTGTGCCCAATTCGTTGGCGGCCGCTCCGAAGGGGGTGGCTAACAGGCATCCGGCCATCAGCCATCCGGTGAGTGTCTGTCCGATAGGATTCTTTTTCATCAGTTTCGTTTGAGTTAAAAAATATTGAGTTTGTAAGTGTGAGACTTTGATGAACTCACAAACTTACAAACTCAAAAACTATTCATTTATTATTTTACAGCTACCTTGGCAACTGCATTTTTAACCTTTACAAGGTACAATCCCTTGTTCAATCCGTTAACTTGAGAAGCTACACCGCTGAATACGGTGCGTCCGCTCATGTCGTAAACCTCGACAGTTTGTGCTTCACCGGCTACGTAGATAGTGCCGTTGGCTGACCAAACCTTGAGGGTAGGAGCTGCTTCGGGTGTGTCGATACTCTCAGCGAAACGTCCTGTTGCAGTCACTCCTTCGTATTTGGCTGCAGCTGCATGCAGTTGTTGCCAATTGGCATCATAAGTCATGTAGCTAATGCTGAAGTCACTGATGGTCACTGTTCCATCACCGTTGTGAGTCAGAGTGATGGGCGAAGTGCTGAGATTTATGTCTTTCAAAGTCAAATAGCTTTCTCCCTGAACTATAGTTTTTACATAACCAGTTGTTGTTGCGATTTCAGCCTTATTGGGGTCTTCAGTAGAAGGTGTCAGACGGATACCGCCATTGTTGAGGCTTACTACATCGTTTCCGAAGAACTTGGTTATGAGGTACATGTCGTAATCGGCATTGTAAGTCACTTCCATCTCAAATTCAGTAGGATATTCATAACCTTCGATTTCCTTGTAAACAGTCACGTTGGCGGCCTTTACGGTGAACTTGTCAGCCCAAGTGAATTCTGTGGGCAGAGGTTCTTCTTCCTCTTCCTTTTCTGCAACGGTTGCAGTCACGTCCTTATAAAGAGCTGCTGCTGCATGCTGTTGTTGCCAGTTCTCGTCATAAGTCATGTAGGTTACGCAGAAGTTGGCAATAGTAACAGTTCCGTCGTTATTATAGGTCAGGGTGACAGGTAAAGACTGTGCGTTCATATCCTTCAGTGTGAGGTAGCTTTCACCTGCCACAAGAGTCTTCAAATAACCTGTGGTGGTTGCAATTTCAGCTTTGTTGGGGTCTTCAGTAGAAGGTGTCAGACGGATACCGCCATTGTTGAGGCTTACTACATCGTTTCCGAAGAATTTGGTTATGAAGTACATGTCGTAGTCGGCATTGTAAGTCACTTCCATCTCAAATTCTTTCGGATATTCATAACCTTCGATTTCCTTATAAACTTCCACGTTACCAGCTTTTACGGTGAAGGTGCTTGCCCAGGTGAAGGGAACTGCTTCGGGTTCCTTTTCTGCTGTAACTTGCTGATAGAAAGCTGCCAAAGAGTGAGTCTGATTATAATTCTCATCCATGAGCATGTTGCTGATGCTGAAATCACTCAAAGTGTATGTGCCATCTTCCAAACGGGTAATTACGATGTTCGATGCTGTGCTTAGGTTCAAGTCTTTCAGTGTAAGATAGCTTGCACCAGCAGTGACAGTTTTCAAATAAGCAGGATTAGTTGTGATTTCAGCCTTGTTGGGGTCGTCGGCGGAAGGTTTGAAACTGATACCTCCGTTGTTGAGTGACTTGACATCACATCCGAAGAACTCGGTAACCAGATAGATATCATAGTCGGCATTATAAGTCACTACCATATCGAACTCCTCGGGATATTCAAAGTCGGCAATAGCCTTGTAAATGCTGCCAGCCTTAATCTTGTAAGTGCCTTCCCATGTCACTTCCTCTGTCTCACCACCACCCTGACGCTTGGCTGAACCGGCAATGTAGTATTGCAAAGTTCCGCCCTTCACTTCGGGGCTGATAGAGTCTTGTGCGATGTACATACCGCTGGTGAGGGTCAACAAGTTTTCATTGGCCATGCTGAAACTGATTTCTCCTTGGTTTCCTCCATAATAAACAAGACCAATTTTGTTTTCTGCATCGAAGTAAGTGTCCTTGAAAGGAATGCTCAATGTCACACCATCAAAAGTTGCTGTCAAGGCCAAAGGTGCGAAGTCACCCAAGGTGAGGCTGATGTTGTAAGCCTTCTTGGTGTCGTCGGTAGCGGTCAAGGTCATGTCCCACTCAGTCGGCAAGGTAGAACCTTCCATCACGTCATAAGTTCCTTTACCTGCTGTAAAGTGCCAGTCGCCGCTGAGGTCGGTTACTTCGATACTTTCACTCTGTACCAAGGTCAGCTTGGCATTGGTGAAGCTGGCGGCAATAGTGGTTGCGCTGTTGTCATTGTCACAAGTTACTAGTGTGAAGTTGGGCAATGTGATAGTTTTAGTGGCGGGGTCGAAGGAATATTCGATGTCATTGTAGTTTCCACCATGGGGATAAGCACCCTCTGCATTGGCCATATACAGGCCGCCTCCCCAAGGTGCAGGGCTGTTCGGGTTACGGATGATGATGACGTTCTTTTCGGTATCCACACTGTAAATCTTTTGTAGATTTGCAGCACCAGCCAATCCTTGGATTTCGCCATCGTAGATGTTTTGTGAGCACTTGGTGATAACCACCTCGCACTCGCTCTTGAAATGGTCCTTCAATGCCTGTCCGGCATCGGTTACGTTTACGTCAGCAGTGAACTTGTACGTACCGAACAAGTCAGCAGCCGAAGCCACTTGTGCACGGGCCGGAAGGGCCAGCATGAAAGCGGCGATGAGTGCAAAGGCACTCTGCAAAAGTGTAATTTTCTTCATACGCTTTTTTGTTAAATTGTTAATATTATAGAATTTGTTTGATGATTTGTCTTTTTCTTTTTTTTGTCCCTAAGATCCTTAAAATCTCTAAAGTCCTTAGGGCCTTTTGGGACCCTTATGGCTTTACTTCCAATCCCTCCAGCAACATGACCAGTCCCGGACCTTGGCTGGGGCGTGGCGCACCGTGCATGTAGAGGCGGCCTTCAGGGTCGTAGATGGCAAAGAAGGGGATGCCTTTCACGTTGAGTGCCTGACCTAATGAGTTTTCGGGATCCCATAACTGGTTGCCGTGCATGTTTTTCTCCTGCATCTTCTTTTTCCAGGCATCTTCTTTAGCATCGATGGAGATGGAGAGGAAGACTACCTTGTCATTCTTCAGCTCCTTTTCCAGCTTCTGGAGGGCAGGGACCTCTTTCAGACAAGGCGTGCACCAGCTGGCCCACAGGTCGATATAGACATATTTCCCGCGGAAGGTGCTGAAATCTACCACGTTGCCGTTTGCATCTTTCAACTCTACATTTTCGGGGAAGGGCTGTCCGGGGACGGTAGCCTTCAGTTGGGCAAAGCGCTCAGCGTGGCTCGGGTCGAGACCGTACTTCTCGGTAGCTTTTTGCAGGCGTTCGAGTCCCTTTTCAAATCCGTCGGCATAGTTGAAGCGGGTGACATAGCGCCCGGCAATGTGATCCTTCACCTTGGCTTTCAGCGTGGTGTCGGTGTAGTGCTCTTCCAGATAGATGAGTGCACTGTCCAGATTGTTCGGATTGGGCAAACTGCCGTATACGATGAGTCGCGCTTCAGTAAACAGTGAAGCCAACGGAGAGTCCATCACCGTGTACGGCTCGGGCAACAAGTCTTCACGCTTATAGGGGATTTCTTCTTTCTTGCCCTTCAGGATGCGTGCTGCCAAGTCGTAAGAGTTGTGGGTGTGGATGTAGCTCCATATCTTCAAATACTCTTCCACTTCGTCTGAGCAGTCGTAGATGCTCACGATGGAATCGGCCTTGGTTATGAATCCCTTCACCAAGGCGGGATTGCTCCAATTTGCATTTGAAGCAAAAAGGCTGCGAGTATAATTCACATAGTCATTCAGGTAGGCTGCCAATGCCTGGTTGTCGTCGCTGCCTTCCATGGATATGGCTCCCTTTTCGCCGAATGTCAGGGTTGTTTCCGACTTGGCTTCAGTTACCGGCACATAGTAGGGGATGATGCTCTGTGTCTGTCCTTTGATGGACACCAGATTGTAGAATCCCGTGGGGCTGGTGTTGATTGTGGCGCGATAGGCGTTTCCTTCGGGTGTCATTTCAATGATTCCCTCATCATATCCCATAGGGATAAGCATCATTTTCCGGTCGTTCGCATCGTTGGTGGTGATGGTCACTTCCTGCTTCTCCTGTACGGGGACTGTGCATCCTATCAGGCAGATAGCCAATATGTTCAGAATGATTCTTTTCATAAAGCAGAGTGTTTTATTTCATAATAATGGGCAAAGGTAGTGCTTTTATTGCAAATAACCAAATGGAATGTTTTTTTTGAGATTTATTAAGTTCCGTTATTTAGAATCGGTCTATGGATTAAAGAGAGGGAAGGGAAAGAAGGGGGTAAGGGGAAAGAAAGGAAAAGAAAAGAAATCAGAAAGAAAACAAATGAAACGAAATCAAAAGAAAACCTCTTCCCCAACCCCTTCTCCCAGAAAAGTGGAGAAGGGGCTTTGATGTCGGGTGGATAAAGATTTTTGGATTCAATTTCTGCCAAAATGCCTTGTTCTGGAAAAATGCGGCTCGCTTTTTCTAAAATGCGCCTTGCATATTTCGAAAAGCAAGGCGCATTTGGACCAAGTGCGAGCCGCATTTTGAAAAAAGCAAGGCGCATTTTGTAGTTTTTCTGAGCTGTTTCGTGAAAGGTGTCTTTATCTTGTCTGAAAGGGGGGAGCAAGATTCTTTTGTTGTATCAAAAAAAATATCTACCTTTGCACCTTGAAATGAAAATAGAGCAATGATAACAATTGAACAACTGAAAGACGTAAAGACGCGAACCGAGGCTTTGAACCGCTATCTCGACATTGATGCCAAAGTGATACAGGTGGAGGAAGAACAACTCCGCACACAGGCTCCCGGATTTTGGGATGATGCCAAGAAGGCTGAGGCTCAGATGAAAAAAGTGAAGGGGCTGCAGGCTTGGATTGATGGCTACAAAGAGGTGAAAACTCTGACCGATGAACTGGAGTTGGCTTTCGACTTCTGCAAGGATGAACTGGTGACCGAAGAAGAGGTGGATGAGGCATATGCCAAGGCTGTTGAAGCAGTTGAGGCATTGGAACTGAAGAACATGCTTCGCCAAGAGGCAGACCAAATGGATTGTGTGCTGAAAATTAACTCAGGTGCCGGAGGTACCGAAGCGCAGGATTGGGCAAGTATGCTGATGCGTATGTATATGCGCTATGCTGAGCAGAATGGCTATAAGTTGGCCATCAGTAACTTGCAGGATGGTGATGAAGCCGGCATCAAGACGGTGACGATGGAGATTCAAGGCCCTTATGCTTACGGATACTTGAAGGGAGAGAATGGTGTGCACCGTCTGGTGCGCGTAAGCCCCTATAATGCACAGGGAAAACGTATGACATCATTTGCTTCGGTCTTTGTTACTCCGCTTGTTGACGACTCTATCGAGGTGGTGGTCGAGACGGCCCGTATCTCGTGGGATACTTTCCGCTCGGGTGGTGCCGGAGGTCAGAATGTGAACAAGGTGGAGTCAGGTGTTCGCCTCCGTTATCAATATAAAGACCCTTATACGGGCGAGGAAGAGGAAATCCTCATTGAAAACACCGAGACGCGCGACCAACCTAAGAACAAAGAGAATGCGATGCGCCAATTGCGCTCAATCCTCTACAACAAGGAGTTGGAGCACCGTATGGCTGAACAAGCCAAAGTTGAAGCCGGCAAGATGAAGATTGAGTGGGGCTCACAAATCCGTTCTTATGTTTTCGATGACCGTCGTGTGAAGGACCATCGTACCAATTGGCAGACAAGTGATGTCGGTGGTGTGATGGATGGTAAGATTGATGGCTTCATCAAGGCTTACCTGATGGAATTTGCCGGAGAGGGAGAGTAGCTTCCCGCTAAGAACTCTATGGTTCTAAGGCCTTTAAGGACTTTAGAGACTTTAGAGATTCAGAAAACCTGAAACATTAACTTAAAAATATCAATCATGGGAAAAAACAGACAAATGCAGCGTCAAGAGCGTCGTGCGCATCGCGAAGAAGAACAGGCGCAGAAGGTTATGAAATGGATGTTCATCGGATTAGGGGTGTTGGCCTTGGTCGGTATTGCTTGGGCGTCGTTATTGTAATTTATGTCTCAAGAGATTGAACGAAAATTTCTGGTGGAGGATGACAGCTATCGGATGATGGCTTCATCCTCCAGCCGTATAACGCAAGGTTATATCTGTCGCACGAGTGGACGGACAGTTCGTGTACGTATTCGTGGCGATAAGGGGTTCCTTACCATAAAAGGCCCCTCGGCAGATGGGGGATTGAGCCGCTATGAGTGGGAGCATGAAATACCTGTTCAGGAGGCGGAGGAGTTGATGCTTCTTTGCGATGGGGGAATCATTGATAAGGTCCGTTATATGGTGCCCATAGGTCATCATACTTTCGAGGTTGATGAGTTCACAGGTGACAATGAAGGACTTGTGGTGGCAGAGGTTGAGTTGGAGTCTGTTGATGAGGATTTTGATATACCTTCCTTCTTGGGACAGGAAGTGACCGGAGACCGTCGTTATTATAACTCCTGTCTGGTATCACATCCGTTTAAAGATTGGGAGAAGTAGGCTCAGTTTTTTTGTCTCATCCATCGTGGAAAAACAAGATATCCCAATAGGGCGGCTAAAATGACTCCTATGCCGTTGGCTATCATGTCGGCCCAGTCGCCGCTACGGTTTACGGTAGCATATTCCTGTAGTAATTCCATCGCCCCACTGAGCAATAATGGTAATAGGATTGCTCCTACAAATGTCCGCCATGGATTTATGGCTTGGTGTGCGCGCAGGTATTCTATCCAAAGTATGAGGCATAATCCTCCATACATGCAGACATGAGTCCATTTGTCAATATAAGGGACATCTCCTAATGGCGGATTTTCCAACGGATAGAGGGATAAGACTATGATAATTGCAACGAGGAGCAAAGACCATTTGTAATGTTTTAAATAACGTTTCATGAATAGAATAGATGCTAATCGGGTGCAAAAGTAGGAAAACTTTTGTATTTTTGCGGCATCAAAATAATAATTTGAGTTTTGCATGTAGATTTATCATGCAGCCTCTGTGTCATCCTGAGCTTGTCGAAGGATCTCAGAGTGTAGTAAATGGTCAGTAAACCTCTGAGACCCTTCGATAAACTCAGGGTGACACTGGCCGTCTTTCTCAATAAAAGAATAAGATTATGAAAACAAATCAAGAACGAGTGAACTTCGGTAGCAAGATAGGTGCCATCTTGGCGGCGGCAGGTTCGGCCGTAGGGCTTGGCAATATCTGGCGTTTCCCTTATGAGACAGGAAATCATGGCGGTGCAGCCTTTATTCTTATCTATCTGTGTTGTGTGTTTTTTATGGGCCTTCCCATTATGATTGCCGAGTTCTCAATTGGTCGTCATTCGCGTGCCAATACGGCAGGGGCTTATAAAGTGCTTGCTCCCGGTTCTCCGTGGCGCGGATTGGGCTATATGGGCGTGTTGGCCGGATTCCTCATTCTCAGCTACTATTCGGTAGTGGCTGGTTGGACATTGGAATATACCTGGCAAGCTGTCAACAATGGCTTCGCAGGGATGAATGCTGATGGATATACCCAGTTCTTTGCCGAGTTCTCGGCCAATCCATGGCGTTCCCTTTTGTGGATGGTGGCCTTTATGCTGATGACACATTGGGTCATTATCATGGGAGTGAAGAAAGGCATTGAGAAATCAGCGAAAATTATGATGCCCATGCTCTTTGTCCTCATCCTCGTATTGGCCGTTTGTTCGGTGATGCTTCCGGGTGCAGAGAAGGGGTTGGAATTCTTATTGAAACCTGATTTCAGTAAAGTCACCCCCGATGTTTTTCTTGGAGCTATGGGGCAGGCGTTCTTCTCACTTAGTTTGGGTTTGGGGTGTCTTTCCACCTATGCCTCTTATTTCGGGAAGGATACAAACCTTTCCAAGACGGCACTGAGCGTGGGTATCATTGACACTCTGATAGCTATCACTGCAGGCCTTATCATTTTCCCTGCAGCCTTCAGTGTCGGTGTTTCTCCTGATGCTGGTCCTTCCTTGCTTTTTATCACCTTGCCCAATGTTTTCCAGATGGCATTCGGTAATGTGCCTTTCTTGGCTTATATCTTCTCGGTGATGTTTTATGTCTTGTTGGCCTTAGCCGCTTTTACCTCCACAATTTCCATGCACGAAGTAGTCACTGCTTTTGTTCATGAGGATTGGAAATTGTCGCGTACAAAAGCTGCTTGGTGTGTGACAATTTTCTGTACCTTGTTGGGCGTCTTCTCTGCTTTGTCGTTTGGTGTGTTGGCAGATATGAAGATTCTTGGCCTTACTTTCTTTGACTTCCTCGACACATTGACTTCCAAAATTATGCTTCCCTTGGGTGGAATGCTTATCTCTATCTTTACAGGTTGGTATCTGGATAAACGGATAGTCTGGGAGGAGATATCAAACAATGGTAGCCTGAAAGTACCTTTCTTTAAAATCTATATCTTTATTTTGAAGTACTTGGCACCTGTCGCTATCGGATTGATATTTGTGAATGAATTGGGATTGTGGTAGCCTTTATCCCTCGATATTGCCCACTTCCACATCTTTTACTTTGCGGAGCAGGTCGCTGGCAAAAATGAAATTGTTGAGCCGCTCGTTGGTCGAAGTGAATACATCGTTTTTGGTGCCTTCCCATTCTTTATGGCCTTCAAAAATGAAAGAGATTTTATCTCCGATGCCCATGACGGAGTTCATGTCGTGAGTATTGATGATGGTGGTCATGTTGTATTCCTCGGTAATGCTATGGATAAGGTCGTCGATGACGAGCGATGTTTTTGGGTCGAGACCACTATTTGGCTCGTCGCAAAAGAGGTATTTGGGATTCAGCGCGATGGCTCGTGCGATGGCTACACGTTTCTGCATACCGCCACTGATTTCGCCGGGGAATTTATCTTGAGCATCAATGAGATTCACGCGGTCAAGACAGACTTGTGCGCGGCGTACCCGGTCGCGATAGGTGTCGCTCGAAAACATGTCAAGAGGGAACATTACGTTTTCCAACACGCTCATTGAGTCAAACAATGCCGCACTTTGGAAAATCATACCCATTTCGCGACGTAAGAGTTTCTTCTCTTTTTTCTTCATGCTTACAAAATCCCGTCCGTCATAAAGAATACTTCCTGTTTCTGGACAGAGCAGGCCCACGATACACTTCATCAATACGGTTTTTCCGCTTCCGCTTTGCCCAATAATGAGATTGGTTTTGCCGTTTTCAAACGTGGTACTGATATCTTTCAAAACTTGTTTGTCTTCGAAGGATTTGCAGAGGTTGTTTATCTGTATCATATTGAAAGCAAATGGGTAAGGATTAGGTCAGAAAATAGAATGAGTATGCTGCTATGTACTACGGCGTCGGTGCTGGCTTTTCCCACTTCAATAGAACCTCCCTCTACGGTGTAGCCATAGAATGATGATACGCTTGCTATGATGAAAGCAAAAAAGAAACTTTTGATGATGCCATACCATACAAACCATTCGGTAAACTCGTATTGGAGACCATAAGTGAGGTCCTCGGGGTTTATAATGTCTGCAAACCACCCTGTGGCATAGGCTCCGATGATGCCTGCCCCGATGCTGAAGGTTACCAGAAAAGGAATCATGGTCACTAATCCAATGATTTTGGGAAGGATGAGGAAATTGGCCGAATTGACACCCATAATTTCGAGCGCATCTATTTGCTGGGTCACCCGCATGGTCCCTAATTCGGAAGCAATGTTGCTACCCACTTTACCTGCAAGAATGAGGCACATGATGGCTGAAGAGAATTCCAATAACATGATTTCACGGGTTGTATAGCCGGTGACAAAACGTGGCATCCAAGGGCTTTGGATATTTAATTTGATTTGGATACAGATAACTGCTCCGATAAAAAAGGATATCAGGAGAACTATTCCGATGGAATCTACCCCTAATTGCGACATCTCCTTGAAATATTGCTTGAAGAAACTTCTCATGCGTTCAGGGCGGGCAAAAACCTTGCCCATCAGTATCAGATAATTCCCAAAAGTCTGTAGTGGTTTGATGATGAACATGCTTTTAGTCTGTTAATTTGTGCAAAGGTAACGCTTTTCAAACAATAAAAGAGCGAATGTTAGTATAGTTTATGGCAATAATAACCTTTTTTAATGAGGAAAATTAGTACTTTTGTACCCAAATTGATATTCTATGGCCGATAAGAACAATGTAGAAGAAATATTGACCACCCCTCACGAAGAGGTTCCAATGTGGAATGACGAGCAAATGGTGCTACGTACGGAGGGACTGGTTAAAAGGTATGGCAAGCGTACGGTAGTAAATCACGCTTCTTTTAATGTGAAACAAGGGGAAATTGTAGGATTGCTTGGCCCTAATGGGGCGGGGAAAACAACATCGTTTTATATGACTACCGGTTTGGTGGTGGCCAATGAGGGACGTATATTTTTGAATGATTTGGAGATTACCAAATTTCCAGTATATAAGCGCGCTCAGCATGGTATAGCTTATTTGGCACAGGAAAATAGTATTTTCCGGAAAATGAGTGTTGAGGATAATATTGCTTCGGTACTGGAAATGACCCCTACAACCAAGGAATACCAACGGGACAAACTGGAGAGCCTTATTGCTGAATTCAATCTGCAGAAAGTTCGTAAAAATTTAGGAGATCAATTGTCGGGCGGTGAACGTAGGCGTACGGAGATTGCTCGTTGTTTGGCTATTAATCCCAAATTCATCATGTTGGATGAACCTTTTGCAGGTGTAGATCCTATCGCTGTAGAAGATATCCAACAGGTCGTATGGAAATTGAAAGATAAAAATATTGGAATTCTTATTACAGACCATAATGTGGGAGAAACGCTCAGTATTACCGATCGGGCTTATATGTTGTTTGAAGGTAGAATCCTTTTCCAAGGTTCTCCGGAGGAGTTGGCTGAAAATCCTGTTGTACGTGCCAAATACCTTAGCAATAGCTTTGTTCTAAGGCGTAAAGATTTTCAGTTGAAAGAAGAAAAATAGCTTCGTTTGTTAGAAAAACATTGAAATTAGGGGTTTTTTTCTTCTATGAGTTTGTAAATTGAAAGATTAGCATTAATTTTGCACCTTCAAAATTGGAACAGGCAAGTAAATTGTCTGTTTGTGCTATATAAAAATTAAGAATATTAGTAACTAATTAAAAATAAGATTGTCAGAAATGAATATTTCATTGCAAAACGTTGACAAGGTAAGCGCAAAGCTTACTGTACAGCTTGAGAAAGCTGATTATCAGGAGAAAGTAGAAAAGGCTCTGAAGACATTCCGTCAGAAGGCTAATATGCCGGGATTCCGTCCGGGTATGGTTCCCATGGGCATCATAAAGAAACAGTATGGTACAGCAGTAAAGGCTGAAGAGGTAAATAAACTCTTACAGGAGAAGGTTTATGAATACTTGAGAGAGAATAAAGTGAATATGTTGGGTGAACCTCTCCCCGTTGAAAATCAGTCTATCGATATTGTTGCACAGGATGATATCGAATTTGTATTTGATATTGCGTTGGCTCCGGAGTTTGAAGTGGCTTTGGGTAGCAATGACACTATACCTTATTATAATGTAGATGTAAATGATGAACTCGTAGAGCGTCAGGTAAGCATGTACACTCAGCGTGCCGGCAAGTATGAGAAAGTTGACTCATACCAGGATAATGACATGTTAAAGGGTCTTTTGGCTGAGCTTGATGAAAACGGTAGTACCAAGGAAGGTGGTATTCAGGTTGAGGGTGCTGTAATGATGCCTTCATACATGAAGAATGACGAACAGAAAGCTGTGTTTGCCAATGCTAAGGTAAATGATGTCCTTGTATTCAATCCTAATGCTGCATATGATGGTAGTGAGGTTGAATTGGCCTCTTTGCTGAAAATCCAGAAAGAAGAAGTTGCTGCTCATGTCGGCAAATTCAGCTTCCAGGTAGAGGAGATTACCCGCTTTGTATCCGCAGAACTTTCACAAGAGATTTTTGACCAGGTATTTGGCGAAGGTGTAGTGAAGAGTGAAGAGGAATTCCGTGGCAAAGTGAAGGAATCACTGCAGGCTCAGTTTACTCCCGATAGCGATTATAAGTTCCTGTTGGATGTACGCGAGTACCTTACAAACAAGATTGGTAAGTTGGAATTCCCCGATGCATTGCTCAAACGCATCATGCTGATGAACAATGAAGAGAAAGGTGAGGAGTTCGTAAACGAAAACTACGATAAGAGCATTGAGGAACTTACATGGCATCTCATCAAGGAAGAACTTGTTAACCAGAATGAAATCAAGATTGACAATGATGATGTGATGAACATGGCTAAGGGAGCAACACGTGCCCAGTTCGCTCAGTACGGTATGATGAATGTGCCCGAAGAGATGTTGGAAAACTATGCCAAGGAGATGTTGAAGAAGAAAGAAAGTTTGGATGGTTTGGTGAACCGTGCTATTGAGGCCAAACTCTCAGCTGCTTTGAAGGGAAAAGTCTCTTTGGATGAGAAAACTATCTCTTTGGATGAATTCAATAAGATGTTTCAGTAAGAAATAGTGGTTTTTTGCTAAAACTTCCTAAAAGGGAGGTCGCGGGTATATTTTTTTTGTATTTTTGCTTTGTTGAGAATACGAGATGCCCGAGGCCTCTTTTTTTATTTTAGAATGTGTTTGATTAAAACGGTTAATATTTAGGATAAGATTATGATGGATGATTTTAAAAAGTATGCAACAAAACATCTGGGAATGAATAGTTTGGCTTTGGATGGCGTGATTCGCTCGCAAGCCGGTTACTTGAATCCTTATATCTTGGAAGAACGTCAATTAAATGTTACACAATTGGATGTGTTTTCTCGTTTGATGATGGATCGTGTAATTTTTTTGGGGACGCAGATTGATGATTATACTGCCAATACATTGCAAGCCCAGTTGCTGTACCTGGACTCTGTAGATCCAGAGAAAGATATCTCAATTTATATAAATTCTCCTGGAGGTTCGGTCTATGCCGGATTGGGTATATATGATACAATGCAACATATCAATTCTGATGTTGCAACCATCTGTACAGGTATGGCTGCTTCTATGGCGGCGGTTTTGCTGGTTGCAGGTGCCGAAGGAAAACGTTTTGCTTTGCCTCATTCACGTGTAATGATTCATCAGCCAATGGGTGGAGCACAAGGGCAAGCTTCGGATATAGAGATAACTGCTCGTGAAATTCAGAAATTGAAGAAAGAACTCTATACAATCATTGCTGAACACTCACATACTGATTTTGATAAAGTATGGGCTGATTCTGATCGTGATTATTGGATGACCGCACTTGAAGCTAAGGAGTATGGGATGATTGATGAAGTCCTGATGCGTAAAAAATAAGGTATGGCAGGGAAAATAAAAAATAGATGTAGCTTTTGTGGGCGTGCGGAGAATGAAGTCCCTTTGCTAATTTCTGGAGTTAGTGGGTTTATTTGTGGAGATTGTGCAAATCAAGCTTATGAAATTGCAAAAGAGGCAATGCAGAATCGCTACAAGGAAGCCTCTACTGTGGGGAAACGTGAACATTTGCCCAAACCTAAAGAAATAAAAGATTTTCTGGATCAGTATGTCATAGGGCAAGATGATGCCAAGCGCTTTTTGGCTGTTTCGGTGTATAATCATTATAAACGTCTTGCTCAGGTAGAAAGTGCAGATGAAGTGGAGATTGAGAAATCTAATATAATATTGGTGGGAAGTACGGGCACGGGAAAAACCCTTTTGGCGCGTACAATCGCCAAGTTGTTGGATGTTCCTTTTACTATTGTGGATGCTACGGTGCTTACAGAAGCAGGATATGTAGGTGAAGATATAGAGAGTATCTTGACCCGATTGTTGCAAGTGGCAGATTATAATGTGGCTGAGGCGGAAAAAGGAATAGTCTTTATTGATGAAATTGACAAAATAGCTCGTAAAAGCGATAATCCTTCCATTACTCGAGATGTCAGTGGAGAAGGGGTACAACAAGGGCTATTGAAATTGTTGGAGGGTTCGGTAGTGAATGTACCCCCTCAAGGTGGTCGAAAACATCCTGATCAAAAGATGATTCCGGTCAATACCAAGAATATATTATTCATATGTGGAGGAGCTTTTGATGGAATAGAAAAGAAAATAGCTCAACGATTGAATACTCATGTGGTAGGTTATGGCGCAGTTAATAATATGAATAAGATAGACCGTAGCAATATGATGCAATATATAGCACCACAGGATTTGAAATCTTTTGGACTAATTCCAGAAATTATAGGTCGTTTACCTGTATTGACATACCTAAATCCATTGGATAGGAATGCTTTGCGAAGTATTCTTACAGAACCAAAGAATTCTATTATCAAACAATATGTCAAACTGTTTGAGATGGATGGAATAAATCTTTCTTTTGACCCCGAGGTGTTTGAATTTGTAGTAGATAAGGCTGTCGAATATAAATTGGGAGCTCGAGGTTTAAGGTCTATTGTGGAAACGATTATGATAGATGCCATGTTTGAACTTCCGTCTATGGAAGGGCGGAAGGAATATAATGTGACGTTGGATTATGCAAAACATCAATTAGATAAAGCTAATATCTCGCGATTACAGAGTGTGTGAATGTGTTGAAAAGGGATATTCGTGTTTTTTTTGATAAAAAAGTGAGAAAAACTATGGAAATTTGAGAACTTGTTTATAACTTTGTTCTTGAAACCATTGCCGAATGTGATAAACTATGGCAAAACCCCTATTTGTATGACAGAGAAGATAAATTTGACAGAGAGCTTAAAGAAGTATTTTGGATTTGACACATTCAAAGGAGACCAAGAGGCAATTATCCGCAATGTCCTTGCAGGTAAGGATACTTTTGTATTGATGCCTACAGGTGGAGGAAAATCGTTGTGTTATCAATTGCCTTCACTTATCATGGAAGGAACTGCGATTGTTATTTCACCTTTGATTGCTTTGATGAAGAATCAGGTGGATGCGATGCGTAATTTGAGCGAAGAAGATGGTCTTGCACATTTTATCAACTCCTCTTTGAATAAGGCTTCGATTGATATGGTTAAGTCTGATATCATGAGTGGGAAGACAAAGTTACTCTATGTGGCTCCAGAATCTTTAACAAAAGAAGAGTATGTAGAGTTCCTTCGGACGGTCAAGATATCTTTCTATGCAGTGGATGAAGCGCATTGTATATCAGAATGGGGGCATGATTTCCGTCCTGAATATAGGCGAATCCGTCCTATCATTAATGAAATAGGAAAAGCTCCTTTGATTGCGTTGACAGCGACTGCGACAGATAAAGTTCGAGGGGATATCAAGAAAAATCTGGGTATGGCTGATGCGACAGAGTTTAAGTCGTCTTTTAATCGCCCAAATCTTTATTATGAGGTACGCCCTAAAACAAAAAATATAGATAAAGAGATAATTAAATATATCAAGGCCAATCCAGGGAAATCGGGTATTATTTATTGCTTGAGCCGTAAAAAAGTGGAAGAACTGGCAGAAGTGCTGCAGGCCAATGATATCAATGCGAGAGCTTATCATGCAGGAATGGATTCTGCAACGCGTACAGCTACTCAAGATGATTTCTTGATGGAGCAAATAGATGTAATAGTTGCTACTATAGCTTTTGGTATGGGTATAGACAAGCCTGATGTGCGCTATGTTATACATTATGATATACCCAAAAGTTTGGAAGGCTATTATCAAGAGACAGGACGAGCCGGACGTGATGGAGGAGAAGGAGTATGCTTGACTTTCTATTCGAATAAAGATCTTCAGAAATTAGAAAAATTTATGGAAGGTAAGCCTGTTGCAGAGCAGGATATCGGTAGGCAACTTCTGCAGGAAACGGCAGCCTATGCGGAATCTTCCGTGTGTCGGAGAAAACTTTTATTACATTATTTTGGTGAAGTTTATACGGAAGAAAATTGTGGTAATTGTGACAACTGTTTAAATCCTAAGAAACAAGTGGAAGCAAAAGAATTGTTATGTACAGTGATAGAAACTATCCTGGCTGTTAAAGAAAATTTCAAAACTAACTATATAATAGATGTCTTGCTCGGTAAAGAGACAACAGATGTATTGGCGCAAAAGCACGATGAGTTGGAGTCCTTCGGGGCAGGAATGGGAGAAGATGAAAAAATATGGAATGCAGTTATTCGCCAAGCTTTAATTGCAGGATATTTGAGTAAAGATGTTGAGAATTATGGGTTATTAAAAGTTACGTCAGAGGGCCATAAGTTCCTAAAAAGCCCTAAAACGTTTAAAATAACAGAAGATAATGATTTTGATGAAGAAGAAGAGGAAACTCCATTACGAGGAGGAGGGTCATGTGCTGTTGATCCTGCACTCTATTCTATGTTGAAAGACTTGCGTAAGAAACTGTCCAAGCAATTGGAAGTTCCTCCTTATGTGATTTTCCAAGACCCATCGTTGGAGGCTATGGCAACCATTTATCCTGTGACGCTTGAGGAACTGCAAAATATACCTGGCGTAGGAGCTGGTAAGGCAAAACGCTATGGCGAGGAGTTCTGTAGGCTTATAAAACGTCATTGTGAGGAAAATGAGATTGAACGTCCTGAAGATTTGCGTGTTCGTACTGTTGCAAATAAATCAAAGTTGAAAGTTTCGATTATTCAGAGTATTGATCGTAAGGTGGCTCTTGATGATATTGCTGTAGCTAAAGGCATTGATTTTGGCGAATTGTTGGATGAAATAGAGGCTATAGTATATTCGGGGACAAAACTGAATATAGATTATTTCCTTGATGAAGTAATGGATGAGGATCATATGGATGATATTTATGACTATTTCAAGGAATCGACAACCGATAGTCTTGATGAGGCTTTGGACGAATTGGGGGATGAATATACAGAGGATGAAATAAGATTGGTCCGTATAAAATTTATCTCGGAAATGGCCAATTGATAGTATGCTGTTTTTGAAAAATGCTTTTAATAGTACGATTGGAAAAATTGTTTGGGCGGTATTAGCCTTGCATATAGGCTTAAATACCGCTTCTGCAAAAACTGACTCTTTATCATTCAGTTTGTTGACTTGTGGGCCGGGAGAACAAGTTTATGAATTGTTTGGGCATACGGGGATACGATGCCGAAATATCGTTACGGGAGAGGATATCGTATATAATTATGGCATCTTTGATTTCCAAACACCTAATTTTTTCGTGCTTTTTGCTTTTGGGAAGACGGACTATATATTAGGAGTTCAGCCTTACCGCTATTTTGAATCGGCATATCGGATGAGGGGCTCTTCGTTAGTGGAGCAAAAACTTAATCTGAATAGTGAAGAGTCTAAAAAGTTGGATTCTTTATTACGAGAAAATGCCCATCCGAAAAATCGGCTATATCGTTATAATTATTTTTATAATAATTGTACAACCCGTGCTAGAGACCGGATAGAAGACGCTATTTGTGGAACAGTTTCTTATTCACCTAAATTGGAATATAGGACGTACAGGGAATGGGTAAGGTCGTGCGTCAAGAATTCTCCTTGGATAGACTTCGGTATAGGGCTTTGTTTGGGGGCTGAGGCTGATCGCATTTTATCAAATAGGGAATGCTTGTTCTTGCCGGAAAATCTTCGGCTGGCATTTGGACAAGCGGTGATTTATGGAGATAGTTCTTCGGCTTCACGGTCGCTAATCGTCGCTGAACACGAAATTCTTAGAGAAGATTCTTTTTTCTTAGAGAATAAGAAGGTGTGTGTGTTTACTCCCATGATTGTTTCGTGCTTGATGCTTATTATGGTGCTAGCCTGTAGTTGGTGGGAGTGGAGACGAAAGCGTGTATGTTGGGTGATAGATGTGATTTTGTTCACTCTGCAGGGGTTAGCAGGATGTGTCATAGCATTTTTGTATTTCTACTCTGAGCATCCGGCTGTTGACTCAAACTATTTGCTGATAATACTTAATCCAGTGCCTTTATTATATTTGCCAATATTGATTTATAAGGTGATTAATGGTCAAAAAGACCTCTACGATGTGGTAAATATTGCTGTATTAACACTTTTTATAGCCTTTTTGCCGTTAATTCCTCAAAAAATCAGTTTAGTAGTTGTACCTTTGGCACTGAATTTGTTGATTCGTTCAATATTGCATCTTGTTGTTGCTGGCAACAAAACCTATATTGGTAGAAAGTGAGTATGAAAGAAAGAATACTTTCGTCGTTATTGACGGTATTGGCTTTATCGTATTTGCAGGCGCAGACTGCTGCTATACCTCCCGTTCCTCGGTTGGTCGTGGGTGTTACGATAGACCAACTTCGCACAGACTATTTGGAGGCCTTCTCTGTCCTGTATGGAGAAAAAGGCTTCAAGCGTTTGTGGAAGGAAGGACGTGTATATAATAACGTAGAATATAATTTCAGTCCTATAGATCCAGCTTCAGCTTTAGCTTCAATCTATACGGGAACGGCTCCATCAAAAAATGGAATTACAGGAAATCAATGGCTCGATCGGTCAACATTACGCGTGGTGACTTGTGTGGATGACAAAGATTATGGAGGTGTTTTTACTGTTGAGAATACTTCGCTTAAAAACTTACAAGTATCAACTTTGACTGATGAACTCAAAGTCGCAACGCAAGGCCGTTCTATTGTATATTCAATTTCTCCTCGAAGAGAAGAGGCCGTGATTGCTGCTGGACATGCAGGAAATGGGGCTTATTGGTTGAATGATTTAACGGGAAAATGGTGCTCTTCATCCTATTATGGAAAGGTTCCTCCTCGTTGGTTAATGGTATATAATGAAAATACAGGTGTAGATAAGCGTATTGATGAAATAATTTGGGAACCGTTATATCCGTTGGATGTATATGACAACTCTTCGGATAATGTTGGGTTTAAATATTCATTCTCTGACGCAAGGAAATATCGGAGTTTAAAAGTGAGTCCGTGTATTAATGAGGAGGTCAATCGTTTGGCGGAAGCTTGTCTTTATGGTACCATGTTGGGGGCAGATCCTGTAACTGATTTTTTGGCTATTGGATATAATGCAGGAAGTTATCAAAGGGAAAGTGGAGAGTTCTCGTTTATTGAAATGCAGGATACTTATGCCCGTTTAGATAATGATATTGCAAACTTGTTGGACTTAATAGATAAAAAAGTTGGCTTACAAAATACCCTTTTCTTCATAACTTCAACAGGGTATATAGATAATCCAGTGAAGGAAGATGTTTCATACCGTATTCCTACAGGTGATTTCTATATGAATAGAGCGGTGGCTCTTCTGAACATGTATTTGATGGCCGTGTATGGGGAAGGGCAATATGTGGAAGCATATAATGGACTTCAAATATATCTTGATCACAAACTCATAGAGAAAAAACAATTACGTTTGAAAGATGTTTTGGAACGTTGTTCGGAGTTCCTGACGGATTTGAGCGGAGTTCAACGTGTATATACATCTTATGACTTGACATTGGGCACTTGGTCACCGATATTGGATCGTGTACGTAATGCATTTTATTCTCGTACATCAGGGGATATATTGTTGGAGGTTTGTGCTGGTTGGAAATTGAAAGACGCAGATTCTAAAGATATTACTACTGTTCGTCAGGCTCATGTCAATTTTCCCTTGTTTTTTTATGGCACAGGCATAAATGCAGGGCATATAAATAGCTCAATAACTACGGAATATATAGCTCCGACATTGGCTTTGCTGATGAGAATCCGGGCACCAAATGCTTGTACTTCGTTTCCTATTGAAGGAATACGTTGAGTATTTGGAATAAAAATTTAAGTAGATAATAATAAAAAATAGTATAATGGGATTTAATGATTTTTTAAGTAAATTGTTTGGAAACAAATCCACTCGTGATATGAAAGAAATCCAACCATGGGTGGAAAAAGTCAAGATTGCTTATGAAAGTATTTCGAAGTTGAGTAACGACGAACTTCGTGCAAAGACAGAGGAACTGAAGCGAATTATTCGTGAGTCTGCTATTGAAGAAAATCAAAAATTGGCAGAGCTTAGAGGTAAGATTGAAGAGACTGATCTTGAAAAACGTGAACCAATCTTTGCACAAATTGATAAATTAGAAAAAGAGGTGCTTGCTCGGTATGAGGAAGCTCTTAATCAGGTGCTGCCAGATGCATTTGCTATTGTGAAGGATACTGCACGGCGTTTTGCTGAAAATGGTGAAGTGGTTGTTACTGCTACAGATTTTGATCGTCAATTAGCTGCTGAAGGTAAGGATTTTATCCGTATTGAAGAAGGTAATGCTATTTGGTTGAATCATTGGACCGCAGGTGGTAATGATACTATATGGAATATGGTGCACTATGATGTACAGTTGTTTGGTGGTGTAGTGCTTCATAAAGGTAAAATTGCAGAAATGGCTACAGGTGAGGGAAAAACATTGGTAGCAACATTGCCTGTATTCTTGAATGCACTGACCGGTAATGGTGTGCATGTTGTAACAGTTAATGATTATCTTTCTAAACGTGACTCGGAGTGGATGGGGCCTCTCTATCAGTTCCATGGTTTGAGTGTGGATTGCATTGACAAGCATCAGCCCAATAGTGAAGCTCGCCGTAAGGCTTACCAGGCAGATATAACCTTTGGAACGAATAACGAATTCGGCTTTGACTATTTGCGTGACAATATGGCTGGTAATCCTCGGGAATTAGTGCAGCGTATGCATAATTATGCTATAGTAGATGAGGTAGACTCAGTCTTGATTGATGATGCACGAACTCCGTTGATTATCTCTGGTCCAGTACCCAAAGGGGGTGACCAATTATTTGAGCAACTTCGCCCATTGGTAGAACGCTTGGTCGAAGCACAACGCAAATTGGCTACTCAATTATTAGCTGATTCAAAGCGTTTGATAGCTAGTGAAAATAAAGATGAACAAGAAGCAGGATTCTTGGCACTATTTCGTAGTCATAAAGCATTGCCTAAGAATAAACCCTTGATTAAGTTCCTTAGTGAACCAGGAGTTAAAGCCGGAATGCTCAAGACGGAAGAAGTCTATATGGAGCAAAATAATAAACGTATGCCGGAAGCTGTTGAACCCCTTTATTTCGTTATTGACGAAAAAATGAGAAGCGTGGATTTGACAGATAAGGGTATAGATTTGATTTCTGGCAATTCGGAAGATCCTACATTCTTTGTTCTACCTGATATCACGGCTCAGTTGGCAGAACTGGAGAATGAACCGTTGACTGATGAAGAGCGTTTGGCAAAGAAAGATGCTCTTTTAACAGATTATGCGGTCAAAAGTGAGCGTGTGCATACAATCAATCAATTGTTGAAAGCATATGCGATGTTTGAACGTGATACGGAATATGTTGTTATTGACGGTCAGGTTAAGATTGTCGATGAACAGACTGGACGTATAATGGAAGGACGTCGTTATTCCGATGGTTTACATCAGGCGATAGAAGCTAAAGAACGTGTGAAGGTGGAAGCTGCGACTCAAACATTTGCTACAATTACACTACAGAATTATTTCCGTATGTACCATAAACTCTCGGGTATGACTGGTACGGCAGAAACTGAAGCTGGAGAGTTTTGGGATATATATAAATTGGATGTTGTAGTTATTCCGACTAATCGTCCTATCGCCCGCAAAGATATGGATGATCGGGTGTATCGTACGAAACGAGAAAAATATAAGGCCGTAATAGAGGAAGTCGAGCGTATGGTACAAGCTGGACGTCCAGTATTGGTCGGTACGACCTCTGTGGATATTAGTGAGATGCTGAGTAAAATGTTGACAATGCGTAAAATTGATCATAATGTATTGAATGCTAAACTTCACCAAAAAGAGGCAGACATTGTGGCTCGGGCAGGTCAAAAAAGTACAGTAACTATTGCAACAAACATGGCAGGTCGTGGTACGGATATCAAATTGAGTCCCGAAGTAAAGGCTGCTGGTGGCTTGGCTATTATAGGTACCGAACGTCATGAGAGTCGTCGGGTTGATCGTCAGTTGCGAGGTCGTGCAGGTCGTCAGGGCGACCCAGGTTCTTCAGTATTCTTTGTTTCTTTGGAAGATGATTTGATGCGTCTTTTTGCTTCAGATCGTATGGTTGCAGTGATGGATAAAGCTGGATTCAAAGAAGGCGAAGTAATTGAACATCCTTGGATCTCCAAATCTATCGAACGTGCCCAAAAGAAAGTGGAAGAGAATCATTTTGGTAGCCGTAAACGTTTGCTCGAATATGACGATGTTATGAATAAGCAGCGTACTGTAATATACAGTAAGCGTCGTCATGCATTGATGGGCGAGCGTATAGGGATGGACCTTGTAAACATGATTTGGGATCGTTGTGCCAATGTCGTTGAAACTCATGATTACGAAGGCGCAAAAATGGAAACATTGCAGACTTTGGCTATGGAACTTCCTGTAACAGAGCAGGAATTCGTTAACACTAAAAAAAGTGAATTGGCAGAAAAGGTCTTTAATGTGGCTATGGAGAACTTCAAACGTCGTGCGGAACAATTGGCAGGTGTTGCTTATCCTGTTATTAAACAAATTTATGAAGAGCGTGGCCACATGTATGAGAATATTTTGATACCTATTACTGATGGGCGTCGATTGTATCAAATTCCTGTAAGTTTGCAGAAAGCATATGAAACAGAGTGTCGTGAAGCTGTTAAAGAATTCCAAAAAGCAATAATGTTGCATACTATAGATGAAGCATGGAAGGAAAATCTTAGAGAACTTGATGATTTGAAACATTCTGTTCAGAACGCGAGCTATGAGCAAAAGGATCCGCTTTTGATTTTTAAATTTGAGTCTGTCACTTTGTTTGATAACATGGTGAGTAAAATAAACGATCAAACGGTTTCAGTATTAATGCGTGGACAAATTCCTGTTCGTGATCCAGAACAAGTCCAGCAGGCTGCGCCCGAACGTCCGTCATCTCGCCAGCAATATCGAGAAACCAAAACTGATTTAAGTGATCCGAGTCAACGTCAAGCGGCTGCACGTGATACCCGTGAGGTGAAGCGTGAACCAATTCGCGCTCAGAATACAGTAGGTCGCAATGACCCCTGTCCTTGTGGTAGTGGAAAGAAGTTCAAGCATTGCCATGGGAAAGGTTTATAATTAATGTTGATAACCTAATCTTTTGAGCACGGATTGTATGGCTAACGGGGGATTTCCCTTATTTGGCTATATGATTCGTGCTTTATTATAGAATAAAAGTATGAAAGATATTTTATACAATTTGATTTTCTTCGTTTTGTGTCTGATGGCTTGCTTATCGAATATATCTTGCCGTTCGGTACATTGGGTTCGGATAGATCGTTTGACCCCTTCTAAGATCAGCATATCGGATAAGGTCCGTCGTGTTGCGGTAACCTATAATCAATATCTTTCGGATGATGAAATAAAGGAGTTGCGAAAAGTGGTATATTTGGATGCAAAAGCTACAGCAGATACGCTTGCGCAAAATTTGGCTGATGCAGTTTATTTTGAAGAAATTGTTGTCGCAGATAGTATATTGCTACCTGATATGTTTTTTGATTCTATAAAGCATGAATTGAAACCAACTGCTGTGGAAAATCTTTGTAGGGAGTTGCAGGTGGATATGTTACTGGTTGTTGATGGGGTATTTTTTGTACCAAGAGGTGTTGATCTTCCTTTTGTCAGAGGGGAGGCGAATGTTCATGTAAAATGCTACAAGTCTGGAGCATTGTGGCCTATCGCTTCGATTAATGAAAAAAATAAATTGGATTGGGCACCTTGGGAAGATCTTAAACCTCAAATGGAGTGTTGGGCGGCAGAGGTCATATTGCCATTTATTGTTCCTCAATGGCGTGTTGAAGAACTTCCTTTTTATACAGGGGCAAATGTTGGACAGCGTGAGGCGGCCGTTTATATTCGAGAAGATAATTGGGATGGCGCAGCTTCAATATGGAAGCAACAGTTGGAGCATAAAAATGTTCAAAGGAGAATGGAAGCGCATTTGAATATGGCCGTTTATCATGAAATTAAAGATGAGACAGTTGATTCTGCTCGTATATATGCGCAGAAAGCACTTGACATGTCTATTAAAGGGGGCAGGAATATTAAAGGAGAACCTGTAAATCCATCAGAAGATTACCTACTTATTTCTGAATATATAGAGGATATAGATCGCCGTGGGGCCGATTTGAAACGCCTTAAGGAGCAAATGCTACGTTTTTCAAATGATTTTTAGGTAATAATGTTTGTTCGATGATTTTTTTTTGTACTTTTGAAGTCGAATCTAAAAACTGAAATAATGAAGGATGTAATGCAATCTCAGGGACAGGTTATTAAAACTATACAAGAGGCGATAGGAAAAATCGTGTCCATGGATAATAATCAACCTATTACAGATATTTATTTGCAACCAATTCAGGGCACAGGGGAATTGTGTGTGTTTGATGATGATGATCATGAATTGGCACGTGCTAAAATTGTCGAATGGTCTATGTGCGTTCCTGAGTCATTTTATGCAGAAGCAGAAACTTTGTTGCAGGTATCATTGAAGCAAATGGAAAGTGAGGGTGCATTTGACTCTTTACCTATTTTGAAACCTTATTCATTTGTGATGGTAGATGAATCAGGGGAAACTCTCGTAGATTTGTTACTCATTGATGATGATACAATGTTTTTAACGGATACGCTATTGAAGGGTCTTGATAAGGAATTGAATGAATTCTTGGAAAAATTGATGAATAATTAAATTTATAAAATAAAAAGAGAAGTTCCGATGTCGGTTCTTCTCTTTTTGCTTTTTTAGTCTTCGATATGCTTACACTGATAAATACTTATTCCCAACCATATAAGTATTAGTAAATGAATTAATAGTGGCATATTGATTGTGAAGATGGACAAAATGAGTGATAGGACAGCTTGAGTCCCATATAAAGTTTCGTGAGGGGTGAAAGATTCACCAGTTTCTTTCGATAGCCATTTCGCATATCGTTTCATGGCATTTGTTTTATAGTTGTATAGGCGAATGAACAAAGTCTCATTTTTAATCTTAGGAGTCTCTATTACCTGAACAAGTTGTAGGGAAGCATTTTTTTTCATAATTCCTATATTTTTATGTTATTAGTTTTGTTTCATGCTGCAAAGGAAACACTAAATATTGACAGTTTGTGACAAAGACATTTTGGTTAGGTTAATTAATCTTTAATAGTTGCTATTTTATGTAAAAGCTCCATAATAATCTCTTAAAGTAGACTTACGATCAATTGTACTTTGCAATCTCGCCATTACAATATGTAATTTAAAATATGTGGGAATTGATGTAAAAGAGACTTGTGAGATAGCATTTCGGTAAAAAAAATAGGTTTATGTAGTATTATTGACAGGATAACATTATCTTTGCAGTGCTAATTAGTTTATAACCCAATTTATTGAGCATGGATTTAAAGGACATTCAGACGGAATTCGATGGAAATCTTTGGAAAGAAGAAATCAATGTGAGGGACTTCATTCAGAGTAATTATACCCCTTATGAAGGGGATGATTCATTCTTGGTGGGAACTTCAGAAAAAACTCGTAAGGTATGGAATAAATTGACTGAACTTTTTGTCATTGAACGTGAAAAAGGTGTAGTGGATGCTGAAACACGTATGCCTCAAAGTCTTGAGACATACGGACCTGGGTATATTGACAAAGAGAATGAGGTTATTGTGGGATTGCAAACTGATGCACCGTTAAAACGAGGAATTTTTCCTAAAGGTGGTATTCGAATGGTTGAGAATGCCTTAAAAGCCTATGGTTATCAGTTAGACCCGATGACGAAGGAGATATTCACCAAATATCGTAAGACTCATAATGAGGGTGTGTTTTCTGCTTATACTGAAGAAATTTTGGCTGCCCGTCATTCGCATATTATTACCGGACTTCCCGATGCCTATGGACGTGGACGTATTATTGGTGATTATCGTCGTGTCGCTCTTTACGGAACAGCCAATCTTATTGAAGAGAAAAAACGTTTTCTTAAACGTTTGGATATCCAAGAATTTACAGATGAAATTGTTCAGCAGCGTGAGGAGACTACAGAGCAAATACGTGCTTTGAAGAGTTTTGAGAGGATGTGTGCTGCATATGGGTTTGATGTGACTCGTCCTGCATCGAATGCTCTTGAAGCTGTCCAATTTGTATATTTAGCCTATTTGGGCGCTGTAAAGGATCAGGATGGAGCAGCCATGTCTATAGGCCGTATATCCACATTCCTTGATATATATATAGAGAAGGACCTCAACGAGGGCCGTATTACCGAAACTGAGGCTCAGGAAATGATAGATCAGTTGATTATCAAATTGCGTATTGTTCGCTTCTTGCGTACGCCTGAGTATAACGACTTGTTTTCTGGTGATCCTGTTTGGGTTACAGAGTCGTTAGGGGGACAAGGCTTGGATGGTCGTACATTAGTGACAAGAACCTCATTCCGTTTTCTTCATACTTTGTATAATCTGGGACCTGCTCCTGAGCCCAATCTGACTGTGCTTTGGTCTAAATCTTCTCCTGAAAATTGGAAAAGATTCTGTGCAAAGGTCTCTATTGATACTTCGGCGATTCAGTATGAGAATGATGATTTGATGCGGCCTGATTATGGTGATGATTATGGAATAGCATGTTGCGTGTCCCCTATGAAAATAGGTAAGCAAATGCAATTCTTTGGTGCTCGTGCCAATTTGGCAAAATGTATGCTTTATGCGATTAATGGCGGGCGTGATGAACGCACGGGTGAACAAATAGCCCCGATGTATGATCCTATCAAAGGGGATTATCTGACTTTGGATGAGTTCATGCCAAAGTTTGAACAAATGATGCGTTGGTTAGCTAAAGTCTATGTTAATGCATTAAAGATTATTCATTATATGCATGATAAATATGCATATGAGGCTTATGAAATGGCTTTGCATGATGGGGATGTGGAGCGTATCCGGGCTACAGGTATAGCGGGACTTTCTATTGTGGCAGACTCTATTGCGGCTATTCGTGATACAAAAGTGCGTATCATTCGTGACGAGCGTGGCTTGGCTATTGATTTCGAACGTGAAGGTGAATATGTTCCTTTTGGAAATAATGATGAATCTACTGATATGATTGCTGTGGATATTACGGAGCGTTTCATGGAATATCTGCGTCAGCATCAGACTTATCGTAATGCTGTGCCTACACAGTCAATTCTTACAATTACCAGTAATGTTGTATATGGTAAAAATACAGGTTCAACTCCAGATGGACGTCCGGCGGGAGCTCCTTTTGCACCAGGAGCTAACCCTATGAATGGGCGGGATGTGAAAGGGGCTGTTGCGGCATTATCTTCAGTAGCAAAATTGCCTTTTCAACATGCTCATGATGGTATTTCTTATACATTTGCCATTTCTCCTGCCACATTAGGTAAAAATCGTGAGGCGCAGATTGCTAATTTGGTTGGATTATTGAATGGGTATTTTACCCCTGATGGCGGACAGCATTTGAATGTGAATGTATTTGATAGGGAATTGTTAGAAGATGCAATGATGCATCCTGAGAAGTATCCCCAATTGACAATTCGCGTTTCGGGATATGCCGTGAACTTCATTAAGTTGACTCGTGAACAACAATTGGATGTAATTTCGCGTACTATCAATCACGCACTTTAAGATAATCATAAAAGGTACGGATTGTATAGGTTGAACGGCTTGATGCAGATAAGGCTGCTAAATTCGTTAATCTATCCAATCCGTATTTGTTGTTGAAATAACTGTTGAAAGATGAAAGGGCGTATCCATTCCTTGGAGAGTTTCGGGACAGTTGATGGCCCAGGAATTCGTTTTGTAACCTTCATGCAAGGGTGTCCATTACGTTGTAAATATTGCCACAATCCAGATACATGGGAACCAAGTTCCTATTGTCAGTATGAGTGGACACCAGAAGAGCTTTTTGCAGAAGCTAATCGTTATCGTAATTTTATCGAAAATGGGGGGGTGACCGTTACGGGGGGAGAGCCGCTGATGCAGGCCGCTTTTGTGCGTGAATATTTTAAATTCTGCCGAGAAGCGGGATTTCATACGGCATTGGATACGTCTGGTATATATTGCTCTTCATTGGCATTTTCCGTTTTGGAATATACAAATTTGGTGCTTCTTGATATCAAAACGATAAATCCTTATCTACATCCTTTGCTGACGGGCGTAAATAGCGAAAAGCCGTTGAAATTCTTGGACGAACTTCAACGGCGTAATCTCTCAACATGGGTGAGGCATGTTGTGGTGCCAGGACTTACGGATGACGAAGAAGATCTTCATGCTCTTGGGCAATATATAGGAAAATTTTCCGTAGTAAAGAACGTTGAAATCCTTCCATACCATACGATGGGGCAAGCCAAGTATCAGAAATTGGGTATTCCATACCCTTTAGAGAATGTCGCTCCTTTATCTGTTGAACAATTGCAGAAGGCTAAAAATATTATGGCTCAATATAAGCCGGTGATCTAGTTTGTTATTGATAGCCGTATAGCGCATCTTCTCCTAGCTCTTCTTCAATGCGTAGAAGTTGATTGTATTTGGCCATACGATCGCTGCGGCTTAATGAACCGGTTTTAATCTGGCCTGCTCCAGTGGCGACGGCAATATCGGAGATGGTAGTGTCTTCAGTTTCTCCAGAACGATGTGATATGATTGTTTTGAATCCGTTTCTATGAGCGAGTTCTATAGCTTCCATAGTCTCTGTCAGGGTACCAATTTGGTTTGCTTTTATTAAAATACTATTTCCACATTTTCGTTCTATTCCTTTTTTGAGGAACTTCACATTGGTAACGAACAGATCATCTCCTACAAGTTGACATTGATTGCTTAGGTGTTCAGTCAATAGACTCCATCCTTCCCAATCGTTTTCAGCCATACCGTCTTCTATAGAGTCAATGGGGTAATTATTAATGAGCCATTCCAGATAATTTACTTGTTCTAATGGAAAACGGCGCTTTCCGTTTTTCCCTTCAAAAAGGGTGTAGTCATATATCCCTTCCCGGTAGTATTCGGATGCGGCGCAGTCTAAAGCTATGGTAATCTCCTTTTTAGGAATATAACCTGCCGATTTGATGGCCTCAATGATGCAGTCTAAAGCTTCTTCTGTCCCGCTTAAATGGGGCGCAAATCCGCCTTCGTCTCCAACAGAAGTGCTCAAACCTCTATCCCTTAATACTTTTTTTAATGCATGAAAAGTCTCTGCTCCCATCCTTAGTGCTTCTCTGAATGATGGTGCAGCAATAGGGCGTATCATAAATTCTTGGAATGCAATAGGAGCATCAGAGTGGCTTCCCCCATTGATAATGTTCATCATAGGGATAGGCATGATGCGGGTGTTCACTCCTCCAATATATCGATAAAGTGGTATGCCAAGGAACAAAGCTGCCGCTTTTGCTACGGCTAATGATACTCCTAGTGTGGCATTAGCCCCCAAATTGCTTTTATTTGTAGTACCATCTAACAAAAGTAATTGGTGATCTATTCTACGTTGGTCCAACGCGGGCATGCCAATCAAAACAGGAGCTATTAATTCATTGATATTTCTAACGGCTTTGCATACTCCTTTGCCGTTATATCTGGAAAAGTCTTCGTCCCTTAGTTCTATCGCTTCATGTTGCCCTTTGGAAGCTCCGGATGGCACGGATGCTCTTCCTATGACTCCACATGCTAAAGTTACATCCACTTCTATAGTAGGATTCCCTCTTGAATCCAGTATTTCTCGTCCTTTTATAGCTGTTATTTTCATAAGCCCGATGTTATTTGTTTGAAGATAGAACACTGGGGTTCGTAAAATTGTTTAGCTGTGGATTTCTTTTAAATACAGATTATTAAGAAAATACTCAATACCCTTTCTTATAGAGTTCAAGCCGAAGTCTTCCGGTTTGACATCTTCCATGGGGATCCAGAATGTTTCGGCTACATCGTCTTGTGCCAATAATGTTCCCTTATCTATAATGATACAACGGAAAAACTGGTCAAGAGTATGCACGACAAAGCCTGAATACGGATAGGTGTTAGGGATGGAAAAGAGATACTCTGTATGTTTGACGATTAATCCGGTCTCTTCCAGAACTTCGCGGCTGATACCTTCTTCGCCTGTCTCATTCATATCAATGAATCCACCGGGCAGATCCAATGTGCCTTTGGCTGGTTCTTTTCCCCTACGGCATACGAGCAGTTCGCCCTTGTCGTTAAGAATAATGGCCACGGTGGCTGCACTGGGATTGAAGTAGTAGACAAATCCGCAGGCTTGGCAGCATTTGGACTTTTCGTTGTGTTCCTCGAAATGGGCAGAGCCGCATACGGGACAGTAATGAAACTTTTTTAATGGGTGCATGTGTTTTTTATTTTGCTGGATGAAAGGTTATAGACTTGCTTTCACCATGCGGATTTCTCCGTAGGTGATGTCATCGCCCAAAATGGATTTGGCGGTTGCCAATTCGGGCGTCTGTCTAATCACTTCTTTGATACGTTGTATTTTCTCTTCGGAAACGAATTCGTTGATTCGGATATCTCCTCGGGCGATATAGTGCGAGAGATGTGATTCGATAGTACTACGCACAAAACCACGAATAGTGGCAATCTCTTCGATACTTTTCCCCTCTTTATATAGAAGGAAAGTTGCTTCCTTAGTGTCAATCTTGGGTGGTTTATTTTTAGCCTGTTCAGCTCGGCGTAGTCTCTCTAATTCCGTGCGGCTGATAGGAGTGGGGAGGCAGTCTGGAGTCATACCTTGCTCATCTGTGAATTGGTGTATGACAGACAAGATCTCGTCCCCATATTTCTCTGCACTGATTTTTCCAAAGTAAGGCGTCTCAATCAAGTCATACATGGTCATCGGGATGGAGTTCGCCATGCAGATGAGTGCGTTCTGCTTTAATATGGTGTACGGGGGAGTCCCCAATTCTGAACTTTTTCTTCGGCGCCATTCTTGGAGTTCTTTGTATAGCCTGGGATGTAAGATGTCGGTAGGAATATTCTCTGTCAATGTACCAGTCGCATTGCGCTTCTTCCTTCCTTTTTTATCGGAGGAGGGGTTGAAAAGTGTGTCGCTTCCTTCCAGAGAAACTTTTGCTTTGTGTTGCAGATAGGCCGATGCGCAGAATGGAAAATCACTGAAGTATTGGAGCAATTGGCGTTTGAGATAGAAACTTTCTTTGAGATTGAATAATGCTTCTTCCATTCGTTTTCGTACCACTTTGTTGTCTGTTTCCACGGCCGTAGATTTTAGTGCATCTGAAAATAATTTTTCTAAGGTTTGGAAAAAATAGGCGGCCGCTTTGTGGATTCTTTCTTGCAGATGTGGGTCATTGACATAATTTGCCGTTTGTTGCATGAGTGTACTGTATTGCTGGCAAAACTTCTCTTCCACAATGGATATCTTTTCATGGAATTCCCTCTCCAATGTTTTATATTGTTGCACTAAGGTCGGATAAGATCTGTAGAAGAATTCATCGAGCAATCGTTTGACAACTTCCAGGTCGCGGCGCATGGTTTTGAAACTGAATAGTTCATTCAATAACTTGTAGAAATACTCGTATTGAAGTCTTGCAAGTTGTTGTGTGGCCTCTTGAGTGAGGGTCGTTCCGCTATGCATAAAATCGCTCACGGCATTGTCACTGATGATGGCTGAGGCCGTGACAGGAGATGCCAACACCAAACCTTCGAGGTTTTTGCATCGGCTGAGAGCTACATAAACTTGGCCGTGTGCGAAGGATGAAGCCGCATCTATCACCGCTTTTTCAAATGTCAATCCTTGACTTTTGTGGATGGTGATGGCCCAAGCTAAGCGTAGAGGGTATTGTCGGAATGTTCCTTCCACCTCTTCCTTAATTTCTTTGGTCGTCTCGTCCAATGTATAGCGGCTGTTGGTCCATTCGCTTGGCTCTACATTGAAGGGCGCTCCATCTTTACATTGCACAGTGATGCTGTTTGCAGAGAGTGATTGTATATGGGCGATTTTCCCATTGTAGTATCGTCCTTGGCCAGATTCGTCATTGCGGATGAACATGACTTGGGCCCCCTGTTTCAGGTATAGGGTCGCGTCTGCCGGATAGAGCGCTTCTCCGAAGTTTCCTTCCACTTTTGCTTGGTATGAATAGCTTGGGGTGGACAGTGTCGCCAACCGCTGTTCGTTATACTGTTGGGCGGTGTGGTTGTGCGTAGTCAGGCGTATATATCCGTCAGCCTCTTCATTGTTGAACTTCGGAAGATATCTGCTGTTCAGTAAAGACAAAAGGCGATTATCAATGTTGCGTTCACGGATAGCATTGAGAATGTTCACGAAATTAGGATCGGATTGTCGATAGATTGTCTTTAATTCGATAGTGACATAATGGCATTGCTTGAGGGCATGGCTGCCGAAAAAGTAGAATGTGGAGTAGTGTTGAGAGAGTAAGTGCTCTTCACTCTCTTTTATTACGGGCGAAAGCTGTTGTAGGTCGCCTATCATTAGGAGTTGTACTCCCCCGAAAGGTCTTGAGTGGTCTTTATATCGTCGTAGTACTGAATCTATGGCATCCAGTACATCAGCTCGCACCATACTTATTTCATCTATGACCAAAAGGTCAAGGCTTCGTAGTATATTCTTTTTTTCTTTACTGAAACTGTATTGCTTACGGCCGTTATCATTAAATATGGTGCCTGGTATATAGGGGGACAATGGGAGCTGAAAAAACGAATGTATGGTTACACCTCCAGCATTGATGGCTGCCACTCCTGTTGGGGCAACTACTATCATGCGCTTGGGACTTTTCTCGCGTAATTGTCGTAAAAAAGTTGTTTTACCTGTACCGGCTTTTCCTGTTAGAAATACGTTGGTGTCTGTTTGCTCAATAAAGCATTGTGCCAAGTCAAGTTCGTGGTTATAGCTGGGGTATGGATGAACAGTGTCCATGGTTGTAAATCTTTTGGGCAAAGTTAACACATATTCTCCAATATGCCAAAGTTTCAACGAATATCCCTTATTTTTTATATTAGGAATAGATCCTGCTACGGTTAAATCAAACGTGTTTCAGCAAGTTTTTTTTTGCTTTTTTTGGGCAGAATGAATAAAATGCGTATATTTGCACGCAATAAATTTTAAAGCGTTATAAACCTATGTCATTTATTGCAGATAAGATTGTAATGGATGGATTGACATACGATGATGTATTGTTGATTCCTGCTTATTCGGAGGTGTTACCTCGTATGGTAGAACTGACTACCAAGTTTTCCCGCAATATTGAGTTGAAGATTCCTTTTGTGACTGCCGCTATGGATACTGTTACTGAGGCGAAGATGGCTATAGCCATTGCTCGTGAAGGTGGTATCGGTGTGATTCATAAAAATATGTCTATTGAAGAACAAGCGCGTCAGGTTGCTATTGTTAAGCGCGCAGAAAATGGCATGATTTATGATCCGGTTACTATCAAGCGAGGTTCTATGGTAAAGGATGCGCTCGCTCTTATGGCAGAGTATCATATCGGCGGTATCCCAGTGGTTGACGATGAAAAACGCTTGGTAGGTATTGTTACTAATCGCGACCTTCGCTTTGAACGTGATTTGGAAAAGCATATTGATGAAGTGATGACGAGTGAGCATATCATTACGACTCAGCAAGGTACTGATATGGAGACAGCGTCACAAATACTGCAAGAGAATAAGATTGAGAAACTTCCTGTAGTGGATGCTGACGGAAAACTTGTAGGTCTTATTACTTATAAGGATATTACTAAGGCTAAAGACAAGCCTATGGCTTGTAAGGACAGTAAAGGCCGTCTTCGCGTGGCGGCAGGTGTGGGTGTGACAGCCGACACGTTTGACCGTATGCAGGCTTTGGTTGATGCCGGTGCTGATGCTATTGTTATAGATACTGCTCATGGACATTCCAAAGGGGTAGTGGAAAAGCTGAAAGAGGCTAAAAAACGCTTTCCTCATATAGATATTGTGGTTGGAAATATTGCCACGGGAGAGGCGGCAAAGATGCTTGTTGAGGCTGGTGCAGATGCTGTGAAGGTTGGTATTGGCCCAGGTTCTATTTGTACAACTCGTGTTGTCGCTGGTGTAGGCGTACCTCAATTGTCGGCGGTGTATGAAGTGGCTAAAGCTTTGGAAGGAACAGGTGTTCCTCTCATTGCGGATGGCGGACTACGTTATTCTGGTGACGTGGTAAAAGCCTTGGCAGCTGGCGGTTACAGTGTGATGATTGGTTCTCTTGTTGCTGGTACGGAAGAGGCGCCTGGTGATACTATTATTTTTAATGGTCGTAAGTTTAAGTCATATCGTGGTATGGGTTCTCTTGAGGCTATGGAGCATGGCTCGGCCGACCGCTATTTCCAAGGCGGAGTTACTGAGGTGAAAAAACTTGTTCCGGAAGGTATTGCTGCTCGTGTTCCTTATAAAGGGACTCTTTATGAAGTCATCTATCAGTTGGTTGGCGGACTTCGTTCAGGTATGGGGTATTGCGGTGCTGCTAATATTGAGAAATTGCATGATGCGAAATTTACTCGTATTACAAATGCGGGAGTTATGGAGAGTCATCCGCATGATGTGGCAATCACTAGTGAGGCTCCAAACTATAGCCGTCCACAATAATTGCAAATTCGGAAAATATTGGGCGTGGGTTATTTGACTCACGCTCTTTTTTTATTAATCAAATAAAGCTTGTAAGACCTCTAATGAGCGTAAGGTAGGGAAATTGGGTATGTGGAGACGGTAGTATTGGTTTATAATCTCCAAACAACGCATGCGCTGTCGGCGGTTCATTGCAAATAGGTGCATGGTCTCATAGTTCATTCGCATTAAAATGCTGATGAGTGCGGCCTCTTCTGGGAGGAGAATGTGGGCATGTGTTGGGCGGATATGGGTGAATTCTGCATTTTGTAGATCGAAAAAATCCCCCTTTTGGAATCCTTCGATGTTTGGGTAGAGTCCTAAGAAGCGTGATAATCTCATTAAAAAAACCAGATGGAAATTACTGGCATTTGTATCATTGCATTGGTCTAACCATTGGATGGAGTGGGTGAGGTATGAGAATAAAGGGAGGTTAGTCCCCTCTTCTTTGAGGGAATGGTATAGGAATTCGCCCAAAAAAAGTGCGATGCTGGTTTTGAAAGGATTGTTTGGTAAGGATGTTAATGGATAGAGTAGGCGTGCTTCGGTAATGCGTTTTAACTGTGCAGAGCTTTTCCCTGTTGCCTCAAATTCAATGATGGCAAGTGGGTGGAAAGAGCCCAAGTTGACATTCCCCCTTCGCGTGCGCATACCTTTTATAATATAGGAGGAGCGTCCGAAAGATTCGGTGAAGATGTCTACAATGTATGAGGTGTCATTGTACTTTATCCCATGTAGAATTATGCCTATAGTTTTGTTTGTCATAGTATGGAATGATAGTATGTGCAAAGTTACATTAAAAATGTAAAAACGCAAATAAATGATTCCCTTTTCATCAAAATCTCATTTTATACAGCTTTTGTTGCATTGCTTAAATTGCCTGATTGCCAGGTACTTAATCTGTGTTTAATACAATGGAAATAAAAAATAGATGAAAAAAAACGCTCAAATGTTTGGCTGATTCAGAAATAGTCCGTACCTTTGCATCCGCAAATGAGAAATAGTATTCTTGGTTGCGCCGCGAAAGTGGGAAATAGGATGGCCCGTTCGTCTATCGGTTAGGACGAGAGATTTTCATTCTCTAAAGAGGAGTTCGACTCTCCTACGGGCTACTAAGTAACGTAATATAAGAACAAAATTAAGAGATTAGTCGAGATGGCAAATCATAAATCATCTATTAAGAGAATCAGACAAGAAGAGAAGAGAAGGCTTCACAACAGATATTATGCAAAAACTATGCGTAATGCTGTACGTAAGTTGCGTGCTACTCATGATAAGGCAGAGGCTGTTGCATTGTATCCTAAAGTGCAGAAGATGTTGGATAAGTTGGCTAAGACAAACCTTATTCATAAGAACAAGGCTGCTAACCTGAAGTCTAAATTGTCTGCTCATATCAGCAAACTCGCTTAATAGCAAGTCGAAAGTTCCCACTAAAAGTGGATTATAAAGGCCATACCTTCATAGAAGGTGTGGCCTTATATTTTTTTGTGTATTTAGCATGTGAGCGATATTGAATGTGTTTCATTTTCATTCTTATTTGTATTTTGTTGCCCATTTGTCGTTGTATTATCCTTTTTATTCCCATATTTTATTTATTTTTGTCCAAAGTTTGTCGGTTGTTTCGATGAACCTCAATAGGAGTCAAATAATAATCTAAATGTTAAAACTATGTATAAGAGAACATTTCTTTCAGTCGTGACTTCGCTGGTTGCTTTTATGGCTTTTGCACAGCAGAAGTACGAGATTGGGAATCCTGATGATGAGGCCAATTATGGCTACTTGAATGAATATGCTCCATTAAAAGAGTATATTGATTATGAGAAATATCCTAATTTTAAGTTAGGAATCGGTACTACGGTAAGTAATTATTTGAACAATGCGATGGTGAGGGGGCTCACCAATGATAATTTTACTGAAACAGTGGCAGGTAATGCCATGAAGATGTCGAGCTGTGTGAATAGTAACGGTAGTATGAATTTTACTCAAGTGAAGAATTATGTCAATGCGGCTACGCAGGCAGGGCTTGCTGTGTATGGGCATACATTGGCTTGGCATTCTCAACAGCCTGTGGCATGGCTTAACAGCTTGATAAAGGATGTTCCGGCAGAGCCTTTTGAAAATCCGGACACTCTTGTGTATGTAGAGGTGAAGTCGAAAGATTTCTGTACGCAGCAGAGCGTCGGGTGGACGGCTGATAAAACTGCATATGGGTTTACCATCGACTTCTCGTCAACAAATGGTTTGCATGTCAAGACGACCAAGAAGAATAATTCGTGGGAGGTGCAATTTGTAGCTGTGGATGGAATTCCTATGGAAAAGGGCAAAACATATAAGGTGACTATAACGGCCAAAGGCAGTAGTAAAGGCAGCCTATATACAAAACTGGGCGACTGGAGCTCCGGTGTGAATGTAAACACTACCTTTGCAACCGAATGGAAAGATATTGAACTGACCTACAAGAATGCTACTGCCGGTAGTTTCTTGCTTCTGCAATGTGGGGATTTTGTGGGTGATCTTTACATTAAGGGCATTAAAGTGGAAGAGGCCGTAGGAGCCATGAAGGTGAACGAAGCCAAGCGTTATATCCGCGTAGAAGCGTCAGCCAGAACCTCGGAGGTATGGGATAATCAGTTCTGGATTGTCAGCCCTACCACCTTGAGCAAGGGTGCCAGCTTTGTCTTTTCAGCTGACGTGCGGGCCGACAAGAGTGCCAAAGCCTCTACCCAACTCCACAATTCACCGGGAAGCTATGTGACCTATCAGGCTTTGGGTGACATACAGTTTACTACAGAGTGGAAGACCGTACAGGTATCAGGAACACTGGCCGATGCTGGCAAATCAATAGCTTTCAACTTGAGCGAATTGGCCGATGCCAATGTCTATTACTTTGACAATATCAGCTTCAGAGTCAGTGGCGTAGAGAAAATGAAGAACGGCTCCTTTGATGGGGCAGATTTGAGTACATTCAAAATGAAAAAGGCTGGTGGTGGTATCGTTGCTCCGGTGATAGAAGAAACGGAATTCTATTTGCAGCTGCCCGAAAGCACTCCGCTTACTGCTCAAGAGAAACACGACACACTTGTCTGGGCCATGGATAAATGGATTAGAGGCATGATGGAAGCTTGTAATGGTAAGGTGAAATCCTGGGATGTGGTGAACGAAGCCATTTCTGGAGGAGGCGATGATGGTAGTGGTAATTATACATTGCAGCATGACAATGGCTCGGGCGACTTCTTTTGGCAGGATCACATGGGTGATTTGGAGTATGTGCGCAGTGCTATCCGGTTGGCACGGAAGTATGGCCCCGAGGATATAAAACTTTTCATCAACGACTACAATCTTGAGAGTGATTGGGATAGTAATAAGAAACTGAAGTCCCTCATCAATTGGATAAAGAAGTGGGAGGCTGATGGCGAGACGGTTGTAGATGGTATAGGCACCCAAATGCATATCTCCTACTATGCAAATGCTTCGACGCAGAAAAGCAAAGAAAATGCCATTGTAAATATGTTCAAGCTCATGGCTGCTACTGGAAAACTCGTCCGCGTCAGCGAGTTGGATATGGGGTACAATGATGCTAATGGAAATAGCGTATCTACGACGAATATGACTGAGGAGATGCATCATAAGATGGCCGACCACTACGAATGGATAGTAAAGAAATATCTGGAGATTGTGCCTCCTGCCCAGCAAGCGGGTATTTGCTTCTGGTGTCCTACAGATTCTCCCACTAATAGTGGTTGGCGTGCCGACACTCCTGTAGGAATATGGACGCTCGACTACTATCGTAAACATGCTTATGCCGGCATTGCTGAAGGGCTTGGTGGCGTGAATATGACGGGTATTCACGGTGTGGCGTCTGATGAAGTGTCTATTGATAATGCGCACAAAGCCAATGGTATTTTCACGATAATGGGTGTACGTATGCCAGATCATGTCAAACTCTCCGACCTGCCTGCAGGCATATACATTGTAAACGGTAAGAAAGTGGTGAGATAGTGCTTATTTTTCTACATTTTTCCTTGTCCATTTAGCAATAAATATGTATCTTTGCTTGCTCTCTATTTCTAAGGAAGGGAGCTTTGGATGAAGTAAATTAATAGGAAATTAATAAGCAAAATAAAATGGCAGAAGAACAAGAAATGCTGAATAATGGAGCGGACTACTCCGCCAGTAACATCCAGGTGTTGGAAGGCTTGGAGGCTGTGCGCAAACGTCCTGCTATGTATATTGGTGATACAGGTGAGAAAGGTTTGCACCACTTGGTGTATGAAGTGGTAGATAACTCTATCGACGAAGCACTTGCCGGGTATTGTACGCACATCGAAGTGACTATTAACGAGGACAACTCCATCACAGTGCAGGATAACGGACGTGGTATCCCCGTGGATATGCACCCGAAGGAACATAAGTCAGCTTTGGAGGTGGTAATGACCGTACTGCATGCCGGAGGTAAATTCGACAAGGGTTCTTACAAGGTATCCGGTGGTTTGCACGGTGTGGGTGTGTCGTGTGTGAATGCACTTTCTACCAAGATGATTACTCAGGTACATCGCGATGGCAAAATTCATCAGCAAGAATATTCTTGCGGAAAGCCCGTATCTTCTGTAGAGGTAATCGGCGAAACAGCCATTACCGGTACTCGTCAGCAATTTTGGCCGGATGCAGACATCTTCACCATTACCACAGAGTATAAGTACAACATCCTGCAGGCTCGTTTGCGCGAGTTGGCTTATCTGAATGCGGGTATCACCATTTCACTGACAGATCGTCGTGAAGTGGATGAAGAAGGAAACTTCAAACGTGAGGTGTTCTACTCTGAAGAAGGATTGAAGGAGTTTGTACGTTTCCTCAACTCATCATATGACAAACTGATTGAGGATGTCATCTATATCAATACCGAAAAGCAGGGTGTGCCCATCGAATGTGCCATCATGTATAATACCTCGTATCGCGAAAACTTGCATTCCTATGTGAATAATATCAACACTATTGAGGGTGGTACGCACGAGGCTGGTTTCCGTATGGCATTGACACGCACATTGAAAAAATATGCCGAAGACAGCAAGGCGTTGGAGAAGGCGAAGGTAGAGATTGCTGGTGAAGACTTCCGCGAAGGACTTATTGCCGTTATTTCAGTGAAAGTTGCTGAACCCCAGTTTGAAGGACAGACCAAGACCAAGTTGGGAAACAACGAGGTGATGGGCGCTGTACAGCAGGCAGTAGGTGAGGCTTTGGGTTATTATCTGGAAGAACATCCGAAGGAGGCTAAAGTTATTGTTGATAAGGTCGTATTGGCCGCTACGGCACGTATCGCCGCACGTAAGGCCCGTGAAAGTGTGCAACGCAAGAGTCCGATGAGTGGAGGTGGGCTGCCTGGTAAGTTGGCCGACTGCTCTTCACGCGATCCTGAACGTTGCGAACTCTTCCTTGTCGAGGGAGACTCAGCCGGTGGTTCAGCTAAACAAGGACGTTGCCGTGAATTCCAGGCCATATTGCCTTTGCGTGGTAAGATTCTGAACGTGGAAAAAGCAATGTGGCACAAAGCTTTCGAGAGCGATGAGGTGAACAACATTATCCAAGCTATGGGTATCCGTTTTGGCATCGATGGCGAAGACAGCAAGGTTGCCAATATCGATAAAATTCGCTATAACAAAGTAATTATCATGACCGATGCCGATGTCGATGGACGGCACATCGACACCCTTGTCATGACACTCTTCTACCGCTACATGCCGCAACTCATTCAGGGTGGACATCTCTATATTGCCAATCCGCCGCTCTACCTCTGCAGCAAGGGTAAGGTGAAGGAATATTGCTATACGGAGGAAGATCGTCTGCGCTTCATCGAGAAATATGGCGGTGGCAATGAGGGCGGTATTCACACTCAGCGTTACAAAGGTCTTGGAGAAATGAATCCCGAGCAATTGTGGGAAACAACTATGAATCCGGAGAATCGTATCTTGAAGCAGGTGAGCATCGAGAATGCTGCAGAGGCTGATTATATATTCTCTATGTTGATGGGTGACGATGTGGCTCCCCGCCGTGACTTTATCGAGAGAAATGCTACTTATGCAAATATTGATGCATAAGACTTTTTTTAGAGAGATTAAGTTCAAATAAATAATTATTAGGCGCGGATTGCGCGAATTGGTATGGAATGGCATTCCGTATGATTCGCGTAATTCGCGCCTAATTTGATTCTCTTGTATTTTGCGTCCTTTCAAGAAAATTTTTTATTTAATTTGTCTGGCATAGTTCGCCCATAGTGCCATCTCTGGTTTACTCTGTTCTTGTATGTAGTGGAAGAAGTTTTGTAGGTGTAATTTAAATTCTTCTGTCCCTAGGGTGCTAACGGCTAATGAATATAGTCCGCTTAGGGATACAGCCATGCGTCTGTCAAAGTGTTGTAGGGTTAGGTCGTATAAGGGTTGTACACATAGGGAATTCAATATTTGTTCGAATTCATTGTCTGTTTGCAGAAATCTTCCTCCTAATCCGAAAGGTTCCCAAAAATCGTCGTCATCATCGCATTGGGCGGCATAGATTCCCAAGAAGGCGACCAAGAGCATGATTATCTTCTGTTCGTATGTCTCATGTACTGTGCGCAAATAGATCTCTTTGCGTTCCTCACTATTGTTAGTTTTCATGCTCTCCAGTCTGCGATGGTAAGTTTCCAGGTCAAAGCGTATGTCTGTATTGTAATACTCTCCGGCAATACTCCCTGCATGTTTGATGAATTCTATAATGTCTTTGGGGGACATCTCCAATAGACCGGGGACGTGTTTCTTTAATAGTTTGTAACAGGATTCTTTTAACGTCAGATACGACGTTCGGTCAAACTCAAATTCCGTTTTCATCAAAGCGCTTAGTACATGATTGTTCATAATCTTAATTTTTTCGGTGTTTTTAATAATATTTTGATGGAATAGAAGGGCTGTGTAAAACTCTTCTATTTCTATATATATATAATAGTAACATCGAAAACCGTAGATTGTTTAATGAATGTGAGAAATTGAAAAAATATTTGGGGATTGTTCTTGAGGAAGAATATAAGCGCGGATAGTACAAACCACACAGAATTGTCCGATTATTCAGATGAAGAATGTTCTGTGTCGAATTGTATAATCCGCGCTTGCGATAGAAATATAGATAATATTTGCTTGTCCGAATATCAGGACTTAAAGGTTAATCTTCTATACGTTCCAGTTTTACAGTGAAGTGACGCATCAATTCTGTTTCCCATACAATTTTTACACCGTGTTTGATGCTGTCGCGGCGGTCATACACATTCTTCAACGCGGCGGCAATAACATCCATGTGATTGTTGGTATATACTCGGCGTGCTATGCATAGACGTAACAGGTCCAGACCACCGAATCGGTTTTCTCGGGTTACGGGATCACGGTCGGCTAGTATATAGCCAATTTCGCATCCGCGTACTCCTGCTTCCAAGTAAAGCTCAATAGCCAATGTTTGGGCTGGGAACTCTTCTTTGGGAACATTGGAAAGCACCATGTCTGCATCTACGAATAAAGCATGTCCACCTACTGGACGTTGGTAAGGGATTCCATATTCATCGAGTTTCGCGGCCAGGTATTGCACTTGACGAATGCGGGTTTCGATATTGTCTAACTCAGTATTCTCATCCAAACCTACAGCTAAAGCTGCCATATCTCTTCCGTTCATACCTCCATAAGTCAGATATCCTTCAAAAGGAATACAATATTTCTTGGCGCCTTCGTACCAATCTTCGTGGCGGGTTGCGATGAATCCTCCCATGTTTACGATACCATCTTTCTTGGCACTCATGGTCATACCATCTGCGAGTGAATAGATTTCTTTTACAATCTCTTTGATGGTCTTGTCAGCATACCCCTCTTCGCGAGTCTTGATAAAATAGGCATTTTCCACAAAGCGGGCTGAATCATATATTACACGTTTGCCATATTTGTCAGCTAAGGCACGTACTTCGCGTAGATTTTTCATAGACACAGGCTGCCCGCCTGCCGTGTTATTAGTGATGGTAATGATGATGAATGGGATTTTGTCTGCATGTTCTGCCAGAGCTTTCTCGAGCTTTTTCGGATCAACGTTGCCTTTAAAAGGAACTTCTAATTGAGTATCTTTTGCCTCATCAACAGTGCAGTCCAGTGCAGTAGCTTTTCGGCTTTCAATGTGTCCTTTTGTGGTGTCGAAATGTGAGTTGCCTGGTACGATATCACCATTCTTTACAAGGTGGCTGAAGAGGACATTCTCTGCAGCTCGTCCTTGATGAGTTGGGATAACATACTCAAATCCTGTCAGGCGGGTAATAGTATCTTTCAGTTGGAAGAATGAGGCAGATCCTGCATACGCTTCATCTCCCATCATCATGGCAGCCCATTGACGGTCACTCATCGCTCCTGTTCCAGAGTCTGTGAGACAGTCAATGTACACCTGATCTGATTTTAATTGGAACAGGTTGTAATGTGCATCTTTAATCCACTGCTCGCGTTCTTCACGAGTACTTTTACGGATGGGTTCCACCATCTTGATTTTCCACGATTCTGCAAATGGTATTTCCATAGTTTTAAATATGTATTAATAATTATTGGATTGTTTTTTTTATTCCCATTTATCGCTGCCCATTTTTATTTGGGCATCGTTTATGATTTTCCGTAGCATGTTATTATCGCTTTTCGGGCAAATCAGCAATACATCCTTCGTGTCGATGATTAGATAATTCTCCAATCCTTGAGTGACAATCAATTTCTCGTCATCCGTAGAATGTACCACACAGTTGTGGCAGTCATAGCTCAAAGTGTTTGTCGCTGACAGTACGTTGTTCTCTTCATCTTTAGGCATGCAGTCATGATAGGTGCTCCATGTTCCTAAATCGCTCCACCCGAAATCACAAGTCATTACAAAAACATTGTCTGCTTTCTCTAGAATGCCATACTCTATGGATACATTGGGGCAAGCCGAGAAGTATTTGTTTATGAATTCGTTTTCTTGATGTGTACCGTAGAGGGCACATCCTCCAAAGGCTTCAAAACTGGTTGTCAGCTCTGGGGCATGTTTGTGGAACGTTTCTATGATGGTGCGGGCTTTTCCTAAGAAGATACCACCATTCCAGTAGAATTCCCCACTTTCAACAAACAAGTTGGCAAGATCTGCCTCTGGTTTTTCTGTGAAAGTCTTTACTGGGGCGAATGCTCCCTCTGCCCCTTCGCCTACTTGGATGTAGCCATATCGGGTTTCGGCACGTGTAGGCCGTATTCCTACACAAAGTAATCGTTCGTTATGGTGTACGAAGGAGAATCCTTCTTGCATATTTTTAACAAACTCTTCCTCTTTTAGTATCAGATGGTCAGCCGGAGTGAACACGATACCTGCTTCTGAGTCTATGGCATGGATGTGATAAGTTGCCCATGCCAAGCTGGGGGCCGTGTTCCGTCGGGTTGGTTCGGCCAGAATATGTTTGGGGTCTATTTCAGGGAGTTGTTCTGTGACCAGTTGTATATAATCCACATTGGTCACAACGTATAAATGATCAGGGTCAACCACTTTGCGATAGCGGTCATATGTCTGTTGCAGCAAGGTGCGTCCTGTCCCGAAAAAGTCAAGGAACTGTTTGGGCATATCTTTGCGGCTGAATGGCCAGAAACGGCTGCCTATGCCCCCTGCCATAATAACACAATAATTATTGTTGCTCATGCCGGATTTTTTAGTTCTATAATTCACGGCTAAGATACCTCTTTATTTCCGATTGTGCAAGGAATGAGTGTTATTTAATATTAACCAGAGCCCCGAAGGACTCTGGTTCGTGTGGGATTAATTCCCGTCAGGTTTTTCTATTTCGGTGAAAGGGCTGTTGTTCCAATGGAAACTGTCGAAACTGTCCGGTTTGGCTGGGTCGTAGCCGGGATAGTCGTCTCTTAAGAATTTCACCAATGGAAGTTTGGCTTTTTTGATACCTTCAATGACGCACTTGGCTATTTGATAAGCTCCATAGGGATTGAAGTGGGTATTGTCTGCAAAGGCTTTGGTTTGTCCGGGCCATGTGCCTGCTGGATAGTGTACCAATGCTTTCTTGGAGTCCTCAACGCCTAATGTTTCGTAGAGTATAGTCGTCATTTGTTGTAAATCAATGACGGGAGTTCCGGTCTTTTCCGCAATGAATTTTACAGCTTCTGGGAATTCTCCGTGAGTGTCCACCAATTTGCCATCTTTGAAGTTGCGGCGTTGTGTAGGAGTCACCAGTACGGGATAAGCTCCTCTGGCACGGGCTTCGTCAATATAAATCTTCAGAGAATAGATAAAGTGCCCCCATGCACCGCATCCCGGGCGTTTCTGTTTCTCATCATTATGGCCGAATTCAACGAAGATGTAATCTCCGGCTTTCATTTGTGACAAAGCCTTTTTCAGTCTGTTCCCGTTGATGAAAGTATTACTTGATTCACCGCTTTCCGCATAATTGGCGAAACAGACTTTATCGGTGAAGAATCGTGGAATCATCTGTCCCCAGCTGGCCCAAGGCTCGTTGTCCTGATCCACTACGGTTGAGTTTCCGCATAGGAATATGGTGGGAACATCTTCTACACGCTTGATGTCAATGCGTGCACACGCAGGAGCATCACCATTGAATTCCAGTGTCAGTTTGTCATCCCAATTTAGTTTGCTTTTCTCTCTTGGCTTAATTTTTACCCGCTCTTTTTCATTAATGATGGTGTTTCGTTTGTTGATGGTAAAAGTATAAGTTTTTAGTTCACCTTTCTTTGTGGTGACATTTTCTATGAAAAGTCGGCGTGATTCTCCACGTACACTGGTACTGGCTGCTTTTTTCTTGCTGCCTAAGGTGACAGTCACATGATAGTTACCGTCAGGCACTTTGACGGAGAAGAAATAGGGGGCTGTACTCTTTTTCCCAGGAGCGGGCTGCAGGTCATAACCATACCCCAGACTGTCTGTGTAAATGGTGCTCTCTGTGATGGCAGTGCATCCTTCCGCTACTCGGCGGTTTCCTGTCAGATCAAAACTGAAATCTTGTGCAAGGCAGTTCGTTGCGACCAATAAGGCCAATAGGGTTGTTCTAAGTTTCATCGATAATGTTTTTAGGTTAATTATTGATTAGTTGAATTCTGTCTGAATATATTTCTATTGTATTAGAATACCTTTGCAAAGGTACTTCTTTTTTTAGAGTTATACAATCTTTTTCTATATTCTCATTGGAATAAGACAATATATAACTAATGCCAAGGAGAATATAGTATAAAACTCCTTGGCATTAGCACTACGATTATTTTACTCTTTTGTATTTATTGTTTCTTCTCCTTGGGCGACGCCAGGCGGAACTGAATGGGCAAGGTGAACTCCACATTCACTGGTTCGCCCTTCTGCTCGCCGGGAGTCCATAGGGGCATGGAGTTGACTACGCGGATAGCCTCAGCATCCAGTTCGGGCGATACACTTCGTATGATGCTGGGATTGGTGACTTTGCCCGTCTTGGAGATGACAAACTGCACAATGACGCGGCCTTGAATGCTGTCCCTCATGGCCGCCTTGGGATACTTGACAGTCTTTGTCAGGTAGTTCATCAACTCACCCATCCCGCCGGGAAATTGGGGCATCTTTTCGACCACTTGGAACACTTCGTTGGAATCACCTTTGTTGTTCGCACCTTCCTTGTGGTAGTTTATCTGCAGGACATAAATCTTTCGAAGTGCCTCTTTCAACTTGTCCACGCTCTCTTGCGGCGCATCCTCGTCAGCTACAAGTTGCACCTTGAAGTGTGCTCCGTTACCTACCGAATTGCTCTCCTTCCGCCGATCATTGACATAGTTGGCAACTTCCTCCAACGAAGCATTTTTCATACCCTCTTCCGTAACATACTTATATCCGCCTTTGCTGTCCACAAACACTATGCACGCCGGGGCCTTCTTTGGCCCGTGAGGGTCTTCTGAAAAGGCTACTACCTGTATGACATTTGCTCCTTCCTTATCGGTTTCAGCTCCCTGCAGACTGAAGGAGACGGGGAGAGTGAACCTGCAATCCACCGCCTTGCCGCGTTGCCTACCAGGTTTCCAATCGGGCATCTCCTTGACCACACGGACGGCTTCGGCATCCAAAGCGGCCGATACGCTACGCTTCACCTCAAAGTCGCGCAACTTGCCATCTTTACCCACAATGAAGGATACGACGACACGTCCCTGCTCGCCCTTCAGCTTGGCTTCTGTTGGATATTTGATATTTGTGGCAAGGTACTTCATCAGTTCAGCATTGCCGCCAGGGAATTCGGGCATATTTTCTACTACCATGAAGACTTCTTCGGCACGTTCCACCTCTATGTTTCCCTCTTTTTCGTTATGCTTAGGTTTGCCGATTAGTATCAGATGGTCAACGACAGTCTCTTTCTCTTCTTTTTGGCTGTATGTAATTCTTAATGCCCAAGCTTTGCGGAGTGTCTCCTTCACTTTCTCTACGCTCTCTCTCGGAGCTTTGGGGCTGGCTTCCACATTCACCAAGAAGTGTCTTCCTTCACCGTCGGCTTGGAGCTTCCTCTGCATATCTCTGATATACTGATAGATATCGTCCAACGTTCCCTTCTTCAGTGTGCTGCCCATGGGACCGTAGCTGTATTCACCTGCATCGTTGACGGTGACGGTGAACTTCTCCTTGGCTGCCTCGGCTGTCTCATCAGCCGCTTTTGCCTTTTTGGTGGTGACCAGTATGGCTTCAGTTGCTCCGGGAACATTCCACCGCGCCAATATTTTGGGTTTCTTGATTATCTCAATCTGGGCAATCTCCTCAGGTGCAATGCCACCAAGTTCGGCAAGATTCTCTTCTGTGTAATCATTCTTCTTCGAATCCTGTATGGTGGCAAGCTCGCCATCCACGACAATCAGGACTTTTCTGTCATTTTCCGAAGATTTCACCATAGAAGTTTGGTCATTCGCTGAAACTTCTGTACCTTTGGCCTCTGAAATGCCGTTACTGTTATTCGCGGCTTCAGTATGGGCGAACGCTACCAATGAGATAGCGGCCAACGGGAGTACATAGAGGTACTTCAACCGTGCCCATGGATGTGACTTTTCTTTCATCATCATAGTTAAGCGTTTTTTAAGTGAACTGTGATTAAGGCTGTTGGCAAGAGAGTAGAGCCTTGCGCCGACGGCCTTTTTTATAATCAATAATTGGTATTCCTTGGCATTAATGCCCCGGCGAAGCACGGTGTCGTCGGCTTCGTATTCGTGGATGTTCTGCAACTCTTGACGGAGCAACCAGGCTGCGGGGTTGAACCATTGGGCCAGCAGGCAGACTTCTACCAGCAACAGGTCCCACGAATGACGGTTACTGATGTGGGCCTGTTCATGGGCCACAATCTGACATCCATTTTCGTGATAGTCCGCTTCGGAGATGACGATGTACTTCATCCAACTGAACGGTGCAATGTCCGACTGTTGATGGAGGTAGAGTCGGGTTCCATTGTCAAGCCGTTGCATCTTGCCCTTTTTGAGCAGACCAAAAAGGCGGATAAGTGAAGCTGCGTGGCGGCCTATCAGGAACAGGATACCCGCTACATAGAGCAGGAAGAGCAGGTCGCCCCAATGTTCGCTTAAGAAATCACCGAGCGAAAAAGTCTGAGCCACTTCTGGTGTATAGTCAGTAAGGGGCATGGCAGTCAGCTCCATGTCTGCCCAACCGGCATCGAATACAACCGTAGCAGCTGCGGACTCTTGTCCCGTTAGCCAATGTTCCCACCGCTGGTAGAATTGGCTTAGCAGCATGGGCTCCTCGGTGGTGATGCGGCAAGCAGGAATAATGACTGATGCCAGCAGGATACTGATAAGTGCCATGCGGTTGAAGCGATGGAACGTCTCACGACTGAGCAGCACCATGTAGAACGGGTAGAACAGTGCCAGACAGAGCACCGATTTCATTAGGTATAGGAAGAAGGTTATCATGTTCTTGAGAATGTTTTTAGAAGGACTTTAAGGACATTAAGAACCTTAGGAGTTAGAAGATAAAGCGATATTATTATCCATAACTTGTAGCTCGTCACTTATCACTCGCACCTTCCTCTACCTGCCGTATCAATTCCTTCAACTCATCGAGGGATATCTCTTCCTCTTTCACCAAAGAAGAGACAAGCCCCATATAAGAGTTGTTGAAATATTTGGTGATGACATTGCGCACAGTGCGCTTGTGGTACTCCGCACGACTGATGAGCGGATAGTATTGGTGTGAAGTACCGAAAGTGCGGTGGCCCACATAGCCCTGCTCTTCCAACATACGCACATAAGTGGACACGGTGTTGAAGTGAGGCTTTGGTTCCTCATACAGCTCAATCAGTTCCTTCACAAACATGGCACCATGCTCCCAAAACAGGTTCATGATTTGTTCTTCCTTAGGGGTCAGATTCTTCATTGTTTTTGCTTCTTTATATAGGTTGAACTAAAACTCTGCTGCAAAGAAACTAAAAAGTTTAGTTGCTCAACGAAATATTTTAGTTAAAAGATGCAAAGCGTTGCAATAATGATGGACTATGGTCGCTTCATGTATTAGTTATAAGGGGATTGAGAATGATGAGGCTACGCGTTACAGTAAAATATCTATGGGATGATTTGTTGTAACTCGTAGCCCTTCATAAATGTTTTGTAGCTAATAGCTAAACCTCTTTGAAATAGGTGTCCAGAAGTTGGTGTGCCGCAGTAAACGAGGTAACCGTTCCGCCTAATACCTCGTTTTCCTTTTGACTTAGCATGGCGGCAATGGTCGGATTATTATAGAAGCTGTTACGCAATTGCTCGTTGATGCTTTCGTACATCCAATATTTGGCCTGTTCGTTGCGCCGGTATTGGAAATAGCCATTGGCTTTTACAAAGTCGATATATTCGTACACCATATCCCAAATCTCTTTGATGCCAAGTCCATAGAATCCGGAATAGGTAAGCACACGTGGGCTCCATCCACTTTCGGGAGCAGGGAATAGGTGCAACGCATTGCGGAAATGTGCAGCTGCCAGTTTGGCTTTTTCAAGATTGCTTCCATCGGCTTTATTGATGACAATTCCATCTGCCATTTCCATAATGCCCCGTTTGATGCCCTGCAATTCATCTCCTGTACCGGCCAGTTGGATAAGCAGGAAGAAATCCACCATCGAGTGTACGGCTGTTTCACTTTGTCCGACCCCGACCGTCTCTACAAATATCTTATCGTACCCGGCAGCTTCGCATAAGATAATGGTTTCTCGTGTTTTACGTGCGACACCTCCTAATGAACCAGCTGAGGGGCTGGGACGTATAAATGAATCCGGGTGGACACTCAGTTTCTCCATACGGGTCTTGTCACCCAAGATACTGCCCTTGCTGCGTTCGCTACTGGGGTCAATGGCCAGTACAGCCAGTTTGCCGCCACGTTCCAATACATGTAGCCCGAATGTATCAATAGAGGTACTTTTCCCTGCACCGGGCACTCCGCTTATACCTATGCGTATGGAATTCCCGGCATGAGGGAGACATTTTTCAATCACTTCCTGAGCGATAGTCTGATGTTCGGGCAGTGTGCTTTCCACTAAAGTGACAGCTTGGCTCAGTAAGGTCGTGTTCCCTTTCAGAATACCTTCTACATATTCGCCCACACTGGGCAGTTGGCGTTTGGCTTTACGTTGGAATTTGCGGTAAGGATTGATCGTTGCCGGTTGTTCAATGCCTTTGTTTACCGTCAGTCCTTTATATTCTTCGCTGTTTTCGGGATGTTCCATACTATTATATATATTAAGGTATAGGAAGGTTCCTAATTTCCCGCATGAATGCCCTTGGTATCTTCTGGTCAGAAGTTTGTTCTTGTCCGGATGGTCGTTTTGGGCTTTTGGGGGTCGTTGGTTATCAGTACCAAATATGGTTCTTCTATTGGCTTCTTTGATCCTTTGTTCATTGTCAGCTTCAACTTGATGCTTTCTCCCGGTCTTATCTCACTCTTTTTCAAATTGAATCCCAATGCGATATCTGACACCTGTGCTGATTCTATGCGTAATACAGACCGACCGGTGTTGGTGATGGTGATTGTTCGGTTCAACTTTTTCTTGGTTCCGAAGCTTCCGAAGTCAATTTCTGTTTCCGACAAGTTGATAGATGGGGCCATCCTGTGCTGGGTGGCTGTCAGATTGGAGAAGTCCGGTAATAGCGTGGAGCGGACGATGATACGGTTCTCTTCGGAAACTTTGTCGCCCATGTACCTTGCCAGATATATATTGGTCTGCTGCAGTCCTACATGCTTCAGCATTTCTGTATTCAAGGTAAATAGAATCTTTCCGCTCTGTTTCCGCTGTAAGGTGTCGGGGGTTGCTGTTGCAGTGATGTATGGGGGCAGGTGCAACAGGGTAGGGGCATATTCGCTTTCCCCTGTGTTTACAAGATTCAATTCTGCGGTAGGGTGGTCTCCCCGATGTATATCGCCGAAATTTATTTCCATGCGGTCTGTACGGACACTTCCTATTTCGTATGGGAATGTTTCGCCATAATTCTCCAGTTCGGTGACCACTCGGCCGGTCAGTGTCAGGTATTGTGGCTCGTCTCCCATGTTGGAATAGACCTCTATAAATTTGTGGAAACGTCCTAACAGTCCGGCATCGAATGTGACTTGAATGTCTCCGCTCTTCCCTGGGGCTATAGGTGTTTGTGTCCATTCGGCTACAGTACATCCGCAATCGGTTTCAACAAAATTGATAATCAATGGTTCTGTACCTTTGTTTGTTATCTTGAAATGAACAGATACAGCTTTCTTCCAGAGGATGTCGCCAAAGTCATGGTCTGTTCTGTCAAACTGACCGACAGGTTGTGCCTGACTCCATAGAGAGACAAGCGATAATAGGAATATGATGAAGGACTGTTTCATGGATAGTCTTATTTTATTTTGTTAGAGGGCAGATTTAGTACCATTCGATATTGGAACTGTAGCTGCTTCTCTTGTCATATTTCAATGCATCGGCCAGCATACTGCTGTTGGCTCTGATGCTGAAGTTGTACGAGGTATATGGAGCAAGGATAATGCCGCATGACATGCTGAAACAATGCAAATCACGGCTGATGTTACAGGTCGTGGCTGCAATCTTTTTGTAGTCAAAATCGTAACCTGATGAGAAACTGATGTTCCATTTGTTCGAAGGCTTGATGCTTCCCGATATGTTCATGCGGTGGCTGAACTTGAACGGGTATCGCATGGATTTGATGTTGATTTTGGCTGTACGGTCTTCTGCAATGCTGTAGTTCCACGAGATATTAAGTGACCATGGTATCTTGAAGGCCATGTATCCGTCGGCATCCAGTTGGGCCTTTTCACTTTTTTTCTCTTCCTGTTGGCTGGTGTTGGCTGCTTGGTTGGGTGTTTCGTTCTCTTCTTCCTCTCCATCGGAATCTTCTTTATCCTTCTCTTTGGGAGTGAAGAGTTTTTTGATGGTCTCATTGTTCAGCGTGTATGAGAATCCGTTACTCATTCCTTGGAAACGGCCGAATCGTCCGTAGGACCATTCGGTACGGTCACCCACGATGACCTGCCCTTTTTCATTGAACTGGTAGGCATAGGTGGCAAATACCGCATTGAGGTTGAAAGTTTTGTTCTTGCTCAATTTGAGTCTGAGGCGCAGACTGAGGTTACTCCAAGGCTGTTTCTTGGCAGCCAGGTTATAGGAAATGCTGGCACCCAAGTCATCAATGATGCTGATTTTGCGTACTCCAGTCGAATCTTTATCCGACTTGACCTTCATTTCGATGTTGTTGGACATGGAGAAACTCACGCTACCGGTCTTTCCCCGTCCGGGCACTCCGAATACGGCTCCCTGATAAGGGGAGTATTCCTGAGTCACCAGATTTCCGTCGGCATCGTAGTAGCTGTATGTGTCGTAATATCCGTATCGGCTTGCTCCGAAGTCAGGTGCCATGGAGAAACTGATGGATGGAGTGAACACATGGCGGACAGCCTCTATCTTGTCGCCAAAGATAGCTCGTGAGGGTTTGTAGAAACCATACAATTTGGTGTTCATGCTCATGCTCATGTCGTAATTGTACACACGGTTGAACCCATAAATGGTATCTGTAACGACCGATTGGGTGGCATAGTCCCACTCTTTTTCCTGATGGTAGGTGTACCATCGTTCCGTGTAGTTGAATGAGGCGGTGAGGTTGAGGTATTTGAAGAGGTTGAATGTCGCACTGATAGGGATACGGTGCTGCATACCATTGTTCCAGTCCTTAATGATGCTGGTTTTCATGATTTCATCCTCTTTGGATTGTATGCTGTTTTTCAGATAACCGCTGTAGCTCAACGAAATCTTTTCGTACCACTGTTCTTTTCCCATTCGTTTTTTGCGTTTGAACGGATAGAGACGGGCCAGTGAGATATTCAGATCTGGGAACGATACGGACAGGCTGCTGTCGCGCACATTCTGTGCAATGTTGAAAGTTGATGACAGCGTCAGTCCGATGTTGGGGAATGTGCGCGAGTAGCTGACACTTGATGTGCGTGTACTCTGCGAACTCAATGCCAAATTGTATTGACTGTTCAGATTGCTACGTTCGTAGCTACTGGTGGCATAGTTCACACTGGCCGAGAAACTGCTGTTGGGACTGGCTTTGGCATCTTGTCGGTGTGTCCATTGCACTTTGAAATCTTTGCTGACAGAGTAGTCGGGCATATTCTTCTCTCCCAATTTGGTTGTCAGCGTACTGATGTTGACGGCACCCGAATATTTGTACCGCTTGTTGTATGTCGAACTGGCATTCAGTCCCCATGAACCTTTGGTGAAAATCTCACCGGTCAGTTTCAGGTCCATGTAGTCACTGATGGCAAAATAGTAACCTCCATCACGCAAGTAGAATCCACGCTCTGTTTCATCACCATACGTCGGCATGATGAAACCGGAAGCATATTCGTCGTTGCTGAAAGGGAAGAACCCGAAGGGGATAGCCAAGGGCAGTGGCACATCCTCCACCACTAAATAAGCCGGTCCGAAGACAATATTCTTTTCTGGTCTCATCTTGGCACGTGTCAGTGCCAGATAGAAGTGAGGATGTTCATGATTGTCGCAAGTCGTATAGGTCCCGTTTGTTCCGTATATCTCGTTGTTGGGTCCTTTCTTGGCATTCTTGCTCACCATGTATCCCTCCCCCTGTTGGGTCACCACATTGCTGATGTAGCCTTTCCTCGATTTGAAATTGTAGCTCATGCTGTCACTTTCATACGAGGTGTCCCCATCTTTGAATACCGGCCGCCCGGTTTCCGTGCCGGTCGAGTCTGTCACACCGTGCGCATACACCGTTTTGGTGTCGATATTCACTGTAATCTGATCGGCCGTGAGCCCGATTTTCTGGTAATCGACCTGACTGTTCTTGTAAAGGTATGCTTTGGAATCCTGTACTACCCACACCAATGAATCTTCGGCTTGATAGGCTACCGGAGCATCCAGTACATCCTGATTCTTCTTCTCGGGAGCCAGAGAGTCGGTCATTAGAGTATCCGCCAGTTCTACTGTCAGAGAATCACCATTCACTTGCAGCGTATCGCCGTCAATGATGCTCTTCTCCAGCCCTTGTTCATTTCTGAGTGAATCTCTCTCTTCTTGGATCGACGCATATAGTTTGCCGTATCCCTCATGGATATGCGCAACTGCTCCTGATGGGATCATCAGCAGCAGGATAAGGGACAGAATGGGCAAAAACAGATTCTTGCTATATGACGTCATTTATTGTTTCGTTACACTTTCAAGCGGCAAAAGTACATATAATTCGGGAGATACTCCTCCTTTTGGATATAAAAGTAGTTAAAGAAACAGCTCACACCAGCGGTTGAAACGTTCTACCCCCTCGTCTCCGTAACGTGCAATGCTCTTCAACGCTTTCTCTACACTCTTTTCCTTGTCCAGTTTCGTTTTGGAAAAGAACTTGTCCGCGAAGCAGACTACCTGTTCCTCCATACTGACGGGGCGCATGTCGCGTTTGGGGATGGGCAATCCCTGTCGTTCGATCTCTTCAGGGGAGATACCAGCTCCTGTATGCCGTTCACACACTAATGCATGCCGTGGGTATCCTTCGCTGCGCAGGAGGTCGGCTCCCAAATATCCGTGGCAGATATAGGGGTGTTTGCCATAGCAATGTATTCCGTCGGCATCCGTCAGGAAGATTCCGATATCATGCAGCAGGGCGGCCTCTTCCACAAAGGCGGCATCCAATCCCAATTCGGGGTGCTTATGGACAATCTCCAATGCTTTGTCTGCTACAGCCCGGCTGTGTGCCAGCAGGATATGTTTCAGTTCATTCTCTTCGGGGTAATATTTGTCAATGATGGCAAGTGCATCCATAGTTTATGCAGTTTTGGGTGTATAAATTATTTTATGGTATGAGGTCCAGTCAGTTTATGCATGTGCAGTTCTTCCAGACTCCTCGCTTTTGGCCTGTCGGGTAAAGATATGCATATCGCTTCGCTTTCATTACCACAGCGGTCAATGGCTGTCACGGCAAAATGTCGTAGCGGTGAATAGGAGGAGAGTTCCATGCTGTATCCCTTTTCCTGTAAGTAACATGCCTTCAGGTGGGCAGGATTGTCGGTATCTACGGGCTGTTCCTCCGAAGCATAAACATTGTATCGGACTCCTCCCTCCATGTTGTCGGTGGCAGCTTGCCAGGATAGGGCAATGCCGTCATCCGTTTGATGCAAGGTGATATCTTGGGGGGCAGAGGGCTTCTCGTTGTCCACCCATGTCATGGGAGGAACCAAAGCTGGGGTAGGGTAAAAATCTTCCCGGATACAGTCATACAGACCTTGGATATTTTCAGTGAAGAACCATGAACGGAAATAGGCTTCTCCTTGACACCCTGCCCAGCGTATGAAATTGAGTTGTCGTTCGGCTTCATCCAGCGTCCAGTCTCCTTCCGAAGGGTGCAGGAAATAGATTCCTAATCCTGGTACCACCATGCGTCCGTGACACTGTTCCATCCAGTCCAGGACGAAAGGATAGAAGTGGTTGTTCCGGTAATAGAGCATCGGGAATATGATATCCTGTATTCCCTCTTTGAGCCAAACTTGCGTCTCCTGATAAACATCGTGATAGCCATTCCATCCTGCCGGATACCGGTTGGTGTCACGGTATTTTCCTAACGGGGCGCTGCTCACCTTCACCCATGGCTTCAGGTGTTTGACCTCCCGATGGACGGTCCGTACAATCTCAGTGATATTGTCCCTTCGCCATTGTGCCAATGTCTTGCCTTGTCCGTATTTGCGGAATTCTGCTGTATCGGGAAAACGTTTCGGTCTGTCCGGATAGCGTATATAGTCCAGATGTACACCATCCACATCGTATCGGCTCACCAATTCATTTACCAACGAAGCCAGATAATGCTTCGTTTCAGGATGCCCGGGATTCAGATACCAGTTGTCGCGGAACCTTTTGCATATGCCCGGTCGCTGTTTCACGATGGAGCGTCCGCCCAGTTCCTTATGTACTTTGGTGCTGCCCAATGGGATGGCCACCATCCAGGCATGTAGTTCCATTCCCCGTTTGTGGCACTCCTCAATGGCAAAGGCCAGTGGGTCATAGCCGGGAGCTCTTCCGGCCTTTCCGCTGATAGCCTCAGACCATGTCTCTATGCCCGAGGGATAAATCAGGTTACCGCGGACTCGTGTTTGCAACAGTACGGTGTTTATATGGGCCGCTTTCAACTTGTCGAGGATATCTGTCAGCTCCCGTTTCTGCCGTTCGATGGTTGCGGTCGATGTGGCCTGTGTCTTTGGCCAGTCCAATCCTTTGATGGTTGTCAGCCATACGGCACGTATCTCATTTTTCTGTGGGGTGAACAGTGGTTCGATGGGTTGTGCTCCGGCTTCAATAGCTGCCAGTCCGCTCCAAAGCACTCCCCAAAGTGCCCCCCATCGTTTTATTCGGTTTACAATTTGTTTCATCATGTTTGTCAAGTTCGGCACAAAGTTACGTAATTCAGTCTAATTATTCTAAATAATGTGGCCGTAATGATTCGTAATTTCCATTAATTACTTACTTTTGCACCAATTTTAACCAATTATTCATGAAGATATGGTAACATTTTCGTTGGCCCTACTCCTTTTGATAGGAGGTTATTTCACCTATGGCCGTATGGTCGAACGCATCTTCTCTCCTGATGCCACTCGTGTGACACCTGCCATTGCTCAGGCAGATGGTGTGGATTACATCCGTCTCCCTAATTGGAAGATATTCATGATTCAATTCCTCAATATAGCAGGTCTTGGCCCTATTTTTGGAGCCATTATGGGAGCGCAGTTTGGTACGGCTTCCTACCTGTGGATTGTTTTTGGTACCATCTTTGCTGGAGCTGTCCATGATTATTTTTCCGGTATGCTCTCTATCCGTCACGGTGGCGAGAGCCTTCCCGAGGTTATCGGTCGCTATTTGGGCTCCCGTACCAAAACTGTTTTTTGCATTTTTGCCATCGTACTGATGGTACTGGTTGGTGCAGTCTTTGTCTCAGGACCGGCTGAACTATTGGCTGGGATGACCCCCGCTTCACTGGACTTCATGTTCTGGGTAGCTGTCATCTTCATCTACTATGTGCTGGCCACCCTGCTACCGGTTGACAAGATTATAGGCCGTATCTACCCCTTGTTTGCTGTTGCATTGATATTCATGGCTGTGGGTATTTTGGTCATGCTTTTTGTAAAGAGCCCGGACTTGCCGGAGATATGGGACGGTTTTGGTACTAAGTATGATCCCAATCCAATATTCCCCATGATGTTCATCTCCATTGCTTGTGGAGCTATCAGTGGCTTTCATGCCACTCAATCTCCTCTGATGGCCCGTTGCATGGCCAACGAGAAGCATGGCCGTCCCATTTTCTATGGAGCGATGGTTACCGAAGGGGTTGTGGCATTGATATGGGCTGCTGCAGCCACCTATTTCTTTGGGGAGAATGGAATTACCTATGTCAATGAAACCGGTCAGACGGTAGCCTATTCTGGTGCCAAGGTGGCTACCCTTATATCCAACGATTGGTTGGGTACTTTCGGTGGGATATTGACTATTTTAGGTATTGTCGCAGCTCCTATCACCAGTGGAGATACAGCTCTTCGTTCTGCCCGCTTGATATTGGCAGACTTCCTCCATATCGGCCAGCGTAAGATGCGCAATCGTCTGCTCATCTGCATCCCTCTGTTTGCCGTTACGATAGCCCTGCTTGTCTATAGCCTTTCCGATGCTGATGGCTTTAAGATTATCTGGCGCTATTTTGCCTGGTGTAACCAGACTATGGCAGTCTTCACTCTGTGGGCCATTACCGTATTTCTGTGTCGCAATAAAAAGAATTTCTATATCACCTTGATTCCAGCCCTGTTGATGACGGCAGTTTGTTCCACCTACATCTGCATCGCTCCCGAAGGCCTGTCGCTCTCTGCTATACCCTCTTATATAATAGGTGCAGTATGTACAGTGGGAGGTCTGGTGTGGTTCTTGGCATGGAAGAAGAGCCGTTGTGTGCCGGAAACTCAGGATTGATGTAAGTAAGAATGAAAATATGAAACGTTATCGAAAATCCGTCATTATGCCTTTGGCCTTGTTTATATACACTACGGTCATGGCCATCTACTTTATACCTCGTAATCACGAGATGAGTAGTACCGAGAAGTGGGTCACCGTCGTTGCTTCCTATCTTATCATTGCGGCTCTTTGGTGGGTGTTGCGCAAAAAAGAACAAATGGCCCGTAAACGTGATGAACAAATAGAAAATAGTAATAAGTAAGAGTATATACACACATGAAAAAGATTTTTCTCAGCCTTCTGTTGTTGTTGGCAACAACTCTGGCACACGCACAGTTTGAACAAAACAAGTGGTATTTCAATGCTGCTGTCACCGATTTGGGACTCAGCTACAGTGGTTCCGAAAAGTTCCGTATGGGTGTACAGGCCACGGCCGGTGCATTCCTTTTCGACAATATAGCGTTGGTATTGAATGGCGAAGGAGTTTATCATAAGCAAGGCGAGCGTAGCGCATCCTTTGGAGTAGGAGGGCGTTACTATTTCAGTCAGAATGGTATCTTTTTGGGTACCGGAGTCAAATTCCGCCATTATGAATACAAGAACGTCGGAGGTGATGAGACCGACAGTTTCAACGATGGTCTGTGGTCGTTAGAGGCAGGCTATGCCTTCTTCCTCAGTCGTACAGTAACCATTGAACCGGCCGTATATTACGATCTCAGTTTCAAAGATCAGGATTATAGTAAGATCGGCTTTAAGATAGGTTTTGGTCTCTACTTTTGATGAAGCTTTAGCCTCTTCGGCTTGCAGGAGACTTGGTCGCAAAGATAAAGTATTCATTCATGCCATACTGTTGAAGACGGTCGGAGAGTGCCATTATTCTTGGGAGTCAGTTTAAGCGACTTTATAATGCCCATCTATATCTCTTATGGATGGGCATTTATATACGATAAGAATGCCCATCCTAAGGTGTTAACGATGCCCATCCTTAGACCGTGTAAATGGGCATCGTTAAAGTAGATGTTTGACCACCTCGATGATTTTATATAGACTGTTGCTTCTTTTTATGAGTATTCGTTATGCAGAAGATTGGCAGGAACAGGAATATCCCGACAAGCGACATTACCAATCCACCGATAGTGCCGGCGGCTAATGGGAACCAGAACCCTTCCTTGGTGTTACCGATAATGAACGGGATAAATCCTAGGATTGTGGACAATACGGTAAGCAGAATCGGTACAATCTTTGTGCTCCATGCTTTCACGTAAGCTTTCACACTGTCCATGTGTGGTTTGCTCTCTCGGATATTTCCGTATTCATCCAACAGGTAGATGGCGGCATTCACGGTGATACCGCACAAAAGTATCATGGCGGCAAACCCTCCTTGGTCAAAGTTCAACTCAAACAGCCAGAATGTAAGGAATACCCCAATAAAGGATATAGGTATTACAAACAGGATGGCAAACGGCTTTCGCAACGAGTTGAACAAGATGCTTGTCACGATAAAGATGACTGTTGCAATAAGTAGCAGTAACAGATATTGTCCGTTGTCCTTGTCAGACCATCGGCCTCCACCCATTTCCGATTTTGCTTCGTATCCCGTAGGTAATTGCTCGTTGAACTTTTCTAATTCCCGTTCAAGCATTTTGGTTCCCATTTGGTAAGCCCCTACATATTCATATTGTAGGCACAATTCATACTGCTGGTTGTTTTTTCTGACCTCAGAGGTTTGTGGAGTGATACCGATATCGGCCAACGGATACAGTTTGAACTCTTTATCTTTTCCACTTTGTAGCGGACGATAAGACAACTGCCAGGTGTCATACCTGTTTGCCTGCGATGAAGACAAACGTATATTCTCATTTGTCCCTTCTGTTGTGTGGTATGTCCCACAATGGATGTTGCGGGCAAATATTCCCCGCATAGAATTATAAAGTTCCATCGGGGTAATGTCCGCTTCTGCTAGTCTTTCAGTGTCAATGTCGAACAGAAACTCTCGATAGTCCTCCTTGTACCATTTGAACTGTGAACCAATTTGTACATCTCTCACACGTCGGTGAGTAAGCAACGTGTCTCTGAGTCTTTCTGCATATTCGTTCAGTTGGTCATAATTGTATCCTTTCAGCTTGACCCGATACGATCCTGCCGTTTCGCGTACATCGTTGTTGAACCCCTGGTCTTCAAGTCCGTATATGCTCCAGCTTCCTCCACCCAGTTCTAATGCTCGAGAAGTGATTTCCGATTTCAGTTGGTAAGGGAAACTACTGTATTGGTGCTCTTTCGGGAAATAGATATCAATGGTTGCTTGGTAAGCACTATGTACTTGTGTATGGAACTGTTTGATATCGCCATATCCTTTCAGAATCTCTTCCATACGTCCGATGAGGTTGTTCATCTGTTCCAGAGTACTTCCGTTGGGAAGGGTGGCTGTCACATGCAGCACCGTTTCATGTTTCTCGTCGAAATAGCTTCCTTCATATACCTTTTCCACAAACAGTCTCCAAGTTCCTCCCAAGGCAGTATTGACTATCGGGCGTATCTTTTCTTTGTAATAGTCACTTCCCAACGTGGTGTTGTACCACTTGTGCCACCCTTTGTCATCCTCCATTTTCTCAGGAAGTAGGAATACCGGCAAACCGAAAGCAAGGACAAGTATCACACAAGCCCATACCTTATGACAGCAAACAAAACGAATCATGTTTCCATATCCATGTGTGAAATAGATTGCGTATCTGCTCCATCTTTTAGTTCCTCGTTCTTCACTTTTCCCTTTTCTTCCCCTATTTGTCATTCCCAATTTCTCCATCATGGCAGGGACAAACAACAATGCCGTCACCAGTGATACAGCCAGATTGATAATCACCACAATAGAGAAATCCATCAGTTTGGCTCTCAACCCATCGTCCAGAAAGAGTACTACACCCAATGCACATATCGTGGTGAGGGTGGCAGCCAGTATGGACAGGTATGCTTTCAGGTTATGTCGGTGTAGGATATGATCCGTCATCACGATGGTATTGTCTATGATGAGGTTGAGCGATATCGTAATACCCGCAAGCGAATATAATTGGATGTCTATTCCCGAAAAGTAATAGATGACGACAGCCATCAGCAAGTTCACTGCCAGGCTTGTCACTACTAAGAAGGTGTATTTCCATTGTCGCGTCATAAGTAATACAAATGCCAGCAGGATGAGTACCGTCAATCCGCAACGGAAATAAATCTTGTCCAATTCCTGTCCGATGTATTCCGTGGCATCGTACCCGATGTGTACCTCATAACCTTCGGGCATCTCCTTTTTCATGTTTTCCATGACAGCCTTTATCTCATCCCCTAATGTCAGTTGGTTAGCATCCTCTTCTGCCGTAATGGAGAGGTAGATGGAGTTCAGCCCGTTGATGCGGAAGTAGCTTTGTGGGGAAGCTTCCACATGCAGTACATTGACCAATTCAGATACCCGTAGCAGATTTCCCTCTTTGTCCTTTACGAATATGCGTTCCAACGGAAGTCCTTCACCGATATACTTTTCTGGCATGATGGCAAGTTGGCACCATTCATTATCCCCGGTCTGTACTTTCCCGATGAATGCTGTCCCGTAATAAGAACTTATGGCACTCTGTATGTCCCTATAGCTGATACCCAACGTTTCCAACTGATGCGGATTGTAGGTCAGCCGCCATTCCATTGGTGTGGCACCGCTTACTCCCACCTGATATACTCCATCCATCCGGGCAAGCACCGGCTGCATATGTTCTTCTACATAGCTTTGGATATGTGTAGGAGATGCTGCTGCATGGATGGTATAGGTCAAAAACGGACTTTGATTCTGGTCTTTGGGGGTATTCACGGTTACCTGTGGATAACTGGTCCCATCTGGTAAATCTGCCCACGTTTGTCGGATGATGGAGGAGGCTTCCAACCGTAAACTCTCAATGTTGGCATGTTTGTCAAGGTTCACGCGGATACTCCCTTTCCCGTTTTGCGAGGTCGAGTTGATACTCCTCACCCCTTTCATTCTTGCCAATAATCCTTCCAATTTTGAAGTCACCTCCATCTCTACCACCCGTGCCGAACTGTTGGGCAGACTGTAACTGACCGTCAGGGACGGATTGTAGTGCAGCGGTTGCAGACGCACGGTAAGCATTGGCAACAGGATCGCACCGACCAATGCGAGACAGAGGAAGCTGACAAGGAGGGGAAAAGAGGATGCTCGGACGGATTTGTTCATACTTTTTACATTTTGTTTCCAATAGTTATTTGAAATGTCCAATAACAATCCAATCATTTCCTAAGTAATCTTTCACATTTGGATTTGAAAGGATTTTCAAGAATGGATAACGTTCAACTTCTGAATCTGTAACAGGTAATAAGGACTCTTCAATATTGCTTGCTAAAACAAATCCAGCAAAACTATTATCATAACTGGTTGTATATATTGGAGAACATAAAATACTGCTATATGGATTTTTTATTTTACCGAACTTGTATGTGCAATCTTCAAATATGTCATAAATAATAAATTTTGAGTCACTGGGCCTTAACAAAATGAAATTAGGCCTAATATTCAAACAATCTATGTGCAAAATTTTTTCGTGCTCATGTATTGTTTTTAATATTTTACGTGGGTTTTGTTCCTGCCGCATCTCTACAGTCAAATTTCTTTCTGCAAAATCAAATCCGACTATAGGAGTAATCTTTCCATTTTCACATTTATATATGTTATAATCCAGTGGATTCGTCAGATATAATGAGTCATTATATTCTATTATGCCTCCTCCATTTTGTAGAAGGATATTTGGTCGTTTATCCTCGAATTTATAATGCATATGTTGCTTACCATTCCTCCTATATACTGATGCAATAGTATCTGAATAAATGTTTCGATACACGGCTATATCTCCATTTCGTAAAAGACAAATGTCAGTCCCGTCACAGACCCTTTCTTGAGATATAAATTTCCCATCACAAGTATAAGTCAAAACCTTTTGCTCATCACTGCAATACAATAGGATATTACCATTTGTGTCAATCTCAAAATCTGTAATTTCTGAATATTCACCAGGTCCCATTCCTATTTGGTTAATTTCAGCATGCAATGTTCCTTCTTTATTTATAACCAAGATACGTTCTTGATCTAATATATAGACTAAAGAATCGTAAGTTAATACTTTATCACAAGTGCCCAAAAGAATTTTATTATCTCTGATAGGTATTAAACAATCTATGCTAATGAATTTTTCTATTATCTCATTACCTGCATTGATAGCGTTATCGACTTTAATAATAGGATATTCTTTGTAATTATCACTACAGCTAACAGCTGTAGTGATAATCAATACAATTAAGAATATCAATCTTGGTTTTCTTCCCATTGTCCACATGTCGTCTTTGTTCCATTTAAATCAACATAACAAATATCTTCTTTTTCTCCGGTGTGTTTACAATAAGTGATAACATCGGTACACTCTCTTTTGAATTCGATTTTGATACCATCTTTATTTATTTCAGTTTTAGTAGATACCCTATCTTTCGTTTCCGTTTTATTAATGTATCTTGGCCTTTCGTTCGAATATCCCTCTGTATTGTTTGCCAACGCTTCCACATTAGCCAATGCTACTCCTGTCAACTCGCTTTCATTCTGTGCATCATACGTACTACTGTAACCTGCGGACATGGCAGCAACTGCAACCATTGTTCCAAAAAGTTTTTTCTTCATTTGAAAAATAATTTAAAATTTGCGAATTAATTGATTGCGTGTTCATCTTTGTCTTACAAACGAGCGGAAACTTTGACTCGTCTGCCATCCAATGGTATCCCACGAATGGCACAATGTGTTAATTGATTTTGCTCTCTAATAATTGTTTACAGTTATTCTCATTCAATAATATGTTCATTGGTTTGTACCTGACAGTTTTTTGTAAAATCAAACATGGTCAGTCTGCGTATTTTGTAGTAACTCAACCAGTAGTTGCGCAAGGCTGCGATATAGTTTTTCTCCGCTGTATCCTTACGGGTCAGAGCCATGGACAGGCTGTTGATGTCCGACTTACCGATGATGAAGCGCATACGGGTATCTTCGTAGGCCGATTCCGCTAACTGTTTGGCCTCTTCGGCACTCTCTATCATTCCACATTGTACATTGAAGGCGTTTACTGTCATCACCACCTCTTCTTCTATCTCTTGTTCCGTTTGGCGTGATGAGATTTCTACCACGTTCAAATTATTCCGTGCCATATTGTACTTGCCTTTGCGTACCCCCCAATCAAGAATGGGTATTGTCAGACTGACCGATACCATATCCTGTTGTAACAGGTTTTGCCAGACATCCTTAAATTCACTTCCCACTTGATTGAAACCGATGCTGGCATTTATGCTCGCATTGATACCACTTTCCTTTTTAGTACGTTCAACAGTTTGTTTGCTTTCAAGCAGATTCTGTTTTAGAGCTAAGAATTCAGGATTGTTCTCTCGTGCGTATGCCAACGCCTCGTCCGCCGAGATAGTAAATGCTCTTGGACGTTCGGGCAGACTCAACTTCAACTTCTGTTCTTTCCCGATGTTCAGGAACGAGGCCAACTGGAACATGGCACGCCGCAACGATATTTCACTGTTCTTGAGTGTATTGTTGGCATTGATGACATCCAACTTCAAAGTTTGGAGGTCAGCTTTCGAGATGGAAGCAATCTGGTGTCGGTCACATCCGATTCTATATAAGGTGTCACACGAAGCGAGGTTCTTTACTGCCAGGTCATATTCTGCCTGTGCCTGTGCCAAGGCAAAAAAGCAGGTAATCGCTTCTTCCGAAATTTGTTCTAAGTTGTAGGTCAGTTCCTTCTTCTTCCGTTCGTACTTCAGGGGTTCTATCAGTTTGTCCCATTTGAACGGATTGTACCCCACTAAACTTTGTGAGTAACCGATGCGAAAAGGAACGGAACTGAATTGGGTATAGGGACTGTCTCCGAAACTCCGCAAAAAGTCCAAATTTGAATTCAGGTACAAGGTTCCACCTGTCCAGTCGATGTTCTGTTTTATAGACAAACCGCCCGAAGCGTAATACGACTGTTGTGTTCGGAACACATCACGGTCATTCTCCGAGTCGTATCGTTGTACAATGTTCCTATTGTACTGTGCCGGTGTCAGGTTCAGCGTCAGACTCGGCAGACGGGCAGCCTTGTATGCTCTATATTCCCAGTACCCTGACAAATAGGAGCGCTGTGCTTTCACGGCTGACAAAGAACTGTCTGCCGCCATATTGATGGCATCGTCCAAGGTCAGACGCAATTCCTGTGCCTGTATGGAAGCAGTCAACAAGATACTTCCAAGCATACTGACCAATAATCTATAATTCATAATTTATAATTTATAATCCACAATTACTTATATATTCTCCAATAAATCAGCGGTATCACAAACAGACTGACCAATGTTCCCACTGTCATGGTGGCAATCATTGCAATGGAGAGCGGCTTTTGCAATTCCGACCCGAAGTCGTTGGTGAACAACAGGGGCACCATCGCTAAGATGGTGGTCAGCGAGGTCATGATGATGGAACGCAACCTTCGGCTTCCGGCCGTGTGTATGGCTTCCATTAAAGGCATACCTCCATTGCGTAACACATTGATCATATCCAGTTTCAGAATGGAGTCATTAATGATGATACCACAACTCACCACAATGCCGATGGCGCTCATCAGGTTCAGACTGATTCCAAGCAGATGCATCACCACCAAAGCAAAGCCCACGTCGATAGGGATTTCCATCAGCACAATTAAGGGTTGCACAAAACTGCCGAATTGGGAGGTCAGGATGAAGTACATCAACAATAAAGAGATGAATAACACTACCACCAATTCGTCAATCATCCGGTCGTTGGAGAAGAAGGCTCCCGAGAAGTTCACTTCCCAACCATCCCGATTACCCCGGAAAGATTCTCTTACCTTTTCGGTAATTTCTTTGGCATTTTCTGTTTCAGCAAAAGTATAGGGAATATATTCACCCGCAGTACCGGCAGTAATGGTTTTGAGGTCTTCCCCTAATGTTTGTGTGACAAAGGTACGTAAGGGTACACGGTGTTGTCCCATGTTCCGCTCTGTTGGTTCAATGGTTACAAATGTGCGATTCAGAATCCCCTCCAAGGTCTGTTCACCTCCTGCTACCGTAATGGGCAGGTAGTCCTGATACGAGCGTAGGGTGGCTATCTTGTTATCGCGCAGAGCCGTTTTCAGTTGTTGGATGATTTCGTTATAGGATACACCATACATCAACAGTCGCTCGCGGTTGATGGTCAAGTTTATCTGTTGCCCTGTAGTTGCCGTTGTACTTTTTTCACCGGCTATACGATTGATGTCATTCTCCATGTTGCTTAGCAATTGCATATCGCTCTGTTTGGCCTTGTCTTTGTTGTGCAACTCAACCACCAGTTCCGGCTCATTGGTGTCGAATATCCGTTCAAACACATTCTCGGGCTCGTGGAACTTTACGGTGGCAAGCGGATATTTTTCACTCAGCTCCTTTTGTAGAGCCAGTTGCAATGTTTCTAACTGTTCTGTTGTGGCTGTCCGCAGATACAGTTCCGCTTCGCTCGTGGAGACAAGACTCTTTTCCAACAGATACTGCTGGATACCGATGTGGGCTTGGGATTCAACTATCAGTGATGAGTTACGAGTTACAGGTGACGAGTGCCATCCGGATGGAGAATTCGTAGCTTGCAGCTCATCATTTGTAGCTGATTCACTCGTCGCTCGTAAGAACTGTTCCAATTCCTCTACACGCTTCCGATTGTCATCCAAATGAATGTTCTCGTTCCAGTCAATATACACCGCCAGTTCTGTTCGGCTCGTCTGTGGCATTCGCTCTTTAGGCATAAGGTAGAACATCAGTACACACAAGGGGAAGGAAAGTAGGGTGAGAGCAAAAGTCGTTTTCTTGTGTGAGAATACCCAATCTATTCCACGGTCGTAGAATATAGTTACGAGTGATGAGCTACGAGCTACAAGTGACGAGTACCATCCGGATGGAGAACTCGTAGTTGATTCACTCGTAGCTTGTAGCTTGTCGCCAAACACTATCTTATACAACACCGGCAACAAGATGATACCAGTGATGTACGATGCCACCAGTCCTACGGTCACGGCAAAAGCTTCGTCGTAGAAGATGGCTCCGGCAATACCACTGATAAATACTAAGGGAAAGAATACGGCAATGGTAGTGAGCGAGGAGGAGAGCATCGGGGTGATTACCTCGTGGGTGCCCCGTGCACAAGCCTCCTCCAAGGCATACCCTTTATCGCGGTATTGGGTGATGTTCTCCGTCACAATGATGGCATTGTCTATCATCATACCTTCGGCAAGAATCAGTCCCGACAAAGATATGATGTTAAGCGACATGCCGAACAGGTAGAAGAAGATGAAACTGATGACGATAGCCACCACCATACATACGCCTATCACAATGGGTGAACGCACCCCTCCCATGAACAGCACAGCCACGATCAAGATGAACAGAAAACCGAGTGTCAGGTTCTGTTGCAGATTGCTAAGTGTGTAGTCCAACAACTCTGTCTGGTTGCGGCTGACACTGAACATGATGTTTGGATTGGCTCGTTCCAATGAACGGATGGTCTTGTTCAGTGCCGATTTCATCTGTTCCATGTTTTCGTCAGCCTGTTTGATGATGGCCAGACTGACGCTCCGTTTCCCGTTATAGGTGGTAATCCCCGATTCTGCGACAGGCACCAAACGGATGTCGGCCAACTCTTTCATCTTCATGATGCGCCCTTCGTGACGGAGCGGAATGTTTTCGATGTCCTCTATCGTACGTACCACGGTCGAGAAACGGATGTTGTACTCATAGTATCCTTCCCGTACCGTCATACTGCCCGGTTCTACATTGCTGTTGGCCAGGGCATTTTCGATGTCATCGATGGTCATACCCAACGCATCCATCTTATGATGTTTGGGCACAATCTGCACCTGCTTGTGTGTCAGCCCGGAGATGTCCACCATAGCTACCTCTGACAACTGCTCGATACGGCGGCGCACCACATTTTCGGCAAAGTCGCAGAGGGAGAGGAATTCAGAGGAAGACCCTCCCCCTTGCCCCTCCACAAGGGAGGGGAGTGAATTGTCTTGCTTGTCAATAGTCTGAGTAATCACTCCTTCCCCTTGGGGCGATTGCGAGCTGGCACAGCAATCGGGGAGCTTAAAGCGACGGAGATGGTCGGGATGGGGTCCACTCTTCTCTGTAAGATTCAGATACAGCACCGGTATATCCGCTGCACTGGCTTTGATGACCCTTGGCCGTTCTGTCTCTTTGGGGAGATGGCTCATGGCTACATCAATTTTTTCATTCACTTCGATAAAAGCCAGGTCAGTGTTTGTGCCGTGGGTAAAGCGCATACGGACAATTCCTGAACCGTCGCGTGTTTCACTGCGCAAGTCTTCCAATCGCCCCACCTGCATCAGTTGGGCACGTAGGGTGCGCATTACAGTATTTTCCAATTCGCGGGCAGAACTGTTTTCCCCTGTCACCTGCACAGTGATTTCAGGGATGGCTATATCAGGCAACAGCGATATGGGTAACGTCTTGTACGTCACGATACCTACTATAAAGCAGGCTGTAAATGCCATAAATACGGCAATGGGTCTGTGTAATAGGAATTTTATCATAGTTTGTTATCATGCGCCAAATTTAGATTGCCTGCAACGATGACGGTATCCCCAGCTGCAAGACCTTCGTATTCCTTGCTTCGGGGGGAAACTACGCACGAATCGCTGTTTTCTGTCAGAATCTGCACATAGTTCCATTGCGCTTTCCCTTTCACTACAGTGAAGACAACAGGTTTCCCCGAGCGCATGACCACTGCACTTTTGGGAATGACCAGACTGTTTGATGTGGAAATTCGTAACAGAACATTCACATTCATTCCTTCCAACAATGTGTCGTCGTTGTTTACCACAGCTTTTACTTTCACCATGCCGTTGCTTTCTACGTATGGGTTAATCTCTGTCACTGTGCCATAGAGTGGTTCAGTTGATACTTCGCTTGAAAAAGGGGTCACATGCACATGGCATCCTCGTTTGACTAATGGCAGTTCGCTTTCGAGTACCGAAAATTGTACCTCCATTTGTTTGTCATTCAATACCAGACAAAAGGGCTCTCCTGTAGAAGTTATGTTTGTCTCTTTTGTTTTCAGGTTTGCTATCACGCCGTCAAAAGGGGCATATAGTGTTGCTTTACGCAGTTCCTCTTCAGCGAGTTGGTAGGCGATGAGTGTCCGGTTGTACCCACTTTTGACTTTGGCCAGTTCCATCTCTTCGTCGGGAACTTGGTCTTGTCTGTCCAAGGAGTAACCACGGCCAATCAGAACATCCTGCAATTCCAATTTGCTTTGTGCCAAGTTGTCTTTGGCCTGTGCAAAGGAACGTTCCAAACGGAACAAGTCTAATTGGGCCAATCTCTGTCCTGCACGTACTCGATCGCCATTCTTTACCCAAATATGTGCAATCTGTTCTCCGGTTTGGAAACGGAGTTCCGAGGAGCGTTTGGCTGATACTTTGCCATTCCCTGCCAGTTCCTGATAGAATGTCTTTTCCTCCAATATGCAGGTCTCTATCTGTTGATGAACGTGCAGAGGGATAATTGTTGCAATGGAGTCGGCTTTGCTTTCTTGCGCAATTTCACTCTGATGTGTGCAAGATTGACAGATGTAAAAGATAAGTATTCCTGCCGGTACAAAAAACTTGGATATTGTTGCATTCATAATTATTATATTTTTTCTTTCTCTAACATTGAATATAGGTAATATATGGGATTATAACTTTTTGTCCTTCTTCAGTATTGAAAGTCTTCGTCTTTTGGAACGACATATGTCCGTTGCAGACAGACTCTTGTTTATGTTTCTTTTGCAAAAATAGATGAATAAGATTCCTTTCTTCGCTTACATTCGCTTACATTTTGCCCATTTTATCGAAAATAATACCCCGACGGGTATCAGATTTGGGTAGAAAGAATGTCAGTGAGTGGATAATGAAATGATTTCCTTCGCTTTTCCTTTCATTTCTTCTACAGCTTGGGAAGGAATCTTTTCTTGAGTCTCAAGAATCTGATGCGCCAATTCCCTGGCTCTTTCTTGTTGGTTACATTTGTCAGAAGCACACATTTTCATCTCTAAGTAGAGCGGATAAATGCGATTTGGCAATCGATGGTAGGCCCGCTGATAGATAGCCGCTGCATGGTCAAAATTTTCCAATGCCTCATAGTTTTTTCCTTGTATGTTCAATATCATCGGGTCACCGCATAGCAGTTCTGCCTCTTCCAATACTTTGTTGGATTCCTTGTGGCATCCTGCTTGATGGAGGGAACGTCCATATTCAAACAGATAATTGGGGTTCCACCTCATTCGTTCATACAGGGGAGCATAGTCTTCACATACCATATTGTATGCCTCCATGTGGTATAGCGTACGCAAATTTTGCCACTCCTTAACCGCTTCGTAGCGGTCTTTCCAAATTCCTGCTTTTGTCATTCCCCAGTAGAGGAACGGTACGAAAGCAACGAGTGACAGGTTGCAAACTACGAGAGGGGAGAACTTATTCGATAATTTACCTCTTGTCACTAATGGTACCGTTACCAATACTATTGCAGCCGACAGAAAATCCGGTAACTGTAGAGGATATGACGAGAGAGCAAATACCCCTACAGCCAGCAATGCACCGGCTATTCCCAACGCGCCACAATGCACCGCACAGACGAAAGCTGTTATTCCAATAATTAGTATTATTGCCAAACCGCCAATGCCATACTTTACCGCTATGGTCAGGTATTCGTTGAATGCATGTTCAGGTGTGCCGGCCACATAAATCTCCTCTGCTGTACCGTTTCCGTTTGCAAAGTACTGCTCCTGTGTCTCGGCATATGCCGTAGGGAATCCGTCTGTACCATATCCGGTCCATGGCTGTTCGGCAATAGCTTGGCAGGCCACTTTCCACATCAGCAATCGTCCGTTGGCAGAATCTTTCTTTAGGTGAAAGGTTCCCCATCCGGCTCCAATACCAACAAAGAGGAAAACTCCCACAATCATCACTCCTTTGCGGCTTCGCAGCAGTGTATTGCACCATCTTTTTATGGCTGCCCGCCGATGCATCCCATACACAGCCATTCCTCCTGTTATAGCCGCTATCCAAGCCGAACGGCTCATCCCCGCCGGTAGTAGCAATAAACAGAGAGCGAGGGTTGTGTAAGCAATGAATGATTGGACTTTAGTTAGCAAGTCAACTCTTCCCTTGACAACTAATAAATGATGTACTGCCAGCGGAACCCCCATCGCTATGAATCCACTGAATGGTCCGGGATTAAGGAACGTTCCTGTGAAACGGTAGAGTGCATGATTTGATATCTCCTCTCCATACAATTGGTTCAGTGCCATCCATGCCTCCCATATCACACATCCTGACAGAATCAGTGCCGTCACATCGGGTAACCGTTCCACTATCTTTCGGGGCATCAGCAGACAAACCGTCCATAGCCCCACGACTCCGATGCTTCCATATCGGTAGAGCATAGCCCAGGCTCCTGCTTGTCCCGCATTGGCATTCAGAGCCAGTCCGTCTGCAAACAGTGGTTGCAGGATGAGGAGGATGCACCCCGTAAACAGTATCACCGAACCCATCCCTAAAAATAGACCTTTATCTCCCTTTATTCTCATAAAAAACTATCTGCTACATTGTCTTCTTTAACGAATCCACCTCTCAACTTTTAATTTTCCCTATTCTTTCCCATCTTATTTCTCCCCATTCATCCTCCGATTTCCAAATACCCCACACACGGCCTACGATGTATTCCTCGGGTACCACACCCCAGTAGCGGGAATCTTTGGAGTTTTCCATCTTATCACCACTCACAAAGTAGTAGTTCTTTTGGAATGTATAGGTCGTTATCGGTTTGTCTCTGAGGGTAAAAGTGCTGTCGTTCACCCTGTGGAGCTTCTGCTGCTGTTCCCATTCGATAATTCGTTTGTAGAGTAGCCAATTTGTATGGTTCATACAGACAGTTGTCCCTTTCTGAGGAATATAGTAAGGCCCCATGTTTCGCACGGTCCAGTTGAGTTTCCGGTTGCGTGGGTAACTACGCAATGCAATACCATAATCTTTGTTTTTTTTGTGTTGAAAGATTTCCTCCAGATGCTTCTGAGCCTCTGTATTTCCTAAAGGTTCGTTAACCCCCCGTATCCGATAGTGTGAGTTCCGTATCTCCAAAGTATCACCAGGCAGAGCAATGCACCGTTTGACATAGTAGAGCATTAGATCAAACCCTACACTGTCAGACTTTTCTGGATATGGATAGTTAAATACCAGTATGTCGTTCCGTTTTATTTTCCCCAGTGCAGGAGTTCGCCGGATTGTAAACGGTTGCTTGTTGAAAGCAGGTTTTAAGTCAAATAAACGCGCTCCCATAGTGAATTTCTCCACCAGGATATGGTCTCCTTTTACCAAAGTCGGCTCCATCGAGTCTGAAGGAACACGGAACGAAGCAAAACAAAAGATAATTCCAATGCCGTAAAGCAATACCAATCCAAAGGTGCTTATCAGTGTCCAATATGAGATGTTGAATATCTTTTTTAATGCATAGATGTAAAGTTCGCTCATAGCTCGGTGTGTTTAACTTGTTGACACATTAATAAATAATATATATATTAAATCATTGCGTTTGATTCTCTTCTTTATTTCTTGTGTATTTCCCTCTTATATGCCTTAAATAGGTTTCCATGTCGTCAGGAACCTCCTTTCGGGGAATATAAAAATCTTGTATTACATTATTTCTATCAATAAAAAATAGGTAAGGAGTTAATGCCATATCAAAATCTGTAACTAAAGAATCCGATTTATACAACTTGATATTTTTATAGTCTTTTTGCATTACATGTAAATCTCCTACGAATACATTTGCGATTATTATTAAGCAATTTCCTATATCAAGATTTTCTATGGTGGGAGTAATTTTAGACAATAGATAATTAATGCATGAAGAACAGCTATATGATGAGAATCGTATAATTAGCGTAGTTTTGTCAGAATTATCTAATAATTTAGCAAGGTGAATGGTGTCGTTTTTAGGATTTATGACTAATTGGCTCTTGTCATACTGAAGCCCATTATATTTGTCACAGTCTTTTTTGTCTAATTTGAGAATTTCATTTATAGTCAAAGAATGATCCATAATAGCATCTGTATTTGCAGAATGTTTTTTGTCGCAACTAAGAAACAAAATGGACAATATACTTGTCGCTATTATGATACTATTTTTTCTTATTTTCCAATTCATCGATTGATATTTTATATAATAAATGATTTTTTTCTTCATCTGTGTTATCTTGTAATTCTAAAATTATGTGATTACCGATAATTTAAAAAAATGGCAGATGCTTATAATGATTGTCCATACTGCTAAACGAAAATATATCAGTCTCTTCGGTAGTTTCATCGTAAGAACAGATATAGACTTTTTCTTTAAAAATACAACTAAAATATAACTTGTTGTTTCTTGTTTGAAAGAATCTTGCCATAGATGCATATTTGTAATTTTCCTTTTTACCTAAAAACATTACTCTTTCATAATCATCTTTTGTAGCAATATTGTAAGGTATTTTATGAATGCCAAAGTCTATTTTATAAATAGGCTCCAAATAATTATTTTTTACGCTAAATAATGTGTCTTTGGCTGGTTTCCCAGTATAATATGCGTTTTTTGCAATCAATGAAACATCCATCGGGAAATCTCAATCCGGATTGTAAAGCTCGACCTTCTATATAATTTTGTTTATTCAATTCTTTATTCCAACGACTGAATACGGGAACTTGTATGCCCTCTCCGGAATAAGAGTTATAAGACAAAAAAGTATTACTGTCCATATTGTAAATCTTTGCAGGAGTCGGTTGATTGTTTTTACGTTTTATTTTAATATCTGATATATAATCCCCATTAGTGTCGAATTTTAAGACTTTTCCTGAAACAAAATCATAAAGAAATATATTTTCTCCATCTGAGCAGATGTTGTGTACGGATAGATATTCATCAGGGGCTTCTCCTCTATTTGATAAATTGAATAAAAAATGCCCCTGCAAATCAAATACACAGACAGAATTGCGTGAGAATATAAAATATTTATCTCCTAAGAATTCGATATGTCCAATATCATAAAGTAATGAGTTCTCAGCTGTCTCTAGCTCTATCACATTAGCCGTGTCTATCAGAATCGTGTTGGTGTTGTCGAAATTTAGTGATATACACTTTAAGTTCACCTCCTTATTACAGGAGGTGAACCATATTAATAAAAAGAAATATAAAATCTTATTCATCTGTAATATGCAATATAAAAATTCAAGTATATTATTATCGTTATTTTTTTGTCTCTTTACATGTGCAGCGGATTCCACAGCAAGCATAAAATCCATCAACACAAGATACAGAACATTTTGTGCTGACTCCGAATCCTAAAATCTCCAATCCTCCACCAATAGAACAAGAACTGGAACCGATACCGCCGTTATAACAATAAGGGTTTTTAGGGGTGTTTTCTGCATAAGCGAGTAATTCAATATTGGCTAATCTTAAATTTGAATTATTGTAATTCTAGCAATGCTCCCTCAGTTTTTTAATTTTCATTCGTCTTTTGTCTTTATTTCTTTTGCAAAAATAGATGAATAAGATTCCTTTTCTCGCTTACATTCGCTTACATTTTATCCATTTCATCGTAATAGGTATCCCCAATGGGCGCTTAAGGTAAACTCTATAAGTAAATTTGTGTCTTGTTCCTATTAGAGAGGGGATGTTTCGTCCCCTCTCTAAAATATAGACTAATCAAATCAAGGATTTTTATAAACCCCATTGTGATGTGTCAAGTGTCACAAAATAAAAACCTTTTTCCTCGTCAAATGCTATGGCATAAATATTATTACCAAATACACATGATTTTACAATCAGTTTATTCGTGATACATTTTACAATTCCGTTTCCTTTCCAATCAAACACAATTATATTACTATTACTGTTTGGATCTAAACATCCATTCCATATTCCATAGATATATTCATTAGTAGAGGTGATGTCAGTAAAACAAAATGGTGTTTCAAACATCCCTTTTGACGAATTCTCTGGAGATGGGTATTTAGGGGTGTAAAATGTCTGTGTGGAAACATTCTGTATCCCTTCTTGTAAATCAAATACTTCCAAACCACCACCGTACAAGGTTCCTGCAGCCATCTTTTTGGCATCTGGTGAAATTGTAACATGAGCACCTAAATACACAGAAAGGCTCGTTTCGCTATTGGCAGGAAGCGGGTTATATGTACTGATAATAGAATCTTGACATAATAGTTGGAATCTTTGGGGGGAATCCGTTTCTTCTAATTGACCATCCACGAGATAACAATTGTTTTTTAAATGCCAACTTCGTCGTATGATCTTAGCATGTTTTATTAATTCTTTTTCACCCTCAAGTTGAAAGTCAGGAACATCTTTTTGTGTATCCTTTTTAAATGTCAGATGCTTCATTCTACCACCATCGAATAGAGATATAAGTCCTGTCTTTTTGTCAATTTGCATATTAGATGCCAATGTGACTTCACCAGGGCCTTTACCTCGTTTGATGCAGCTATTGATATATTCCCCATTTTTCTTGTCATAGATATGAATCCACTGGTTATCCATTAAAGACAATACATAAATGTAGGAACTATCTACACATATAGCTTTAGGATATGGAATGATAGTTTCATCAGAATTTATAATATTAACTTCCGCCTCTATTTCTTTATGAAAGATAGGAGGGCTGGTTATGTCTTGTTCAACACAAGACACTACCGATAGTATTATTATGATTTTTGATATTTTGTGCCACATAAACATGTTCCTCTAATACCAATACAATTGCCCCATGAATAGCCCCCTGAATACTGTGAAGGCACCCATTTTCGTCCACATTGTGTGCAATACCACTTACACTCAATTACAACGCTATAACCATTACATGCAATCTCAAGATTTCCTGGTTTATTAAGGTCGATGTCGTTTTGTGCAAGTGCTTCTATATTAACTAGTGTCAGTTCGGACATACTAGTGTCAGATTGATTCATATACACATGATATCCAGCGATAGAAACCATGGTAATTATAAGAAATATACCTAAAATTTTCTTTTTCATATTCTTATTACATTATATGTTATACAGAATTTTCTCTGCGCCACTTCTTGCTTTGACAATTCCTTGAACTGTCAGGCAAACGGGGAGCATGCAGATGTTTTACCCGCTCCGATTTAAATTCAGTTGACAAGTTGACGAGATACAAGTTGACAGGGTCTTCTTTTCTCATCCGATT
>JAZQAG010000017.1:0-47391 GCA_045545095.1 Phocaeicola sp. | reverse complement strand
CCCCCCTAATTTCAACCAAATTGCAGAAGAACCTCTTCCTTCAGTAATAAAAGGGAATGTGTTAAAATGATGCATTCCAAATTTTTAGGCGCAGATTTATATCCGCGCCTAAATTTATTTTCTGGCATCACTTCTTTCACTTTTGAGACGTGCAACAAAAAATAAAGCGCATGAGACGAGATATTGTTTGGTATGTCTCAAAGATGTCTTATCTTTGCAGATGTTATTTCATCTTATATGATGAAAATTGCAAAACAGAACCTTGAAACTATAAATATGCAATGAAAAGAGTAATATTGTTTTTGATTTGTTTCAGAATCGTTGTCTCATCCATGGCACAAGTAGGTCAGTTCATTTCCTCAGACCGTTTTTCGAATAGTATTATCAAAGCTTTGTGTCAGGATAAATATGGAAATATTTGGATCGCTACAGATTATGGTCTGAACAAGTATGACGGTTATCAGTTTATTACTTATCTGCATGATGAATCCAAGGCATCTTCCTTGTGTCATAATGCAGTGGTGAGTTTGTTGTGCGACCGTAATGGATATGTATGGGTCGGTACCAACCGTGGCTTGGACCGGTATGATCCGGAGATGGACTCCTTTGTTCATTATGAATTCCCTAATGGATATCGCCCCCGTATCGCTCATCTGTCAGAATTGTCTGATGGAAATCTTTTTGTGAGTACTTCCGGGTACGGAGCTTATTTGATAGGGGAAGATCTTGCTATGAATCCTACGTCCGATTATACTCCCGAGGAGGATGAGCCTTATTATGAACAACTTTATGAAGATTCCAAACGGCGTTTGTGGCGTCGTGCTATCAATAAATCAATCATCCTGAAAGCTGATAATGTATATTATAGATACAACTCAACAGCAGGGGAGCCTGTTGCATTCATAGAGAGAGCAGATGAGTTGTTTATTGTTTGTTATAATGGCTTTATGAATTATCGTGGTGGCCAAATGGTGGATGCTGATATTGATATGAGTGTTTTGGGTACCGCAGATGAAGCATTCTTTAATGTGGCTAATGTGGATGCAGATGGAAATATATACATAGGAACGCGTGGAAAAGGATTATTCTGTCTTCCTGTTGGTAGCCGTAAGTTACAACGGGTCAGTGTAGATGCTTTGGGAGTTAATCTTGAGACTTCTAAATTGACAGCCATATTGTTTGACCGTGAGGGTAATATGTGGTTGGGATTGGAACGGAAGGGATTGCTGATGGTCAGTCAGTATGAACGTCTTTTCGCTTCGTGGAGTTTTGAGAAACAGCAGATTCAATTGGGTTCTTTTATAACTTCGGTGTGCGAAGGTGATTGTGGAATCACTTGGTGTACTGTTCAGAACGTTGGTGTTTATGGCTTTGATTCTCAAGGACGAGTTGTGGCACATCCTGATGCTCCTCCTGCCGTAGAGTTTATTTATCGGGACAAACAAGGGCGTTATTGGCTTGGAACGAATGATGCATTGTATGCTTATAATCCCTTGACCGGTCGTTCGGATTTGCGTTTCTCTTTTGATTGCGAGAAGATTAATGAGATTACAACAGATGATGCAGGAAATGTCTATGTATCTGTATTTTCACGGGGATTTTGTATTTATAATCCGGAAACCAATGAACTGAAAAATTGTACTATGACAAATGGTAGCGATGAATTAGGCTACTTGTGTAATAATTGGGTTCTTTGTATGACGGCTGATTATAATGGACTCATTTGGTTGGGAACTTCTACGGGTATATCCTGTTATGAACCAAAAACAGGAAGTTTCCTTTCCCAGGGATGGCAGCAACAACTTGAGAATATCATGTGCTTCTCTCTTTGCGAATTGCGCGATGGCAATATTGCCATAGGAACAGACCAAGGTCTGTTCCTGTATGACCGTAAAAATAGTATCATGCAGCCTTTCCCAAACAGTGAGCAATTGAACAATAAGATTATCAATTATATTGTCCAATCCAATGATGGGGACCTGTGGTGTTCTACTTCCATGGGTATTTGGCAGTATAGCGCTGACAAGGGACGCTTTATTGGTCACATAACAGGCAATGGCTTGGAAAAGAAGGAGTATCTGCATGGAGTAGGTATGCATACCGAGGCTGATATGGTTTATTTTGGACACAACGATGGTCTTGTCGCTTTCTCTCCAAAGAAAATTCAGGAGAAAGCCACATCTTCCGATGCTCTGACGCTCACCTCTTTTACGGTCAATGGAGTGGCTGTCAATGCCCATACGGTGCTTAATGATGTGGAAGTTACGGATAAAGCAGTATCTGAAACTTCAGTATTTACGTTGTCTCATTTGGATCACACAGTCGCTATGACTTTCTCGCAACATGATTTTGTAAGTTCCTACAATGTGACTTATGAATTCCGTGTGAATGGAGGTAAATGGATTAAGAATGTGGAAGGCGACAATACGTTTATCAACAATTTTATTCAGCATGGTCAGTATGATATTGAGGCACGTGCTCTCCATGGAGATGTATATTCACCAATCAAACTTATCCGGGTAAATATTCGTGCGCCGTGGTATCGTACAACGTGGGCTTATACTATTTATCTGTTGTTGGTCTTGGCTATGGTAGGCTACATCGTGTTTACCTATCGGCGCCGCATGTCGGAACAGTTGAATGAAGAGAAAATGAAATTCCTTATCAATGCCACGCATGATATACGTTCTCCTTTGACACTTATATTCAGCCCTTTGGCTAATTTGAAACGACGCATGGATAATAGCCAATTTGATGCTTTACGGGATATTGATACCATTGAACGTAATGCCAAACGGGTGCTGGATTTGGTGAATCAGATATTGGATGTACGAAAAATTGATAAGCAGCAGATGAAACTGCATCGTCAACAGACCGAAATGGTAAGGTTTATTTTCGGTATCTATAAGATGTACGAGTATAGTGCTCGCGAACGCAATATAAAGTTCCTGTTCCAGCATGATGGTATAGATGAACTTGATGTTTGGGTTGATCGTAGCCAATTTGACAAGGTGGTAACCAATTTGCTCTCCAATGCATTCAAATATTCTTATGACGGTGGAATGGTGGAAATCTTGCTGTCTCATGATGAGAAGCGTATGACTATCGAGGTTCGTGATACTGGCATAGGATTGGATAAAGAGGTGGCAAAGCATATTTTTGACCGATTCTACCAAGGCGGTAACTCGCGCCGCATGCATATCAATGGAACGGGCATCGGTCTGAATCTCTGTAAAATGATCGTGGATATGCATCAGGGAACAATTGAAGCCATGGGACGTACCGATGGACAACGTGGAGCAAGCTTTGTTGTGACGCTTCCTTTGGGGAAGGTTCATTTGACGGAAGAGGAAATAGCGGCTTCTAAAGTCGAGGAAGATGCTACTATGGAAAAAGGAAAGACTTCCCGCCGTACGCGTCATCGTGTATTGGTCGTGGATGATGATCTGGAAATTGCTCACTATATTTCTACAGAGTTGGGACAATATTATAAGTTTGGTATCAGTCCCAATGGTAAAGAGGGATTAAAAGAACTGTTGACAGGAGATTATGATTTGGTTATCAGTGATGTCATGATGCCGGAGATGGATGGATTTACCATGCTTCGTATGATAAAGACCAATGTCAACATATCTCATATCCCAGTCATTATGTTGACTTCCAAAGCAGATATTGGAAATCGTTTGGAGGGATTGGAACGGGGCGCTGACGCCTTCTTGCCTAAGCCTTTTGATATGGAGGAGTTGCATATGAGTATAGAGAATCTTATCGCCAGTCGCCATTTGTTGCGTGGTAAGTTCTCTGGGGTACAGCAACAAGTGGATAAACTGGAGAAACGTGAGGTTAAAGGGCTTGACGAGCAGTTGATGGAGCGTATTATGAAGGTCGTCAACAAAAATTTGTCGGATAGTGACTTCAATGTAGATATGCTGACACAAGAAGTCGGAATCAGTCGTGCGCAGTTGCATCGTCGCATGAAAGAGATGACTGGTATATCCACGAGTGAGTTCTTACGTAATATACGTCTTGAACAGGCCGCGCGGTTACTTCGTGAGCAAAAAGTCAATGTCACTCAGGTGGCTTATACCGTAGGATTTTCAAATTTGGCTCATTTCTCTACTGTTTTCCGTAAACATTTTGGGGTATCTCCTTCTGAATATGTCGAGAATCAGGCGCATAGTACCTCTGAAGAGATAGGATAATGCTTAAACTAAAAAAAGGATGCTATATTTCCCAATGGGAGAGGTGGTATCCTTGTTGCAGACGCGGGTTCCTCGTTTTGGCGTTGGAGCCCATGTCTGTTTCTTGGCATACGGTGCTTCTGTAATTCTTCTGTATTTTCTGTCTTTGGCATTAAAATACCTATTCATCATATATTTTGGAGGATGCAACAAAAAAGAAATCATACGAAACAAACTGCAAAGCCTATTATTAAGGTGGTTTTTATCTTTGCATCCAGAAATTGAATAAAAGGCAGAAAATCATTTATAATTAACTATAGTATTAACTAAAATCAAAAAAACATGAGAAAATCTTTCCGTATGTTTTTAGCGCTTGCATTAATGGTGCTTGGCGCAGTGAGCGTAAACGCTCAGGAACGTGTTCCTCTGTCATTGGATATGTTCTTTGAATGGGACGGTTACACTGGTGATGCGGCTAAAGTAGGTCCATCTGCCAATTGCGTCCTCGATTTAGGTGTATCTGCAGGTACGCCTGTTGGTGATTCACGAGTTATCGACTTTGCCGATTTGACTCTCTATTCAAAAATGTATGTAACTGTGGCTGACGGAACACCTCGTGTCCTCTTCAATCGTTTGGTACAAGATGGTCAGGCTACTGATGATCTTGAAACATCTAAACTGGTTGACATTCCTAACAAGGCGTGGTGTACTGAAAAGTATCAGAGTGTAGAAGGTAACGTCTATATTTATGACTTGAAAGCCATTACCAAGGATTTTGGTTTTTGTCACCTTCATGCTATTAAGGGCGCAAACTGGGGTAATGTAACTATTGAAAGCATTGAACTGGAGGCTTCTGGTAAGGTTCAGCAGGTTGGTTGGACAGAACTTACTACCAATGCCAACTTGGAAGGCGAAGATGTTGCTTTCTACGTAGCTAAGGAAGCTCCCTCTCAGGATATTCTTCCAGCTGTGATTACTGACGGTGTGGGTGTTGACGGAACTCGTGGTATCATGGTGAAGTCCGTTGCTGGTGCTACCAATGACTGGGATTCTCAGTTCTGGATTCAGTTGCCCGAGCCTATGGCTGCCGGTACTAAGGTTCGTGTAACATTCGACTACCGTTCTTCTTTGCCCGTAGCTGGAGTTTCTACTCAGGCTCATGGAACTCCTGGTAACTACATTCATTATGAAATGATGGGTAACGTTGACTTCTCTGAGGAGTGGCAGAACTTCAAGTGGGAGGACGAAATTACCGCAGCTCAGGCTGCCAATGCCGATGGTACCCAGTTCTTCCAGTCTATCGCATTCAACCTTTCTATAGACAAAGTTAATGACGTAGAATTCTATTTCGACAATATCCGCGTAGAGGAATATAAGTATGGCGTAAGCTCAGAATTTGCTTTCGACGTTATTCAGCTTGACTTCGGTTTCGATACTAATCTGCCTGCTTTGGTGGAAGCTTGTGGCAAACCCCGTTTGATTTATCCGGCCAATTGTGTCAGTGTAAAGGTTAATGGTGTTGATGCAAACATCATGTCTGTCGAAGGTACTGCTGATGGTCGTTTCTATATCTTTATGGAAGAGGCTATAGAGGACGAAGCTGCTACTGTAGAGGTTGCATTCTCTAACCCTGCTGATGCCGCTTATCATTTGACTTACGATGGCGGTCCTGGTGGTGATGTGAAAGATTATGCTGGTGTTGCAACTTATAACTACGATGTGGCTGCGGCAGAAGATGCATACGCTTATATTTTTGTGACTCCTATTGTTGTTTCTGCAGATCCTGAACATGGCTCATTCAACTTGCCTAACAGCATCACAGACTTTAAGGTAACATTCGACAAGAATGTGGACTGCGCGGCTCTTGTTGCTAAACTGGGTAACGAAGCTTTGGCGGTAGAACCTGCTGAAGGTTTTGCGGAATCTGTTGTATTGAAGCGTACAAGCGCAGGTGATTTGGCTACAGGCGAATACGCCATTAGTATCAGCAAGATTTATCCCGAACAGCGTTTGGATGATGAAATCTTTGGTGACACTACTTATACTATTAATGTCGGTAAGGTGAATCTTGATCCCTCTGATACTCTCCGTCAGGTATTGCCCGACTACTTTGCAGCTACTGTTCAAGGTGGTATTCCCGAAGGTTGGTACATGGTTTATGACGGTGCCGTTCGCGCTCCTGGAACAACTCATGGTTCTGGTGCTAACATGAAGACTTTTGCTGATGGTGGTGATTTCACAAGAGGTTTCTATACTCGTACAAATGGTGAAACTCCTGACCAATGTATTGTTGAATATGGTAGTCTTGAAGGTTATGATTTGGTTCTTGAGGCGGGTAAAAAGTATAAGATAAGTTACAATTTGGCCGCATGGTCAGCTGCAAGCTATGTGAAATTTGAGATTTATGGTCCCAATAATGATGTTGTTTATAGCCGTATTGATGCAACTAAGAGTGACGTAAAGAATATCGCAAATTCAGGTCAGGTGGCCAGTGGCTCTAATTATGTTGAATATACATATTATCCCGAGGCTACAGGAAATTATAAAGTGCGTTGGACACCGTGTAATGCAGAAGGAAATTTGATCGGTGGTATGAATGAAATCTTGTTGGCTAATCCTAAAGTGACTTATTTGCCCAATGCTGCCGGTGTTGAAGAGACTCAGGCTTTGATCAAGGCTCTTGATGCTGCTAAGAGTATTCTTGCTGTAGGTCAGTCTAACGAACGTTATGCTGGTGTCGCTCTTGACGAATTGGCTGCTACTGTTGCCAAGTACGAGGCTGAATATGGAGATTATACTAATCCTTCTGCTTATACCAATGCTATTGCTGCTCTTGATGCTGCTGCTAAGGTTATGTCTGATCACCGTAATCTTTGTGATACTTACTACGCATTGCCCGAAAAGGCTCAGCAGATTGTGGATGATAATGCAGGTAAGAAATTTGCTGGTACTGAACTGTATGCTCAGTTGAAGGATTTGGCCGCCAAGTATGTAACGAAGGAGATTTCTACTGTTACAGAAACTAATCCTGAAACAGGTGAACCGGTAGAGAAGGAAGTTGTTACCCTTATCGTGAAGACAATTACTGACGATACAGAGTTGCAGGCTGCTATCGATGAGTTGCAGGTTCCTGTAAACACTTCAAGCAAACTCTTTACTGAGGGTGAAACAAAGATGGCTGATACTGGTATCAAGGTTTTGGTTGAACGCTTGCGTTTGGGTGCTGAAGCTCTGAAGTCTTTGGGCGTTGCTGCTGATGACGAATTGGTTGTTGCTGCAAACAATGCTTTGGAAGATGACGATGAGTTGGCAGAAATGATTAAGACTCGTCTGAAACTTGAGCTCTATGGCCAGTTGAAGAATGCTGACAATACACTCTTTGAAGAGAAATTGGATACTAATACATTGAATACTTATACTGATACTTACGACATGACAGTATTCGTGAAGAATCCAAATATCTATCGTTTGCAAGATAATCTTGATTTCTATAAGAATGGAGAATCTACAGGTAATGTTCCTGGTTGGTTCGTTCCAGATAGTCTTGCTGCTCCTGGACTCAGCTATGGTTGGGGTGATCCTGGTTACTATATTTCTGATGTTCAGTTCCAAACTTGGGGTGCAAGCTATGCGGTTGAACAAACTATCGTAGATTTGCCTGCTGGTGTTTACAATATTGTAGGTAGCTTCGGTGAACGTACAGAAGAAGCTGGTGCTTTGGATGGTTCTTACTTCTATGCCAAGACTTCAGAGACTCCAGAGGGTGAAGTTGGCGATACTATCAGCGCACCTTATATCGGTCAGTCATTCCCGGTTGATAACATTACTATTGAAGGTATTGTTGTTGCTGACGGTATGTTGACTATCGGTGCCGTAGGTGGTCCTTCTTCTCATACATTCTTCAATCAGGTTAAGCTGAAGATCGCTGGTGCTGCAGCAGGATATGATTATGCCGCTGCATATCAGGAAATTGTTAATGGTGTTGAAGAAAACTTGGCTGCTCCTGCTCAGGTATTGGGTATTGAACTCTATGACTTGAACGGACGCCGCATTATGAAGGCTCAGCAGGGTATTGTCATCATGCGTAAATATATGAGTGATGGTACAATCCGCGTTGAGAAAGTGATTAGAAAATAAGTAATCCTTTTCATACAATCTTGTTTGGGCGGGCAGACATGCAATCGGGCATGTTTGCCCGCTCCTTTATGTATTATTATGATTATTGGTGGTGTGCAACAAATAGAAATGTATAAGAAACAATAATAATGTAAAGAATACGCTGTTTTGTTTATTTTTGTCGTAAGAAACAATAATAGCTATAAATAATATGAAGCGACTTTTCTTTTTGATGGCATCAACTTTGATGCTTTTTGTCGGTAGCGTATCTGCTATCGTACGTAATCCGATGATTTGGGCTGATACACCTGATCCCGATGTGATTCGTGTAGGGGAATATTATTACATGGTCACCACCACCATGCATCTGATGCCGGGTGCCCCTATTATGCGTAGCAAAGATTTCTCTAATTGGGAGGTAGTCAGTTATCTGTTTGACAAGTTGACGGATTCTCCCAAATATGATATGGAGGAAGGTACAGCATATGGCCGTGGCCAGTGGGCCACATCGTTGAAGTATCACAAGGGGACATTCTATGCTTTGTTTGCTCCTAATGACAGTAGGGGAGGTGATACCTATATCATGACAGCCAAAGATGCGGCAGGGCCGTGGATGATACACTCCCGATTGCGTCATTTCCACGATGCATCGCTCTTTTTCGATGATGATGACCGTGTATATGTCATTTATGGAACAGGCGAAATGGTGGAACTTTCGAAAGATTTGAAGAGTGTGATTCCAGGGTCTGATTGCCGGATATTCCAACGTGAAGCTGATGAGACAGGCTTATTGGAAGGGTCTCGTATGATCAAACATGAAGGTAAATATTACTTGTTGATGATTTCTCATGTGTGGGCTCCCGGACGTTACCGTCGTCAGGTATGCTATCGGGCTGATGATATTCATGGGCCGTATGAGAAAAAAGTGATTCTGCAAAGTGATTTTGCCAAGTTTGGACATGTAGGACAAGGAACGATTGTGGATGGGAACGATGGCAAGTGGTATGGCGTCATCTTCCAGGACCGTGGTGGAGTAGGACGCGTACTTACTCATATGCCATGCCGTTGGATTGACGGATGGCCCATTTTGGGAGATGAAAACGGGCTTGTGCCTGATGCCATGCCTCAAGGGGGAGATGAAGTGAAAGATACCCGTCTGGTGACAAGTGACGACTTCAATGATGATAAATTGCATCTCCTCTGGCAGTGGAACCATAATCCAATAGATGAGGCATGGTCGCTTACTGAACGTAAAGGATTTCTCCGTTTAAAGACAAACAAGATTGTTCCTAACCTTTATGAAGCACGCAATACCATCAGCCAACGTATGGAAGGACCCACTTGTTCGGCATATGTGACCCTTGACCTTCGTCATATGAAAGATGGTGACCGTTGTGGGTTTGCTGCTTTCAATGGGCATTCGGGGGTGCTTACCGTTGCACGTGATGGGAAGAAATATACGTTGATTCAGTCCAATACTCAAGTGCATTTGACTGACAGGGAGAAAGCTGTCACTAAGGTGGATGAAGAAATTATCGGACAGATGAACCTGAAGAAGGCAAAGAGTATCCAGCTCCGCATTGATGCCGACTTCAACCGGGGACAGGATATGGCTACCTTCTACTATAGAATGGGTAAAGGTGAATGGATTCCCATCGGTCAGCCCTACAAGATGCGTTTTGACTACCGCTTGCTGTTTATGGGTACACGTTATGCCATTTTCAATTATGCTACCAAGCAGAATGGTGGATATGTGGATGTCGATGAATTCAAGTATGAGAGAAGAGAAAAATAAATAGCTTATGAAAAAACTTTTCGCACCGTTATTTGCCTTGGCACTTATGTACATTCCTGTGTGTGCCGAGAATATTACTGTTGATAACATTCAACGTAATTACATCGTGTATGCTCCCAAGGATTTAGGAGCACAGCGCCCGTTGCTCATTTCGTGTCACGGAATGAATCAGGATGCCGGATATCAGAAAGATATGCTGAAGATTGAGGCTATAGCTGATACGGCTAAGTTTGTTACGGTCTTTCCCAATGGTATAGATCGTGGATGGGATATTGGAGGTGATCGTGACCTCCGCTTCATGCAGGCACTCATTGACGAGATGGTAACGAAATATGATATAGACCGCAACCGCGTTTATATTTCAGGTTTCTCCATGGGCGGAATGTTTACTTATCATGCCATGAACCGTATGGCTGACACGTTTGCCGCTTTTGCTCCTATCAGTGGTTATCCCATGGGGGGAGGTAATTACACCAGTTCGCGGCCTGTTCCTATTATTCATACGCACGGTACTACCGATGATGTGGTGAATTTTGGTGGAGTATCGGGTACTATGGCAGGTTGGGTCAAACGTAATGGATGTCCTACTCAGGCAAAAGTGCAGAAGCCCTATAGGGCTGGTCATATTACCAAGCATACTTGGGGGCCTGGAGAGAATGGGGTAGAAGTGGTTTTGCTTGAATTGGCCAATAAAGGACATTGGATTTCTAATGATATCGTATTCACTGGTGAAGAAATTTGGAATTTCTGTAAACGTTATTCCTTAGAAATAAAAGATCCGTCAGTGAAGTTTACCACACCTGATGATGGGCTTACGTATGTTACTTTTGGTGGAGCGTCCGAGATACCTGCCATTACATTGAATGCAACAGCCAGTGATCCTGATGGGGAGGTCGCTAAAGTGGCATTTTATCTTGATGGCGAACTTCTTACAGAAATGACGGATGCCCCTTATACTTATCTCTTGGATAACCTTTCAAAAGGAACTCATATTATTCGTGCAGTAGTGACTGATGATGAAGGACGTACGGGTAGTAACCAACGGACCATTAATGTCGAAGAACCTACTGGCAGTTATTTGTTGACCAAGGTATTTTCGACTGAAGGTAGTGTCCCTGAAGGATGGAGCACTTATGATGGAAACGAAAAACGTACAGGATTTTCCTATGGATACGGATCTGGTAGCCGTGTTTTTCACTTTACAGGCGAAAAGAAGGATTTCGAATGGGGACTTTACACTCGCAATGTTACTGGTGGTGTAAAAACCGGATATGCCCGTTTTGCAGATGAGGGAACATCCACGACTTTGATGCTTCATCCAGGAAATTACCAACTCCTTACTCGGGTGACCAATTGGAATATCGAGACGTTTTCACCCGTGACGATTGCGGTTGAGAAAATGGACGGTACAACGGCTTTTACCAATACCTTTACCCCTACGGCTAATGTCGGCAATTCGGCTTCTAACAGCTTTTCGGGTACAACATTGAAGACGCTTTCTTTTGATATTCATGAAAAAGGCCGTTACGTAGTTACTTTTTATACGGCTGATGCCCCTTGGGCGGATCTCGTGGTAGGGCAGGCAGCCCTTATCCGTAAGGGTAATGTCTCGTCTATAGACGCTCTGGATAAGGATAATTCTGTAGTACATGTTGAATATTATAATGTAGCAGGTCTCTCTGTGGAACCGAACTCGTCTGGCATATACATATGTCGGGAAACGATGAAGAATGGAACTGTCAGAAGTTATAAAGTCATAAGGAGATAATAACATTAATAAATATACGCTATGAACAAGAAATTAACAATTGTTTTATCTGTTGTTTTGGCATCGGCTATGCAGAGTCTGGCACAGAATCCGATTGTGCAGACCTGTTATACAACAGATCCGGCTCCATTAGTACATAACGGACGTATGTATGTATATACGGGACATGACGAGAATGGTGCAGACTTCTTCTGGATGCAGGAGTGGCGTGTCTATTCCTCTGACGATATGGTCAATTGGGTGGATCATGGTTCCCCTCTTGCCCTTGAATCCTTCTCGTGGGCAGATGACCGTGCTTGGGCTGCTCAGACTATTGAGCGCAACGGAAAGTTCTATTGGTACATCTGTGCCCATTCCAAATTGTCAGGTGGTATGGCCATAGGTGTGGCAGTGGGTGATTCACCTACCGGACCATTCCGTGACGCTATCGGTAAGCCTTTGTTTGATAACGGCTCATGGGATCACATAGATCCCAGTGTCTTTATTGATGACGATGGACAGGCTTGGGTGTGTTGGGGAAATCCTCAACTCTATTACCTCAAGCTCAACGAAGATATGATTTCATACGAGGGTGATCTTATAGTTGCCGATATGACCGAAGAGGCTTTTGGTGCTCCTTTGATGAAGAATCGGGAAGAAGGTAAGAAGTATAAAGATTGTTACGTAGAAGGTCCTTGGTTGACTAAGCGTAACGGTACTTACCAACTTATTTATGCTGCAGGTGGTGTACCCGAGCATATCTCATACAGTACGGCCACCTCGCCTACAGGACCATGGAAGTATGCCGGAGAGATTATGCCTTTAGGAAATACTGGGTCTTTTACCAATCATGCCGGTGTTGCCGACTATAAAGGACACAGTTACTTTTTTTACCATACCGGTAAGTTGCCTGGTGGAGGTGGCTTCGGTCGTAGTGTTGCTATCGAAGAATTCACTTATAACCCCGATGGTTCTTTTCCGACCATTTATCCTACTGACGAAGGTGTGAAACCTGTAGGAACCTTCAATCCTTATCGCAAAGTGGAGGCTGAAACTATGGCTTTTTCTCGCGGATTGCGCACTGAGCAGAATGATGAAATAGGGGTGTATGTAACTGATGCTCACAATGGTGATTACATCAAGTTGCAGGCTGTTGATTTTGGTCGTATGTTCCCCCGTACCTTTACTGCCCGTGTGGCCAGTGGCTTGCGTGGTGGTGCCATAGAAGTGCGTGTGGACAGTTTGAAGGGACAACTTCTTACTCGTCTTGATGTACGTGGTACAGGAGGTTGGGAAAAGTGGCAGACATTGGTGGCAGACATCAAATCAAAAGTTACTGGTGTACACGACCTCTATCTCTGTTTCACAGGCCGCAAGGGCCCTCATTTGATGAATTTCGATTGGTGGGAGATGCGTGGTGTTGAGCAAGCAAACATGCCTATGACACAAACTAAGTTCACAGCTGATCCTTCACCATTGGTTGTTGGCGACACACTCTTCCTTTTTACCTCACATGATTCTTCTCCTGAGGATATTGCCGACCCCAATGAACGTAGCTCGGCAGGCTTCTTTATGTACGATTGGTTGCTCTATTCTACTACTGATATGGTCAATTGGACCGAGCATGGTGCCGTAGCCTCACTCAAAGATTTCTCTTGGCGTAGTCGCGACAATGGCGGTTGGGCTATTCAGACGGTGACACGCAATGGCAAGTATTACCTCTATGCTCCTCTGCATGGTCATGGCATCGGTGTCTTGGTTGCAGATTCTCCCTATGGCCCTTATAAAGATCCTCTGGGTAAGCCCCTTGTATGGCAACGCGAGCATTGGGAAGATATTGACCCCACCGTGTTCATTGATGATGACGGACAGGCCTATATGTACTGGGGAAACCCCAACACATATTATGTAAAGTTAGGTGAGGATATGATTTCAACCGTAGGTGACATAGTGAAACTTCCCCGCATTCCAGACTACCAAGAAGGTCCTTGGTGCTACAAACGTGGCGACAACTACTATATGGCTTTTGCTTCGACCTGCTGCCCTGAGGGTATTGGTTATGCGATGAGTAAGAACCCTACTGGGCCGTGGGAATACAAAGGACACATCATGGATCATACTCCGCGTAATCGTGGTAATCATCCCGGTATTGCAGATTTTAAAGGACGCACTTATCTGTTTGGACAGAACTATGATTTGAAGAATATAGATATTCTTCGCCACTATGAACGTCGTTCAGTAACTTTTACTGAGATGAAGTATAATGCCGATGGTACAATCCCCGAACTTCCTTATTGGCTTGACCAACAGCCGGCTGAGCAACTTCACGCCTTTAATCCTTACCGTCGTGTAGAGGCCGAGACCATGAACTGGGGATATGGCTTGAAGAGTGCCAAGGTCGGTTTTGACAATACCGGTATTGTCGATAAAATGCCTTTTTCTGAGGGTAAGCGCAATATGTACATTTACCACATAGATAAGGATGAATATATCCGCCTGCGTGGTGTTGATTTTGGCGAAGGAGCCAAGCGCTTCACAATTTCAACTGCCGGTACAGGTTCAGTCAAACTGACTGTTCGTCTCGATAGTCCAGAAGGTCCTGTGGTGGGTACTGTGGCCATCAAACCTACAGGTAAGGCTGAAAAGTATCGCTCATCCAAGACCAAAATCAGTGGTGCGCAAGGTGTTCACGATCTCTACCTTTGCTTTGATGAAGCAGAAGGCGATGTCCGTCTTGATTGGTGGAGATTTGAGTGAAAAAGTTTATAAGGGTTGAATAAGACTTATTAATTAATTGGTATTATAGTCCTATATAAAATTACAGAACATGAAAAAGTATTTATTGAGATCTCTTGCATTAGTGGCACTTAGTCTGTGCCCTATGCAGAAAGTGATGGCAGAAGTTGATCCCAACTTTTATATTTTCCTCTGTTTCGGACAATCCAACATGGAAGGAGCAGCCCGTCCTGAGGCTCAAGACCTTGTTAGTCCTGGCCCTCGTTTTCTATTGATGCCAGCTGTGGATGATGCCCAACGTGGCCGTAAGATGGGGGAATGGTGCGAGGCTACTCCTCCGCTTTGCCGTCCCAACAATGGCCTGACTCCTGCGGACTATTTTGGCCGTACAATGATAGCCAATCTGCCCGAACATATCCGTGTAGGGGTCATCCATGTGGCCATAGGTGGAATCCGTATTGAGGGATTTATGCCCGATTCTATTGATAACTATGTGAAGACCGTAGCTCCTCAGTGGATGAAGGGTATGCTGAAAGCTTATGGCGATAATCCGTATGAACGTATCATTGCATTGGCTCGTAAGGCCCAGAAGGATGGTGTCATCAAGGGAATCCTGATGCATCAAGGATGTTCAAATACTGGTGACCAAGAATGGGATGAAAAGGTACAGAATGTTTATGACCGCATGTTGGCCGATCTCAACTTGGTTCCAGAGCAAGTGCCCCTGATTGTAGGCGAGGTGGTACAGGCTGATGGTAAGGGAGTATGTATTGGCATGAACAAGCAGATACAGGCTTTGCCCCAAACCATCCATACTTCACATGTCGTGTCTTCTGACGATTGTACCAGCGGTCCCGATAATTTGCACTTTGATGCAGCCGGTTATCGCGAACTGGGTGCCCGTTATGGTGATAAGATGCTTCATCTGTTAGGCTACGAGAGCAAACGTCCTACCTATATAAGTAAAGGTATAGAAATTCCTGCTGATGCCAAGGTGGCCGAAACCACTTTCCCTGGCAATGAATTTCCGAAGGTGGACAGCCAGCGCAGAGCTTACTTCCGTGTAATGGCTCCCGATGTCAAGAAGGTACAGGTTGATATTTGTGGGAAGAAGTATGACATGAAGCGTGACAGTAAGGGTACTTGGATGGTTGCTACTGATCCCTTGGCTGTAGGTTTTCACTACTATTTCATCTTGGTAGATGGAGTCTCTACCGTTGATCCTGCCACTGACACTTTCTTCGGTTGTCACCGTCAGGCTGGTGGTATAGAGATTCCAGAAGGACCAGAAGGGTACTATTATCGTCCACAGCAGTGTGTTCCTCAAGGACAAGTCCGCAGTATTTACTACTATTCCCAAAGTGCAGGAACATTCCGACATGCCATGGTCTATACTCCAGCTGAATATGAGAAGGGCAAGAAGAAATATCCTGTCCTCTACCTACAGCATGGTATGGGCGAGGATGAGACCGGATGGAGCAAGCAGGGACACATGCAGCACATTATGGACAATGCCATCAATGAAGGCCGCGCCGTGCCTATGATTGTGGTAATGGAGAGTGGTGACATCCGCGCACCTTTTGGTCGTGGTATGACCCATGCTACGTATGGCAATACCTTCTATCCTGTCCTGTTGAATGACCTTATTCCCTATATAGATGCCAATTTCCGCACTAAAGCTGACCGTGAGCACCGTGCGATGGCCGGACTCTCATGGGGAGGACATCAGACCTTCGACATAGTGTTGAATAATATGGATAAGTTTGCCTGGATGGGGGCTTTCAGTGGTGCTCTTTTCGGCCTTGATGTGCAGAAGAGCTACGACGGTATCTTCACTCGTCCAGACGAGTTTAACAAACAGATTCACTATCTTTTCCTCAGTTGTGGTACGGATGAGAACTTTGGTACAGCAACTCTTACAGATAATTTACGTAAAGCTGGCATTAAGGTTGATTTTTATGAGTCACAAGGTACAGGCCACGAGTGGCTCACTTGGAGACGTGGCTTGAATCAGTTTATCCCGAAGCTGTTTAGGAAATAGCAATAGCTATACGTTCTTGAACGTTATAAGATTTAGATGTTGGATGCTTAAGATTTAAATCTTATGCCTCTAACATCTAAATCTTTAGATACTCATTTTAATGATGCCCATTTATGTAGTTTAAGGATGGGCATCGTTAACTTCTAAGAATGCCCATCCATAAGGTATATGGATGGGCATCATAAGGACATTTAAAAAGGCATTCAAGAACTATGACATCCTTCGAACATCTTCGACAATGTGGAATGGATGAATGCTTTATCTTTGCAACCGGACCTCTATTAGTGCTTTATAATCTACTTTACGTTCCACGGGGAATTGGAAAGGTGGAATACAGCTTCCATGGTTATCTCTTTGGCTTCTTTGTCAGAAAGCTGACGGCTCCAGTTGATGCGTTCGTTGATTCTTGCTCCAGGACCGTAGTTTTTGTACTCAAGATAGGTGGTGGTATTCACATCCTCTTTATTACTCCATGCCTGCCAACCTGCCGGGCGAATATGTGCTCCCAATTCACAGTTCATGAAAAGGGTGTAGGCATAGGGACGCCATGGACGACCCAAATAAACTTTGTCAATGCCTTCGTCGGCTGTCAGGCGGCATCGATTAAAAATGTATCCAAACTTGATACCTTTCGGAGTAGAAGCTGCTGTGATATAGCTGTTGGCCTTACTGTGAATGTGGCACTCCTCAAACCAAGCGGTAGAGGGGCCGAATATAAAGTCGGTCGTTCCTTCAATATAGCAACCGTTGAACAGAATACGTGTATTTCCTACGCCAGTATATACTGTATCCTGATGGCCTACCAGGCGACAGTTCACTAATTTTATCCGATCTCCTTCAGTATGTAAGGCTACGGCCTGACCTCGTCGGGGAGCATTGTTTTCGATGGTGAGGTTCTTGATTGTAATATCGTTTCCTTCCACTTTCAGTGTATAGGTACGGAAAGTGCTTATCTTCATTTTGGTATTGGGATATACCATGTTGGCATGGTCATTGTGGGTCAGGATGCTGGTCTCTGGATTCTCACCGCACAATTCGATATTGGTAAGCCAAGAAGGAATGATTACCTTCTCGCAATATACACCTTTTTTGATATAGATGACTTTATGGTAATCCATAAAGGCACGGCATACTTCAATCGCTTCACTAATGGTGGTAAATTCACCACTACCATCCTGTGCCACTACGATAGTGTCAGGGTTGTCATAACTTTTTGCGGCTTGTGATGTATAGATGCTCATCCATGCCAGCAGCAATGCAGGTATTAGCTTTTTCATAGTTTTTTCTGTTCATTATCGGATTTTTTCTCGAATCTTTGTCAAATATCCCTTCATGCCTTCAGCATCTTTATTAGAGATTATTTCAAGCAACTCTTTCAATTCTCGGCGTATTCCTTCGACTTGTCCCGGTGTTCGGGGATTGAAGAGAATCTCTTGTAATAGGTAATCATCTTCGTTCAGTAGGCCACGGGCAATATCCATGTGGCGCTTGAAGGTGGTACCTGGAGCATCCTGATGTTTCATTACGGCTGAAAAGACGAAGGTGGAGACAAAGGGGATGGAGAGAGAGTAAGCTACGGTTTCATCGTGCTCATCGAATGTGTACTCAAAAATATTGAGTTTCAAAGAACTATACAGATCTTTGAAGAATATGCGTCCCATATAATCTCCTTCGGAAATGATAATGGCATTCTCGCGACTCAGGTTGTCCAAATTGGCAAAGGTGGGGCCGAACATGGGATGGGTGGATACATATCGGAAACCACTTTGTTCGTAAAAATCCTTCAAACCAATCTTTACGGAAGCAATATCACTCAAGATACACTCTTTGGGCAGTACGGGTATCACTTGTCGAAAAGCTTCTTGGGTGTATTTGACCGTTGCGGCATTGATGACCAATTCGGGCTTGAATTCTGCAATCTCTTCCAAATTAGTGAATCGTAAGGTATGATAGACAAACCGTAATTTTTGCGGGTCAACGTCATATACGGCAGTTTCGTGCTGGAAGCTCAGAACATCGGTCAGGAAAGAACCCATCTTTCCTGCACCGAGAATCAGTATTTTCATAGACTTATTCGTTATAGTATAGTCACTCGTAGCTAGTAGCTGAAAACTTATTATTTGTTGATTATTTCCATCTGTTGGCGTACACTCTCTTCATGGATGGCTTCGAAAACCTTCTTGATGAAACTGGCATCCATGCCACAGAGGGCTCCTTGTGCACCGCGTTTATCCAAGATTTCATTGTAACGTCCGGTTTGAAGAATGGGCATATTATGCTCCTTTTTGTATGTTCCGATTTCACGAGCCACACGCATACGCTTGGCCAACACTTCGATAAGACTGTTATCGCATTCGTCAATTTGTCTGCGTAGTTCATGCAGATTTTCTGTGGTCTGCTTTTCTTTGCGGACAACGAGCAGATTGAGTATATAGTCCAATACCGCAGGAGTTACTTGTTGGGATGCATCGCTCCATGCACAATCAGGGTTACAATGACTCTCAACGATGAGGCCATCGAATCCCAAATCCATAGCCTGTTGGCAAAGGGGGGCGATCAATTCGCGCTTGCCTCCGATATGGCTGGGATCGCACAGAATAGGCAATGCCGGAATGCGGCGGCGTAATTCGATAGGGATATGCCATTGAGGGAGGTTACGATATATCTTTTTGTCATAAGAAGAGAAACCGCGATGAATGGCACCTAATCGATTGATGCCTGCTTGATTCAAACGTTCCATGGCACCAATCCATAATTCCAAGTCGGGATTAACGGGGTTTTTTACCAACACAGGGATGTCCACTCCTTTAAGAGAGTCTGCCAGTTCTTGTACTGCGAAGGGGTTGGCAGAGGTACGTGCACCTACCCATAAAAGGTCGATACCAGCTTCCAAAGCTGCTTCTACATGTTTGGCTGTGGCCACTTCTGTGGAGACATACATGCCTGTCTCTTTTTTTACGCGCTGCAACCAAGCAAGACCTTCTACTCCGATGCCTTCAAAACCTCCAGGTTTGGTGCGCGGTTTCCAGATTCCCGCACGGAAAATCTTAAGTCCTTTACTTGCCAGTTCATGAGCGGTCTCCATCACTTGTTCTTCTGTCTCTGCACTACAAGGACCAGCGATAATCATGGGTTTCGTTGGGTCAATTCCTTGAAACGTAATAGGTTTTAATTCGAGTTCCATATGGTGTTTAATATGAATTATGTAGTCTAATTATGGATTATTTATTTCTATTTGCTTATTCCTTTGATTCTTTCTAAAGCTTCTGCCAATTTCTCTTTTTTGGCGCAAAGGGAAATGCGAATGTAGCGTGCACCACCAGTTCCAAAAATGAAACCAGGAGTGATGAATACCCGTGCTTCATGCAATACTCGTTCAGTTAATTGCTCTACATCGCTGTAATGATCGGAGATACGACCCCAAAGGAACATTCCTACTTGGGAAGGGTCATATGTGCAGTCCAATGCAGTCATGATTTGCTCTGCTAAGTCCCGTCGTTCACGATAGACGGTATAGTTGGCTTCGTAATGCCACTCCGCACTGTTATTGTAAGCTTCGGCAGCAGCCAACTGTAGGGGACGGAAGGTGCCGGAATCAATATTGCTCTTTATTTTCAATATCCATTGGACAAATTGGGCATTGCTGGCCAGCATGCCGACACGCCATCCCGGCATGTTATGACTTTTGCTCATCGAATTGAACTCAATGCAGCACTCTTTGGCCCCTGGAACTTGCAGAATGCTCAGAGGCTCTTTGTTTAGAATGAAGCTATAAGGGTTGTCGTTCACAATGACAAGATTCTTGCGACGGGCAAAATCCACCAATCGTTCGTAAAGTTCACGTGTTGCATTGGCACCAGTAGGCATATTGGGGTAGTTGGTCCACATCAATTTAACATGGCTCAGATCCATCTTTTCCAATGTTTCGAAATCGGGTTGCCAACCTTTTTCTTCCAATAGGTTATAGGTGACAATGTCGCTTCCTAGGATTTTGTTCAAGGAAGTGTAAGTGGGGTAACCTGGATTGGGAACCAAAACTTGGTCACCGGGGTTGACAAAAGCTAATGTTACATGCAAAATTCCCTCTTTAGAACCTATGAGAGGTTGGATTTCTGTATTCGGATCCAATTCTACATTATACCACTTCTGGTAAAACCCGCTCATGGCTTTGCGGAGTTCTGGAATACCGACGGTAGGTTGGTAACCGTGTACGTCGGCACGCTGTGCTTGTTCGCACAATATTTTGATTGCAGCCTCTGAAGGGGGCATATCCGGACTGCCAATACCTAGGCTGATGACGTCTTTTCCTTCGGCATTCATTTGTGCCACTTCCTTCAGTTTACGGCTGAAATAGTATTCACTTACACTCTGTAGGCGTGTTGCTGGTTGTATATTCATATCTATTATAATTCAGAATTATAAATTATGTGATATTCACTTTTCATTCACTTTATATTCTCCCAAAATCTTCAATTCTTTGATAAGGGGGGTGATGGCATCAATGGACTGGCGGTAGCGCATGTAGTCATTGTAGGTCACATCAATATAGAACATATATTCCCATTCGCGTCCGATAATAGGGAGTGACTGTATTTTAGTAAGATTGATACGATAGAAAGAAAAGATGCTGAGAACCTGACTCAGACTTCCTTCACTGTGTGGTAGAGAAAAGACAATGTTGGCTTTATTGGTATTTCTGCGTTCACGTAATTCATCTGCTTTCCAAGGATCGGATACTACTAAAAAACGGGTGAAATTGTGCTTGTTCGTTTCGATGCCTTCATCCAAGATTTTCATGCCATAGAGTGGAGCAGCAAATTTTGAACAGATTGCAGCGTGACCTTTCAACTGCTTCTCACTGATATGTTTGGCACTACCTGCTGTATCATCAGTCTCAACAATCTTGAGATTCGGATGCTTCATTAAAAAATCCCGGCATTGAGCCAAAGCTACAGGGTGTGAGTTTACTTCCACGAGGTCATTCCAATCTTCATCGGGTAAACAAAGCAGACTATGGCTGATACGCAACTTATGCTCTCCTACAATTGTTGTTCCGCTATCGCGTAGTAGTTCATAGTTGTGCAACAAACTGCCTGCAATGGTATTTTCAATGGCGGTCATACCTATTACATTGTTGTCTTTGCGAATTTCTTCGAATACCTCTTCGAAGGTGTTGCAGCAAATCAATTCGATTTCTTCATCTTCGAAATATTGGTGGGCCGCAATGTCATGAAACGACCCTATCATGCCTTGTATTGCTATTCTTTTCATATTCTGGTTTTGTCTAATAAAAATCCCGCACTTCCATCAGGAAAAGCGGGATGTCATATCAAAAACTTGTTTCATTTATTTGTAAGGTACACATACAACCTCCCGCTTCACTTCATTGCTAAAGTAAAAGTAATAAAAGAAGAAGTAAAAGAATGTATGGCACATGGCTTTCATATTTCTATTCTTTGGCTTTATTATGTTGCAAAAGTACAATATAAAATTGAAATGGAATAGAATTAAGACATTTTTTTTCGCATAATGGTGTAAATGGAGGAAATTATGTTACTTTTTTCCTTTAATATCCGATAAAATAGTGTATCTTTGGCCAGAGAAAAATGATTCGTATTGTAAATCTCATAAAAATAACAGCTATGGCAAAGAGAAGAATATTGAAAAAGAGAGTGAATTATATTGTAGGTGAACTGTTTTGTGAATGTCTTGTCGTATCGAAACTGTTTCCGCAAATAGAACAGGAAAAATTGGATGTGTTGCTGACTCGTATTCTGAATCTGCAGAATGATATTGTAAGTCGAATCAGCCATACCCAACCTGGAAATGTGAAGGGATTCTATCGTGCTTTGAGACATGATTTTCAGACAGAAGTAAATGCTGTCATTGAAGAAATAACCAATCTGCATTGATATGAGTTTGAAACAGAAGGCTTGCGCGTGGTTATATTATAAGGTATTGGGGTGGAAAACGCGTGTTACAGTTCCAGATTATGACAAATATGTCATATGCTGTGGTCCCCATACAAGTAATTGGGATTTGTTTTACGGTAAATTGTTTTATGCAGCCATTGGCCGTGAAACCCAATTTATGATGAAAAAAGAGTGGTTCTTTTGGCCGCTTGGCGTATTCTTTCGGTGGGTTGGGGGAATAGCTGTGGATCGTGGAAAGCGTACTTCGTTAGTGGAACAAATGGTGGAGGCTTGTAAAAACAGTAAAACGTTTCATTTGGCAATTACTCCCGAAGGTACTCGTAAGGCTAATCCCAATTGGAAAAAAGGATTTTATCATATTGCATTACGTGCAGGTGTTCCCATTGTTATCATAGGCATTGATTATGAACGTAAACTTATTACGGCAGAAAAAGAGGTAATGCCTACTGGTGATTTGGAACGTGATCTACGTGAAATAAAACTCTATCTTAAGGACTTTAAAGGAAAGCACCCAGAAAATTTCACTGTAGGAAATATTGATTGATCCTGAACTGTTCTGACTTATAAATGATTTAGGCACGGTCTTTCTGCTTGACTAAGCGAAAGACCGTGCCTAAATTATTAAACTGAAGAATGTCAAATGCTATCCTCTATGTTCCAAACGAATGCACGGAGACCGAGCATCTCTGTCTCTTTGTCCATAGCATGAAGGGCTTCGAGGAGCGGTTTTACACGCTGGTCTTCAACAATAGTAATGATGGCTGAACACATGCTGGGCCATGCGTGGCTACCGTAGTGAGGTTCGCCAGTCTTGCTACCACGGCCTTGCACTTCGTGGAAATGGCTGAATCCACGGCAATTGAGACGGTCGAGCACGGCAATGATGCGCTCGTGGAAAGCTTGGTCGTATGCGATAAATACTGATTTCATGTTCTTTAAGTTATGAGTGATAAGCTACAAGCTACGAGTATGCAGTACAGGACTCATCACTCGTAACTCGTAGCTTGTAACTGATTTAGTTCTTAATTAAATTATCTGTCTTGGCCTTTTTGGTCATCTTATCCTTATGGCTCTGATAGTACTCGTTCAATGCGCGAGCCTTACGGAGCTGGCGACGCTGACGCTTGATACCCACACCAGCAAATGAACAATAAAGTACGGGTACGAGAATCAACGTAAGGATGGTTGATATGGTCAGACCACCGATAACGGAAATACCCAAGGGACGCCACATCTCGGCACCTTCACCTGTACTAACGGCCATAGGTACCATACCGAGGATGGTGGTAAGGGTAGTCATCAATACAGGGCGTAGACGGCTACGGCCTGCCGTAACTACGGCATTGAGCACAGCCATACCGCGTTCGCGACAAAGCATGGTGTAGTCGATGAGTACGATACCGTTTTTCACTACGATACCAATCAACATGATACCTCCCAACATACTCATCACGTTCAAGTTGGTACCTGTCAGCCACAAAGCCAGCAATACACCACTGAAGGCGAAAGGTACGGAGAACATGATGATAAACGGATAGGTCAACGACTCAAACTGGGCAGCCATTACGATGAATACAAGTATGATGATGAGGACACCTAATGTGCCGAGGTCGGCAAACGATTCCTGTTGGTCTTCGTATGAGCCTGAAATTTGGATGTTGATGCCACTGGGGAGGTCCATTTGGCCGATAACAGCTTCACCAGCTGTTACCACATCGCCAAGGGGTGCGCCAGAGATTACTGCTGATACGGTCACAATACGTTCACGGTCCTTACGTTCGATTGTAGGAGGATTTTGACGTTCTACAACTTGACCTACATCTTTTACACGAATCGCCTTGCCACCATTATTGTAGATGAGGATGTTTTCCAAATCTTCTATACTAGTGCGGAATTCTGGGGCATAACGTACGATGATATCGTACTCGTCACCATCTTCGCGGAAATATGATGCGGTACTACCATTTACTCGGTTACGCAGATAAGTGGCTGCTGTAGCCAAGTTCAATCCATGCATTGCCAATTTTTCGCGGTCGAAATCAACTTGATATTCGGGCTGGTAATCCTGACGGCTGATATTTACCTCGGATACACCGTTGATCTTTAACAATTCGCGCTTCAACTGTTGTGAAATACTGTCGGTGATGGTGAAGTCGTAGCCATAAACCTCAAAGTCGGCTGTTGATTGTCCGCCCATACCTCCGGCACCCATCGTTACTTGGGTACGGTCGAATTCGGGATAACCCTTCAGATCTTCACGCATTTCCTCGCATATATCTTCCAAACGTTTTTCACGCTCGGTCACACTGACGAGACCAATGTTGAAAGAAATGATGTGTGAACCGTTCTCTTGCATAGAGGCGAAGGTGTTGTCTGAGTCTGCCTGACCTACTGTGAAGTTGCATGCACGCAAATCATCACCATAACGGGCAATCCACTTGTTCGCTAATTCCTCTGCCAGTCGTTGGGCGTGTTCAACACGGGTGCCAATAGGTAGATAGAGTTTTACAGAAGCACGTCCACTATCCTGTGAGGGGAAGAATTCCGTACCAATGTTGCTAGCACACAGACAACTGATAATAAACAGAATGACACAACTTGAAATAGTTGTTTTACGGTGGCGTGTTGCCCAATAAATACGGCGCTTGTACCAATCATCCAATTTATCTAATGTGCGCTCAACAGGCTTATAAAGGTATAGGAACAATTTGCTAGGCTTTTTCTGTAGACGAAGCATTTGAGAGCACATCATCGGAGTAAAACTCAATGCGGCGATGGTTGACACGGTCATAATCACACACATCATCCAACCCAATTGCTCGAAGAGTACTCCTGCCATACCGGTTACCATAGTCAAGGGGAAGAATACGGCAATCATGGTCAACGTAGAAGCAATAACGGAGATAGCCACCTCGTTGGTACCGTGGATAGCCGCTTGTTTGGGATCAGATCCACGCTCGATGTGGGTGGTGACGTTCTCCAACACCACAATGGCATCGTCAACCACATTACCGATTGCGATAGAGAGACACGACATGGAGATGATGTTCAACGAACCACCTGTAATAGCCAGGTAGATGAACGAAGCAATCAATGAAAGAGGAATGGTAATACAGATAATCACCGTAGCACGCCAACGGCCCAAGAAGACGAACACCACCAACACCACGAACAGCATGGCGTAGCAGATGGTCTCAACCAATGAATCGATGGTATTCTGAATGTTGTCAGAAGTGTTCACAATGATACCCAATTTCACGTCGCTGGGAAGACGCTTTTGCAAATCGGGCAACTGATCCATTACGGCTTGTGAAATGGCCACAGAGTTACCTCCCGACTGCTTCTGCACGATAATCATCGCACCCTGCTTACCGTTGGTAAAGGTTTTCTGGGCACGCTCTTGCAATCCGTCAACCACACGGGCAACATCGCGCAAGTAGATGTTAGCACCATTACGGCTACCAACCACCAAGTTCTCCATCTCCTTCGGATCTACAAACTCTCCTTCCACACGGAGTGAGTAGGTAGAGTTACCAATATCAAACGAACCACCGGGAATATTGCGGTTTTCAGCACCGATAAGGGCACTGATAGCCTCCACGGTCAATCCGTAAGCCTCTAAACGATTGGGGTCGCAATATACGTTCACTTCACGCTGAGGAGCACCGGCAATAGACACAGAACCTACACCTGGGATACGTGCCAAGGGGTTGGCTACGTTATCATCTAATATTTTGTAAAGGGCTGCTTGACTTTCCTCTGCCTGTACTGAAAGGAGGAGGATAGGCATCATGTCGGCGCTGAACTTGAAAATAATAGGATTGTTCACTTCATCAGGAAGAGCTGAAGTCACCATATCCAACTTGTCGCGTACATCATTGGTAAGCACATCGATGTCGTGGCCAAACTCAAATTCTAGGGTTACAACTGAAATATTTTCGGAAGACTTGGAAGTAATATGTTTCAGGTACTCCACGGAATTCAGCGTGTTTTCCAACGGACGGGTCACGTTGTTTTCGATATCCTCGGCGCTGGCACCGGGATATGACGTCATCACCATGATGGTGTTTGTTTCGATATCCGGCATCAAGTCGATGGGGAGTTTCGATAATGAAAAGAGACCAAAGATGGCTACTGCTACAAAGCAGAGCGTGGTCATAATCGGTTTTTTAACCGCTCCTTCGTATAAACTCATAATATTCTATTTAATTTGCTAATGTGCCAATCTGCTAATGTGCTAATGACTATGCTTATGTCAATTTGCTAATGATCACGCCGCATGGTCATTGGCACATTAACACGTTGGCATATTGCCACATTAAAAATTTATTTCTCTACAGTCACCTCCATGCCGTTCAACAGTGCCTTTTGGCCGGCAATTACTACTTGAGAGTTGTTGGGCACACCTGAAAGTAACTCATATTCGGTATCCATGCGACGGCCAAGTTGTACCTTATTATAAGATACCTTGCCATTCTCATATACATATACGTAACGGTCGCCTGAACCAGCTTGCTTCACTACGGCCATATCGGGCACAACCACGTGGTCTGCTGTACCGAAGTTCATGATAACGCGAGCAAACATACCCGGACGGATGCGTTGATTGGCATTGGCCACCTTCACCTCCACGGGGAAAGTACGGGTAGCTGCATCGATGGTAGGATAGATAAGATCAACCACACCAGTGAATTCCTCATCGCCATATACATCAAGTTTGATAGTTACTTTATCGCCCTTCTTTACTTTGGGGAAGTTATTCTCTGATACGTTCACCATCAATTTTACGGGTGAAATCTGCTCAACTACCAATACAGGGCTTGCACCGCTATACAGGTCGCCATTGTCGTAGTTGCGAGCAGTAACGATACCATTGATGGGAGAAACCAATTGAGTGTTTTCTATCATGTTGGCATACGAACGGCGCAACTTGTCAAGGTTGGTGCGCATAGCGTCCCAATTTGATTTGGATACACCGCCTACTTTATAGAGCTCGTCAATACGTTTGAACTCTGTTTCCATGTTGTCGAGGTCATATTTCAATGAAGTTGAGTTAACATCGTCCATCTCTACGAGTTTCTGACCTTTGCTTACGCGGTCACCCACTTCCACCAAAATACGTTTGATACGTACGGGGGTTGAGGGAGCAATCTTATTTACAACATCCGCTTTAACGGTAGCCGTATATTCCGCTACCTGATCAACGGGGCGTACTGATACTTTTGCCAGTTTCACCTTAGGCTTCTCGGTTTGTGTTGTCTGAGCAGTTGTCGCTTCACTTTCGCTTTTCGAGCCACATGCACTTGCAGTCAATACCAGAGCGGCAAGTGCCATCATTTGAAAATTGATTTTCATACCTTATTTATATATTCTTTTTTTATTTCTTATCTGGGATTATTTAATTATTCTTCGCGTCCAAGAACCAAATCAAGGTCTGCCTTAGCTGTCAAGTAGTCATAGATGGATTGGCTATAGGTCAATTCGGACTGAGTAAGAGCAACCTGTGAACTGTTAAGCTCTAATACAGTTCCTGCACCTACTTCATAGCGCTTCTTTGAGATAGAGAGGGCCTTGTCAGCCTGGTTCATGGCTTCCTTGTTGGAGAGCACTTGCTCAGAACTTGCCTGCATGTTGCTCTTGTAACTTTCTACCTGCATATTCAGTTTGCGTTCTGTATCTATACGATTTAACTCCAATTGAGTGCGTTGCAAACGGGCTGTTCTCAATTTTGTGAAATTGCTGGCTTTAAAAATAGGGATACTCAAACTGAAAACCAATTGAGAACTTCCTACCCAACTGTAGTCAAAAACATTCCAATGATTGTTATACATTGATTGATATTGTCCTGTGAGCGCCATGCCCAATGTCGGCATGAAGTTACTCCAAGCTAAACCGACATTCTTCTTCAATAGGTCTGCGTTAAGATTAAATTGGCGCATTACGCTGTTGTTCTCCAAACCAAAATTTTCGTTGTCTAATTGATTGGTGAAGACCATTGTTTCATAATCATTCAATTTCTCTGTCACTACCAAATTGATATCCTCGGTAATACCCATCAAGACTTTCAATTGTATTTTGGACAAACGTACACCGTTCTCAGCAGAGACTACGGCAGGTTTGACGTTGCGCATCTGCACTTCTGCACTGATTTTATCATATTCACTTACCAAGCCTTGTTCAAAACGGGAATTTACAACATTGTAGTTTTCTTCCGCTAATGCATAACTGCGCTTCAAAACTTCATAGCTGTCTTGGGTAAGCATCAGTTGATAATATGCTTTGGTTACTTGGTTTATCAAATCGAGGCGAGAAGAACGAGCTTTCTCTTGTGCCAATAAAATATCGGTCTTTGTTAGCGACATGCTTTTGTACACGGCAGGTGCAAAAATAGGGAGGCTTAGGGTTGCTACACCAGCAGCAGTGCTAACATCATCATCACCCATGCGAAATGACATACCATTCAACTTCATTTCAGGTGCTTTAATGGTGTATTGCCATGAACCTGATACACTCAATTCGGGCAACAAAGTCATCCAAGCTTCTTTATTGGCCACTTTCTTCAACACAATCTCCTGGTCGGCAACCTTTATCGTAGGATTGTCGGCCAAAGCAATTTCCAACGCCTTGTCTAATGTCAGATTCAGCGTTTCCTGCGCATAGGCGGCTCCTGTCAACAGCAGGGCCAGCGCCAATGCCAAGCAGTTCTTACTTCTCATACGTCTTTACTTAAATTTGTAATCCTATAATTATTCTATTATTTCTCTTTCAAAAAATCATCCAACATGCGTTGCCCTTTTTCTGTACAGATGCCCCGCATGTTTACTCGTACTATTGTGTCCAATACATCGGCCAAAGCCCAATGCTCCATCAACAAATCGTTGTTCAAGAATCCGTTCATCGATAAATCTGTCAAGAACTGGAAAATGTCAAAGTTGATGTCTGCACGAAACAGGCCTTGACGAACACCGGTTTCAAAGAAAACTTTGGAATTATTGGCACTTTGTGCTTTGCGTTGATTCAGGTATTCACACACTTTCGGGTATTTCTTGATGTCGCGATACATGGAGGGATGTATATTCTTCATCTCCTCCATTCCGTTTTGGTAGAGACAGAACACTATTTCCAATACATTATTGGCTGTAGTCGCGACCTGTGCGGCATACTCGCGTTTCTTTTCCTGATTCACCTTCATACATTCGAGCAACAACTCTTCTTTGTCGGCAAACATTTCATAGAGCGTACGCTTGCTCATAGTGAGAGCTGCGGCAACATCGTCCATGCGTACTTTGCGGATACCTTGCTCGGCAAACATTTTGCCAGCCATGGTTATTACCCGGTTACGCTGATTGGAATAGGGATGCTTATCAGATACGTTCTATATAAATGTAGATTGTAACGCCGAAACTTTAATACCTTATACTCTCATCACTCTTAAAACGGTGCAAAGTTACATGGAAAACCGTAAATACGCAAAAAGTTTTCATTCCATGCAACAACGTTTATATTTTGTTCACATATAATCTCTGTGGATTCGCCCGTAAAGACGATTTGTAAGAAATATAGGACAAGACTGTGATACAAAAAAATATTTTGTGTATATACTAATATATATTATCTGTTGTTTTACTTTCTCGTGTGAAGAGTTGGTTCGCAAGAAAAAAAATGGTACTTTTGCCCCCAATTTTCAATAAAAAGATGAAATTCGTTGTTCTCTTTTACGTGGGAAGTTCTTTATTTTGAATAGAAACAATATAAGGTATTAGTGAATTATGGTTAAGATAACAAAAGAAGCGGCTTTGCTCTACCACTCACAGGGGAAGCCGGGTAAGATTGAGGTAGTACCTACCAAACCATACAGCACGCAGACAGACTTGTCGTTGGCTTACTCGCCGGGCGTGGCTGAACCCTGTTTGGAAATTGAGAAGAATCCACAAGATGCTTATAAATACACCGCCAAAGGGAATCTGGTGGCAGTCATTTCAAACGGTACTGCCGTATTGGGGCTTGGTGACATAGGTGCCATGGCCGGCAAGCCGGTGATGGAAGGCAAGGGGTTGCTTTTCAAGATATATGGAGGCATTGATGTGTTTGATATTGAGGTGAACGAGAAAAATCCCGACAAATTTATTGAGGCAGTCAAGGCTATTGCCCCCACTTTCGGAGGTATCAATCTGGAGGACATCAAGGCACCTGAGTGTTTCGAAATAGAACGCCGCCTGAAGGAGGAACTTGAAATCCCTGTGATGCACGACGACCAGCATGGTACGGCCATCATCAGCAGCGCCGGCTTGATTAATGCTCTCGAAGTGGCAGGAAAGGATATCAAGGATGTAAGGATTGTGGTCAACGGTGCCGGTGCCGCAGCCATTTCGTGTACAAAACTGTACGAAGCACTGGGTGCAACACACGAGAACATCGTGATGCTGGATTCGAAAGGTGTAATCCGTAGCGACCGTGAAGGACTTGACCGTCCTGGTAACGAAATGAAACGTTATTTTGCGACCGACCGCCGTGATATCACAACCTTGGAAGAGGCTGTACGCGGGGCAGACGTGTTCTTGGGATTGTCAAAGGGCAATGTACTTAGCCAGGATATGGTCCGTTCTATGAATGACCATCCCATTGTATTTGCTTTGGCAAACCCTGTGCCTGAAATTTCGTACGAGGATGCGATGGCTGCACGTCCTGACGTGTTGATGTCAACCGGGCGAAGCGATTATCCCAACCAGATAAACAACGTTATCGGATTCCCCTACATTTTCCGTGGTGCTCTTGACGTGGCCGCAACAGCCATCAATGAGGATATGAAGTTGGCAGCTGTGCACGCTATTGCCGCATTGGCCAAACAACCTGTTCCTGACGTTGTGAATGAGGTTTATCACGTGAACAACTTTACTTTCGGCCCTGATTATTTCATTCCCAAGCCTGTTGACCCCCGTCTCATTACCGAGGTCTCTATGGCTGTAGCCAAAGCTGCTATGGAGAGCGGTGTGGCACGCAAACCTATTGAGGATTGGAGCGCCTATCGTCAGCATCTGAAGGAACTGATGGGACAAGAGAGCCAGCTGACCCGCCAATTACGCGAAACGGCTCGTCGCAACCCGCAACGCGTAGTGTTTGCCGAGGGCATCCATCCCAACATGCTGAAAGCTGCAGTCGAGGCTAAAGCTGAGGGAATATGTCATCCCATTGTGTTAGGAAACGATGAGGCTATCACCAAACTGGCCAAAGAGCTTGACTTGAGCCTTGAAGGTATTGAAATCGTGAATCTGCGTCATCCCGACGAAGCTCCTCGCCGCGAACGTTATGCCCGGATTCTTGCAGAGAAACGTGCCCGTGAAGGCGCAAACTTCCAAGAGGCAAACGATAAGATGTTCGAGCGCAACTACTTTGGTATGATGATGGTCGAGACGGGTGAAGCTGATGCCTTCATCACAGGTCTTTATACAAAATATAGCAACACGATCAAGGTGGCCAAAGAGGTAATCGGTATCCAACCGGGATACAAACATTTCGGGACAATGCACATTCTGAACAGTAAGAAAGGAACTTACTTCCTGGCCGATACACTTATCAACCGACATCCGGGTACTGATACGCTTATTGATGTAGCCCGATTGGCGGACAAGACAGTGCGTTTCTTTAACCACACGCCTGTCATGGCCATGCTGAGCTACAGTAATTTTGGTTCAGATCCCGAAGGTAGCCCTGCCAAAGTGCATGAAGCTGTTGACTATATGCAACGCGAATATCCGGATTTGGCCATTGATGGCGAAATGCAGGTGAACTTTGCCCTGAACACCAAGCTGCGCGATGAGAAATATCCCTTCACCCGTCTGAAGAGCAAGGAGGTGAACACCTTGATATTCCCCAACCTGAGTTCAGCCAACTCGGCTTATCAGCTTATTCAAGCCATGAGTGGTGATACGGAAATTATCGGCCCCATCCAGATGGGATTGAACAAACCTATCCACTTTACAGACATTGAGAGTTCGGTGCGCGACATTGTAAACACTACAGCCGTGGCCGTTATCGATGCCCTTGTGGCAAAGAAAATGAAAGAATAAATCTTCTTAATTATGAATTTTGGATTATGAATTATGAGACATAGGGGATAGTCTCATGATTCATAATTTATAATTCAAAATTCACAACTCATAACTAAAAAGTGTCTCGTCGTCTTAATCGTACTCAATCCGTTTTGCTCATTCTTTTTTGGGTGTTGCTTTGTTATATGGTGTTAGTTGGTGCTCAACGCATAGATGGACCGTTAATCCTTTCACTTGTGATATCTGGAGCATTGGTGTTGATTCCTATATATAGAAGTTTGAGAAAGTGAATGCGGTGACATGTGTTGTTGGGGGCAGGAGGTTTTGAGGCTAAATCTTACTTTCTAAAAGGGGGGGCATGTGGCTCGTGACTTTTTTATCAAGTGATACTTGCTGGTTACATTTTTCCTATGTTTTACCCTGCTAAATATTTATTTGCCGTAAAAAACCTCTATTTTTATTCAAAATGCAATATTTTTTGCTATTTTATTAGAAAAATGTTGTATAGGTAAAATATTCGCTATATCTTTGCATCGTTTTTCAAAATAGCAAAGAATAAATAATAGTATAATACAAATTAAAAGTGTAAAAAGATGAATGCAGCAAAAGTTTTAGAAGACTTGAAGCGTCGTTTCCCGAATGAACCTGAGTATCATCAGGCAGTAGAAGAAGTACTTGGTACTATTGAAGAAGAATACAACAAACATCCCGAATTTGATAAAGCAAACTTGATTGAACGTCTTTGTATTCCCGATCGTGTTTTTCAATTCCGTATAACATGGGTTGATGATAAAGGTGCCATTCATACCAATATGGGCTACCGCGTGCAGCACAACAATGCCATTGGCCCCTACAAAGGCGGTATCCGTTTCCACTCATCTGTAAACCTTGGAATCTTGAAGTTCCTCGCCTTCGAGCAAACTTTCAAGAATTCATTGACAACTCTGCCTATGGGTGGTGGTAAGGGAGGTTCTGATTTCTCTCCACGCGGCAAGAGTAATGCTGAAGTAATGCGTTTCTGTCAGGCTTTCATGTTGGAATTGTGGCGTCATGTAGGTCCTGATATGGATATCCCTGCCGGTGACATCGGTGTTGGTGGTCGTGAGGTTGGTTACATGTTTGGCATGTACAAAAAGTTGACTCGCGAATTTACTGGAACATTCACAGGTAAGGGCCGCGAATTCGGTGGTTCACTCATCCGTCCCGAAGCTACAGGTTACGGCAACGTATATTTCTTGATGGAAATGCTGAAGACCAAGGGTATGGATTTGAAAGGTAAGACAGTCCTCATCTCTGGTTCAGGAAACGTGGCTCAATATACAGCTGAAAAGGTTCTCCAATTGGGTGGCAAGGTTCTCACCATGTCAGATTCTGACGGTTATGTTTATGATCCCGATGGTATCGACCGTGAGAAGCTCGACTACATCATGGAACTGAAGAACCTATATCGTGGACGTATCCGTGAATATGCAGAGAAATACAATGTAAAATATGTAGAAGGTGCCAAGCCTTGGGGTGAAAAGGCTGATATCGCTCTGCCTTCAGCCACTCAGAATGAATTGAACGGTGAGCACGCACAGATGTTGGTAAACAATGGCGTCATTGCCGTGAGCGAAGGTGCCAACATGCCCTCTACTCCTGAAGCTATCAAGATTTTCCAGGATGCCAAGATTCTCTATGCACCAGGTAAGGCTGCCAATGCCGGTGGCGTGTCAGTATCAGGTTTGGAAATGAGCCAAAATTCAGAGCGTCTCTCATGGAGCAGTGAAGAGGTGGACAACAAACTTCACTACATCATGGAGAACATCCACGAGAACTGCGTGAAGTATGGTACCGAAGAAGATGGCTACGTAAATTACGTGAAGGGTGCTAATATTGCCGGCTTCATGAAAGTAGCCAAGGCTATGATGGCACAAGGTATTGTTTAAGTGACGAGCTACAAGCGACAAGTTACAAGTGTCAAGTCATAAAATAACTCGTAGCTGATAGTTGGCAACTTGTAGCTAAAAAGACTCCTTTTTTTACACCATAGTGATTTAATTGTGGGCTGCGCTTCTCTGTGAAAGAGAGGCGCAGTTTTTTATTAAAAATACATCTTTCTGTTAAATATATACAGAAACTATGTGACGTTTGTCCGATTTTGCGTATCTTTACCCGTCCAAATGTGACCTGTATGGTCCCTATTATCATATAGCGGTATGAACCGTTCATGCAATATGCATTCTAATGTATTGATTTATAGTGTAGAATAAAAATGAAAAAAGATATATATAATGAACAACAAATGGATTATTCAGCCATTTTCCGAAGGAGAGATCGAGGCGGCCAAGGAATTGTCCAAACAGACGGGAGTCAATCCTGTGCTGACTCGGTTGCTTATCGAACGTGGAATACGTACTCCTGAGGAGGTGAAGCGATTTTTTCGCCCACAGTTGAGCGAATTGCATGACCCATTTTTGATGAAGGATATGGATAAGGCTGTAGCCCGACTTAATGAGGCTATGGGCAGAAAAGAACGTATTCTTGTATGGGGAGATTATGATGTTGATGGTACAACAGCTGTAGCGTTGGTGTATCGTTTCCTTCAGCAGTTCTACTCAAATATGGACTACTATATTCCTGACCGGTACAATGAAGGTTATGGAGTGACTCGTGAAGGGGTGGATTATGCCGTGGAGACAGGAGTTTCTTTGGTTATAGTACTGGATTGTGGTATCAAGGCCGTTGAAGAAATTGCCTATGCTCGGGAGAAAGGTATAGATTTCATTATTTGTGATCATCATGTACCAGATGATGAGCTTCCACCAGCAGTAGCTATTTTGAATGCCAAACGGGAAGATGCGACTTATCCGTATCCTCATTTGTCTGGGTGTGGTGTCGGTTTCAAGTTTATGCAGGCATTTGCCAAGGACAATGGTATTGAATTCTGTCATCTCACTCCTTTGTTGGATTTGGTAGCCGTGAGTGTGGCTAGTGATATTGTACCCATTATGGGAGAAAATCGTGTGTTGACCTATCATGGACTTCGTCAGATAAATTCTAATCCGAGTGTAGGGTTGAAGGCCATTATTGATGTATGCGGATTGACAGATAGGGAAATAACATTGAGCGATATAATATTCAAGATAGGCCCTCGTATCAATGCGTCGGGACGTATCCAGAATGGAAAAGAATCTGTGGACTTGCTGGTTGAGAAAGATTATAAGGCTGCTTTGGAAAAGAGTAACCAGATAAATCAGTATAATGAGACACGCAAGGATTTGGATAAAGCCATGACAGAAGAGGCCAACCATATTGTGGCCGGTTTGGAAGGGCTGAATGACAGACGTAGTATAGTCCTTTTTAATGAACAATGGCATAAAGGGGTGATAGGTATTGTGGCCAGCCGCTTGACAGAAGTGTACTATCGTCCGGCTGTAGTCTTGACACGTACAGACGATTTGGCAACAGGCTCAGCTCGTTCAGTTTCGGGCTTTGATGTGTACAAGGCTATAGAATATTGTCGTGATTTGCTGGAGAATTTTGGTGGGCATACATATGCTGCAGGCTTGTCTATGAAAATAGAGAATGTGCCTGAATTTACCCGTCGTTTTGAAGAGTATGTCGCAGAACATATTTTGCCGGAACAGACAAGAGCAACCATACATATCGATGCAGAATTGGATTTCAAAGATATTACAGGAAGATTCTTCAGTGATTTGAAGCGATTTAATCCTTTTGGACCTGACAATCCAAAACCTGTGTTCTGTACGCGTCAGGTTTATGATTATGGTACAAGCAAAGTTGTTGGACGGGAGCAAGAACATATCAAATTGGAACTTGTGGATAATAAAAGTAACAATGTTATGAACGGTATTGCTTTTGGCCAAAGTTCGCAGGCGCGTTATATTAAGACAAAACGTGCTTTCGACATTTGTTATACTGTAGAGGAGAATACTCATAAACATGGCGAAGTGCAATTGCTGATTGAGGATATAAAGCCGTTTGAAGAAGGCTGATGCATGAAGGAGGTATATCGGGATATCTTAAAGCGTTATTGGGGGTACACTTCTTTTCGGGGCATACAAGAACAGATTATAGAAAGTATAGGGAGTGGACGTGATACGTTGGGGTTGATGCCCACCGGGGGAGGGAAGAGTATAACCTTTCAAGTTCCGACTATGGCCCGTGATGGCTTGTGTTTGGTTATTACCCCTTTGATTGCCTTGATGAAAGATCAGGTAAGAAATCTGCGTGCCCGTGGAATCAAGGCTGTTGCCATTTATACAGGGTTGACGCATGATGAAATTGTAGTTGCTTTGGAAAATTGCATCTTTGGAGACTATAAGTTCCTGTATATATCTCCAGAAAGATTGAATTCGGAACTCTTTCTGGTAAAATTGCGTCGTATTCCAGTCAGCTTGATTACTGTTGATGAGAGTCATTGTATTTCGCAATGGGGCTATGACTTTCGCCCGGCCTATTTGCGTATAGCTGATATCCGTAAACTGTTGCCAGGAGTGCCGGTGTTGGCACTTACAGCAACGGCGACTCCTGAGGTGGTAAAAGATATTCAAGCCAAGTTGGCGTTCTCCGAGGAAAATGTTTTTGGAATGAGTTTTGAACGGCAGAACTTGGCTTATGTCGTACGTAAAACAGATAACAAACCTAACGAATTACTTCATATCCTTGAACATATTCCCGGCTGTGCTATAGTATATACACGTAGTCGGAATCGTACTCGTGAAGTGGCAGAATTGTTGCGTCAGCAAGGGGTTACAGCAGAATATTACCATGCTGGTTTGCCTAATGTGGAGAAAGATGCCCGCCAACGTAGATGGCGTGCCAATGAATCACGGGTGATGGTTTCTACTAATGCGTTCGGTATGGGTATAGACAAACCGGATGTACGTTTGGTCGTTCATGTAGATTTGCCCGATTCTCCAGAGGCTTATTTTCAAGAAGCCGGACGGGCCGGACGTGATGGAGCACGTGCTTATGCCGTATTGTTGGTAGGACCTAAGGATGCAGCAACATTGAAACAGCGTATTCCTAACACTTATCCAGATAAAGAGTATATTCGGCAGGTTTATGAGCATCTTTGCTATTTTTATCAAATAGCCATGGGAAGTGGTGAAGGGATAAATTATGAATTTGATATAAGTACATTTTGTCGGAATTTCAAACATTTTCCAGTTCCTGTTGATAGCGCATTGCGTATTCTTACACAAGCCGGTTATATTGAATATATTGATGAGCAGGAGAATAATTCCCGCTTGAAATTTGCCGTACATCGTGACGAACTCTATTCTGTTGAGGCTGGTAAGGAAGCCGATATGGTGGTGAGAGCCATATTGAGGAACTATACGGGTCTTTTTACTGATTATGTCTATATCGATGAGCATTTGTTGGCCCGTAACACTGGGATGACGTACCATCAGGTATATGAATTACTTAAAATGCTGAATTTCCGCCATATAATTCATTATATTCCCCATAAGAAGACTTCTCTCATCAGATTTGTACATTGTCGGGAAGATGTCTGCAGATTGGTTATATCTCCCCAGGTGTACGAAGAGCGGAAAGCAAATTATGAACACCGTATTGCTGCTATGATTGAATATGCCGTATCAGCGGATAAATGTCGGAGCCGTTTGCTCTTGCATTATTTCGGGGAGAAGAACGAACATGATTGCCGCATGTGTGATGTATGTCTGGGCAATCATTCGTCAGGTGTAAAGACAGGTTTGTTCAATGATGTGTATTCTTGGCTTGTTGATAAGTTGCATGAGGTTGGGAAAATATCATTTATGGCTTATGAAACAGGGGTCGCTCCATTTGCAGGGAGGAATGATGCATGGAAAGTGTTAGACTATTTGGTTGCAGATGAAGTGGTGATTGTATATGGAGAATATATTCTTCTCCCCAATGATAAAAGGAATGATTCAAATGGAGACAAATAAAGAAAATATTGTGATATCGGATGAGATACGGTCGTTGATGTATGCCGCATCTTTGTGCATGCAGCAAGTTCGCTTTTCAGATGCAATTTTACTGTATGATAAAGTGCTTGAACGGATGCCGGAGTATGCCGGAGCATATTACGAGCGTGGTCGTGCCCGCCATCAGCTTGGAGATGCGCGTGGAGCAATGGAAGATTTGAAGCATGCTTTGTCCATTAATCCGACTGTGATTGGGGATGTTAGTGGTGAATATAAGAATAAGTCGGATTGAAATTGGATATGTCATCTCATCTTTACAAAAAAGCAATAAGCATATAATTCTTGCTTGAAAATAGTGCTTTTTTTTTGATAGGATAGGAGTTTTGCCAAATTTCGTTTTTATATCTCGGATAAAAGAACGAAATTTGCAGAGCCATAGAGATATATCTGTGGCTATACTTTATTATAGGAACGAAATTTTTATAGTAATAACAAAATAGAATATTATGACAAAGAGTGCATTGCAGATCGCAAGAGCTGCTTATCAACCCAAGCTTCCTAAAGCATTGAAGGGAGCAGTGAAAGTACAAGAGGGTGCTCCCACCCAATCGGTTGCAGACCAAGAGGCTATCAAGGCTCTGTTCCCTAACACTTATGGTATGCCTATGATTCAGTTCGTGGAAGGTGAAGCAACAGCTTATCCTGCCATTAACGTAGGTGTAATCCTTTCTGGCGGACAAGCTCCTGGTGGACATAATGTCATTTCCGGTCTTTTCGATGGTATCAAGGCTCTCAATAAGGATAGCCGTCTCTTCGGCTTTATTCTTGGTCCTGGTGGCTTGGTTGACCATAATTACAAGGAACTGACTGCTGATATCATTGATGAGTATCGCAATACCGGAGGTTTCGATATCATTGGTTCTGGTCGTACCAAGTTGGAGAAAGAAGACCAGTTCGAAAAAGGATTGGAAATCATCCAGCAATTGGGTATCAAGGCTTTGGTAATTATCGGTGGTGACGACTCTAACACCAACGCTTGTGTGTTGGCAGAGTACTATGCAGCCAAGAAGTGTGGCGTACAGGTAATCGGTTGTCCCAAGACTATCGATGGTGACTTGAAGAACGAGATGATTGAGACTTCATTCGGTTTCGACACTGCATGTAAGGTTTACTCTGAGGTTATCGGTAATATCCAACGCGACTGTAACTCTTCACGCAAATACTGGCATTTCATCAAGTTGATGGGTCGTTCAGCTTCTCACATCGCCCTTGAGTGTGCTCTCCAGACTCAGCCTAATATTTGCATTGTTTCTGAGGAAGTTGAGGCCAAGAATATGTCACTCGACGATGTTGTAACCTATATTGCTCAAGCTGTTGCTAATCGTGCAGCACAGGGTAACAACTTCGGTACAGTACTTATTCCCGAAGGCTTGATTGAGTTTATTCCTGCTATGAAGAAACTGATTGCAGAGTTGAACGATCTGTTAGCTGAAGGTTCAGAGTTCGCTATGATTAAGAAGAGCGCCCAACGTGAGTGGGTTATCTCTAAACTGTCAAAAGAGAATGCTGCCATCTACGCTTCTCTTCCCGAAGGTGTGGCTCGTCAGTTGACTCTCGACCGTGACCCTCATGGTAACGTACAGGTATCTTTGATCGAAACAGAGAAACTGTTGTCAGATATGGTTGCTGTAAAACTCGCCCAGTGGAAGGAAGAGGGCAAGTTCGTAGGTAAATTTGCTGCTCAGCACCATTTCTTCGGTTACGAAGGACGTTGTGCTGCCCCCTCTAACTACGATGCTGACTATTGCTACGCTTTGGGTTACACAGCTTCTATGCTGATTGCTAACGGAAAGACCGGTTATATGTCAAGCGTACGCAATACTACAGCTCCTGCTGAAGAGTGGATTGCCGGTGGTGTGCCCATCACTATGATGATGAATATGGAGCGTCGCCATGGTGAGATGAAGCCCGTTATCCAAAAGGCTCTTGTAAAACTCGATGGTGCTCCTTTCAAGGCTTTTGCTGCCAAGCGTGATGAATGGGCTATAGAGACAGCTTATGTTTATCCTGGTCCGATTCAATACTTTGGTCCTACAGAAGTATGTGACCAACCGACTAAAACGTTGGCTCTTGAGCAGGCATAATATATAACACCTGATTTTTCATCCGCAGATGACACAGAATAGGGGCTGCATCTTTTTTGACATGCCTTGTGTGGTCTGCGGATGATATTTTATAATGAATTATTGAGTTCCCCAATAAATGCAGAAACGTACTCAAGTATCTCCTCGTAAGAAAAGTACTTCAGCCGCATCCAAACGTAAGCCCTGTAAAACTTCAAAATCCCGTAAGAAGGGTGCAAAGAAAGGTACAACAATGATGTTTGGCGCTATGATTGGACGTTTCCAACGTCTCTTTCAGCATAATGGCGAAACGGCTTCTTGGGTTATTTGGGTGTCAGTGTCTTTAGTGGGGATAGTCTATCTGTTTGCTGCCTACTATTTCTTTTTCCGGCCATATTTGCAGCGGATAGATTTGGCAGATGAATATTATGCTCGTCCTTATGTGCATGGCATTGATATATCTCACCACCAGGGAGATATTGATTGGGCGAGATTACGGGTAGCCTATCATCGGGGAAAGCCAATCACGTTCGTATTTATGAAGGCTACCGAAGGTGGGAATTTTGTGGATGAGAATTTCCGATACAATTTCAAGTCTGCCCGTGAACGTGGGTTTGTCTGTGGGGCATATCATTTCTTTTTGCCTGATGTCTCAGCTGAGGTACAAGCGCGTAACTTTATCAGTCAGGTAACTTTGCAATCGGGTGATTTGCCGCCGGTACTTGATGTGGAAGTGTCTGGGAAAATGGGCACAGACTCTTTACGCCAAGGGGTGTTGACATGGCTTTCTATTGTTGAAAAGCATTATGGTGTAGCACCCATTATTTATGCCTCATATAAGTTCTGGACAGATTATTTGGAAGATTCTTCTATCAGGTCATATCCTTTTTGGATAGCCCACTATTATGTAGATGAATTGGAATATACCGGCTCATGGAAATTCTGGCAACATACCGATCGTGGCCGTATAGACGGTATTCGTGGGCATGTTGACTTGAACGTATTTAATGGAGATATAGAAGAACTTATGCGCCTGACTGTAAGGTGATAATATGCGTGTGTCGGAATTCACTTCCCTTCTTGCGTTGGTTGCAGGTGAGAAATGAATTCCGACACACTATCTTATAAGGTGAAAGTCCTTTATCTGATTATCACTTTCTTTCCTTTGACGATGTAAAGTCCGGGTTGTAATCCTTCGGTAGAGATTGTACCCTTTCTGACCATACGGCCGGTGATATCATAGATATCGGTAGGCCATATGCCATTCTTCGGATAAGTGCTCTCTGGTGAGATGCCTTCAGCTTCCAGATCCAAAGTTACCGCAAACTCATCGAAAACTCCGGAACCATCAACGGCTGTTGCCTTCACGATTACGTTTCCACTCTTTGTTGCAGTAAGAAGTCCATTTTTGTCAATGGTGGCAAAATCGTTTCCGTCTGTAATGCTCCAGTCAATATCACGCAATGTCGCACTGAAAGGATGCAGGTAAGCAAACAATTGAAGAGTCTCACCCGGATGGCCCTTCATCACAGACTCTCCTGTTTCACTGTATATCACGATGTCTGTAATGAAGTTTATGACTGATGCGTCATCTGCAGAAATCACATTGGAACGTGAAGAGAGCACATTGGCACTGCTGCGCGTAATTGGTTGAGCGTCCGCCCCAATCTGAATCTCCACAGCATAATATTTCATTTCTCCCACAGCCTGAATATTGCTATAGGATGATATATGCCCTGACACCTCTGCAATGAGCTGCAGATTATCGGCCGTTTTTCCGCCCAAAATGCGATAACTGTCAACTTCAGCACCTTCATAATGACTCCAACTCAGGTTCCAGGTGTCGGACATTCCCTGATTGATCATTACGTGCATTGCCTGATGGTCATCACTACGTTGCGATTCGCCATAAGGCAACACATAAGAGATATGATAGCGCGAAGCGGTTACATCAGGTTGTGAAGTAAGGTCTGTGTAGGAGCTTTCGCTTACAGGCACATTAGCCAGAAGTTCGTACACATTACTGTGCGTCGTTTCTTTATACACATTGACACTGGTAACCTCATCAGGGAATACTTCTGCCGACCAGTTTATCTGATATTTGCCGCTATCGGGATTGATATTCACTATAGCGATTTCCGGCTGGCTGTTTGTTCCAGTCACAATGACAGATACAGTACACTCAACAGAGTTGAACGCATCAGATACCGTGTGGCGCACCTTGTATTCGCCGGCTGCATTGAATACCAATGAGGCTTTTTCACCGTCCCCTAATGACATTCTCACCGCCTCGCTTTTTGCTACAGGCTCAAAGTCAGCACCATTGAATGAATATTCCCATGTACCACTGTCGATGTTTGTTCCTGTGAAGTTCACGGTTGCCCCCTTAAGTACACTTGTCGGTAAGGTGAATCCTGCTTCAGGCAAAGGATACACATAAATGCTTTGTGAAGCGAGGCTTCCTACTGTAACGGTCTTCTGCCCTGCCGCATTCCAACTTACTGTGTAAACCCCTGTAGAGGTTTCGACTGCTGTTGCTCCCTCTCCAAAGTTGACAGCGTCACCGCTATTGGTCACAATCGCCACTGTCACCTCCTTGCCTACACCTGTAGAGGTCGGCATCTCTATCACACTCTGTGCAAGAACTGTCAGGTCATATATCTCAGAGAAGTCAGATTCCTGATGCCAACGATCCACACCCTGTACCTGCACTTCATATTCTCCTGCCGGGATATTTGCCAATGGGATAGTGAACTTGTTTCCTATCAGCAGGTTATGTGGTGAGGGTACGGGCACACCATTCTTGGTAGAGTTGAGTGGTGAAATCAAATAAGAACCTTCCCCTGTCTTTCCCTTATGCTTGATACTGATATTGTATTGCATCAACGCCTCTGGTGTCTCTTTATCCACAGAGTGGTTCCACTCGATTGTCACAAACTTACCACTCTGCGAAGCGCGCAAGTTGGTGGGGGCAAGAGGCTTTTCATTGGCAACATTGGATAGTTCGTAGCCATTGAAAATGAATCTGCCATCAGTGGTGTGAAAGTTAAAATCTTCTATATTTGAATAACCATATTCTATTGTTTCCATTTTGAAGCTATGATTTTTATTCAGATATATGACTGCGATTCGCTTCTTTCCCTGACAACCGATTATAATATCAAGGCACCCATTGTTGTCCACATCGGCTACAACATGTCCTGCAGAAAAAGGCTCATCTTTCACACATGGTATTTGTGTAGTGGAAGAACTATCTCCCCAATAGATGTTCAAAGTGTCAGCATAATGAGTAAGTCCATAATTTCCTCCTTTAGCAGGGTCAAAATAATCCCACGTACCATCGCCATCAAAATCTGCTATCACTAAAGAACGGAATCCAAATTCATAATTGAGTTCAGACTCAGTAAAAGTAAAATCTCCGTTATTTTTATGCCATTTCGTTCCGTCCTCTTCAATTATATCCATTAATCCATCACGGTTATAATCTAAAAAAAGCGGACGATAAGGAACATTCTTTATCTTGTAAGACTGATAAGTTCCGTCATTGGCATAAATATATTGGTATGAAGTGTAGTACAAATCTACAAAACCATCATTGTTAAAATCTGCACACTTCTTATAATCAGGAACAGCTTTGGGTACAAATTCTTTAATGTCATCCCCCGCGGTAAGTTCACCATCTTCATTGATAAGTAAATAGGCCATATCAGGTGCGTAATAGGCCAAATCGGCTTTGCCATCATGATTAATATCTGTCAGTATGTAGGAATCACCATATCGTGAATCCGGCATATTTGAGTTCCACAGTTTTTTGATAGGAGCATAATTCCCCTCTGCATCGCCTTCATGGAATGTGTATCCCTCATGAGATTGATCTGAAGCTACAATTTCGGCATCTCCGTCTTCATCCAAATCCATTGCAAACTGTGCATAATCAAAACCTTTTCCCGGATTCTCAGAATTACGATCCAAAACTTTAATCTTTGCATGATTAATACTTAATACCTGTTCCTTTTTCAAAGAGACATTACCATTGGAATCTTCCACATGAAGTGAAATCAATTTGTCACCACCTTCATGGAATACGATTTTGTATTCGCTGCCATCTTCTTTGGCGGAAACGACTGTTCCACCAGCCCAATCCCAATGATAAGTGCATCCTGATTCTGCACCATGTTGCAACACTACGGTACAAGTATCCCCTATAGCTATATGGTCGTTATAAGAAAGGATAAAGTCTGATGCAGGAGTATGTTTCTCAAACACTACATATTCACTGAATACAGAACCGAGACAATTGGGATCAACACTTTGCACTGAAATATAATATTTCCCGGCTTTCCATGGAGAGACATCAAACACCCGATAACGGCTATGCCCACTGTTTCCTTCAAGCAGATTGCGCCTTGTACCATCGGTATTGGCATGAGCAAAATAGATATCTCCCTTATCCTTCTCGGTGCCTATACGCAGGGCATAGGTCAAATCAACCGAAGAGGTTTCTTTATCCGTTCCTTCGCTCCAAGAAATCTTCAGTTGATTAGTGGCTGCATCAAAGTTATAATCAATGGTTTGCGGTGCTGTCGGACGATTATTGGTTGCTATGGAAGGAACAGATTCCTTGGTATAGAAACTTTTGTATGAATAATCGACCTCCCTGTACTGAGTATAAAAGAGATTGGTATATCCACTATTGCAAACATCAGCAAGCAAAAATTCATTTATATATTGTTCTCTTTGCAAATGCAAATATTGATAAGATTTACTTGCTAATTTGGTTATTGAGTTCTTTATCATTTGGGGATAATCCAGAATATCTAAACCGGAAACCTCGTAAAGCACCAAATCGGTACTATCTGCCTCGTTAGCCTTGAGCGCAGAGATTTCAAACAAGCCATCACCGTCCATATCAAAACAGTCTTTGAACCAAAGGGTTCCGTCAAGCAAGAACTCATGTTTCTTGAAACTGTTGTTCCCTTGATTTTCAATCACCATTATATAAGAGGCTCCATTATCGTGCTTTGGATTATTATGATGTTGGTCAAACGGTACTAAAACGTCCACATCCCCATCCTTGTCGAAATCGTAACAGAACAGTTCATCATTACAACGGAGATTAGAGAAGATTTTCTTTTCTCCCCATGACAAATCTGGGTTTGAATAGAATAATGTAAGTTTCAAGTTTTCTGAATCCCATACAAGTACATCCATCAAACCGTCATTGTTGAAGTCACGAAATGTGGATTTCCCCCCAAAGGAGTTCTTGACATATCTTCCGTCTCCCAAACTCTGATAGAACGAACCGTCGTCAGGATTGACAAAGTCAACATAACCATCACTATTCAAATCAATGGATTTGATACCGGAAGTCAGGGATGGCACAACCTTATCGGGAACAATTATATATTCGTAGGCAAATCCCGAAGTGCTGCCGGTCAATTTGAGTTCCTTCTGAATGCCCGCATAATCTTCTGGAGTGAGCAGTTGTACTTTCGTGGTAATGTATTCACCATTTACTAATACAGCTACATCTGCTTGACGTGTATCTTCATTCACAACAAAATCAGGGAAACCATCATTGTTGAAATCAATAGGACTTGGTATTTTATTATATTCTGTCTTAAATACTTCGCGCATAGTATAATCCTCATTGGCGAGGTAGATGAAGCTATAATTACCAATCTTATAGGCATCCATTATATTATCATTATTGATGTTAATACAATATAGACCTTCTGGATAAGGAATTTTAGCCAATAGTGAAGACTCCGTCAAATCACTGTTAAACTTAAAGAAACCATAATCGTCACTACCTTTACTCATGTATTCCATCACTCCATCGTTTGTGATGTCATACCATTGTCCTTTGAACTTTGAAAAATCTACGGGAAATTCTGTCTTTTGTGCATATGCATGTGTCCATAGTACTGAAACAATGGCATATAGCACAATTTTAAGTGCTTTGCTTGTTCTCATTTTAATAATATTGATGTGAAATAATAGAGAATAAAAAAAGCGGAACCATTCAATGCCTATTTTCGACTTTAGGTTACCGCCAAGTGACCTCACAACCAAACAAGCAAGAATGGTCCACGCCTATGATGACGTGAACCCCCAACTGCTTGTTCTCGGTTGCGAATATTGGCGGTATTCAAAGTCGAGAGAACAAGAGCTAAAAGCTCAAATTCATATATAAGTACGAACGGGAACGCTTTTCCGTTATTGGTTTTATTGAAAGGGCTGCCTCATGGACAAGCTATACTTTCGGAACGTTTCTCGGTGTCTGTCTATTTCTTTTAATAATGAATTGGGTGATTAATACTTTACTCGGCAAAAGTAATGAAAAAAAGTATTCATACAAAAAATAGGAGAGAAAACTTCCTGATACTTATATGATATATCTGTCTCCTGCAACTTTGGGCAATAGATATATAATAAGGTACACCAATAGACTAAAGGGTGAATATGGCTGTGCGCGGAAGCGCGTAGTGAAACAAAGCTTAATACTTATTTCAGTACACTGCAGACCTACTTCAGTACTTCTTAGGAAATACTCCAGTACTTCTTAAGCAGTACTCCAATACTTCCCGTATAGTACTTCAGTACTTCTGCAGTGTACTGAAATAAGTTGACGGGTTAAACTTAGAATCCTATATAGGTTTACACTGGAAATATTTATTCCTATGTGAGTTTACGCTTTGCAAAGATAATCCAAAATAGGTTTACATTCCAAACGAAATCTCAAGAAA
>JAZQAG010000016.1:0-26781 GCA_045545095.1 Phocaeicola sp. | reverse complement strand
CACTTGGACGGTAAGTACCGTGGTGTGGGTAACGCTTCTTGTGGTCCTGACACGATGCACAAGTATAAGATTGTAGAAGACGGTTATAACTTCAAGTTGCGTATTTCTGCAGTGAAATAAAACAATGGAGGGAGGTTCGTTCGAGCCTCCCTCCATTATATATTCTTGTGTTTGTCGGAATATAATGAAGAACTTTGTTTGACATCAATGTGGGTGTTGTGGATGTATTTCTTCCCTTTTTCTTGCAATCTTTCATCATAAATCTTATCTTTGCAACTTGTTATACAAAAACGAAATCATTATGCCAACAATATCCATCCGAGGAAATGAAATGCCAGCATCGCCTATCCGAAAGCTGGCACCCTTGGCCGACGATGCCAAGAAGCGGGGCGTTTATGTCTATCATCTGAATATTGGTCAGCCTGACCTGCCCACTCCGCAAGCGGCCCTCGACGCTATCCGTAACATTGACCGTACCGTATTGGAGTATAGCCCTTCGCAAGGCTACCAAAGCTATCGCGAAAAGCTGGTGAAATATTATAAGAAGTACGATATCAATCTTAGTGCCGATGACATCATCATCACTACCGGAGGTTCCGAAGCGGTGCTTTTTGCTTTCTTGAGTTGCCTTAATCCGGGTGACGAAATCATTGTGCCTGAACCGGCATATGCCAACTATATGGCTTTTGCCATCTCGGCAGGTGCCGTTATCCGTACGGTGACAACCACCATCGAGGAGGGCTTCTCTTTGCCAAAGGTAGAGAAGTTTGAGGAACTTATCAATGAGCGCACCAAGGCTATCCTTATCTGTAATCCCAACAATCCCACCGGATATCTGTATACCCGTCGTGAGATGAACCAGATACGCGATTTGGTGAAGAAGTACGACCTCTACCTCTTCTCTGACGAGGTGTATCGCGAGTTCATCTATACCGGTTCACCCTATATCTCAGCTTGTCATTTGGAAGGAATCGAGAACAATGTGGTGCTTATTGATTCAGTATCCAAGCGATATAGTGAGTGCGGTATCCGTATCGGAGCATTGATAACCAAGAATGTGGAGGTCCGCAATGCTGTGATGAAATTCTGTCAGGCCCGTCTGAGTCCACCGCTTATTGGTCAGATAGCCGCCGAAGCATCATTGGATGCACCGGAGGAATACTTGCGCGAGACCTATGATGAGTATGTCGAGCGTCGTAAGTGTCTGATTGACGGCCTCAACCGTATTCCCGGTGTCTATTCACCTATTCCTATGGGAGCATTCTACACAGTAGCCAAATTGCCTGTAGATGACTCCGAGAAGTTCTGTGCTTGGTGCTTGTCCGAGTTCAACTACGAAGGAGAGACGGTGATGATGGCTCCTGCCAGTGGATTCTATACCACTCCCGGTGCTGGACATAACGAGGTACGTATCGCTTATGTGCTGAAAAAAGAAGACTTGGTACGGGCACTCTTTGTGTTGCAGAAAGCATTGGAAGCATACCCTGGAAGAGTTTTGTAAGTGAAATTCCCTCTATTCATAGCCAATCGCATTTATAATAGTGATGACGCGAAAGCTAAAATCTCAAAGCCTGCCGTCATCATTGCCATGTCGGGTATTGCCATAGGCTTGGCCGTCATGATATTGTCCATTTGTATAGCCGTTGGTTTCAAGCAGGAAGTCAAGCAGAAGATTATCGGCTTGAGTTCCCACATACAGGTAGCCAATTTTGTCCATGCCGAGGCATATGAATCCAATCCCATTGTGGTGGACGACAGTCTGATGCATGTCATAGCTCAGGCTTCGGACGATGTCAGTCACGTGCAGCGCTTTGCCACCAAGGCTGGTATGCTCAAGACGGACGACTCCTTCAGCGGTATCCTCTTGAAAGGCTTGGGGCAAGAGTATGACACCACTTTCATACATTCCCATTTGGTGGAGGGATACATTCCCCATTTCACAGATTCAGTTGCTTCCGGACAAGTTGTCATTTCCAGGAGTCTGGCCAATAAGATGCATCTGAAGTTGGGCGATAAGGTCAATACCTATTTTATCCAGAAGAATATCCGTGCCCGCCGGTTGACCATTACGGGTATTTATGAAACAAACTTTGCCGCCTATGATGACCGTCTGATGCTGACGGACCTCCATACTGTGCGCCGTCTCAACAATTGGAACGACAAGCAGTTGGTCAGTGGGGTCGAGGTGAATGTTTTTCCCGGTGCTTCGTTGGAAGATTGTACAGACCGGATAGGTTCCGTTGTTAACCATCGTGTTGACCGTTATGGCGCGCCTTGTCTGGCCATGAGCGTTGAACAATTGTACCCTTCCATATTTGCCTGGTTGGATATCTTGGACACCAATGTGTGGGTCATCCTTGCCCTTATGTTGGGTGTGGCAGGCTTCACCATGATATCCGGACAGTTGATACTCATACTCGAACGCACCTCCATGATAGGTATCCTCAAGGCATTGGGAGCATCCGATCAGATGATTCGCCGTATCTTTGTATGGTTTGCCGTCATGCTGATAGGTCGTGGTCTCCTCATTGGAAATGTCATAGGACTGACTCTCTGCCTACTTCAGAAATGGTTCCGTCTCATCCCCTTGGATGCCACGACATACTATGTCGATGCCGTCCCCATAGAATTCCCTTGGTTCAGTCTCTTGGCTGTCAATCTCTGTACGTTAGCATCTTCCGTTCTCGTATTGGTTGGTCCCGGCATGTTGATTTCCCGCATCAAACCAGCTAAAGTCATCCGCTTTGAATAAACATAGCTAACCGCTAAAGTCATTCACTCTCCGTTAAACAACTGAAGACCCCTTTCTCCTTCACCCTTTATTAAAAAATACAACACTTCTTTTAGATAATGTAGAGTCTATAAGTGAAAACTCTAGTACCAGTCAGTTTATATTAGTTGGTACTAGAATTTTATATAGGCAGTACAGCAGTACTGCCTATATGGTACTGGAAGCAGTATGCAGTGTACTGAAATAAGTTGACGGGTTAAACTTAGAATCCTATATAGGTTTACACTGGAAATATTTATTCCTATGTGAGTTTACGCTTTGCAAAGATAATCCAAAATAGGTTTACATTCCAAACGAAATCTCAAGAAATTTGTCTTTTGTCAGGTGTATATTAACGATTTCCGTTGACCAACTTTCGCCCTTATTTATAATCCGAGTTGACTGAGTAAAACCTTATTTTTAGTAATCGTTGACCACTTTTAGTTTAATCATAATATAGAGGTGAAGGGAGAGTTTACCAACTCGATTCGCTTTATAACCTTTAACCGCTACTTTCCTTTAAAAGCAATCCCCGCAACCTTCCATTGGAGACAGGTCGCGGGGATTATGCATATATAGTAAAAATCATAAGCTATGTTGGAGGATATTATATAAGAAAAGTTGTACCTTTGCCTGTGATATGGCAAGAGTGGAACGGAGAATACGTAAATCGGAAATGTCGGACATTGGCTGCATCATGGAACTGCTTGAGTATGGCAGAGAAAAGATGCGGGCTGATGGGAATATGGAGCAATGGACCAACGGAAATCCCAAACAGACGCTGATAGAGGATGATATCTGTCGGGGAAACAGCTATGTTATGGAAGAGGAGGGGAGAATTGTTGCTACTTTTGCTTTCATAGAAGGACCTGATGTCACCTATAACACGATATATGAGGGCCAATGGGTGGAGGATACGAAACCATATCATGTGATACATCGCATGGCCAGTCGGCATGGGGTGCATGGGGTGTTCAAGGAGGTCTTGGCATATTGCTTCGAAAGATCTGCCAATATCCGGATTGATACACACAGACAGAATTCCATCATGCGGAGTGTGCTCGACAAGTATGGATTCACCTACTGTGGTGTCATCTATCTGCTCGATGGAGCGGAGCGTTTGGCTTACCAACAAATGAAAGAGATATCGAGAAATAACCTAACTGTATAAAAGCTATGATCAGAAAAACTTGGATGGCAGCATCGTTTGCACTGTTGGCTCTTGTCGCAACGGAGGCGCAAACAAAACTGAAGAGGGTATATAATGAGGAGGCTAATCCGCTGGAACAGATAGACTCTGCCCTGAAGGTGGCAAGGACGGAAGGCAAGTATGTGGTTTGTCAGGTGGGCGGCAACTGGTGTCCATGGTGTTTGCGCTTTGCGGATTTCATAACCAATGACAGCACCATCAATGCGCTCATCAACGAGAACTTTGTGTATGTCCATGCGAACTATAACCCACGCAAGTCATTGGGGGCAGAGAAACAGGAGCAGGCAAAGCTGTTGATGGAACGATTGGAGAATCCGGCCAGATTCGGTTTTCCTGTCATTGTCATCCTTGATGAAAAGGGGGAGGTGATACATACGCAGGACTCCAGTTTCCTGGAAGAGGGAAAGGGGTATAGCAAGGAGAAAGTAGAGCGCTTCTTCAAATGCTGGACACCTGAAGCAACGAAAGGAATGTCATCATTTTGAGACATTCCTTTCTTACCATTTATATAATAAGGTGGTTATCTGTTGGTGGCCTTTTTGTGTCCTACGGTACCTTTATAAATAAGGAAACCGACAACGAGGACAGCAAGGGCTATGCAGACAAGGCCTATTTCGTGGCTGTACTCGTTTACCTTTTCCAGCAGCTGCTCTTCGGTCTCGATACCGGGTACTTTGGAGAGGTAATATCCGATGGCTGCCAATACACAGTTCCAGATGCCGGCACCAAGGGTGGTGAACAGCAGGAAGGTGGTGAGTTTCATACGGGCCAATCCTGCCGGAATGGAAATGAGTTGGCGTACAGCTGGCACAAGGCGTCCGAAGAAGGTAGCTATGGCGCCATGCTTCTCAAAGAATTTCTCTGCATTCTCGACTTTCTCCTCGTCAATGAGGCACATATGGCCGAAACGGCTGTTGGCAAATTTATAGACAATGGGACGTCCTAACCATTTGGCCAAATAATAATTGACCAATGCACCGATATTGGCTCCCAATGTAGCAAAGAATACCACCAGATATATGTTCAACCCATTTCCTGCAGCGGCTTTCCAGGCAGCTGGCGGCACTACAACTTCGGAAGGGAAGGGGATGAATGAACTCTCGATGGCCATCAGCAGGGTGATGGTCCAATAATTGAGGTGCTCAAGGCACCATTGTATGAATGCTACGGATTTCATGTTTATTAAGTTTCTATTATGATGTTATTTGTTGGGGTAAAGGGGTGGGAGGAACTTATGTCAGAAGTGGACCATCGATGTCGTGCTCTTCGTCCGGCAATTCGTTGATGTAGTCCATCAATTCGTCCAAAGATTCATTTCCGGGTTCTATATCTTCTGCCTGCTCGTAAAAGAAGAGTGCTTCCTCCTTACGACCTATGGCGGCAAAGTTCAGAGCCATATTGTAACACAGTTCAAAAGAAAAGTTGGCCGTATCGCCCACAATCTTGTAGGAGACAAGAAAATCGTTGAGGGCTTGCATGTGGTTCCGCCTTGAGGCTTCAATCAAACCGCACATGTAGTGGCATACATCGGGGTGGAATTCGTACTGGATACACTTTCTGTACAGTTTGAGTGCTTCTGTCATATTCTCCAAAAAGAAGAAACTGTTGGCCTTGCAGACTACTGCCCCCATGTTTGTGTCATCGATGGCTATAGCATAATCGGCCGCTTCGATTGCCTCGTTATACATTTTCTGGGCAATGTATATCTCGGACTGGATAATCCATGCTGCTATGTAATAGGGATCTCTGTCCAACATGTCGTTGCTCAATGCCAGAGCCTCGTCATACCTGTTGAGGTCCCTCAAAGCTACCAATATTACCTCTTCGGCATAGAGAATGTTTTCCGGCTTGTTGGCATTCGTCTTTACATGCTCAAGAAGAGTGTAGCCCCACTTGAGACTGTATTCATAATGTTTGAAGTCCGAAAAAACTTCGGAACAGTCCCTCATGATTTCGCACATGTGATCGGGATCTTCCTCTTGTGTGTTGACATAATCCATCAGCACTTTGTCCGCTTTGTCCGGTTGGTTCTTGGTCAAGTGTATTTCGGCATACAAGAGTCTTACCTCAAAATCTTTCTGGTCGGGAATCGTGCGGCAAAGCTTATAAGCTGATTCAATCTCGTCATGTGCCAACAGATTGCGTGCCTTGAACACCATGGGGTCTGTACTTCCCGGGTGTAGAAGGAGGGCATGGTCAATGGCTGCTTCAGCTTTATCATGATCTCCTCGTGCGGCATAGAATTCTGCTATATCCGTCAGTTGGTCGGCATCGAAATAGGTTGGCTTACCTGATTCCTGCATGGCTTCATAGGCATGCAATGTCTGTTTGAATTCTGGACTGGTAAAGTATCTTCTGAATTCTTCGTCGTTCGAGAGTCTCATCATAAGCTCTTTACATTTTTGTTTTTTTATCTCGGTCAGTTGTGGGAAATGTAGGTGTGTCGGATTCCGACACACCTGCTGATGTTTATTCTTAACCTATTTATTGATCTTTCCCCATGTATCTTTCAGTCCGACGGTACGGTTGAAAATCAGGTGATCAGGGGTTGATTCCTTGTCCACATTGAAATATCCGATACGTTGGAACTGGAGATAGTCGAGCGGCTTGGCCTCTGCGAGGTATTTTTCCACATAACACTCGTTCAGGATGGTGAGAGAGTCTGGGTTAATCATCTGTTTCATAGCCTCCAAAGCATCGCATCCTTGTGCTTCGCGGATGGCAGCCATTTCATCACGTGGATTCTCCACTTTCCACAGACGGTCATAGAGGCGTACTTCTGCTTTCAGACAATGGGCACGGCTTACCCAATGGAGGGTTCCTTTCACCTTGCGGCTGGAACCGGGCATGCCGGTTTTCGTTTCGGGATCATATTCTGCATATACCTCCACTACATTGCCGGCTTCATCTTTGCGGCATCCTGTACACTTCACGATATAGGCATTCTTCAAACGGACTTCTTGTCCGGGAGTCATGCGGAAGTATTTCTTGGGTGCATCCTCCATGAAGTCTTCACGTTCCATCCACAGTTCACGGCTGAACTCGATGATATGTGTGCCTGCTTCGGGGTCTTCCGGATTGTTGATGGCTTCCATTTGTTCCACCTGACCTTCGGGGTAATTGGTGATGGTAAGTTTGACAGGGTTGATGACGGCGCTTACGCGAGTAGAGCGTACGTTCAGATCTTCGCGTACGGCACTTTCCAAAAGGGCAAAGTCGTTCAATGCATCGTAGGTGGTATATCCAATCTTGTCCACAAAATTGCGAATACTTTCGGGTGAATAGCCACGGCGACGGAATCCGCAAAGTGTCGGCATACGAGGATCGTCCCAACCGTTGACAAGACCCTCTTTCACCAGAATGAGCAGATTACGTTTGCTCATGAGCGTATAGTTGAGATTCAACTTGTTGAACTCGTACTGATGAGGACGGTGGTCTTCCAAGTCCTCTCCATTCTTTACCCAATCAACAAACAGGTCGTAGAGCGGACGGTGAGGGACAAACTCCAATGTACAGAGTGAATGGGTGACACCTTCGAAATAATCACTCTGACCGTGGGCAAAATCGTACATGGGATATGCTTTCCATGTGGTGCCGGTACGGTGGTGGGGATGGTTGACTACGCGGTAGATGATTGGGTCGCGGAAGTGCATATTGGGGCTGGCCATGTCAATTTTGGCACGCAACACCATGCGTCCTTCTTCTATCTCTCCGGCATTCATCTTCTCGAACAGTGCCAGACTCTCTTCGGCAGGACGGTTGCGGTAGGGACTTTCGGTACCCGGTTGGGTAGGAGTTCCTTTCTGCTGGGCTATCTCCTCGGCTGTCTGCTCATCGATGTATGCCTTACCTTCCTTGATGAGCTGTACGGCAAAGTCCCACAGTTGCTGGAAGTAGTCACTGGCATAATATTCATTCCCCCATTGGAAACCAAGCCACTGGATATCTTCCTTGATGGCATCAACGTATTCTGTGTCTTCTTTAGTGGGGTTGGTATCATCGAAACGCAGGTTGCACACTCCACCATGTTTGGCGGCAATGCCAAAATCCAAACAGATGGCTTTTGCGTGTCCGATATGCAGATACCCATTCGGTTCTGGCGGAAAACGGGTCTGTACACGATTGTCATTCTTACCTTCCTTCAAGTCGTTTTCCACTATCTGTTCAATGAAGTTCAAACTCTTCTTTTCAGTGTTTTCTGATGCAATAATTTCTGCCATATATATATGTTCTTAGTTTGTCTTGATGTAAAATTTATGCAAATATAAATATAATCTTTAAATATCCAATTCATCGTGCGAAGAAAGTGATTGGAAACGTGTGAATTCGGATTCAAAATTGGGAGTGAACACTTCTCGGCCTATGTTGGCATGGATTTCGTCCAATGTCCAAAAACGGCCTCCATCCAACTCTTCACTGGGATTTACCTCTCCTTCATATACGTATTTGTGTACAAATACCAATTCGCGCTCGCGTTCACTTTCAAAAACATAATTGGCCAAAGGTGTGGGGGGATTTTCCAAAGTGATGCCAAGTTCTTCGCGAACTTCGCGTAACAATGCTTGACCTACACTTTCTCCCAAATCTACATGACCGCCAACAGCTGTATCCCATTTTCCTGGTTGTATATCCTTCCATAGAGGACGTTTTTGTAAATATAAATCCCCTTTGCTGTTGAACAGATGCAGGTGTACTACCGGATGTAGCAGTTTGCTTCCTCCATGGCATTCGCCGCGTGTGGCTGCACTTATAATGTTTCCTTCTTCGTCCACAACAGGAAACATCTCTGAATTGTTGTCTTGCATATCTGGATTTCTTTCTCCGTTAAATATAAATAATGATTATGGTATCAGCAGGCTTGAGTCTCCATAGCTCAAGAAACGGAAATCGTGGGACAGTGCATAATCGTACACCCGTTTCCAATCGTCGCCGATAAGTGCAGATACAAGTAACAGCAGTGTGCTCTGTGGCTGGTGAAAGTTTGTGACAATGGCCCGTACAATGTGAAAGTCATATCCTGGTGCAATGATGATACATGTACTGGCATGGAGCACATCGATATGTTGGGAGTTCATGTAATCCAAAAGTGTATGTAATGCATCGATTGTACTTATCTTCGGCACTCCTTCACCAGCTATAGCCTGAGAATACTCATAGGGCATCCATTGTGGCACATGCAGGTGATCTTCGGGAGGCTGAGGGTTCAAAGCTATATTTACACCTAAATAATAAAGGCTTTCCAATGTGCGTACACTGGTGGTTCCTATAGCTATGGCTTCTCCTCCATATGCGATGAGTCTCTCTATGGTCTGTCGGCTGACAGAGATGTATTCGGTATGCATCTCGTGGTCGCCAATCTCTTCACTCTTCACAGGCTTGAAAGTGCCGGCACCAACATGAAGAGTCACCTCCTCGCGTTCGACACCTCGTGTATCCAACTCTTCCAATACTGTAGGGGTGAAATGGAGACCTGCCGTCGGTGCTGCTACACTGCCTTTAATCTTGGAATAGACCGTCTGGTATGTTTCTTTGTCCCCCTCTTCAGTGTCACGATTCAAGTAAGGGGGAATGGGCAGTTCACCAATGGCTTCCAAAACATCGGCAAAGGTCGGGGTAGTAGTCGCGGTATCCTCATTGGCCGTTTCCATCTGCCAATTGAAGGTTACCAAATGGCTTGTTCCCTGACTTTCGCCCCGTGTGGCATTCAATGTCAGAGTGTGTCCATGAACATTGATGGAGCGAGTCAAAGAGCCTTCTTTCCATTTTTTCAGGTTTCCTATCATGCAGAGCCATTGGCAAGAACCGGTCTGTTGGAAGTTTTGTGCATAGTCGGCAGGTAAAGCGGGTTCCAGACAGAACACTTCGATGAGGGCTCCTGTCTCTTTTCGGAAATGAAGACGTGCCTGTATCACTTTCGTGTTGTTAAATATTACAGGCAGTCCTTTTGGTAAATGATCAGGGAGTGAATCAAAACGATGTTCCTCAATCTGTCCTCTTTTATAAACTAACAGTTTAGAGTGGTCACGCTCCTTTAATGGGTATTTGGCTATACGTTCATCCGGTAGTGGATAATTGTACTCACCAATGTGTATATGTTTTGTTGCATGCATGGTCATCTTATTCGCTTTTTCTCTTTTCGGGTGCAAAGATAACTCTTTTTCTCGCCTCAAAAACTATCGGTACGGATAAAAAACATCATCTATTATTTTTTCACTTATAAAATATGCTGTATATTTGCAGAATCAAAAAGAGGGATATCCTTTAATTAACTATAAAAAACATTTTAGCAAAAATGAAACCTACATTGTTTGTATTGGCTGCCGGTATGGGTAGCCGTTATGGAGGCTTGAAGCAGTTGGACGGACTGGGCCCCAATGGTGAGACTATCATGGATTATTCAATCTTCGATGCCATCCGTGGCGGATTCGGAAAGATTGTGTTCGTTATCCGTAAGGACTTTGAGCAGGATTTCCGCGAGAAGATTATCAGTAAATATGAAAACCATATCCCCGTAGAACTTGTATTTCAGGCAATCGATGATCTGCCCGAAGGTTTCGCTTGCCCTGCTGAGCGCGTAAAACCTTGGGGTACTAACCATGCCGTGTTGATGGGTAAGGACGTTATCAAAGAACCTTTCGCCGTTATCAATGCCGACGACTTCTATAGCCGCGATGCTTTTGCCGTTATCGGAAAGTGGCTGAGTGAGTTGCCCGAAGGACAAGAGAACAAGTATTGTATGGTGGGCTTCCGTGTAGGTAACACTCTCTCAGAGAATGGCTCTGTAGCTCGTGGTATCTGCGAAAAGAACGAGCAAGGACACCTGACTACTGTGGTTGAACGTACCGAAATCATGCGCGTTGACGGCCCCATCTGCTATAAGGATGAGGAGGGTCAGTGGATTGCCGTTGAGGACAACACTCCCGTATCAATGAACATGTGGGGATTCACTCCCGACTACTTCAAGCACTCTGAGGAGTATTTCATCGAGTTCTTGAGCGACCCGAAGAATATGGAGAATCTGAAGGCTGAGTTCTTTATCCCATTGATGGTGAACAAACTCATCAACGAGAATACCGCTACCGTAGAGGTGCTCGACACTACCAGCAAGTGGTTCGGTGTGACTTACGCTGCTGACCGTCAGGGTGTGGTTGACAAGATTCAGGCTCTCATCGATGCCGGTGAATATCCTGCGAAGTTGTTTTAATTTTATTTTTAGGAGTTAAAGGAGTTATCACTCACTTTGCTCGTTAGGAGTTGAAGGAGTTAAAGCCAAATGTCTTGCTAAAACTATAGGCTTTAACTCCTTAGGTTCGAAGAGCCGATAACTTCCTTTAACTCCTTTAACTTCCCCAAAAAATAATCATGAGCGTTGACGACAAGAAAATCATTTTTTCAATGGTGGGCGTATCGAAAGCCTTCCAAGCCAACAAACAAGTACTGAAAGACATTTACCTCTCCTTCTTTTATGGTGCCAAGATCGGTATCATTGGTCTTAACGGTTCGGGAAAGAGTACCTTGCTGAAGATTATTGCCGGTCTTGAGAAAAGCTATCAGGGCGAAGTGGTATTTTCACCCGGATACAGTGTGGGTTACCTGTCTCAGGAACCTCAGCTCGACCCTGACAAGACGGTGAAGGAAATCGTGATGGAGGGTGTACAACCCATTGTGGATGCACTGGCTGAATATGAAGAAATCAACAATAAGTTCGGACTTCCCGAATACTATGAGGACCCTGACAAGATGGATGCCCTCTTTGCCCGCCAAGCCGAGTTGCAGGATGTGATTGACAGTACCGATGCATGGAATCTCGATTCAAAACTTGAGCGTGCTATGGATGCTTTGCGTTGTCCTCCCGATGACCAGTTGGTAAAATTCCTTTCGGGTGGTGAGCGTCGCCGTGTGGCCTTATGCCGTCTGCTTCTTCAGAAGCCCGACATCTTGTTGCTCGACGAGCCTACCAACCACCTTGATGCTGAAAGTATCGATTGGTTGGAGCAACACCTCCAACAATACGAGGGTACGGTCATTGCCGTAACTCACGACCGTTACTTCCTTGACCATGTAGCCGGATGGATTCTCGAACTTGACCGTGGTGAAGGTATTCCTTGGAAGGGTAACTACAGCAGTTGGCTTGACCAGAAAACCAAACGCATGGAGATGGAGGAGAAGACCGCCAGCAAGCGTCGCAAGACCCTGCAACGCGAGTTGGAGTGGATTAACATGTCGCCTAAGGCCCGTCAGGCAAAGGGTAAGGCTCGTCTGAACTCATACGACAAGTTGCTTAATGAAGACCAGAAAGCCAAGGAGGAGAAGCTGGAAATCTATATCCCCAACGGCCCCCGTTTGGGAAACAAGGTTATCGAAGCAATCAATGTGAGCAAGGCTTTTGGAGACAAAGTGCTCTTCAACGACCTCAACTTCATGCTTCCTCCCAACGGCATTGTGGGTGTCATCGGCCCCAATGGTGCAGGAAAGACTACACTCTTCCGTCTTATTATGGGACTCGAACAAGTGGATGGGGGTACCTTTGAGGTGGGCGAAACGGTGAAACTGGCCTATGTTGACCAGCAACACAAGGATATTGACCCAGAGAAGAGTGTCTATGATGTAGTGAGTGGTGGTAGCGAACTTATCCGCATGGGTGGGCGCGATGTGAATGCCCGTGCTTACCTGAGTCGCTTCAATTTTGCCGGCGCCGACCAGACGAAACTCTGCGGTATGCTCTCCGGTGGTGAACGTAACCGTCTGCACTTGGCCATGGCTTTGAAGGAAGAGGGTAACGTGCTCCTGCTCGACGAGCCTACCAATGATATTGACGTGAACACTCTGCGTGCACTTGAAGAAGGTCTTGACGAGTTTGCCGGATGTGCCGTCATCATCAGTCACGACCGTTGGTTCCTCGACCGTATCTGTACGCACATCCTTGCCTTTGAGGGCGATGGCAATGTGTTCTATTTCGAAGGCTCTTATTCCGAATACGAGGAAAACAAGATGAAACGTCTTGGCCAGGAAGAGCCCAAACGTACCCGTTACCGCAAGTTGATGGAAGATTGATTATTGGTATATAGTTAAGTTTATATAGTAGCTGCATCGGAAGTTTATCATTGATTATTTCTGATGCAGCTTTTATAGAATCAAGTATAGAATCAAATACGAAACTGATATGAACATGAAACTTGTAGGACATTTAGCCTGTTTCATAGCATATTCCATTTTTGGCATAAATATTATCGTATGCAAGGATCTGACGAGCAGTCATCTAATTTCGCCTATGGCACTCTTTTGTCTGCGGTCTATCGGTGCCGGTTTGCTCTTTTGGCTCATTTCCCTTTTTGTTCCAAGAGAGAAAGTCGAGCGTAAAGATTATGTGAAAATATTCCTTGCATCTGTTTTGGGCTTTTTCCTTACACAGATAACCTTCCTCATTGCAATCCCTAATATAACTCCCATGGATTGCTCTATTGTAAGTGCCATATCTCCCATCTTGACAATGTTTATTGCCGCTTTTGCTTTGAAGGAGCCTATTACTTTACGCAAAGCGGGTGGGGTAGCTGTCAGTTTTTGTGGTATCATATTCCTTATACTTAACAGCGTATCTGTGTCTGATGACTCGCGTCAAACAAGTCTTTCCGGTATTCTTCTTATCATAGCAAACTGTCTTAGCTTTTCACTTTATCTGGGTTTGTTCAAACCACTCATAGCACGTTACCAGGTGATTACGTTCATGAAGTGGATATTTCTTTTCTCCACTCTTTTGTCTTTTCCTTTTGCCGGATACGAAATTGTTACCATAAACTATGCTGCGCTTTCAGGAACATTCCTTTCAGAATTAGCCTATCTTATCATTTGTGCTACTTTTATCACCTATTTTCTCATTCCTGTTGGGCAAAAACGTATCCGTCCTACTTTGGTGAGTATGTATTCATATGTGCAACCAATTATAGCTACCTCTATCAGTATCAGTCTTGGTATGGATACTTTGGGATGGCAAAAAATATTGGCAGCCTTTATGGTTTTTGGTGGTGTCATTATGGTAAATTATAGCCGTAGTGCCAAATGATGTACAATATGTTTGATACTATATGATATAAAGAAAGCCGTTCATCGCTATGATACGGCTTTTTAGGAATTGACGGCTTATCGCAAGCGGTTTCCTGAGGAATCTAAAATCTATTACTATGAAAAACACAAATTTATAACAAAATTCAAATTGGAAAGTTCAGCTTCTCTTGTTGAAATAAATCCGGAGATATTTTTTTATAACTTTTAGTGTATAGTTTGATGCCTCTTTTTGAGAATCTTTTTACCTTTGTGCCCATATAATAATAGTACATATAAACAGAGATAGAAATAGAATATGTGTGGAATAGTAGGATATATTGGTAGTCGCGAAGCATATCCGATACTGATAAAAGGTTTGAAAAGGTTGGAATACCGTGGATATGACAGTGCAGGTGTCGCGTTGATAAACGGAGCTGGTACGATGAATGTATATAAGGCTAAAGGTAAAGTGAGTGACCTCGAGGAAAGTGTATCTGCCAAAGATACAAGTGGCTGTGTCGGTATAGCTCATACCCGATGGGCAACTCACGGAGAACCCTGTCAAGTGAATGCGCATCCGCATTATTCGCGTTCTGGTAACTTAGCCTTGATTCATAATGGTATCATAGAAAACTATGCTGCTTTAAAGGAGAAACTCAAGCGTAAAGGATATAACTTCCAGAGTGAAACGGATACTGAAGTGTTGGTCCAATTAATAGATTATGTGCGTGAATCAAAACAGTTATCCTTATTAACGGCTGTTGAAATAGCTTTACGGTCAGTAATTGGTGCTTATGCCATTGCTGTAATAGACAAGAATAATCCTCGGCAGATAATCGCAGCCCGCAAGAGTAGTCCTTTAGTAGTCGGTATTGGTGATGGAGAATTTTTCTTGGCTTCTGATGCTTCTCCCATAGTGGAATATACAGATAAGGTGGTCTATTTGGATGACGAAGAAATTGCCCTTATCAGTCTTGACCATGAATTGGAAGTGGTGAATCTGCATAATGTGAAGATTACTCCTGAGATAAAGACTGTTGATTTGGAATTGGGACAGTTGGAGAAAGGGGGATATCCCCACTTCATGCTGAAAGAGATTTTTGAGCAACCTGCTTGTCTGAATGATTGTATGCGTGGTCGTGTCAGTACAGAAGCTAATCATATTATCCTTTCGGCCATCATTGATCACAAGGAACGCTTGCTCAGTGCCCGGCGTTTTATCATTGTGGCATGCGGTACCTCTTGGCATGCAGGATTGATAGGTAAACATTTGATAGAAAACTTTTGTCGTATCCCAGTAGAGGTTGAGTATGCTTCTGAATTCCGATACCGAAATCCTGTCATTGATGAAAATGATGTCGTGATAGCCATTTCCCAATCTGGTGAGACGGCCGATACTTTGGCTGCTGTTGAATTGGCCAAACGTAAAGGTGCATTTATTTACGGTATATGTAATGCTGTGGGTTCATCTATTCCACGTACAACTCACACTGGATCATACATCCATGTCGGGCCGGAAATAGGTGTGGCTTCTACTAAAGCATTCACCGGACAAGTAACGGTACTCACAATGTTAGCACTCTGTCTGGCTAAGGAAAAGAATACTATATCAAAAGAAGAATATCTTACTTTGGTACAGGAATTGGAAAAGGTACCAGCAAAGATGAAAACCGTATTGGAAATGAATACCCGTATAGCTCAACTGTCACGTATCTTTACATATGCTCATAACTTCCTGTATTTGGGGCGTGGCTTCAATTATCCGGTGGCTTTGGAAGGTGCATTAAAGCTGAAAGAAATCAGCTATATTCATGCAGAAGGTTATCCGGCAGCAGAAATGAAGCATGGGCCAATTGCTTTAATTGATGCAGAAATGCCTGTTGTGGTAGTCGCTACACGTAATGCTATGTATGAAAAGATTTTGAGTAATATTCAAGAAATTAAAGCGAGGAAGGGTAAGGTCATAGCGATTGTCACTGAAGGAGATGAGGAAATCAGTCGATTGGCTGATGATGTGATAGAACTTCCACGAACGGTAGAGTGCTTGGAACCTCTTTTGACAACCATTCCCATGCAATTATTGGCTTATCATATAGCCGTGTGTAAAGGTAAGGATGTTGATCAACCCCGTAATTTGGCAAAATCGGTTACCGTAGAGTGATTCTGATGATAGGAAGGAAGCTTGCTAATTCCTTTTGACAAAGAATGACCAGATAGAACGTATCATTTTTGTTGTCCAAATGATACTATTAATCCATGAGAACAATTTCCCTGCATTATTCATCCAGGAATTTGTTGGAGTGTCAGTTTCTTCGTCTGTTGTAAATAGGAGACTAAGTCGTTCGGCAATGGCATCTTGCGTGACCCTTGCCAGCTTCTCGGTCTCCTCTCTTTTTTGAATGAGAAGTTCCAATGTAATATTCTCTGTTGAGTTGAATATCTGTCGTTTCATAAATTATATGTGAAGGTATTAATTATTCAGTAAGAAATAATTGGGTAAGGAAACGGGTTATAGGTTGAACAATTACTTTTTTCCTATTTAAATAAATGATAAATCCAACCAATATAAGTATGGCTGTGATAACCAGATGGCTGGTTGCAACACTACCAACATATGGAGCCAAAAGGTAGGATAGAGTGAACGAAAGATGTAATAGTATTAATCCTCCGATAATGCATAATACACCTGTTAAGAGTAGGGCTGATGACAGGATTATAAGTTTCTCGATAGAATATAGTACCAGAATATCTTTTCTGTACATAATAAGTTGTTTGAGAGTATCGAACAAATCTTTTAGGCTATTTATACGAAGATTTTCTTTTTCCATAATCGTGATGTTCTTGTTGGTCTCTTAATTATATATGGAATTTCGATTTCTTGAATCTTTTTCTCAAAACAGAACAATGGATGTGGCTAAAAGTTCTTTTGGCAAATAAAATGTTTTTGTCATAATACCTGTGGTCGGCAAGTAAAATGGTGGTGAGTCTGATTGTTTGCAACTATTTAACATTTAAAATATCATTCTTTGCCTTATTAGTGACTTTTTTGTAGTACTTTTGACACCGTTAATAAAGAATGAATTATTTACCATAATTTTATTACGATGAAAATACGTTTCTTGATTACTTATCGGACAAACTGGGGAGAATCGTTGAGGGTCTCTGTCAAATATAGGGGAGCATCTACTTCTAAACAGAGTTCGAAGGAAATAGATATGAGTACTGCTGATGGTTATTGTTGGAGTGGGGAAGCTGAATTCCCTAAATCTACCCGTCAGATAGAGTATCACTATATGTTGATGTGTGATGGCATTGTGTTGCGTGAAGAATGGAAAGCTGCGAACGGACGTGTATTGCCCATTGACAGTAAGGAACGACTCTATACATTATGTGACCATTGGAAAGATATTCCTTGTGATGCCTATTTATATACATCAGCTTTTACGGATAGTTTCACACGCCATGCTAAGGGAACATCTAAGATATCATATTATTCTCATACTCTATTGCTACGTGTAGAAGCTCCCAGATTAGGACGTGACCAAGTGTTGGCTATGAGTGGAAACCAGTCCTCATGGGGGGAATGGGATACATCGCGGGCAGTACGTATGACTGAAGTTTCTCCTAATGTGTGGATGACAGCCATTGATGCAGATAGTATTCAAGGGCCTGCTGATTATAAATTCCTTGCTTTGGATGGAAAAACGGGGGCTGTCATTGAGTGGGAAGCGAGAGATAATCGGCGTTTGAATTTGCCATACATTGCAGAGAATGAAGTGCGTGTAGTGACAGATGGCGGTGTACATTTACCCTACGCTGATTGGAAAGGGGCGGGTTGTGTTATACCAGTCTTTTCACTTCGTACGGAAGGCAGCTTTGGTGTAGGAGATTTTGGTGATATGCTAAAAATGATTGATTGGGCAGCTTTGACCGGCCAGCGTGTACTTCAGATATTGCCTATTAATGATACAACTATCAATCATACCTGGACAGACTCGTATCCTTATAACAGTATATCAATTTATGCTTTCCATCCTCAATACGTGGATGTACGTCAGCTTCCTGCTCTTAAGCTCAAGAGAATGCGTGATATGTTTGAGGCTAAACGTTTGGAACTCAATGCGCTTTCACAAGTTGATTATGAAGCAGTGAACAATACTAAACGTGCTTATCTGAAACAATTGTATAAGGAACAGGGTGAGGCTACGTTGAACAGTCAGGAGTATAAGGCCTTTTATCAGGAGAATGAACATTGGTTGTGTCCGTATGCTGCATTCAGCTATTTGAGAGATAAAAACCACACGGCAGATTTTCGGGTTTGGAATAGTCATTCCATTTATTCTCATGAAGCTATAGCTTTGTTATGTGTAGAGCAGGCTGAGGAGATAAATTTCTATTGCTATGTGCAATATCTGCTCCACATTCAATTGCTTGAGGTCAGAGATTATGCTCGTGAAAAGGGGGTTGTTATCAAAGGCGATATTCCTATTGGAATTAGCCGTAACAGTGTAGAAGCATGGGTTGAACCTCATTATTTTAATATGAACGGACAGGCTGGAGCACCACCTGATGCTTTCAGCGTGAATGGACAAAATTGGGGATTTCCCACCTATAATTGGGATACTATGATGGCAGACGGATGTCAATGGTGGTTACGCCGCTTCCGTAAGATGGCAGAGTATTTCGATGCTTACCGCATAGATCATGTGTTGGGATTCTTCCGCATTTGGGAAATCCCTCAGCATAGTGTACATGGACTCCTTGGTCAATTCTCACCAGCCATGCCTATGACTCCTGAAGAAATTGAAGGGTATGGTCTCTATTTCCGTAAGGATTTCTTCACACGTCCTTATATTGCAGAAGGTATGCTTGATACACTTTTTGGACGTCATGCTGACGAAATACGCAAAACCTTCTTAAACCGTTTGGGAGATGGTACTTATGAGATGAAACCCGAGTTTGATACCCAACGTAAGGTTGAGGCTCATTTTGCTGGACGGAATGACAGTGACAGTGTTTGGATGCGCGATGGACTTTATTCACTCATCAGTAATGTACTTTTTATTCCTGATCGGAAAGTGCAAGGTGCTTACCATCCTCGTATCTGTGCACAGAATGATTTCCTCTATCAGTCACTCAGTTGGACGGACAAAGAGGCTTTCAACCGTTTGTATGAAGATTATTTCTACAAACGTCATAATCAGTTCTGGTATGATGAGGCTATGAAAAAGCTTCCCGTTCTTACCAGTGCTACCCGTATGCTCGTTTGTGCCGAAGATCTTGGAATGGTGCCCACATGTGTGCCATGGGTGATGAATGACTTGCGTATCTTGACCTTGGAAATTCAGAGCATGTCCAAGAGTCCTGATTATGAATTCGGACACTTGGAAGAGAATCCATACCGTTCGGTTGCCACTATCTCTACGCACGATATGCCTACGTTGCGTGGTTGGTGGGAAGAGGATATGGAGCGCACGCAACGCTTCTACAATTATATGCTTCAAAAATCAGGGCCTGCTCCTCATCCGATGCCGGGTTGGTTATGTGAGGAGGTTGTAGCGAGACACCTTTTCTCTCCTTCGATGCTCTGTTTGCTCAGTTTGCAGGATTGGCTTTCTATAGATGAAGAGTTGCGTTATCCGGATGTAAACTTTGAACGTATCAATGTGCCGGCCAATCCATTCAATAATTGGCATTATCGTATGCATCTTACCATCGAGCAATTGTTGGAACAAAAGGATTTCAACGATAAGATTCAGGTTCTGATAAAACGTAGTGGAAGAGGATAATTTGTCAATGTGCTAAAATGTTAATGTGCCAATATGTTAATGACGCGTTGTCATTAGCATATTGGCACATTGTCAAATCGGTACGTTAGCACATTTTTACAATCTCCATGCCTTTACGGATTGCCTCCTCGTTCATGGGGATGAGGTGATGATGGCGTTCGGGAAGGGTTTTGCGTAGGGCTTTCACCACACTGTCGATTGTAACCATTGGTTTCAATTTCAGCAATCCCCCGAGGACTATCATGTTGAAAGCTTTGGCATTTCCTATTTCTGCTGCTGCGTCCATAGCATCGATGCGATACACTTGGATGTCCTTGCGGGTGGGAGGTTCAGCGATGCCATAACCATCGTACATCAAGATGCCGCCCGGTTTCACTTTGTTTTCAAACTTTTCCAATGATGGCTGATTCAGAATGATGGCCACATCATATTGGCTGAGGATAGGCGATGAGATACGGTCGTCGCTCACGATAACGGTCACGTTGGCTGTACCGCCGCGCTGTTCGGGGCCGTAAGCAGGCATCCAACTCACTTCCTTGTCTTCCATCAATCCTGAGTAAGCTAAAATCTTACCCATAGAAAGTACACCTTGTCCGCCGAATCCGGCTATAATGATTTCTTCTTTCATAATCTTTAAAAATATGCTAATATGCCAATTTGCTAATGTGCTAATGAATATTTGGCTTCGCCAATTGGGCGAATCAAAAACTCTTATGTCTTAATCAGGCATTGCTTTTGGCTGTGTTTATTATTTTATTTATTATTCTCTTGATGTCTTGCAAATTTTCCAAAATCTTTTCTTGAAAAGGATAGCTTTCTGCAAATTTGCACAGAAGTAACCAGTATTCGGTTTCATCGGCTTCTTTTGCTGCTATTTTAAGTTTGTGGATAAAATCTGCACGGCTTTCGGGATTTTGCGCTTCGTGTACATTTGCTCCAATGGATGTTCCACATCTCATCAACTGATTGGCTATAACAAACTTCTTTTTCTCCTCTAAAATAGAAGTGAACTTTATTATGTCAAGAGCGAATTGAAAACTCTTGTCCAATAAAATATTCCCCGTTTGCATACTTTGTTGATGTTTGATGCCGAATGGTGATTAGCACATTGGCACATTAGCACATTGGCACATTACTACTTGTCTTTCAAATCTCCTAATTCATAAAACTTGAACATATTCTCTTCCATCCACTTATTGGACTTTTCGGGTGACATTTTCCAACCTGAGTTACAGGTAGAAACTATCTCTACCAAGTTGGATCCTTTGCCAGCCATAGAATTCTCGAATGCTTTGCGGATAGCCTTTTTTGCTTTACGGATGGCGGCAACAGTGTGTACCGATTGGCGGGTAACGTAAGCTGTACCTTCCAACTGTGCAGCAATTTCTGTCATCTTCAAAGGATAGCCATGCAAGGCCACATCGCGACCATAGGGACATGTAGCGGTTTTCATTCCCACAAGGGTTGTTGGGGCCATTTGTCCGCCAGTCATACCATAGATGGCATTGTTGATGAATATGATGGTGATATTTTCACCACGGTTCAGTGCATGGATTGTTTCGGCTGTACCGATGCAGGCCAAGTCGCCATCTCCTTGGTAAGTGAATACCAGGCGGTCGGGCCACAGACGTTTGATGGCTGTTGCGAGGCCAGGGGCACGTCCGTGGGCAGCCTCCTGCCAGTCGATGTCGATGTACTTGTAGGCAAATACGGCACATCCTACGGGCGATACACCAATGGCTTTTTCTTCCATCTGCATCTCTTCGATGACTTCAGCGATGAGTTTATGTACCACACCATGGCTGCATCCCGGGCAGTAGTGCATAGGCACGTCGTTCATCAGAGTCGGTTTCTTGTAAACCAGATTTTCCGGTTTGATGATATCTTCTTTCATAATAATCTTTTATATAAGTTGGTTTGCCAACTTGTTAATTAAAATAGGAATCGGAGTAGAAACTCTACCAGTTTCACAAAAATGGAAGCCGAGCATACATAAAGGAAAACATGACGGTCCTCCACACCATAGTAGCAGATAACCGAAGCTATGGCTCCGATGATGAACACTATGTTCAGTATGGTTCTTATCCGATAAGTATTCATGTTCTTAGTTATTAATATTATGAGTTCTAAGTTCTGTTGTCCGAATGATCAATTCAGAGTTTATAATTCAAAATTCAGAATTACATTAATTTTTCTTTCAGTGCATTGATTACCTCGTCGGGGTCTGGCACGATACCGCCCAAGCGTCCGAAGTGTTCTACGGGTACGCTGCAGTTCACTGCCAGCTTGATGTCTTCCACCATCTGTCCGGCATTGATTTCCACCGACAATATACCCTTCATCTGCTTGGCGCGTTCGGCTATTTGCTTGCTGGGGAAGGGCCACAGGGTGATGGGACGAAGCAGTCCCACCTTGATACCTTGTTCGCGTGCATCGTCCATTGCTTTTTGGGCAATACGGGCACACGAACCGAAGGCGACGATGAGGTATTCTGCATCTTCACAGTTGATTTCCTCGTAGCGCACCTCGTTTTCTTCAATGAGACGGTATTTGGCCTGCAATTGGATGTTTCGTTTCTCCATCTCTGCAGGGTCAAGTTCCAATGAGGTGATAATGTTCGGCTGGCGTCCTTTAATGCGTCCGGTGGTAGCCCAAGGGCATTCTTTGACAATTTCCTCCTCTGTGCGACGAGGTTTGAAGGGAGGGAGTACCACTTTCTCCATCATCTGACCGATGACACCATCGGACAGTATCATGGCCGGGTTGCGGTATTTGAATGCCAGTTCGAATGAGAGGTCAACAAAGTCTGCCATCTCTTGTACTGAAGCCGGAGCCAGTACAATGAGTCGGTAATCGCCATGTCCACCGCCCTTTACCGTTTGGAAGTAGTCGGCCTGACTGGGTTGGATGGTTCCGAGTCCAGGGCCTCCACGCATCACGTTTACAATGAGACAGGGCAGTTCGGCACCGGCAATGTAGGATACGCCTTCCTGCATGAGGCTCACACCGGGGCTTGATGATGAGGTGAGTACTTTTTTTCCCGCACCTGCTCCGCCATATACCATGTTTATAGAGGCCACTTCGCTTTCTGCCTGAAGCACCACCATGCCGGTGGTTTCCCATGGTTTCTGCTCGGCCAAAGTTTCCAATACTTCCGATTGGGGAGTGATGGGATAACCGAAGTAACCATCGGCACCGCAACGGATGGCGGCATGGGCGATGGCTTCGTTACCCTTCATCAATACAACTTCTTTTTCTGTTGCCATTATTTCAGTTTTTTTTAGTTCCTAAATTCTTGAGTTTTTAAGTCCGGACTATCCACTAGTAACTGGTAGCTAGTAACTAGTAGCTGTTCACTCCTTCACCTTATACACCGAGATGCATCCGTCGGGGCATACGGTTGCGCAGGCAGCACAGCCTATGCAAGTGTCATCTTTCACTTCGCGGGCAAAGTGGTAACCCTTTTTGTTCACTTCCTTGGAAGTCAGTTCCAGTACGTCCAACGGGCATGCCACCACACAGAGGTTGCATCCCTTGCACCGTTCGGTATCGACTACTGTAGCACCTTTAATTTTTGCCATGTTTCTAATATAATTATGAATTGTTAGTTATGAATTCTTGTTTGTTGGGCAAATCAGCACATTACTGATTATACATATCCTTATTATAGAACTCTAAAATCTCCATCAGCATGCGGTGTGCTTCTGCGGCAGGACTTTCTGGATTCAGGCTGATGGCCTCCAAATAGTTGTTCAGTGCCAGTTGCCAATTGCACAATTTGCGGTAGGCATTGCCGCGCAAATAGTAGAGTTCGTCGTCCTTGCAGCTTTCTCCAATCAACCCGTCCAGTTGGCTGATGGCATCTTGCAGATTGCCATCGCTAATGAGTCTCTTTATATTTTCTTTTGTTTTTGTCATAGACGGCTGCAAAGTTACATGATAATTCTTATATTCCTATCAAAAAGTGAAAAAAGTGGCAAAATGTTTGCCACTTTGTTTTATTTCATAATGTTTTTGATAGCTTTTCGGTTGATGAATGTCTCCAGATTGGTAAAGATTTCCTCCACGCGGTCAATGGTCTTGCGTCTGAACTTGCCGCTCTTCTTGGCCAGCTTGGTTCCTTTCTTGTTGACAGCCCATTCGTCGGTAATCCATTCTTCGGCGCTGTATTTCACGCCACCTTCGCGCTCTTCTTCATACCAATAATGGATGTCATAGATGTTGGCCACGAACTTCTTGTCATAGCAGGTCAGCTTCAACTTGTAATACAGGCGTGTACGGTCGAGCGACAGGAATTTGTTGGTAAATACCAGCCACTCTTCGCCTCCGGCGGTCATTTCATAAGTCTCTTTGTTTGTAGAAATCATCTTGTGGTTCGGCATCTCCTCGACGGGAGCGAACTGCTCGTTCATCCACTCCTGTACGGCTACGTAGATGTCACCGACATTCATGGGAACCTCAAATTCATGCGTAAAGATTACACGTCCGTTTTCCACAGGAACAGCATTCTTTGCCAGGTACTTGGCGTCTTTCACTTGCGCCATGCTTATCAGGGGAAGCATAAGCAGCATCAGTAGGTTTTTTTTCATATCAGTTTCTATTTTCTCTTCGTTGTTCTAATATCAAGCAAATTAAACAATAATTTTTCATCCCTCCAAGCCTTCCCCCGTTTTTTATATGTTTTTAAGGTGGTTCTATGAATTCCCACAGATTATTAACGATGGTGAGTGCTTTAATCTTTTTGTCGCCAAATCGGTTTTATCCGGCTATTTTTACCACTCATATCGGTCGTGTAGCCCGCTACACTTCCTCTACGACTGACAAAAACAGCTCGGCTAAACCTCAATTTTTCGACAAAGCGACGAGTTGATGAGAACTCTGTTCGAATAATTTATAGAGCCCACTTTAAAGGAAAGTAGCCTTGTGTGTAAAGGATTTCGTTATTGGTCTTCAGGTAATTGATAATGTCCAATGACAGTAACAGGGCGCAATGTCCGCCCCCATCTTTATGGCGGTAATTATTGACATACGATATAGGAAAGATATTTGTCAATCAGATGTTCCAGTGGGAGGTCACCTCTGTTGAAACGCTCGGCATCCAAGCGGAGAATGCGTTCGCGGATTGGAATACCTTTGTACGTGGTGATTAAATAGGAGTTGCTGTCTTCTTCCACTATGCTTATTTCTGACAAAAGGCTTGCCAATTGGAATCTTTGGCCTCCATAACAGATTGAATAACTGGGACGTTTGGCCCCTGGAAAGTCCTCGCGTAATATTCCTTTCTTTACGAGGTCTTGAATGTCTCGGTTGGCGGTGTCTGGCGAGCATTTGTTAAGGTCGGCCCAGTTCTTCGACGTAATTTTTGCTTCATAGCCGTCAAGGAACAGATTGAGCGTATATTTCTGTCGTGGAGACATGGGTACGTGGGCAGCGTTCATCCAAAAGAAACTTTTGTTGAGCACTGTGCTGACCATCGTATTGGCTTCTTTGATAGAATTGGAAAGCGTCTGAAGATACCATACAAGCCATTTGGTGATGTCTCCGTTTCCATGTTGGGTGCGTTCCAGTGTGTCGTAATAGTGGTTCTTGTCTCGGTTTATTTCAGATGAGATATTGTAGAAGCGGAATTTGCTCTTGTCACTTCGTGCCAGGAATATGTCGCCCAAAATACGTGCCAATCGTCCATTCCCGTCTTCAAAAGGGTGGATGGAGACAAACCACAAATGCGCGATGGCTGAACGGATAATAGGGGAGACGGGGCAAGCATCGTTGAACCAGTTGATGAAATGATTCATTTCTTCCTCTACCCGTTCGGGAGGAGGAGCTATATAGTGTATGCGTTCCCTACCGAGGAACCCTGACACGATATGTTCTTCGTGTGTGCGATATTTTCCTACTTCTATTTGGGTTCCTCCGCTATATCCTGTGGGAAAAAAACTGGCTTGCCATGCACAAAGCTGCTCTTTGGTCAGTGGGCGGTCAAAATGTTCTATCGCATCAATCGTGACAGCGACAACCGCATCAATGTAGCGGGAAGAAGCGACTTTCTTCGCATCTTCTATTCCTAATCTGCGGGCTATTGAAGAACGCACTTCGTCTGCATTGAGTCTCACACCTTCAATTTCGGACGAGAATACCACATCGCGTGTCAGATTTTCGGCCATAGCACGAAGCTGACTTTCGAATCCAAGTCCGCCCAGTCGCCCGTATAATCTGCCCTGCTCACGTGTTACTTCGTCCAAAAGTAAAGCTACCGTATCGTTGTCCCAACGGAATTCAGTCCAATTGTTATGCTCGTGTATAAACATATTCTTTTCAGCTTTTGCAGCATATTTTGATGAATAATGCCGCATATTCTGCGGCAAAATTGCAAATAAAATGCCGCATATCCAAGAAAAAACTGAAAAAATTGCTTCATGCAAGCTATTTAACGTGAGTTCGATGAATTCCAAATAGCGTCAGCTGTGTATCCAATGTCCTTTGTACATTGATGCACGGCTTTTTCGGAAACATACAATATGCAGCAATAGCTCCCAACATGTTTACGATGAAATTGTCAAAGCAGCGATGTCTTGAGTGCTCCACTTGTGCAATCTTCTTAAGTTCATCATTAACAGTTTCAATTCTCGTTACAAATCAGATGGAGCTTGAAACCGAAAAACCATCCCATCGAGCATTTTCCCCTCTGTGCTACACCTTTGAAAGTCTTGTGGATATGTATCCTCTGATTGCGGCATACACGCAGAGGAGTACTGTCAACAAAACTGATGCCGGTACATTTGCCCAGCAAAACTTTCTTGATGAACAGGGCAAGAGGAATGGCAACCTCCCTTTCGAGTTCAACAAAACGGTTATATGACACGACCTTCGGGAAAAGTCCGCGCAGATGTTTACATACCTTTTCAAGATAGAAGTGTTTAAGACACCGATAACCGGAATCATGAAACAATATCATGATAAGCATGATTTCT
>JAZQAG010000015.1:0-15443 GCA_045545095.1 Phocaeicola sp. | reverse complement strand
GCCCTGTTTGTTGCCCTTGCACTTCTCCCGATAAACTTGCCAAAAGAAGGGAGAAAATAGAAAATGTTTTGACTGATGTTTTCATTTGTTGTTCATTCAATTTGGTTTCATCTTAAAGATGCAAAATTGCGGAAAAAGATGTAAAGGAGAGCAAAAAAAATAACATAAAAAACAAAATACTCTGCCTGCCATTTGGCTATTCCAAATTAAACCCATATTTTTGCAACCACGGTTACAGTAACGTGTGTTGCAAAACAAAATTCATTGATTATGAGATTCTACAACAGAGAAAAAGAGACGCAGACTTTGCAGAGCATCGAAAATATGTCTGCCGAATATGCACAAATGACCGTCATCACAGGACGGAGGCGGATAGGCAAAACCACCCTTATCCGTCACGCTTTCAAACGCCTGCCATTGATATACTTCTTTGTAGGGCGAAAAAGTGAAGCATTGCTATGCCGCGAACTGACGGAAATAGTAAAAAATGTGTTGGGCGATGAATTAGGAACATTCACCTCCATGAGTGCTCTTTTCTCCAGTCTGATGAATATTTCCAAGCAAAAGAATTTCACGTTGGTGTTTGACGAATTTCAGAATTTCAGCACCGTGAATGCCTCCTTCTTCAGCGATATGCAACATCTGTGGGACAACCATAAGGATGAAAGCCAGATGAATTTAGTCCTTTGCGGTTCACTCTACTCTATGATGACCAAAATCTTCGACGACAGGAAAGAACCTCTCTACGGACGTGCCACACACCGCATCCGCCTGCAACCTTTTACTTTGGACACATTGAAGGAAATCATGCGCGAACATCATCCCGAGTACATGCCCGACGACCTCCTGACTTTCTACATGGTGACGGGAGGGGTGGCCAAGTATGTTGAACAATTGATTATGCATCATGCTTTTACCAAAGAAACTATCATACAGACCGTTTTCAGTTACGGTTCCTATTTCCTCGAAGAGGGACGCGACATGCTTTCCGATGAGTTTGGCAAAGAATATGGGAATTACTTCTCTATCCTTGCGGCTATAGCCAGTGGTGAAACCAGTAGAGGAGAAATCACCAACTATACAGGCATAGAGTGCGGAGGACATCTGGACAAATTGGAAAAATCATACGACCTCATCAAGCGGCTTCGCCCTTACCTTCAGCCCGAAGGGAGCCGTAACCTGAAGTATGAACTGAAAGACAACTTCCTGACATTCTGGTTCCGTTTCATTTATAAATACCGTAGTGCCATAGAAATCGGCAATCTCGAATATGTGCAAGAAAAGGTGTTGGCCGACTATGAAACTTTCTCCGGGAAAATCCTTGAACGTTACTTCCGACAGAAATACCGCGAGACGGGGTTCTATAATATTGTCACCAACTATTGGGAGAAAAACAATTTGAATGAAATCGACCTCATTGCCGTAAATGAAGTTGACCACATCCTCATCATCGGGGAATGCAAACGGAATGCCAAGCGAATCAATCTCCACACATTGCAAGAGAAGTCGCAAACCATCCTACAAAAACAAAAGCGCTTCAAGGCCGAGTATGTGGGAATGAGTTTGGATGATATGTGACAATCCCCCTTGTCTGACAGATGGGTCCAATTAAACAACAAAGTGGAGCATAGCCATCGCGGCCGTGCTCCACTTCTTCTTTATCTATTTGATTGTTTTCCTCCCTACAATTTGCCGTCACTTCCCAATAGTAACATTTTCCCGCTCCCATTTCGCAATGAATTCTTCGCGATTGGTGACACGGAGATGGGCATTACGAAACATCTCTCCAAACGAAGAAGAGAGAAAGTACAGTGCCGCACTATAGAAAAGTGTAATGCTGCACTATACTTTTGCATAATGCAGCACTACACTTTAATAGGTTCTCAAAAGGGGAACAGACAAACAGGTAAAGGTTTACAGACGGATAAGTGAACTTCCACGGATGGATAAGCGAACATTGGTGGAGATTCAACTAAACTGACATTGCGGAAGCAAATTTTGACAAATTACAAAAAGGCGCGTATATGTTCTATTCTTGTCATTTTTGTAAACAAATATGTATTATTTCCAAATTTTTCTTACCTTTGTGGCATCAAATCATACAGAGCTTATTAACAACTTAAACATACAGAACTCATGAAAAAAAATTGGCTATTACTCTCAGTCATGGCACTGACGGCTTTACCACAGGCAATGCAGGCGCAGGACACGCGCGAACGTAACTATTATTTTGAAATACTTGAGCCCCGACACGAGGCCAAGCCACAGGTGCAGGGTTTTGCCACCGAACGGGTGAAGGAGCAACTCGACCGTGGACTTGTGGCAGCTCCTACGACCGACGGGAAGGGCGTCCACATAGGATGGCGTCTGTTGGAAAATGACCCAACGGAGGCGTCGTTTCACCTCTATCGTTCAGCCAACGGCAAGCAGAAACGGTTGACGAAGAAACCGTTGAAGGAGGTGTGTGACTTCAGCGACTTGCAACCGGCCGAAGGAAAAGCGGAGTATTGGGTAACGGTACTTGACAAGAAAGGGAAGGTCATCAGTACATCCGAGAAATTAAGCGTGGAGAAACCGCTTTTGACCAATTACCGTTCTATCAAGTTGAAGGATGAAAAGACACGTGCGGGCAAGGTGGCCGTGGCCGACCTGAATGGCGATGGTACCTATGACTACATCATCCGTACACCGGACAGTAATGTTGACCCTGGTATGGGAGGAAACCTCGACGGACGCACCTATCAGATTGAAGCCTATCTGAGCGATGGCACTTTCCTATGGTCGAAAGATTTGGGACAAGGCATTGAGCCGGGTGTATGGTATTCCCCCTTCATTGCCTACGACTTCAATGGTGACGGCAAGGCCGAAGTGGCGCTGAAGACGGCTCCTGCCGATGCCAAACGCAACGACAAGGGACGTGTGGATAGCGGAGAGGAGTATCTGAGTGTATGGGACGGCATGACCGGCCGTGAAATGGCCCGTGTGGATTGGCCTGAACGCAACGACCGGTACGGAAACCTTGTCCGTCAGAACCGCAACCAGATAGGTATGGCCTTCCTTGATGGGAAGACACCTTATATACTCGCTTGCCGAGGAACCTACAAACTGATGGTGGTGGATGCTTGGGAATTGAAAGGCGAAAAGCTGGTGCGTGCTTGGCGATGGGACGGTGATGAAGAAAACCCCATCATCCGTAGTATGGGCGCACACAGCATGGTGAGCGGCGACGTGGATGGCGACGGACGCGACGAGATGCTGCTCGGTTCGTGCATGATTGACGACAACGGTACGGCCTTGTGGTCAGCCGGACTTGGACATCCCGACAAAGTGTATCTGACCGACATCGATCCCGAACGCCCGGGCATGGAGGTGTACCTTTGTCTCGAACCTTTCCACACGAACGGACGCGGTGTCTGCATGGTTGATGCCAAGACGGGTGCACAAGTGTGGAATATCAACCATGAAACCAAGCACGTGGGCAACGGTATGGTGGCCGACTTTGACCCGACACACAAGGGACTCGAATGCTTTGCATCGGAAGATTCCAAGGGAGGAAGTAGCGACAAGTATCTGTTGACGGCCAATGGCCAATACATCCGCCGAAATGAGGATGTACCTCCTTGCGGAAGCTGGGTATGGTGGGATGCTGACCTGTTGCGAGAAACTATGCAAAACCCGCCTATGAGCCGTGAAGAGATGGCCGAACGCTGGCGTAGCGGGAAACCCATTGGGCAAAACATCGTCAAATGGGCCGACAAGACTATAGTTGATGGTGGCATCGAAGGAAGCCTACAACTGATAGCCGACCTTTATGGCGACTGGCGCGAGGAGCTGGTTACATCACTCCCCGGCGAACTCCGCATCTATACCACCTCTATCCCAGCCAAAGACCGCCGCGTTACTCTGATGCAAGATGGTATTTACCGTAGCTACGTGGCTCACCGTTCTATGGGATATCCGCAGGCTCCGGTGCCGTCATACTATTTGGGAGAATAAACAAATCATTCAATAAGAACTATGAGAAAATTATTTTTTTTCATCTTATGCTTGGCGCTTTTGCCTTTGGCGATAATGGCGCAGGTGACTTTGCCGAAAGTCATCGGTGATAACATGGTGTTGCAACAGGGCAAGAAGGTGAACATTTGGGGTGAAGCGATTCCCGGTGGACGGGTGACGGTGAAATTCCAACGGCAAACGAAGAAGGCTGTGGCCGATGCTGAGGGAAAATGGTGTGTGCAACTGGATGAAATGACGGCCACGCACAAACCGCAACAGATGACCATCCGCAGCAAGAAGAACACCATCCGCCTGAAGAATATCCTGATAGGTGAGGTGTGGCTGGCCTCGGGACAATCAAATATGGAGTACTCGATGAACAACCACCCGAAGTATGCCAAGGCCAAGAAGGGAAACCCCAACCGACTGAAAGAAGAGTATGAAAAGGCCAATAGCCCCATCATCCGACTGATGTACGTGAAGAAAGACTTGAAGAGCGACACGCTCCCCTCCAACGGATGGCAGACGCTGAGCCAAGAGTCGTTGGCACCGATGTCGGCCGCCGGATATTTCTTCGCTAAAAGGCTGGTGGAAGAGTTGGACGTGCCCGTGGGCATTATCTCAACCTCATGGGGAGGCACACGCATCGAGACATGGACATCGGAAGAGGCATATGCCGAGTCGCCCCTCTTTAAAGAAAAAATTGACGGACATAAAATTGACGGACACCGCATAGGCGAACGCTATGACAAGATGGTGGCTCCTATGGTGCCCTTCACTTTGCGCGGTTTCTTGTGGTATCAGGGTGAATCTAACCTTATCGACCTGGGGCCGACGGACAATTATTACGAAAAGAAGAAAGTGTTGGTGGAGAGTTGGCGAAAGGCTTGGGGAGATGAGACATTGCCATTCTATTATGTTCAGATTTCTCCTTATGCCTACTCAGCCCGTCGGGGCGACCTTGTGGCTAAGGCATGGGATGCATTGCCATGCTTCTGGGAAGAGCAGACGGCTTGCCTGCAGATTCCTCACACGGGTATGGTGGTGACAACCGACTTGGTCGATAATGTGAAGGACATCCATCCTTCGTACAAATGGATTGTAGGTGAGCGCCTGGCCCGATTGGCTTTGGCCAAGGATTATGGAAGGACCGACATAGTCTATAGCGGCCCTATATATAAGGGTATAAGGGTGGATGGAAAGAAAGTCATTATCGAGTTTGACCACACCCACGGCGGGCTGAAGACCACGGACGGGAAAGCCCCCGACTGGTTCACGGTGAAGCTGAACAACGGACGCTATAGCAAACCTCAAGAAACCGCTATCGAAGGAAACACCGTTGTCCTGACGCACGACCGTCTCGACCCATCAGGAAGTGTACGTTTCGCGTGGGATGAAGTGGCCATGCCTAACCTGGTGAATGGCGAGGGGTTGCCTGCATGCCCCTTTAAAGTGGAAAACGGTAATGTAAGATAGTCAGAACTTCTACCCGAAGCAGATGCCCATACTTTCACCTTGTAGCATCAATTCGTGATTGGTGGGCACAAGGCGCGTTTTTCCTGCAACGTCGGCCAATGGTACCGATGTTATCGTGTCTCCGTGGATGGCAACCATACGTCCGAACTGACCATTGGCAATCAATTCTACGGCATGACTGCCCATGCGGGTGGATAGTATGCGGTCGAAGGGACAAGGAGAACCGCCCCGTTGGGTGTACCCCAACACTGTTTCGCGAGATTCGATGCCTGTGAGACTTGCAATGGTGGAGGCAATATATTCTCCGGCTCGCCCAGGTTGGGGAGTTTCAAGTCCTTCGGCAACAACAACGATGGCATAGTTCTTGCCTCGGTGCATACGCTCCATGATGGCTTGGCAGATGCGTTCCATGGAATATTCGTGTTCGGGTATCAGGATGACATCTCCTCCACCGGCCATACCGCTATAAAGGGCAATCCATCCGGCTTTATGGCCCATGACTTCGATGACCATGACTCTTCGGTGGGCGCTGGCCGTAGAGTGAAGACGGTCAATGGCCTCAGTGGCGATGCTTACGGCTGTTTGAAACCCGAAGCAAATATCTGTTCCTGCCACATCATTATCGATGGTTTTAGGAATACCTATAACGGGGATACCAGCTTTGGACATTTTGTTTGCCGTTTTTTGGGTGCCGTTTCCTCCGATGCATACGACCGCATCCAGACCTAATTTCTCAAAATTACTTTTTAATATGGCAGGCTTGTCCACTCCTGGTATAGCTTGTTTTTTGCTATAAGGCTTTTCGCGAGAAGTGCCAAGGATGGTTCCTCCCATAGTTAGCAAACCGGTAAGTGAACTTGGAGACATAATCTCGAAGTCGAGGTCTATTAGTCCTTTGAAACCTCCGTGGATTCCTATAACTTCCATGCCATAGTTGTGAATGGCCGTTTTGCATACACCACGTATGGTGGCATTGATGCCGGGACAATCTCCGCCTGATGTAAGTATTCCAATGCGCATAACTTTGTTGTTCTCTATTTCCCCTTTATTAACCTATCGGTCTATAAATGCGAAACGTAAGTTAAATTCAGTGCGTAAAGATAGGTATTTTCATAAGTTTACACTACTTTTGCGGCTAAAATTTATCTATTTTATATAAGATAAGTGGAAAATGAGTATAACAAAACTGATAAGTAAAGGCTTCTGTTTACGCCAGCGGGCATTGGAAGCTTATGATACGGAAGCAGAATCCCTGCAGGAAAAGCAGCTGAAACGATTGATTGCTGATGCTCGGGCTACAGAATGGGGAATGAAATATGACTATCGATCCATTCGTACGTATGAGGAATATGCAAATCGGGTTCCTGTGCAGGCATATGATGATATCAAACCTTATGTGGAGCGCATGAGGCATGGTGCAAAGAATGTGTTGTGGCCATCCCAAGTACGTTGGTATGCCAAATCATCTGGAACCACGAATGATAAAAGTAAATTTATTCCAGTGACCAAAGAGGGGTTGCAGGAAATGCACTATAAAGGGCCGGTGGATTGTGTGGCCTATTATTTGCAAACGCGACCAGATTCCCGTTTCTTTGATGGTAAAGGATTGATATTGGGTGGAAGCCATGCCCCCAATTATAACCTGAAGCATAGTTTGGTAGGTGACTTGTCTGCTATACTTATAGAAAATATTAACCCTTTGGCCAATTTACTCAGAGTCCCATCCAAACAGGTGGCTTTGCTGAGTGATTTTGAGGAAAAGATGGAACGGATTGCCCGTGATACCATTGGTAAAAATATTACCAATATTTCAGGTGTCCCTTCATGGATGATGGCCGTTATCAGGAGGGTTCTGGAGATAACAGGTGCAACGACATTGGATGAAATATGGCCAAACTTGGAGGTGTTTTTCCATGGCGGAGTCAGTTTTGCTCCTTATCGGGAAACGTATAGGCAATTGATTCGGGGAGAACGGATGCAATATCGGGAAACATATAATGCGAGCGAAGGGTTCTTCGGTGTACAGAATGACCCTTCGGACCCGGCAATGATGCTGATGTTGGATTATGGTATCTTTTATGAATTCATTCCTTTGGAGGAATTAGGAAAAGACAATCCACATATAGTTCCTTTGAGTGGTGTGGAGATAGGACGTAACTATGCTGTGGTTATCAGTAACCTGTGTGGCCTTTGGCGGTATATGATAGGAGATACCGTACGATTTACAAGCAAAAACCCTTATAAGTTTGTTATCTCAGGACGAACCAAACACTTTATAAATGCGTTTGGTGAGGAGTTGGTGGTAGAAAATGCAGAAAAAGGTCTTGCTATGGCCTGTGCCCAGACGGGTGCTCAGGTGAGTGAATACACCGCAGCACCAGTCTTTATGGGAACTGACGCCAAATGTCGTCATCAATGGCTTATAGAGTTCTCTGTTCAGCCCGATTCAATCGAACATTTTGCAGAAGTTCTTGACCGGACATTGCAACAAGTGAATTCGGATTACGAAGCAAAGCGTTACAAGGATATTACCCTGCAACGGCTTGAGGTAGTCTTGGCAAGGCCAGACCTGTTTCATGATTGGCTAAAAATAAAAGGGAAATTGGGTGGCCAGCATAAAGTCCCGCGCTTGAGTAATACTCGGGAGTATATTGATGAGTTGTTGAAGTTGAATTGAGAAGAGTGGGGGAAAAGGAAGATTACCCAGTTGTTGTTTCATCGTGATAAAAAATAAAAATGAACAGTAAGATTCACTCATTCCAATATTTGTGTCTGGCCTTTGTGCTGGTGTTGATAGTTTCGTGTGCTCGCATGAGTACTCCGGATGGAGGGCCATACGATGAAACGCCTCCAGTAATGGTAAATAGTCATCCGGCAATAGGTGCGCTCAATAGTAAGGAGAAACGAATTGTGTTGGAATTTGATGAGTTTATCAAACTTCAGAATGCCTCGGAAAAAGTTGTAATCTCGCCACCGCAGTTGGAAATGCCTGAAATCAAATCCAACGGCAAGCGTGTGATTGTAGAATTGATAGATTCGTTGAAACCCAATACGACCTATTCTGTTGATTTTGGTGATGCAATCACGGATAATAATGAGGGAAATCCCATGGGGCAATTTGCTTTTACTTTTTCTACTGGAGATGTGATTGATTCAATGGAAGTTAGTGGAGTGGTATTGGATGCTTCGAATCTGGAACCAATAAAGGGTATGCAGGTGGGACTTCATGCAGATCTTTCAGATACTGCATTTACTGCTCTTCCTTTTGAGCGTATGTCACGTACAGATGCTCGTGGTCGTTTCTCAATCAAAGGTGTGGCACCTGGCTCGTACCATATTTATGGGCTTATGGATAGCGATCAGGATTATAAGTTCAGTCAAAAGAGTGAAATGATCGCTTTTATGGATTCGTTGGTCATTCCATATAGCGAACCGGCCGTTAGGCAGGATACGTTGTGGGTAGATAGCCTGACGTATGATACAATCATGGATGTTTCATATACACGTTATCTTCCAGATAATATCGTAATGTTGGCTTTCAAGGAAAAAATGGATAATCGGTATTTGTTGAAAAATGAAAGGTTGACACCCAATAAATTTTCATTTTATTTTTCGGCACCTTCAGATTCTCTCCCTCGCATTGAAGGACTGAATTTTGATGCGAATAACGCGTTCGTACTTGAACCGAGTGAACACAATGATACGGTACATTATTGGATAAAAGATACTACTATATGTAATATAGATACCTTAGAAATGGTTGTCACTTATCTTTCTACCGATTCGCTTGGGGAGTTGGCTCTTCAGACGGATACATTTAATATGGCTTCGAAAAAGACGCGTCAGATGATACAGAAAGAGAAAGATAAGGAGATGGAAGAGTTTCAAAAACAGTTGAAACGCAAACGCCGTAGATTGAAAGAGGGAGAGGAGTTGACTGATACATTGCCACCAATAAAATTCCTTACCGCAAAAGTAAAAACGATAAAGGATGTGCATGGTACGGTTTATGTGGATTTTGATGAACCGTTGGCAACGATTAATGAAGAAGCGATTCATCTTCGTCTGAAAGTGGATACTTTGTGGAAAGACATTCCGTATATTTTTGAACCTGTGGAAGGCAAAGTCAGAAGGTATCGTCTGTTGGCGGAATGGAGACCGGAAAAAGAATATGAACTCTCTATAGACTCTGCTGCATTTGTTGGTATTTATGGACTACATACCAATAAAATAAAACAGAATATGAAAATGCGCTCTTTGGATGACTATGGTACGTTGACTTTTGATATATCAGGTGGACATTTGTCAAAAGGGGCATTTGTTCAGTTGTTAAATGCGCAGGATTCTCCTGTACGTAGCCAAAGGGTCGAGAAGGGACGGGTAGATTTTTTCTTCCTTAATCCGGGAAAATATTATGCCCGTTTAGTCGATGATGCGAATGAAAATGGTGAGTGGGATACGGGACTTTATGGTGAAAAACGTCAAGCAGAAAGAGTTTTCTATTATCCTCAGCCTTTAGAGGTTCGTGCATTATGGGACTTAAGGCAGGATTGGAATATTGAGACTGTACCTATAATGGAGCAGAAACCTTTGGATATTACCAAACAAAAGCCTGAAACTGAGAAAAAAAAGCAAAATAAAAATGCAGAGCGAGAGCGTAGGAAAAATAAGAAGTAACAGAAACGAGATGCGATTACTAAAAGTTCCTATTTTACTGATTGGGCTGCTTGGAGGATTTGCTATGCAAGTGGTGGCTCAGTGTCCTTTTGAAAATAAGGCTTTCAAAAGCGGGGAAATGTTGGAGTATGAAATGTTCTTTAACTGGAAGTTTGTGTGGGTAAAAGCCGGAACATCATACCTCTCTACAAAAGAAGTGTCTATGCCGAAAGGGAGAGGCTATGAAACATCCTTGGTGGCTACGACAAATAAAAAAGCAGATTTCTTTTTTAAGATGCGTGATACCCTTGTGAGTAAAATGTCTTTGCAAATGGAACCTTGGTATTTTCGTAAAGGAGCAGAAGAGGGAAAACGATATACGGTGGATGAGGCTTGGTTCGATTATCCTGAAGGTAGGAATCATGCCCGTCAACGCAGATTGCATAAAGACGGAAGTATCAGATTGAATGATACAACGATGAATGAATGCATTTATGATATGCTGAGCATTCTCCAACGGGCGCGTTCATTTGATCCTAAAGATTATAAGGTCGGGGATAAAATACACTTTCAAATGGCAACGGGGCGAAAGGTGGAAGAGCAGACTTTAATCTATCGTGGGAAAAAGAATTTTGAGGCAGAAGATGATAACGAAACGGTTTATCGTTGTCTTGTCTTTTCTTTAGTAGAATATGATAGAAAAGGACGCGAAAAAGAGGTTATAACATTCTATGTTACAGATGATAAAAATCATTTGCCCGTTCGCCTTGACCTTTTCCTCAATTTTGGTTCGGCCAAAGCTTTTCTAAAAAATATAAAAGGAAACCGATATCCGTTGACATCGATTGTGAAAGACTGATTAATGACTTTTTTGTTTCTTTGCCATCCACTCTGCTCTTTCTGTTGCTTCTATCTTTTCTATGGCATAGCGCAGCATGGTGCGCGGCATGGTAGAAGCATGTTTGTTCAGAAACATGCGCAATAAGGCTATGTCGCGCTTTCCCATTTCGCGGAGCATCCAACCGACGGCTTTTTGCATCAGGTCGTGGCGGGAGTCAACCAGTTTGTCGGCTAATGAAAATGCGTCATTAAATTCACCTCGACGAATGAATGTAAGAGTGCTGACCATAGCAATGCGTCGTTCCCACAACAGAGGACTATCGGCTAATTGGTAAAGGATAGTATGGTCAGTACAAGGATATAAGTGTTCGCCTACAATGTTTGGCGCGGAAAGGTCCACAAGATCCCAGTTGTTGATACGATCTGTACGGCTTAGATAGAGGTCGAAGATTTTCTGTTTGAGTTCTTTAGTAGCCTTTTTGTATTGTATGACGAGTATCAGTAATGCACACATACGGCACTCATGCCACTCGCTATCAAGTAGCCGGTTCACTACTTCCAATGGTGCATTACTGTATTGCTTCGCTACCAGGCGGATGTTTGGCACTGTGACCCCTAAAAATCTGTCTCCCTCGCCATATTCCCCTTTCCCCGTTTTAAAGAAACGAGGAAGTATGATTGCTTTTTCTGTATCAATATATTGATGGAGGGATTGGAGGATAGTAGTGTACATGTAAGTGTTATTCCTGTGTGATAAATAAATTGTTTGCGGATTATAAGTTGAACTTCTTCTTGTAGTATGACCCTGAAGTGTAGAGTGCGGCGGCGGGATTATTGCCCGTTACGCGATCTTTGGTTACTAAAGTGGTGACGTACGCCTCCGAATATTTGTAAAAAAGGCTGTCATGTCCTACGCAAAGGCCAATAACGACGTTCAAATCGGTTTTAGCTTCATTCAATAGACGGGCTTGCAGGATGGGGTTACACATAGCTGCACCAATCTCTTCGCATTGCTTAGGAATACCGATGGAGGATTTTGCCTTGCCAGCTACCTTGCAAATGATAGCGTAAGGTTCGAAACCATTCGCCCGGAGAATGCGGGCAAAAGTGCGGGCTTCATTAATGAGGCCTATACAATTGGCTATTCCGATTTTCTGGGCACCAATCTTATGGGCAAACTCCATAATTTCCTGCACACGTGTCCATTGGCAATAGCCTTCGAACTCCACTTCAGCACTGGCCACCATAATATCGTGGTTGCGTCCATCTCCGTATCGCTCAAGTGCCCATTGCAAATCTGTATCTTCCAAATTTACAGTAGGGCAGAAGTCGGGATATGTACGGTCTTTGAATTTGCAGTTTTGTGTGCCGCAATCCACGCAACTAAGTCTTGTCTCAGGCATTTTTCCTTTTATTTCATTCATTTTTGTTTGGCGATTCTTTGGAAATAGTTTCAGTTTCTTTTTTGTCAAAAACATAAAAACCCGCTTCGGTGGGGTGATCAAGTATAGTGCTTTCAGGGTCTTCCTTGGTCAGCAACCAACTCATCCAGATATCACCGGAAGCAGCAGCTATGAAGAGGATGCCCCATGCCAACAGAGGAATGCTACCGATAATCAGAGAAACTACGGCAGGGATAATACCCAACACCAGCAACGGCATCAAGGCTCCGGCCAGATAGGCTTTGACGCCCATCGGCTCGTTGCAATGGCAATAGGGAGTCAGCATTTTCCACATTACACCAAAGCTGATGCTCTTCCATCCGCCTTTGGCATAGCAGGCCCACGTGATGCCGTGCAACAACTCGTGCACCACAATACCTACTAAAAAGGCTATGAGCAACCAGAGACCGGCAACCCCGAACATACTTTTTTCACTTCCCAAATCTGCTTTTCCCCAAATCAGGTAGAAGGGGACAATAAACACCACGCTGCTGACAATCAGTAACACAATAGAAAACACATTGGCCGATACAATGCTTATCGCAACTTTGCGGCCTTTTGCTTCATTAAATTCTCCCATGTTGTTTTCAATAATAAATTGATAATTTGGTACAAAGATAGTAAAACCTTTTTTTATTTCTTGTCTATTCGCTAAAAAGGTCGTAATTTTGCCGTCTAATTAAAATAAAGAAAAATATTAAAATTAAAGATACGATGAATTTTGTAGAAGAACTGAGATGGCGCGGCATGTTGCACACCATGATGCCGGGCACTGAAGAATTGCTCTCGAAAGAGATGGTAACGGCTTATTTGGGTATTGACCCTACGGCCGATTCGTTGCACATCGGGCACTTGTGCGGTGTGATGATGCTCCGCCACTTGCAACGTTGCGGACACAAGCCGTTGGCTCTCATCGGTGGAGCTACGGGTATGATTGGTGACCCTTCGGGAAAGTCGCAAGAACGTAATCTGCTTGATGAAGCAACTTTGAGTCACAATGTGGTTTGTATCAAAAAGCAGTTGGAAAAGTTCCTTGATTTCAATAGCGATGCTGAAAATAAGGCTGAGTTAGTAAACAATTACGATTGGATGAAGGACTTTACCTTCCTTGATTTTGCACGTGACATCGGTAAGCACATCACCGTGAACTATATGATGGCTAAGGACAGTGTGCAGAAACGTTTGAACGGTGAGGCACGCGACGGTCTTTCATTCACAGAGTTTACTTACCAACTCCTGCAGGGATATGACTTCCTCTACCTGAATACTCACAAGAACTGTAAGTTGCAAGTGGGAGGTAGTGACCAATGGGGAAACATCACTACGGGTACGGAGCTGATTCGCCGTACGACTGGTGGCGAAGCTTATGCGCTGACTTGTCCTCTCATTACTAAGGCTGATGGAGGTAAATTCGGAAAGACGGAAAGCGGTAATATCTGGCTTGACCCCAACTACACCTCACCTTACAAGTTCTACCAGTTCTGGCTGAACGTGAGTGACGAGGATGCTGCTCGTTACATTAAGATATTCACCTCTATCGAAAAAGATGAGATTGATGCTCTTATTGCCGAACATACTGAGGCTCCGCATCTGCGTTTGTTGCAGAAGCGTCTGGCCAAAGAGGTTACTATCATGGTACATTCCGAGGAAGAATACAACGCGGCTGTAGAGGCATCGGGCATCTTGTTCGGAAACGCTACCAGCGAAGCTTTGCATAAATTGGATGAAGCAACTCTGTTGGCCGTATTTGAAGGTGTTCCTCAGTTTGAGATTGACAAGAATCTGCTCGTTGAAGGTGTCAAAGCCGTTGACCTCTTTGTAGAGAGTGCCGCCGTATTCCCTTCTAAAGGGGAAATGCGCAAGCTTGTTCAAGGTGGTGGCGTGTCGCTGAATAAGGAGAAACTGGGTGCCTTTGACCAAACCATCACCACGGCCGATCTGCTGAACGGCAAATATTTGCTTGTTCAACGTGGCAAGAAGAACTATTATTTGGTGATTGCGAAGTAAAAAATCTTGGGCACGGATTTCACAGGATTGGAAAACATATAAGTGATACAGCTTCTGTGTAATCCGTGAAATCCGTGCCTAAAATGAATTTTCTCCGCTTTTTTTTTGGATAATTCGCAAGAGAGCACTATCTTTGCACCGCTTTTTAACAGAAAGCACCTGATGATTGGACTATGGTGTAATGGTAACACAACAGGTTTTGGTTCTGTTTTTCCAGGTTCGAATCCTGGTAGTCCAACAGGGAAAGAGGGTTTGTTTTGACAAATCCTCTTTTTTATTACCTACTTCTATGATATAAAAGAATCCTTTTTTCTATTATTCTTTAATAACTTCGATGTATTCGGCTGGGATTGTGACCATGGCTACGGCTATAATATTGTCAATGGAAACAACCACTTTTCTATCCCTTTTCCCTTTTATTCTGACAAAAACGCCTTCAATACCATCAAAAACTCCTCCGGTTATGCGTACTTTGGTCCCTTTGTCGAAGTTTATATCTTCTGGATTTTGATATAATAACCCCTCGTCGTAAGATGAATTAATTCTGATAAACTGCTCCATCTCTGTGTCAGGGATAATAATTTTACATTTCTTTCTTTTGTTTGTGATGTATTGTAAATAGGGAAGACCTTCTTTAATGGCTTGTATGGCGGTTGGAGTTGAATGTGCAAAAAGAAGGCAACGTATGATTGGGGTTAATTCTTTTCTTCGTTTCCTTTTGTCTAATTTGTAGTGCATAGGGATAAAGCAATCTATCCCATTTTCTTCGAGAATCAATTTTGCTTTTTCTTCTCTGCAATATGTAGCTCGCATCGCAAACCAATATTTCCTTTCAGAATTTAAGCTTTGATTCATGTTTAAATAAGGCCTTTATTTTAAATCTTAGCCGCAAAGGTAATTATAATTTTCGGTAAATATTGCAGCTTGTCCGTAAATAATTCATTCTGTTTCCAAAAGTTTCCTTTTGCATGGATATTCTTCTCCTTTTTTCTCTCTTACCTGGAAAAACATTTTCCCCAACCTGAT
>JAZQAG010000014.1:0-35803 GCA_045545095.1 Phocaeicola sp. | reverse complement strand
TTTTGTTTGTGACCGTGACTGTTCCCATGGTGAGTCCTGCAACCGGTACGGATGTGACCGTTCCGTTGACAGCCGGCAAAGACTGTTGGCTGATGGTTGCTCCCGTCATGGCATTGCTAAGTCGGAGGCCAAGCGGTCTTAGGAAGACAACAATGGGCACCAACTCCTTGGCTCACAGAACGACATGGCTACGATCCGACTTGTCAGCAATGCCATGACGGGAGCAACCATCAGCCAACAATCATTGCCAGCGGTCAACGGAACGGTCACTACCGTACCGGTTGCAGGACTCGCCATGGGAACCGTCACGGTCACAAACCAACTCAGCGGAGAGAGCGTGAGCGGAGAGTTTGTAGTAGCTGACGGACAGGAATAAAGAATACATTCTATTACGAGTTTTATAAGAAGAGGAAACGGGAGCCTGCCAAGATATTGGCGGGCTCCCCGGTTTGAAAAGAATATTAATTTTAAATTTATCAGTATGAAAAAGATTTTATTTATTGCAGGCATGATGCTTGCAACATTGGGTGCACAGGCACAGTTGAGAATACATAACAATGGTCGTACAGCCATCAATACGACAGAAACGCCCGTCAGCAACTTTGCTGTAGGATATGCGGGAAATTCTCAGTTTAATAATAGCATGACAGGAAACAATGGAGGCTTATATGTAAGAAGAATCGGCTCTCCAACAATAACGTTCAACTGGTGGAAAGCGATAGAAGGAAATACGGTTCCAGTTGATGGAAACTTCAATATAGGAGTAAGTGGAAAGGTATTTCCATCAACGCCCAGCGGTAGTGGAAGAGCATACGGTATATGGGGACAAGCTGGCAACACATCATCGGGCTACAACTATGGAGTGTTTGGGACAATACTTGGTTCTCAAAATGGTGCAGGCATATACGGAACGGCAGAAGCAGACAATGGGGTTCCTTTAGGAGGAAAATATGCAGGATATTTTAATGGTTCTGTTTATGTGACAAGGTACATATATGGAAATCTGCTCTCACCAAGTGCTGCAACAAACAATGCATCTTCCAATCAAACTGTCACTTACGATATCGACGAAGAATCTGCAACAGAGAAGTTATCCAAACTATCCACCATCCGATTCAACATGAACCATCCCACAGCCACAGCATCAATCTTGGCCGAAGGAGACACTATGGAAACAGCCACTTTATCCACAACCGAAATTCAAGCTCTACAGAGAAACCATTACGGATTGGTAGCCGCACAACTTCAACAGGTTTACCCCGAACTTGTTTATGAAGGACAAAACGGTGAACTCTGCATCAATTATATAGAAATGATACCTCTACTCGTACAATCCATCAACGAACTGAATGCCCGTCTCAATGCTCAAGAAGATAACGGTGGAGTAGTGATGATGAGCCGCGCAGCCAGAGCAGCCACAGGCATTGAAGAATCCACAGCTATGACTATCCCCATGCTGAAACAGAACAATCCCAATCCTTTCACCGAAAACACTGCTATTGACTATACATTGCCCGAAACCGTACAGACTGCTAACATCTATATCTACGACATGAATGGTACACAGATCCAACAGATACCCCTGACGGAGCGTGGCGAATCATCTGTTACGGTAAGTGGCGGAATGCTGTCTGCAGGAATGTATCTCTACTCCCTCATAGCAGACGGAAAGGTGATTGACACAAAGAGGATGATTCTGACGAAATAGAAAATATCAAGGTTATTGGCATGAAAATGTATCTACCACAACTGGATTACCTGAAAAGTATCTTCATCCTTCTGATGGTACTCTTTCATTTAGTCTATATAGGCGACCACTATCCCTATATAAAAAATGTGGTATATACGTTCCATATGCCAATATTCCTCATTCTGTCAGGATATCTGTCATCAGCAGATAAAAACGAAAAGCAATTTATACGTTCGGTGTGGTGGTTGTTTGTTCCCTATGCCATCATGGAAATGGGATACGTATTGGCTGCATCATTTATGCCTGTGCGCGAACATATAGGCGAACTTAATCTGCAGATGGTAATCACCAGAGTATTTATTGACCCTATCGGACCTTATTGGTACCTGCATACACTGCTCATCTGCCGAATAATTCATTACTACACCTACAAACTTGCTACAAGGAGGCTGTCGTCATTATCTTTCCTCATTATGCTGGGAATGTTCTATTGGGGAATCTCCGAGAGTTCAGGAATTATAAATTTTGCTTATTCGATGTATTTCCTGATAGGGATTGCTATCAGAAATAGCGCAGTGAAGTTCCTTTCATTGTTCCAGCCTTCTGCATGGAGTATTCTTCCGCTCGTCATTCTCTGTAGCAAACAAGAGAATTTATTAGGTTTGAAACTCTCGGGAGTCTGCATTACCTACCTTACAATCAGTTTAGCCCTATGGATTTACCCCCAATTACATGCAAAGGCCAAATCTTTATGTTGCGCTATCGGACGAAACACGTTGGTCATACTATTATTCTCCCCACTGTTCACCATGTTTTCGCGCTTCTATCAACCCTTCTTCATGTTCGACCAATCGGGATTCTGCTTTGCGATCTTTACGGTTCCTTTTACCATCATCGGATGCCTTGCCATTGCATGGGGAATGGATAAATGCAGGATCTCCCAATGGTTCTTCGGAAGAGAGAGAATATTATTCATTTAATCAGTCAATAAAAAACAGATTATGAAAAAATATATATTCATTATTATCATAACATTAGTTTGCTCCTCTCACCTATGTGCGCAGATACAAACTGGGGCAAACATTTCAACGGAAGACTATTCCATTGTAACTGAAAACGGTTTCAGTCGAATCAATTTTGGATATCGGTTTTATACCGACAGTATTGGATATCCGGAAATCCCCGTAATCCATAAATCGTATGCAATCCCCATTGATGCAACCAATGTATCATTGCAGATAAGCACTTGCACAACAAGTACACTGATGGAGAACTGTACCATATATCCTGTACAACCTCCACAAATTAATGGAAGCAATGATGACGTAGAATTTGCAGGTCCCAATCCTAACCTATACGGTCAAACTGCACTGTATCCCAATATTGAAGCTCAGATTATATCTGACAACAAAGTCATGGGATTCCGTATTGTAGAAATTGCATTATATCCATTCGCGTATTTGCCAAATAGTAAAATCTTATACAAAAGGAACATTTCCTGTTCTTTGAACTATTCTTCAACCACGAACCAATTATTTCATGCTCCCAAGATTTCGGAACAAAGAGCTTTGTCTGTCCGTGCTTATGTCGCAGGTCTTGTGGAGAACAGCGAAGACGTAAAGAACACTCCTGTAACGTTTCCAAGGAATGCACGTACCGCCGACCCCAACTTTTCTGTACAAAAGAATGTCATTCCAGACTATATCATCATTACAAATGAAGAACTAAAAGGCGAATTCCAGCGACTTGCCGATTGGAAAACAAAAAAAGGAGTTCCGACCATTATCAAAACTGTGGAAGAAATTAAAGAAGAGTATACAGGTGCTGACCTTGTTGATAAAATAAGGAACTTTATCGTAGATTTCGGGAACAAATGGGGAGAAGAAGGATTATACCTGCTTTTAGGAGGAGATATCAACATTATTCCATCAAGAAAAATAAAGAGTGAAAATCCTACAGAGGGCCAATTATTCCCGACTGATGCATGTTATGTGGATCCAAATTTTGCAATAAAGAATTGGGAAACAATGGAATTGGAAAGCAGTAAGACAAGAAATATATGCATGGGACGTTTACCTGTATCTACGATTCAAGAAGCAAACAAATACATTGATAAATTGATACATTATGAAAAAAGTGATTTAGATATAGACTATTCATATATCAGAAATTTATTAATAGCATCAGGCTTTATTGGAGACAATTACACATTAGGGAAAATGAATGATTTTGACCGCTATAGAAAATCACATTACCCCGAAAATTGGAATTATTGGTATCTATTTGATCACTTTAACTGTAATTGTATTGGAACATCGCACACAAACTATGATAAAACTTTCGGAGCAGAACTCAATAGAAACAATTTCATTTCAGCACTAAATGGGAATCTTTCTCACGGATATTCCCATATTGTACTACATGATGATCATGGACATACATTTCAAATAGGAACGTCCTCTACAGTGAAGGGAGAAGGCATATATGCCACACATCTGAGTGGACTTGAAAACTCCGATTATCAAAACATTTTATTCTCAGGAAGTTGTAATAGTGCAAATTTCAGCCAAAATTGTATCGGATGGGATTTTTTAAGAAAAGGAAATACAATTGCATACATAGGTAATTCTGATGTTGGATGGAGTACAGAGGAAGCACAATTTCAAGTTTTTCTAAATAATTTATATACAAAGAAACTTGATTCAAGGATAGGGTATGTTCATTTAAAATTAGTTCATGCGACACATCACACTTGTCATCGCCGCCACCTTCTTGGTGACCCAGAGATGCCTATTTGGACAGACATACCCCAAACTCTGAATGTATCCGTTTCGCCAGAATATACTGTCGCTCATCACGAAGAGACTACAGAAGTTTCTGTACAAGTTAACAATCTGCCAGTAGGAAAATCGGCAACGGTTTGCATCATGAAAGATACAGAAATCTATACTATTGCAAGAATTTCTGATACCGAAGTACATACGTTCTATTTCCAACCGCTTACGGGAGGGAATATAACAGTCACTGTAACTGCAAAAAACTTCAAACCATTTGAAGCAACCATTCCTGTACAAGTGGTAGAACCGACATTAACCATAGACAGTATTGCCTTCTTATCTGGCAACAATGGCGTTATTTCGCCAGGAGAGGATGTAAGAATGAACATTTCCATCAAGAATGACGGACTGTTCACATCCAATCATGTGACAGCACAATTATATACAGAATCGCCCTACATAAACCTGACAAAGGATTTTATCAGTTATGGGAGTATTGACAGTGGTGATGATTTGACAACAGCTGAGAACTTTAGATTTACAGTTAGTGGTGATGCCCCAGATATTTCGCGTAAGGATTTCAACGCTGTTGTTTTTTATCTTGCTATGAGCAAAGAAAACGGTTTCTATGATATTGATACGTTCCGCGTAGATTTAATGACACCTAAATACAAAATTGTATCACACACCAAATCGCCAAACAACTCTGTATCAGCAGGAAACACATACACCATTACGACTGAATTCATTAAGACAGGAAAAATTCCCACTTCCAATCTTCATGTTGAAGTGGAGGCGTTGTCCCCTGGTATCAGTAATATTTCTTATCAGAATGCCAACCGATGGAACATTACCATTGCCAATGACCATCAAGTGGGAAACTCTCTGAATCTGAAAACGAAATTGTACAGTGGGACTTTACTATTAGACAGTTCTATCGTTGATTTGACATCTGTGGCTATTGCGGCCAATGACACTATTGTAAGATTCAAATCAAATGAAAATTCAATCACATTATATTGGGACAATGTGTACAATGCCTACGGTTACCATATTTACCGTTCAGAAACCGTGAACGGGACGTATGTAAGACTGAATAAATTACCACTGACCGGCAATTATTTCATTGACGAAGAATTGGATACAACGAAAGATTACTATTATAGAATATCAGCCGTTAACAATTCACTCATAGAGGGTGAACAGTCTGCTCCAATCAAAGCGTGGACGGTTTACCCTACGAGCGGTCTGTTCCCTATTTCGCTGACCGGCTATGAGAACAATTATATCGGAGAAGCAACCACAATGGATTTCAACTACGACGGACAAAAAGAAATCATTCTATCTGCCAGACGTACGACGATAGACAACGTGGGAGAAAAAGGTACTATTGTTATTGCCAATCCTGATGGAACAGATCCATTTGACATAGATTACAATGTCACCACATTCAGTGGATATGCAGAAATACCTTGGAGAATAGAAGCTACACCTACAGTCGCTGATATCTATGGTACAGGGGAGCCGTGTGTTATCGTGCCAACACGTCATCTTATTCCCCAAACGGACAATCATGTCATTTGTTATTCATCCATAGATAAGGATGGGGACAATCTGCCAGACTTGTTGTGGAATACTCAAGTTAATTCTTTGTTTTATAGGAGTGCAACTGTAACTGATATAAATGCGTCAGATGGAAAAGGAGAGAAAGAGATTATCGTCCGCAGTACGGAAGAAATAACCGGCATGACAGGAACTGCAGGAATAAGAATCTTTGACTGTAATGGCAATTTACTGGACTTCTTGGGCAAGGACACATTGAATAATCATTATGGTACTATAGCTGTGGCAGATCTTGATAATGATGACAACAAAGAAATTATCACCACCAATTCTAATAAAATCTATGTTTGGAACCATGATGGAAACTTAAAAGATGGAAAAGTCTTTTTCCAAGACAGTTATAACAGACTTTTGACTTCAAGCCCTATCGTAGGTGATTTCGACAATGACAATGAAAAGGAGGTCATCGTAGCAAGCCAGACAAATCCAAGCTATATCTATGTGGTGAATCAAGATGGAACTTGTCTTTCGGGTTTTGACGGTACGACCAACTCAGCTTCAATACCATACAACAGAGGAACAGAGACTGTTCCAGGAGTAGGAATCTGTCACAGCGTGTCTGTCGGAGATATTGACGGCGACGGCCTGCTTGAGTTGGTTACAATAGGTTCTGATTGCGTAAAAGCATGGAACAGCGATGGCACGTTATGTTTCAATCGTGAGATTACCGGGCTATTTCCGATGGAGGCATATAAGGGAAATATAACTACCCCCATTTTGGCGGATATCAACGGGGATTCATCCATTGATATTGTTTTTCACGAGGATAATAAAATATATGCATTAGACAATCAAGGTAACGACATTATCGGATTTCCATTAAGGACCGTAGATCCCATACATAATGGTTTATGCGTATCTGACACGGATAACGATGGACTCAATGAAATTATAGTGGGAGACAATGTCGGTTTCATATATGTTTGGGAGACCCAAGGAAAATCCTCTGCTATTGAATGGGGACGCGCTCAATTTGACACGGAAAACACATCTGAATATGTCAGTGGATATAAAGACCAATGGGTGATAACAAACAATACTACATGGAATGGAGGCACATATTCCAATGACATCATTGTCCGTTCAGGTACATTTACCATCCCTGAAGGTGTAACACTCAATATGAGGAAACCATACCGAATTTACGTAATGGATGGTGCTATACTGAATGTCGAAGGCGGAACTATTACAAATGCGGATATAGTAATAAAGGATGGTGGAACATTGAATCTCACTCAAAACTCCACAATAAACTTGCGCTCTACAGGCGGTAACCTACAAGTGGATAAAGGAGGAGCAATGAATATGCCGCAAGGGGCTATTTATTAAACTCAAGTAGGGAATCATGCAAAAAAAACAGTATGATTCCCTACTTATTCAAAATTATATATATATTTGCGAACTTATCATAAAAACGAATGCCTTATGAAAAGAAATCTACTCATCTTCATCCTGTTAACAGGAGTTTTATTCGGATATTCTCAAACTGTCACAGTACATGTTGATGGAGAATCGTTAGAAAACCTGTTGGATCAGGAACAAGTTCAGTCTTTACAGACATTGAATATCACAGGAACGTTGACTGATAATGACTATGCTTTCTTGCGTGACAACAAGTTCCCCAAACTACGGGAACTGAATCTGAAAAATGCAGATATTGACACGATACCTGCAAAGGCTTTCTACGCTACGGAATATTATTACGATTCAAAAATTATTCTACCAAAGATATGCGTCTATGTAGGGGACAGTGCTTTCTGCGAATGTAATTCAGATGTGGAACTTACAGGGAAATTTCCAAAGAGAGGGGCATATGTTCTTAGCCCCTATAGGAATCGACTTTGGCTTTCTGCTGACAATGAATACTGCGTAGAATACACTGATGACAACCACGGCATTTACATTCTTTCAATCGACAAAAAGATATTACATCATGCAAGTTACACAAGTGGCAGAGACATCATACCAGAAGGAGTAGAAATTATCGCGGAAAGAGCCTTTGAAAATTCGGCGAGCGATAAGATATATTTCCCACATACGCTGAAAAAGATAGAGGATTATGCTTTTCACAATAGCAGTATGGCATTCAACTACTGGAACTACATATTCTTATCTGACGAAGTTCCTGCATTGGGAAAGGACGTGTTTTCTTTTCACCCCAACTCAGGAGTCCCGTCTTTAACAATTCCACAAGAATGGAAAGAGATATACAGGACCAAAGATGAACAATGGAATGTCTTCAAAGAGGTGACCTTTGCATATAATCCACCACCGACAGCAAGCATCAGTTATCAGAAGTTTAAGCATTGGACAATCCTAATCACAGCCTCAACCATCCTATGCACCGCCCCCGATGCCGTGAAGATGAAAGTCTATACCATGGATGCCGTGAAGGTGGGCGAAGCACGATTTACGCATGGACAGGCAGAGGTGAAAGTAAGCAATACACCGGCTACCTATCTCTATATCGTGACTTATCCTGACGGAAGAAGGGAGAGTGGGAAGGTTGCTGTGAAAGGTGAAGGGTGAAGGGTGGCTTTGCCTTAAACGGTGAGCGAAATGAAGGGTGAAAGGGAACGGGCGGCTTTGCCTTAACGGTGAGCGGATGAGCGGATGAGCGGTGAGCGGAAGCCTTCGGCTGGGTTGAACGATTAACGTTTAACGAATTGGCGGTACGTATCATTTCCCTGTCATTCTGACGACTGTAGGGAGGAAGAATCTCTGGCACATCCAACAGTTCTACCGTAAGTTCAAAGGGGCATCCGCTGATTGGAAGTGCAAGAGTTCCTTCCTATCGTCAGGATGACAAGAGACCGACTGAAATCTGGAAGAGACAAATCGAATCTCAGTACTTCTTGGAAAATACTGCAGTACTTCCTGGGAAATACTGGAATACTGCCTAAGCAGTACTGGAATATCGCTGCAGTGTACTGGGATATCGCTGCAGTGTACTGAAATATCTGTCCAGAGATTCGTCCTCCCTACAGTCGTCAGAATGACAAAGAAATGATATGTATCGCCTATTCGTTAAACGTTCAACCGGCCGAAGGCTTCCGCTCACCGCTAAGGCGTAGCCGCCGCTCACCTCTCACCGTTAAGGCAAAGCCGCCCATCACCCTTCACCCTTCATTACCACCTTCATCTGGCAATGCTTGCAATCGAACTCGAGGCGGAACCGACGGCCATCGGATGAGACAAGATAGTATGGCTCGCGATAGGGAGAGACGTTGCGATGGTGTACGGGACACCACCCCATGCTGTAACGCAAACAGTGACGGCACGTCATCACTACCTGTTCTCCCTTGGGGCGATGAGCCTCGAAGGCCGGAGCAACGGACACGACACCATGGGCATGGTAGAAAGATTCGGCCTCACGATTCATCACATTACCCATATAGGTCAATGAATGTGCCGGATAGGAGATGCCCTCTTTCCTTATGCCGGTTGCCGGCCGATGATAATTGATACGCCGGGCACGAAGAAGCAGCTCCACTGCACGGCGACGCCACTCGGCCAATACCGAAGAGGGGACGAACCAATTATCTGTCCACTCTACCTGCAAGGAGGTGAGTTCGAAGGGGGTATTCCCCAATTTGGAGAGTTGTGTGTACAGATTATCAGCCTGTGGCGTACGGGCTTTTTCCTTGGAGGAGACGATGGTGATGCTGACCGACGTATCATCCTCGTCAGTCAGTGTCAGAGAGAAGCCGAACGGTGTTTCGCCCAAAAGCCCCTCTACCCTGATCCGGCGGTCGGCCGACTTGCGTAGAAGCTCTTGTTCGAATTTCTGGTCGAGGTTCCGGAATATGAGTGTACGTGGCAAGAGTTTAGGTGGCATCTCCTGCGGAAAGAGTCTGTTGCCATCTACCCGGTTGACTCTGAATCCCTGTAACTTTCCGTGGGAATCGATATAGCACAAACCGTCGCCATTGTTGAAGGGCTTCACGCCCGATACCGTAAAACTGTTTCCACGGACCTCTTTCACCGTCCCCATCTCTTCGCCCATGGACTTGGGGGTGTCGAAGGAGAATATGTCGGGGGTACGTCCCTCCAAGAAATAGTGGGTGAATCCTCTGTTGAAACTCTTGTCGGGCTGTGGCTTGAAATTCAGTCCGACCTTTCCCGATGAAGCCCTGCGATATTCTGGTCTCCGGCTGATAATGACATCCAACTGCCGACGGTACCAGGCTACCACATTCTTCACATAGGTGACATCCTTCAAGCGGCCTTCAATCTTGAATGAAGAGGCACCGGCATCGAGCAATTGCTCCAGACGGTCGCTCTGATTGAGGTCCTTGAGCGACAACAGGTGCTTGTCGCGGACAATGAGGCGGCCATCGGCATCCTCCATGTTGAAGGCCAACCGACAGAACTGGGCACACTCGCCCCGATTGGCACTGCGGCCATAGCAGGCCTCGGAGACATAGCACTGACCGCTATAGCTGACACACAGTGCTCCATGCACAAAGACTTCCAAAGGAACAGAGGGAACTTCCTGGTGGATATTCTTTATCTGATCCAACGAAAGTTCGCGCGCCAACACCACTTGGGTAAAACCTGCATCGGCCAAGAAACGTACTTTCTCCGGTGTACGATTGTCCATCTGTGTACTGGCATGCAAGGCTATAGGAGGAAGGTCCATACGCAGGATAGCCATATCCTGTACGATGAGGGCGTCCACCCCAGCCTCGTAGAGTTGCCATATCAGCTGCCGGGTATCTGCCAGTTCTTCGTCACGCAATATCGTGTTGACCGTGACATAGACACGAGCCCGAAAGAGATGGGCATACTCCACCAGAGTACGGATATCGTCAACACTGTTTCCGGCAGAGGCTCTTGCCCCATAACGGGCTGCACCGATATAGACCGCATCAGCTCCATGACGGATGGCCTCTATACCGCACTCCAGATTCTTGGCAGGAGCCAACAGTTCTATTTCGCGCTGACGGATCATTTTATCTCATTGATGTCAAACGGGGTTTCCTGATAGACATAGTAGTTGAGCCAGTTCTGGAAGAAGAGGTTGGCATGGGCACGCCAACGGACGAGGGGACCTTTCGCCGGGTCATTGTCCCGATAATACCCCTTCGGCATATCGATGGGCAACCCTTTGTCCAGATCCCGACGATATTCCGTATCGAGGGTCAAAGGGGAATACTCGGAATGCCCTGTCACAAAAATCTCCCGACCACCACGGGCCATCACCATATAGACTCCTGACTCGTCTGACTCTGAGATAAGATCCAGCTCCTTCACCTTCAGGATATCCTCCCTACGCACCTCGGTATGACGGCTGTGCGGCACATAAAAGATATCGTCAAAGCCTCTGAAAATAGGAAGCAGAGGATTGCTTGCACGATGCTCGAAAATGCCAAACATCTTTTTGTCCAGTTTGTATTTGGGAACACCGTAGTGATAATACAGCCCGGCCTGCGCGGCCCAACATATATATAAGGTAGAGGTGACATGGGTGCGTGCCCAACTGAAAATCTCGGAAATCTCATCCCAATAGGCCACCTCCTCGAAATCCATGTGCTCAACGGGAGCACCTGTAATAATCATACCATCATATTTCTCGTCACGCATCAGCTCGAAATCCCGATAGAAGGCTTTCATATGCTCAACGGGGGTATTCTTGGACGTGTGGCTCTTCACCTTCATGAATGAAATCTCCAACTGAAGCGGTGTATTGGAAAGCAGACGGATGAGGTCCGTCTCTGTCGTAATCTTCAGTGGCATAAGGTTCAGAACCACAATCTTCAACGGACGGATATCCTGCGTGGAAGCACGCGAATTGTCTATCACAAAAATATTCTCCTGTTTCAACAGGTCTATAGCCGGCAGTTTGTCGGGCAAATTCAGTGGCATGTTGATTCTCCTTTTTTATAATTACGTGTGCAAAGATAGGCAATTTGCCCATAATAACCGCCATCTGCTTTTGATTATTTGCCTTTCACCATGCATCTACGTCGGTGAAGTTTCCATTTAATTGTTAAATTCATCTTCTAATCAACCTACCTATCCAATTCTTCCTTATTTTTGCAGACGAAACAAACAATATGCATCATATATGGCCACAGTTCTATACCCTTCGCCCATATTCGGACCTGTCAGAAGCCGACGGTTAGGAATCTCATTAGGTATCAACCTATTGCCCGCTGACGGTAAGGTCTGCACATTCGACTGCATCTATTGTGAATGCGGGTACAACAAGCAACACCATACCCGACAGGCCTTGCCTACCCGGGAAGAGGTGAAAACGGCATTGGAACAGCGCCTGCAGGAGATGGCTGCACATGGACCGCAACCCGATGTGTTGACCTTTGCAGGCAATGGCGAACCGACCATACACCCCCAGTTTGCCGCTATCATTGACGATACACTGGCCTTGCGTGACCACTATTTCCCCCAAGCCAAAGTAAGTGTCTTGTCCAATTCGACAAAGGTGACGGACGACAATGTCCGCAAGGCGCTGATGAAAGTAGATAATGCCATCATGAAGCTGGACACCGTGGATGCCGCCTATATCCGCCAGTTGGACCGCCCCACGGGACATTATGACGTAGAAAAGATTGTGGAAGCCCTGAAGAGTATGGAAGGAAAACCGGTCATCCAGACCATGTTCTTGAAAGGATTCTCAGAGGATGGCATGGACATGGACAATACAACGGACCGCTATGTGATACCCTGGCTCAATACTATCCGGGATATTGCCCCACGCGAAGTGATGATCTACACCATTGACCGCGAAACACCCGACAAGCATCTCCAGAAAGCTACCCCTGAGGAGTTGGACCGCATTGTCGCCCTACTGCATGCGGAGGGCATCAAAGCTTCGGCATCGTACTGAAACAAGCCTGCACATTCTCCTGCACCCGGGCCATAAATTCCTCTATGGGGAGACCCTTTACCTGGGCCGCCTTTTGATAAAGGGTCCGGATGTCAGTGGCAGATTCATCACTTTCGATGAAAATCCGGTCCATGGGGCATATCTGTAAAGCCTCAGCATGATAATGTTCACCAAAAGAGAGGAAAAGACCTTCGCGCAACAGTTGTGTGGCCTGCATGGCCTTGCCACGGAATCCATGCAGTATCCATGGCACGAAGGGGGTAAGCCTGCGATGCAGGCGGATAAGGTCATCATGCGCTTTCACACAATGGACAATCAAGGGTTTGGCATACTGTTCTGCCAACAAAGCCTGCCTGACAAAAGCCTCTGACTGCATGTCGCGGTCACGATGGCGCACATAGTCCAACCCTGCTTCTCCGACAGCCACCACCTGAGGGGCATCCAATCTGGGCCGAAGGTGCATCTCTATCAGATGTTCCCACCCGTCAGCCACCTGCCAGGGATGGAGACCCACACTATAGCGGACTCCTTGCTCATCCCATCTAACCTCCTGCAAAGAATCGCCTACAGACAGGCTGATAATAGAACGGCCGTCCATTTTTCCGGCAGCATAATGGGCATGTATATCCAAAATAGAGGGAAGCATATCTGATAACAATTACAAAATAGCGTTACATTCTTTAAACAAAATATACGATTTCCTTGTTTTACAAGTTATAAGCATAGATTACGAATAATCATACCATTAACATTTTAAACCAGACTGAACATGAAAAAGTATGTGTGTACCGTATGTGATTGGGTCTATGACCCTGAAATAGGAGACCCTGAAAGTGGGATTGCCCCAGGAACAGCCTTTGAGGATATCCCCGAAGAGTGGGTTTGCCCTGTTTGTGGAGTAGGAAAGGACTCTTTCGAAGAGGTGGAGGAGTAATTCTTTAAAACTTGAAAAAATAATAGGGGCTATGTCAAACACAGCCCCTATTTCATTTATTCCAACTATTATTGTTTCTTCTCACGTACAACGGATTGGGCCTCGACTACATTGACCACATAGTCTCCCAACTTCTCGCATTCAGCAATGATATCCATATAGTGGACTCCCATCTGATAACCATATTCCTTGTTGTTGACATCCAGAATATTCTGATTCTTCAACTGGTTACGGTAGTTGTTTATTTCTGTCTCAATATTGAAACTCTGGTTCACATCGGTATGAGCAGGTGATTCCAATATACGGATCATCTGTTCGAGAGCCTCATCCGTAAGTTCCATCATTTGAGCTATCCGCTCATACTGCTTGGGAGTAAAATCATCCTTACCATTGTGTTTACGATTGATGGTACGCGCCAAATTATAGCAACTGTCACCGATACTTTCAATCTCTGTCACCTCGCGGAGCATAGCACGGATTTGAAGTTTACTTTCAGAACTCAACCGACCCTCAGAAACCTGATTGAGATAGTTGGCAATCTCCAACTCCATATTGTCACTGATACTCTCATACTTCTCCACACGGCTGAAGGTCTTGTTGAATTCACTTTCATTCTGGATATTCAACAATGTACGCACCATGCCGAACATCTTGTGTGTACGTTGGGCAAACAAATTGATTTCCTTGCGGGCCTGCAAGATAGAAAGCTCAGCTGTTGAAAGCATACCTCCAGAGATAAAGCGGAGACGGAACTCCTCCTCCTCCTCTTTGTTCGGAATAAGGAAACATACAGTCTTCTCAATGAACTTCACAAACCATATGAGTATAAGGACATTACATACATTGAAGGTTGTATGGAAAGCAGACAGCATCAGAGGTACGGCAACCATCGTGTCAGTGCTTCCCAACACATCTGTCACAAACCAACGGATGGCCGATGTCACAGGAGTGAACAATATCAATATCCAAATGACACCGAACACATTGAACATCAAGTGTGCCATGGCGGCCCGACGTGCCTGTGTGTTACCCGTGATGGCAGCCAAATTGGCCGTAATAGTGGTTCCGATGTTCTCGCCAAGTACCAATGCGGCTCCTAACTCAAATGAAATCCAACCGTTGGCACACATAATCAGGGTGATGGCCATCGTTGCCGCCGATGCTTGCACTATCATGGTCAACACCGTACCGATGAGGACAAACAGGACAACTGAGAAGAAGCCCATGTCGGTATAGTTCTGCAAGAAAGCCAACATTTCAGGATTCTCCTTCAAATCCGGCGCATTGCTCTGCAACATGGAGAGTCCCATGAAGAGGAACGAGAATCCGAAGATGAATTCACCGATTGATTTCTTGCTGCTGCTCTGTGCAAAAAGTACAGGGATAGCTCCTATGGCCAAAAGCGGCAGAGCATAATCGGCCAAACTGACCTTAAAGCCTAATATAGAGATTATCCATGCCGTAACGGTGGTTCCGATATTGGCTCCCATGATCACACCGATAGATTGCGTCAGTGTCAAAAGTCCGGCATTTACAAAACTGACAACCATCACAGTTGTAGCTGAAGAAGACTGGATGAGCATAGTAATGAGCATACCTGTCAGCACTCCTGTCACTCTATTGGTTGTCATCGCTGTCAGAATACTACGCAACCGGTCTCCTGCAAATTTTTGCAAGGCCTCACTCATAATCTTCATTCCATAAAGGAAGAGGGCCAAGGAACCTAACAGTTTGGCAAAATCATAAAATCCATATTCCATAACTGGTAAATTTTGGGGTATTAGTTTAACAAACAATTTCAAAAGTGTTGCAAAAATAATAAAAAAACAAAAAATGGGGCAAGAACTTGCAACTTTTTGATGAGTTGTGCATAATAATTTTGGTCGCATACGGGAAAAACAGAGGAACCATGCTACATGAGGTTCGCATTCTTTCCCGTATGTGACCAACACATTTTATTTCCGAAAAATATAGATTTCTCCCCTTTCTATCGATAAAAGAAGGATAAAAAGGTAATAATTATGCCTGATGTACCGTAAGCTGCGGATAGGGGAAACTGATACCTTCCTTATTAAAGGTTTCATATACTGTCTGGTTCATCTGGAAATAGACATCCCAATAATCGGAAGCCTTCACCCATACACGCATGGTGACATTGACACTGCTTGCGGCCAACTCGCCCAGTTTGATGAACGGAGCCGGAGAATCCAAGATGCGCTTGTCTGCTGCAACAATCTGCTGCAACAACGCTTCAACACGACTATAATCCTCCCCATATTCAAATCCATAGCTGAAATCTACACGGCGTATATCCTGATGGCTATAGTTGGTCACTACCGCATTACTCATCGAACCATTCGGAGCATATACAACTTTGTTGTCACCTGTGACCAATACAGTATGGAAAATCTGAATCTCTTTGACCGTACCCGATGCGCCGGCAGCAGAATCTATAAAATCGCCCACCTTGTATGGACGGAAAACCAGAATGATGATACCGCCTGCAAAATTCTGCAAATGTCCGGAGAGTGCCATACCTACAGCTACTCCGGCCGAAGCCAACAAAGCTGCGAAACCGGTGAGTTCGATACCCAACTTACCCACTACAGCCAATCCTAAAAGAATCAATAGTAGGATATTCATCATGCTTTTGAGGAATGTCTGCACTCCGGCCTCTACCTTACGTTTGGTGAGCACCTTGGCAAAAATACGGTTTATCCAATTGACCAATAACTTACCGACAATAAATATGATAAGCGCCCCTAACAAACGTTCGCCCAAATCAATACCTGCATCTATCAATTTGGTAATGACTTCATTCAATTGTACACTGATTGTTGATGATGATAAAAACATACGTTTCTTAATGATAAAAATCTGTTGTTAATACTATAATCTCTTCCTAAAACGGTGCAAAATTAGCCATTATTATTCTTTCCCGTTTTACAGAATAGGATTTTTTAACCTATTTGTGGACTATCCCCGACCAGCCAAGCAATTTAGGTCAAGAAATCGGACATACAGGGCACCCGGACAATATGCCGAAATATCGTTATCATACGTTAATATTCTATTCTATCACAGAGATAATTAGTATATTTGCGCATTATTCTAAGGAACAGTATGCATTTATCAATAATAGGACAATACCTGCGTCGGATTTCTGTCTGTCTGCTATGCGGACTGACTCTCACCAATTGTGGCAGCACAGGAAACAACTCCTCAACCTCAGATGTCAGCCAGACATCCACTGTTTCTGTACCCGTATTCAATGCCGACAGTGCCTACAGCTACGTAGGGCAACAAGTGGCATTCGGCCCACGTGTACCCGGCAGTGAAGCCCATCGCCGTTGCGGGGATTGGTTGGTATCCGCCCTCAAACGCAGTGGGGCGTTGGTGACAGAACAGTGTGATGTGGTGGAAGCATTTGATGGGACCTCACTCCCCATGCGCAACATCATCGGGGCTTTCCAACCGGAAAACCGCAAACGCATACTGCTTTGCGCCCATTGGGACTGCCGCCCGTGGGCTGACAACGACCCGGACAAGAAGAATCATCATACTCCCGTGGATGGTGCCAATGATGGTGCCAGCGGAGTGGGTGTCTTGTTGGAAGTGGCCCGCCAGATACAACAGACTCAACCAAGCATAGGTGTAGATATCATTTTCTTTGATGTTGAAGATTACGGTGTGCCTCAGTTTTTACCCGGGGTGGATAGCGAAGGCAGCTGGTGTTTGGGTTCCCAATATTGGGCACGTACGCCACACACGCCCGACTACAATGCCCGTTTCGGTATCCTGCTGGATATGGTGGGCGGACCGCATGCCACTTTCTTCCACGAAGGTTTCTCCCAAAATTATGCCCCCGCCATTGTGGACAAAGTGTGGGAAAAGGCTCATCTGGCCGGTTATGGGAAATACTTCCCCAAACAGACTGGCGGATATGTGACCGATGACCATCTTCCCATCAACCGTATAGCCCGTATCCCCTGCATAGACATCATCCCCATGATGGAGGATAGCAAACTCTCCTCTTTCGGTGATACCTGGCACACGGTGAACGATAATATGGAACATATCGACCGCAACACACTGAAAGCCGTGGGGCAGACGGTGTTGGAAGTGATTTATAGTGAAAAGTAATCGGATTATTACCCATTGGACTTATCAGACCTATTAGCCCAATTGGGCCAATATAAAGAAATAAAGAATATGAAAACCATCAACCAACTGCAGGACGAAGTCATCGAAGAGTTCAGCGAACTGGACGATTGGATGGACCGTTACCAACTGCTCATCGATTTAGGCAACGAACAGGCTCCGCTGGACGAACAATATAAGACAGAACAGAATCTCATCGAAGGATGTCAAAGCCGTGTATGGCTACAAGCCGACTACATAGACGGCCTTGTACACTTCCAGGCCGAAAGCGATGCCCTCATCGTAAAGGGTATCATCAGCCTGCTCATCCAGGTAGTCAGCGGACACACCCCTGACGAGATATTGGATAGCGACCTCTATTTCATCGAGCGTATCGGACTGAAGGAACACCTCTCCCCCACACGCAGCAACGGACTATTAGCCATGGTGAAACAGATGCGCATGTATGCATTGGCTTTCAAGGCAAAAGGAATTTAGATAAAAACTAACAGAAATATTTATTAACCCAAGTAACAACAACACAAATGAAAACACTGTTGACAACCCTGGCACTGGCCGCCAGTCTGACGGCTACTGCACAGACCGCCAACACTCATGAGTTGGTAATTCAGACAAAGAAAGTGGGTGCCGAGATACAACCCACCATGTACGGACTCTTCTTCGAGGACATCAACTATGCCGCCGACGGTGGTCTCTATGCCGAATTGGTAAAGAACCGCTCGTTCGAATTCCCCTGCAACAATCTGCAAGGATGGAAAGTGGCCGGTAAGATTGAGTTGAAAAACGACGGTCCTTTTGAACGTAATCCACACTATGTACGCTTGAATGATTCAAGACACGGACACAAACACACCTGCATTGAGAACGAAGGTTTCTTCGGTATCGGTGTGGAAAAAGGCAAGAAATACCGCTTCAGTGTATGGGCACGTACTGCCAAGGCTGATGGTACAGCCAAAATCTATGCAGAGATTGCCAACACCAAGTCTATGGGTGAGAACCAAGGTTTGGCAGGTGCTGAGATTACCGTAAACTCTCATGAATGGAAGAAGTATGAAGTGGAACTGACTCCCAATGCTACCGAAGAGAAGGCTGTACTGCGTGTATTCCTCCGCGGACGCAACGGTGCCGATGTAGAGCATGTTTCACTCTTCCCGGTAGATACTTGGAATGGTCACAAGAATGGTCTCCGTAAAGACCTTGTACAGGCTTTGGCAGATATCAAGCCCGGTGTGTTCCGTTTCCCAGGTGGATGTATCGTTGAAGGTACAGACCTTGAGACCCGTTACGACTGGAAGAAGTCAGTAGGTCCTGTAGAAAACCGTCCGCTCAACGAGAACCGTTGGCAATATACTTTCGGCCACCGTTTCTTCCCCGACTATTACCAGAGCTACGGACTCGGTTTCTATGAGTACTTCCTCATGAGCGAGGAGATTGGTGCCGAGCCGCTGCCTATCCTCAACGTTGGTCTGGCTTGCCAGTATCAGAACAACCACGAGAGTGCACACTGCGCTGTAGCCGACCTGGAACCGTTTGTACAGGATGCACTTGACCTCATCGAGTTTGCCAATGGTTCAACTGATACCAAGTGGGGTAAGCTGCGTGCCGAAATGGGACACCCCGAACCCTTCAACCTCAAGTTCCTCGGAATCGGTAACGAACAATGGGGTAAGGAATATCCCGAACGTTTGGAGGTATTCGTAAAAGTATTCCGCGAGAAACATCCCGAAATCAAGGTGGTCGGTTCATCAGGTCCTAACTCTGAAGGTCGTGACTTCGACTACTTGTGGCCGGAGATGAAACGTCTGAAAGTGGACCTCGTTGACGAACACTTCTATCGCCCTGAAAGCTGGTTCCTTGCTGCCGGTAACCGTTATGACAAGTACGACCGTAAGGGTCCGAAAGTATTCGCCGGCGAATATGCCTGCCACGGTGCCAACGGAAAGAAGTGGAACCATTTCAATGCTGCCCTGTTGGAGGCTGCTTTCATGACTAACTTGGAACGCAATGCCGACATCGTACACATGGCTACCTATGCTCCACTCTTTGCCCACGTGGAAGGCTGGCAGTGGCGTCCCGACATGATCTGGTTCGACAACCTCCGTTCTGTGAAGACCTGCAGCTACTATGTACAGCAGCTCTATGCACACAACAAGGGTACCAATGTATTGCCTCTGACTATGGCGGGACAGCCCGTCAGCGGACAAGAAGGACAAGATGGACTTTTCGCCAGTGCCGTATGGGATAACGATGCCAAGACTTACATTGTGAAGGTCATCAACGTAGGTGACAAGGCTCAGCCCATCACCCTCAACTTCACCGGCTTGAAGAAGAAGACCACGTTGACCGACGGTAAGGTTATCACCTTCCATGCCGATGACCTGTTGAAAGACAACACCGTAGATGCTCCCAACACCATCATCCCCGTGGAGAGCAGCATCGCCATCGATGGTAACGTGCTCAATACTCAGATTGGCCCCAAGACATTCTGCGTATATAAGTTTGTAAAAAACGGTAAGTAATAATTAGTGACGAGCTACAAGCTACGAGAGATAAGTGCGGAGACCGTAAGTACCGCATGGTCCACTTGTAGCTTGTAGCTCGTAGCTTATAACTAAAAACATGAAAAAGTTCCTTTCCCCTCTATTCCTTTTATTAGGTATCAGTACAATCCAAGCTGAGGATGTGACCATCTATAGTCCGGATAGTCTGATGCAGGTGACTGTCAGCGAGAATGGCGGAAGTCCTGTCTATTCGGTTACATACAATGGCAAACAGATGCTGGAGAATTCTCCGCTTGGACTGAAAACCAATGTGGCAGACTTCACCCAAGGGCTCACCCTGAAAGCATCACCCGCCACCCTTATCGAAGACTGCTATTCGTTGAAGAATATCAAGACCAGCCATGCCCACTATACAGGCAACGAAGTGAAACTGACCCTGTCAGCCGGACGCCGTCGTATCGGTGTGGAATTCCGCGTAAGCAACAATGACGTAGCCTTCCGTTACACCCTGCCCGTGTGGGGAGATACTCGTGCCTGTGTGGTGAATAGTGAAGCAACGGGATTCAATCTGCCCGACAAGACTACCACTTTCCTCACTCCACAAAGTGACGCGATGATTGGTTGGAAACGTACAAAACCCAGCTACGAGGAGGTCTATAAGGCTGATGCCCCGATGAGTGACCGTTCACAATATGGACACGGTTACACTTTTCCTGCCCTGTTCCATGTAGGAGAGGACGGTTGGGTACTCATCAGTGAAACGGGCGTAGATAGCCGCTATTGCGCTTCGCGCCTGAGTGACGCTTCAGCAGAAGGACTCTATACCATCGAATATCCTATGCCCGAGGAGAACAACGGCAACGGGACATCGGCTCCCGGTATTGCACTGCCCGGTGCAACACCTTGGCGCACCATCACCATAGGTGAGACATTGAAACCTATTGTAGAAACTACCATCCCCTGGGACTTGGTAACTCCTCTTTATGAAACTACCCGCGACTATAAGTATGGCCGTGGAACATGGAGTTGGATCATGTGGCAGGACAACAGCATCAACTACGATGACCAAGTGCGCTACATCGACCTGGCCGCTGCCATGGGTTATGAATATGTACTCATCGACAATTGGTGGGACAACAACATCGGACGCACCCGTATGGCCGACCTTATCAAGTATGCCCATAGCAAAAAGGTGGATGTGTTCCTTTGGTACAGTTCCAGCGGCTATTGGAACGATATCGAGCAAGGTCCCGTACATCACATGGATAACCCCATCATCCGCAAACGCGAGATGAAGTGGATGGAGAGCCTCGGAGTGAAAGGTATCAAGGTCGATTTCTTCGGTGGCGACAAGCAGGAGACCATGCGCCTTTACGAAGCCATCCTCAGCGATGCCGACGACCACGGACTGATGTGCATCTTCCACGGCTGTACCCTGCCACGCGGATGGGAACGTATGTACCCAAACTATGTGGGTAGCGAAGCCGTGTTGGCCAGCGAGAACCTTATCTTCACTCAGGAATCATGCGACAATGAAGCCTTCAACGCTTGTCTGCATCCCTTCATCCGCAACACGGTAGGCTGCATGGAGTTTGGTGGCGTATTGCTCAACAAGCGGAACAACCGTAATAATGACGGAGGCACTATCCGCCGCACCACAGACATCTTCCAGCTGGCCACAGGAGTACTTTTCCAGAATCCTATTCAGAATTTCGCCCTTGCTCCCAACAACCTGACTGATGCACCGGCCCTCTGTATAGACTTCATGAAGCAGATTCCTACCACATGGGATGAGACCCGCTTCATTGACGGTTACCCTGGCAAATACTGTGTATTGGCTCGTCGCCATGGCGACACCTGGTACGTGGCAGGTATCAATGCAGGCACCGAACCACTCAAGCTGAAGCTGACATTACCCATGTTCGAAGCCGGACAGACAGTCACTCTCTACGATGATAATGCCAAGACATTGGCTCCACAGCAGAAGGGTGTAAAGATGAAGAAGAACTCCCAACTCACTGTCACCATCGCTCCGCAAGGTGGTATCATCGTACAAAATTGAATCATCTCCAATAATATATGATAAGGTATGAAAAAACAGATTTCTTTCCTGTTGTCCTTGTTTGCATTGATAATCATAGGATGCAGCCAACCCCAAGAAGTGAAGTTGGTAAAATCCGGTGAAATATGGCTGGACACGGATAGTAATATGATCAATGCCCACGGTGGTGGTATCCTTTTCCACGAAGGAACCTACTACTGGTATGGCGAGTACAAGGGCGATTCCACATATTGGAATCCCAAAGTTCCCAGTTGGGAATGTTACCGCACAGAAGCAGGCGGAGTCTCCTGCTACTCATCAAAGAATCTGGTGGATTGGAAATTCGAAGGTGTGGTATTACCTTCCGAACAGAACGATTCCACTTCAGAGTTACATTTCTCTCATGTGCTGGAACGTCCGAAAGTAATCTATAATGATGCCACAAAGAAGTTTGTGATGTGGCTTCATGTAGATAGTCACAACTATGCCAAGGCAGCTTCAGGTGTAGCTATTTGCGACAGCCCTACCGGACAGTTCGAGTATCTTGGTTCGATGCGCCCCAATGGAGCTATGGCCCGCGACATGACCCTCTTCAAAGATGACGATGGCAAGGCTTACCACGTCTATTCTTCCGAGGAGAACAGCACGCTCTACATCAGTCTGCTGACCGATGACTACCTCCAACCTGCCGGACAGTTCACCCGCAACTTCCCCGGTGCCTATCGTGAAGCTCCTGCCGTGTTCAAGCATCATGGCAAGTATTACATCCTCTCATCAGATTGCACCGCTTGGGATCCCAATCAGGCACAATATGCCATCGCTGATTCCATGCTGGGCGAATGGACTGTTATGGGTAATCCCTGCTCTGGTAAGGATGCTGACATCACTTTCTACGGACAGAGTACCCATGTTCTGAAAGTGGGTGAGGACAAATACATGGCCATGTTCGACCGTTGGAACAAGACCGACCTCATCAATTCACGCTATATCTGGCTTCCCATGACTTTCCATGGCGATTCCATCGATATAGCCTGGAACGAGGCTTGGGATGCAAACTCTCTGCTGAAATAAAGAGTTTGTCCATAGTAAAAAACAATCGGGGCTGATGATTATCAGCCCCGATTGTTTTTGTTTATACCTTATTATATATATATTACACATTCAGTTTCCAAGTGAATCCGTCCTTGGTATCCTTGATTTCAAAACCGAGGGCGGTAAGCTGGTCACGGATAAGGTCACTGGTAGCCCAGTCCTTGGCAGCCTTGGCTTTCATACGTTGTTCAAGCAGCATGTCCACCACCTTGCCAAATGCTTCTTCACGGCGTCCGTCACCATCACCTTTCTCTTCCTTCAATCCCAAGATTTCAAACAGGAAGGTGTGGAACAGGCTCTTCAGTTCCTCCAAATCCTCTGCATTCAGAGTTGCTTTCTTATCGAGCACAGTATTGATGATGCGGCAACCATCGAACAGGTGAGAGATGACGATGGGTGTGTTCAAGTCATCGTTCATGGCATCGTAGCACTTCTGGCGCAACTCCTTCACATCGATACTGCTGGCTGCTGCTGGCTGGATGCGCTCCAGATTACCTACAGCCTCCATCAGACGAGCCAATCCCTTTTCGCTGGCTTGCAATGCCTCGTTACCGAAATCAACTGTACTGCGGTAGTGGGCCTGCAGGATGAAGAAACGGATGGTCATGGGGCTGTATGCCTGCTCAAGGAGAGGGTGTGAACCGGCAAAGAATTCGCTCAGGTTGATGAAATTGTTGTATGACTTGCCCATTTTCTGTCCGTTGATGGTAATCATGTTGTTATGCATCCAGTAGTGTACCATGTCGTCGCCTTGGCTGGCTACACTCTGTGCTATCTCGCACTCATGATGGGGGAAGACAAGGTCCATACCTCCACCATGGATATCGAAATGGCTGCCCAGATACTTGCGTCCCATAGCTGTACACTCGCAGTGCCATCCGGGGAATCCGTCACTCCAGGGGCTTGGCCAACGCATGATATGTTCCGGTTGGGCACATTTCCACAAGGCAAAGTCAGCAGGGTTGCGCTTCTCATCCTGTCCATCCAGCTCGCGGGTGGTGTTCAGGACATCGTCAAGATTGCGTCCCGACAATTTGCCGTAGTGGTGATCCTTGTTGTACTTGGCCACATCGAAATAGACAGACCCTTTGCTTTCGTAGGCATAGCCGTTGTCAAGAATCTCCTGTACCAATGCTATCTGTTCCATGATATGTCCCGAAGCATGCGGCTCGATGCTGGGTGGAAGCACATTCAGCGCCTCCATGGCCTTGTGGTAACGGTTCAGGTAATGCTGTACCACCTCCATAGGCTCCAGTTGCTCCAGACGTGCCTTCTTGGCAATCTTGTCCTCACCTTCGTCGGCATCATGTTCCAGATGACCCACATCGGTAATGTTGCGTACATAGCGCACCTTGTATCCCAAGTGGGTCAGGTAGCGGTATAGGATATCAAACGTAATAGCCGGACGGGCGTGTCCAAGGTGTGCATCACCATAGACAGTAGGTCCGCACACATACATTCCCACATGCGGAGCATGAAGGGGCTTGAAGGCCTCTTTCTGGCGCTTCAGCGTGTTATAGATAAGAAGTGTCTGTTCCATATTCTTGAAATGTTTGGGTTGCAAAGGTACTACAAATGAGAGGGAGAACAAAATAAACACCTCTCTTTTTTCCCTTTACCACTATTTCTCATAATTAATATATACCAAGTATTCCCCTTTGCACCGGATGGTGAAGGCCGGTGCCTCTGCCGTATTCAATGTACCCTGCCACCAACTGGAAAAGTCGCGCAAAGGATAGCGTAATCCTTCAGCCTCCATCCCCTGTGTACCAAAAGAGAAAATAGATACAGCAGCCCCCACGGAGCATTCAAATGTGCAAGTGTCCCGACAAGGGATGAACACCCCATAATCTGTGTAAAGACGCACCTGCAATCCCTGACGCATATAATCAACGAGCAGGCTTATATTCCCTAATGTATGATCTTCGCGCCTTCCCGTAGCCGCCACAATGGCTATCCGTCGGACACCCTTTTGAGCCAGATAGGTCACCGCTTTTGTCTGGTCATTGGTCTCCTGGTCAGGATTGCGTCGTACGATATCACGGAATGCTTCAGCCGCTTCAGGCGAAAGGGAATCACAGTCGCCCACCACACGCCACGGCCGCAAATCGCGGGCCAGAAACTCGTTGGCTGCTCCGTCACAACAGACCACCTGCTCTGCCTTCTGCATCAAGCTGAGGGGAATAGGATGTACGGGGAAGTCACCTCCACCCACCACTACTGCATCGAACTTTTCATCAATCGTTTCCATTCTACATATCCAAAGTAAGCAATCACCGTATAAAGCGCATAAAGCCCAGCCGTGAAGTAAAGTTCCTTATATATGTACAGCCCCGCACTGACGGCATCCACCACTATCCACACCAGCCATTGTTCCACATACTTGCGCGCCAGCATCCACATGGCCACAATGCTCAGTGCCGTAGTGAAACTGTCTAACCAAGGCACCGTACTGTCCGTTGAACTGATAAGGATGAAAGCTATGAGCAGAAACAGGGCCAGTGAAATAATCCCTAACCGTGCCCACATCTGTCCGGGTGTATGACTGATAGCCAATTCCTGAACCTCTTTTGAGGATTGGACATCGCCACCTTGCCTGCCTTTCCACCAATAGAGAATGCCATATACCGACACCAACAGGTAATAGATATTGATACCAAAGTCAGCATACAATCCTGCCTGGTAATATACCACCACATAGATGGCCGGCATCACCACATTGGCCACCCATAGCCAGATGCTGGCCCGGTACTCCAACCACAGATAGATGAGTCCCACTAAGGTCCCCAAGATTTCCAGATAGTTCATTAACTTATTCCTTTTCCGGTTGCAAAGATAGGATTTTTCAATGAATTAAGAAACAGTATTTCGTTCCTCTTTTATATATACGCATAGGGGCGGTATTACCCGCCCCTACATATTCACTCATCCCTAGTCACTAGTAGCTAGTCACTAGTAGCTAACAACTCACTTATACTCCTGCCAGCTCTTGATCTGGATGTTCTCCTCGCCCTTCTCGCAGAAGGCCTCGATGAAGGCACTGGCCAAGCGGGCGTTGGTGATCAAGGGGATGTTGTGGTCGATGGCACCACGGCGAATCTTGTAACCGTTGGTCAATTCGCGCTTGGTGTGGTTCTTCGGAATGTTGATGATGAGGTCGAACTTGTGGTCGGCAATCATCTTCATCACGTTGTTCTCGGCATCAGCCTTCTCGTCGGGCCAATAGACGGGAGTGGTGTTCACACCGTGGGCATTGAGGAACGTGGCGGTTCCGGCCGTAGCGTAAATCTTATAACCCTGGGCAGAGAGCACACGGCTGGCATCCAGGAGGTCCACCTTAGACTTCATGGCACCGCTGGAGAGCATCACACCCTTCTCCTTGCGAGGAATCTTGAAGCCGGTAGAAATCATGGCGCTAAGGAGTGCCTCGCTGAAGTCATCACCCATACATCCTACCTCGCCGGTAGAGGACATATCCACACCCAACACGGGGTCGGCCTTATGCAGACGTGAGAATGAGAACTGGGAAGCCTTCACGCCAATCCAGTCGATATCGAATGCGCTCTTGTCGGGACGGGTATAGGGGGCATCCAGCATGATGCGGGTAGCCGTCTCGATGAAATTGCGCTTGAGAATCTTGCTGACGAAGGGGAACGAACGCGATGCGCGGAGGTTACACTCGATAACCTTCACCTCGTTGTTGCGGGCCAGGAACTGGATGTTGAAAGGTCCTGAGATGTTCAGCTCCTTGGCAATCTGACGGCTGATCTGCTTGATGCGACGGGCCGTAGCGAAGTAAATCTTCTGGGCGGGGAATACGAGGGTAGCGTCACCTGAGTGTACACCGGCAAACTCGATGTGCTCGCTGATGGCATACTCTACCACCTCGCCATTCTGAGCCACGGCGTCGAACTCGATTTCCTTGGTGTTCTCGAGGAACTGGCTTACCACCACGGGGAACTCCTTAGAGACCTCAGAGGCCATCTGGAGGAACTCCTTCAGCTCATCGTCGTTGTAGCAGACATTCATGGCCGCACCCGAGAGCACGTATGAAGGACGTACAAGGACGGGGTAGCCCACCTTATCGACGAACTGCTTCACATCCTCGAGGCTGGTCAGCTCCTGCCAAGCGGGCTGGTCGATGCCCAGCTGGTCGAGCATGGCAGAGAACTTGTTACGGTTCTCGGCACGGTCGATGCTCAGCGGTGAAGTGCCCAGGATGGGCACTGACTGGCGATGGAGCTTCATGGCCAAGTTATTAGGAATCTGTCCGCCCACAGAGACAATCACACCACCCGGTTGCTCGAGGTCAATCACGTCGAGCACGCGCTCGAACGAGAGTTCATCGAAATAGAGGCGGTCGCACATGTCGTAGTCGGTAGATACAGTCTCGGGGTTGTAGTTGATCATGATGGACTTGTAGCCCAGCTTGCGGGCCGTCTGTACGGCATTCACCGAACACCAGTCGAACTCAACCGACGAACCGATGCGATAAGCACCTGAGCCGAGGACAACCACCGACTTGTCATTCTTATAGTAGTTTACATCGTAGCCCTCAACGGCATAGGTCATGTAGAGGTAGTTGGTCAGCTCGGGGTGCTCGCTGGCCACGGTGTTGATGCGCTTCACGGCAGGAAGTACGCCCAACTCCTTACGGCGTGAGCGGACGGCCAACACTTCTTTCTCCATGCCTGCAGTAGGCTTGGTGACGAAGCGGGCAATCTGGAAGTCAGAGAAGCCGAGGACCTTTGCCTGACGCATCACGTCAGCGGGCACATCGGCCAAAGAGTTATATCCGCAGAGCACCTGCTTGTAGTCAACGATGTTCTTCAATCTTTCGAGGAACCAGGGAGCAATCTTGGTAAGTTCATAGAGGCGGTCGATGGTATAACCCTCTTCGAGAGCCTGAGCCAGAGCGAAGACACGCAGGTCGGTGGGGTTGGCCAACTCATGGTCGAGGTTGTCGAACTTGGTGTGTTCGTTGCCCACGAAACCGTGCATACCCTGACCAATCATGCGGAGGCCCTTCTGAATAACCTCTTCGAATGAGCGGCCGATGGACATGATTTCGCCCACAGACTTCATGCTTGAGCCGATTTCGCGTGACACACCGGCAAACTTTGTCAAGTCCCAACGAGGAATCTTGCAGATGAGATAGTCGAGCTGGGGAGCCACATAAGCCGAGTTGGGAGTTCCCATTTCGCCAATCTCGTCGAGCGTATAGCCGAGAGCAATCTTGGCAGCCACGAAGGCCAGAGGATAACCCGTAGCCTTGGATGCAAGAGCAGAAGAACGGCTGAGACGGGCATTCACCTCGATGACACGGTAGTCATTGGTGTCGCCATTGAAGGCATACTGGATGTTGCACTCGCCCACAATGCCGAGGTGGCGGATAGCCTTCACAGAGAGCTCTTGAAGCATTTTCACCTGATCGTCACTGAGCGAGCAGGTAGGAGCCACCACGATACTCTCACCAGTGTGGATACCCAGGGGGTCGAAGTTCTCCATGCTGGCCACGGTGAAGCAGTGGTTGTTGGCATCGCGGATAACCTCGAACTCTATCTCCTTCCATCCCTTCAGCGACTCTTCCACAAGAATCTGCTTGCTGAAGGTGAACGAGCTTTCGGCCAGTTTCACGAACTCTTCCTTATTCTGGCAGATACCGCTACCAAGTCCGCCCAATGCGTAAGCCGAACGGACCATCACGGGGAAGCCGATGCGCTCAGCGGCGGCGATGGCATCTTCCATCGTCTCTACGGCCTGGCTGACGGGAGTCTTCATCTCAATCTCGTCAAGCTTCTTCACGAAGAGGTCGCGGTCCTCGGTGTACATGATAGCATCCACCGATGTACCCAACACCTGTACGCCGTATTGCTCCAGGATGCCGCGAGTGTAGAGGTCTGTACCACAGTTGAGCGCTGTCTGTCCGCCGAAGGCCAACAGGATACCGTCAGGACGCTCCTTCTTGATGATCTCCTCTACAAAGAAGGGAGTTACGGGCAAGAAATAAACCTGGTCGGCAATGCCCTCCGATGTCTGGATGGTGGCCACATTGGGGTTCACCAACACTGAACTGATACCCTCTTCGCGCAGTGCCTTCAATGCCTGCGAACCGCTGTAGTCAAACTCTCCGGCCTGACCAATCTTCAGTGCGCCCGAGCCGAGCACGAGCACTTTCTTCAGCTTCTTTTTCTCCATTGTTCTTTTCAGTTAATCGTTATATTGTTTTCTAATTTTCTCTTTCTCGCAAAACTCATTTTTCATCCGACGACTTTCATCATTCTGTTTTGTCATCCTGAATGCAGTGAAGACTCTTCTGTTTTTCCCTGTCTGAAAAAACTTTTTCCCAGATAGGGCAGAAAAAACTTTCAGGTCTTCCAGTTCTTGACCTCGCCCTAACCCTCTCCAGAAGAGAAAGAATGAAAATGGATTGTCTTTGCTCTCTCCCCTTTTGGGGGGAGTTGGAGGGGGCTTCTGTATAAAGAAAATGCATCGCTCTTCCCGTGGGAAGGGAGCAATGCATTACCTTATATTATATATGCCTGTTGGAATGCCCAACGAACTGTTTCGTCTCCATACTTTCTGAATTTCGTGCAAAGTAACAACTTATTTTCGGGATAACAAAGAAAAAGCCAGAGAAGTTTGCGAAAGGATGATGAAATATTCTTTCTCACTCCCCGCCCAATTCCTTCTCTCTAAGACCCGCATCAATATCGGCCAATACTTTATTATCTGACTGTTTTCTTAAAAACCAACTAATTTATCAGGCATAAATCTGATGGTATGGTGCAACGAACGAGACTTCAAATCCTAATCTGTCATCAGATTGTATGGCATAATGGCCTATTTAGGGCCACATAGAAAGAAGAGCAGAGAAAGAAGTTTACAGAAAGACAAAAAATACGCCATCCGATGCTTCATTGGCAGGAGGCATTACACGCCTTCGTTTTGTGAGTAAATATGCAGAATTTATTCAATATTGTACTAATAAACGTTAAATACCCCCCCCTATTTCTAAACTAACGTAAATGGAATTAATTTTTTAGAATTTTAATACTTAGTTTTGTCTCCTACATCAAGTGAAAATTAACTGTATTTTTAACTAAAAAGTTTATTTTATGAAAAGATTAATGCTGTTGATGACCACCTTATTTATAATAAGTGTGGTAAATGCACAGATTTCGAGAGTGACAGGTACTGTCATTTCGGAAGAGGATGGTCTGCCTGTTGTAGGCGCCACGGTTCATGTCAGAGGAACCAGCGTTGGAACAACTACTGATGCAGATGGTAAATTTACATTAGACAAGATTCCTGCTACGGCAAAAACTGTAGAAGTGTCGTATTTGGGAATGGAGAGCCGTACAGTGCTTATCAAGCCCAACATGAAAGTCACACTCTACCCCGACGTAGAGGCTTTGGACGAAGTGATGGTTGTTGCTTACGGTACTGCCAAGAAATCTTCTTTTACAGGTTCAGCTGCAACCGTATCAGCCAAACAGGTTGCCAAATTGCAGGTTGCCAACATTTCTAAAGCCTTGGAAGGTTCTGTACCAGGTGTACAAGTAGCTTTGACTTCAGGTCAGCCAGGTACAAGTGGAACAATCCGCATCCGTGGTATCGGTTCTATCAACTCAAGCGCTGCCCCCCTTTATGTTGTTGACGGTATGCCTTATGATGGCAATATCAGCGCTATCAACCCCGCCGATATCGAATCAATGAACGTATTGAAAGATGCTGCTTCTACAGCTCTTTATGGTTCACGTGCAGCTAACGGTGTTGTATTGATTACAACCAAAAAGGGAGCACAAGGTCAAAAGACAAAATTGAATTTTGACGCTCGTGTCGGTGTAAACCAGCGTGGTGTAAGTGAATACGATATCATGAAGAGTGCCGGCCAATATATGACTACCTATTGGGGTATGTTGAACAACACATTGGGTGACCCTGCAAAAGCTAGCGAGAACCTTATTCTCGACTTGGGTTACAATCCTTTCTTGTGTGAAAACAATGCCGTTGTTGATGCTAATGGTAACTTGACAACAGCAGCTTTGCGCTACAATGACGATTGGGAAAAAGAAGCTATCAGAGATGGTATGCGTCAGGAGTACAACTTGAATATCCAAGGTGGAAGCAGCAAATCTTCTCACTTCCTTTCTGTCGGTTATTTGAATGATGAAGGTATTATTACTAACTCTGACTATACCCGTCTTTCTGTACGTGCAAGCGGAGATTATGAAATCAACAAATTTGTCAAAGTAAATGGTAACGTTTCATATTCTCGTGGAGAAATGAATGAGTTGGCAATTTCTGATTTGGATAACTACTCCAATACATTTGCTTTCACTCAGAATTTGGCTCCCATCTATCCCGTATATGCATACGATGCTGAAGGAAACCGTATTTATGATGAAAATGGCAAGACCATCTATGACTTCGGTGATGGAACTTATGGTTCACGCGCATATGCTTCTATGCAGAACGTTGTAGCCAGTGACGATGCTAACCAATACCGTACCATTTCAGACAACTTGGCAACACGTTTTGGTGTTGACATCAAGTTCTTGAAGGATTTCAAACTCCAAGTGAACGGTGGTTATGACATGACTTATTCTACTATCGACCGCTTCATGACTCCTTCATTCGGTGATGCTGAGCAGGCTAACGGACGTGCTTACAAATATCGTACACGTTACCAGACTTACACTATCAATGAATTGTTGAACTACAACAAAGAGTTCGACGGACATAGCTTTGATGTATTGGTAGGTCATGAAAACTATAACTGGGGACGCAATTATCTGAGAAGCACCAAAACCAACTTCTTTGACCCTGTAACTCCCGAGTTCGACAATGCCATCACTATGGAAGATATGAGTTCATCTTCTGACGAATACACTATCGAGTCATATTTGGGACGTCTTAACTATGACTATAATGACAAGTACTACTTCTCTGCTTCTGTTCGTCGCGACGGTTCATCTCGTTTCCACGAAGATAACAGATGGGGTACATTCTGGTCAGTAGGTGGTTCTTGGAGAATCTCTAAAGAAAACTTCATGAAAGATGTTGATTGGGTTGACAATCTGACATTACGTGCTAGCTACGGTAGTGTAGGTAACGATGCTATCTATTATCCCGGAACTTCTTCAAACAACTACTACCCCTACAAGACCCAGTATTCAATTACCAACTCAGACGGTGACTTTGCCGTATCTAAGACCTATGTTGGTAACAAGGACCTCACTTGGGAAACTTCATACAATGCCAACGTAGGAGTTAGTGCAACTCTCTTCGACAACCTGTTGAACGTTGACTTCGAATACTTCAACAAGAAGACTGAGGACATGCTCTACAACGTGCCTCAAGCCATGTCTTCTGGTGTTTCTTACATCAGCGAAAATGCATTGACAATGACCAACAAGGGTGTTGAATTCACTTTAGGTGTAAACATTCCTATGCCTCAGGGTATGCGTTGGAACTGGACATTCACAGGTTCTCATTACAAGAATGAAGTTACAGATATCCCCGAAGCCAAGAGAGAAGAGGGTATCACACACGGAGGATACTATAACATCCGCGAGGGTGGTAGCGTATATGACTTCTACTACTACAAGTATGCAGGTGTAGAAAAGGAAACTGGTAAGTCACAATGGTTCTATGAAAGTCCTGTTGTTGATGAAGAAGGAAATGCTGTTAAAGATGCCAAGGGTAATGTTGTTATGGAGACACTTACCACTACTGATATCAACGGTGCAGACAAATACTTCATCGGAACTGCTATCCCCGACTTCCAAGGTAACATCTCTACTGAATTCGCATGGAAAGGTTTTGATCTTTCAATTTCTGCCAACTATCAGATTGGTGGCGACATCTATGATGCCATGTATGCAGGTTTGATGCACGCAGGAAGCAATGCCGGACACAACTGGCACAAAGATATCCTTGGTGCATGGACTCCGGATAACAAGACAAGCAACATTCCTGTTTTGGACGGTGACCAGAACGCAAACATGTTCTCATCTCGTTTCTTGATTGACGCTTCATACTTCAACCTCCGTAACATCACTTTGGGTTACACATTCCCGAAGAGCTGGTTGCGCCAAGCCCAAGTTGAAAATGCACGTCTCTATTTCGTAGCTGACAACATTGCCATTTGGTCAAAGCGTAAAGGTCTGGATCCGCGTCAGTACATTTCTGGACAATCACAAGCCAACTATTCTGCAATCCGCTCAATCTCTGTTGGCCTTTCTTTAACTCTTTAAAAATAAATGAATATGAAACTAGACAGATTATATAAAGGAATATTAATGGGAGCCATGACTATAACAATGGCTACCTCATGCTCCGAGGATTATCTGGAGACATCGCCTACCAGCGTATTGGAAGAATCAAAGGTTATCGATGCCATGCAAGCCGACCTTGAAAAAGTACAGGCTTATGTAACTGGAGCATACTTGAACTTTTATTGTGGTGGTGACTTTTGGGCAAGCCATGATGATTTTGGAATCCCTGCAATCAAAGCGTCAACAGACCTTTGGGGTGAAGATATAGCCTATACATTGGACCAAAACTGGTTCTGTTATGACTATCAGTTGGACAACCGTGCAGGAAACTATCGTCGTTGCGGTAGCACATGGAATCAGTTGTACAGTGTGATTGACTATACAAACACCATCATTACCATGTTGAAACCTACAGAAGAAGGTGAAGAACCAGAAGAATTGGCAGCTACCATGTTGGGTGAAGCTTATTCATTGCGTGCATATTGCTATTTCTGGTTGATTAACCTTTGGCAACATCCTTACAGTGTAAATCCTGATGCACTGGGTGTTCCTTTGAAAATCGAAAACGATATCTATCGTCCCGAACGTGTACCCGTTAAAGATATATATGCACAAATTCTTGAAGACATCGATTTGGGTTACAAATATCTTGAAGGAAAAGGATACCACAATGCCAAAGTTGGTTTGTCAGAATATGCAGCTGCTGCTATCTATGCCAACGTATTGATGTTCACTGGTGACTATGCCAATGCTGCAGAATATGCAAAGAAGGCTATCGCTGGAGGTACATTGAATAGCGAAGCTGATATGTTGAGTGGTTTTAATTCACTTGATATGCCTGAAGTTATTTGGGGTTACAACGTAAATGTTGAAACTACTGGATACTATGCTTCATTCTTCTCTCATTTCGATTCTTACACATTCGGATATGCAGGTTTAGGTTATAACAAGATGATTTCATCAGACCTTTACAATAAAATTGCTGACAACGATATCCGTAAGAAGTGGTTCGGCTACAATGAGAATTATAACCTGTTGGAAAATGCATTTGATTACGAAAAAGCCTACGAGTTGGAGAAATATATTCCCAACAAGTTCCGCGATGTTTATTTGACTAGCGGAGGTTCTGCAGATCCCTTTACTTCTGCTATCATTTACTTCCGTACAGCAGAAATGTACTACTTGGCAGCAGAGGCATATTATCTGAACAATGATATGACAAATGCAAAAGCCATGCTGAATGAAGTGACAGCTACTCGTATCCCTGGTTACAACTGCGCTTTGAGCGGTGAAAGCCTCTATGAGGAAATCTGTATCCAGAAGCGTATCGAAATGTGGATGGAAGGATGCCGTGCACTTGATATGAAACGTCGTGGTGAGACTATCGACCGTACATTAAGTACAAATCACGCTGCCGATTTGGAGCACTTCAAAGCATTGAAGTACACAGGTCATGATTATCGTATGATTTATCACATTCCTACTAAGGAGTTGGAAAACAACCCCGCTATCACTAAGGAAGACGATAACTTGTAAGAAGTAATATTAAACGCTTTCAGGCAATCATCATTCAATAAGCGTTTGGAGGGTGCATCTTTCTTGATGCACCCTCTTTCTTTATCTTGCATCTCTAAGGAAATATATACATTAGACTAAAAGTAGTCAACGGAAATCGTTAACATACACCACTTATTTCAGTACACTGCAACGTGACATGTACTAAATAAGTTGACACAACAAAAAAAGTTATGTCACGAACAATTAGTACTTCTCTCCGTCTGGAGATTGTGGAGGTTTACTACCACAGCAACATGAAAAAAACGGATATCTGTAAGAAATATGGGATATCCA
>JAZQAG010000013.1:0-17166 GCA_045545095.1 Phocaeicola sp. | reverse complement strand
AATGTAAACCTATTTTGGATTATCTTTGCAAAGCGTAAACTCACATAGGAATAAATATTTCCAGTGTAAACCTATATAGGATTCTAAGTTTAACCCGTCAACTTATTTCAGTACACTGCAAATCGAATCTCAGTACTTCTTAGGCAGTACTGCAGTATTTCTTATCAAGTACTGAAGTACTGCCTAAGAAGTATTGGAGTATTTCCTAAGAAGTACTGGAATAGGTCTTAAGCTTTGTTTCACTACGCCTTTGTCTTTTCCTGATTTCAGTTTGTCTTGTATGAAAAGTTAATGCATCTCGTTGTGATTTGCTTTCAAATTAGTATCTTTGCAGGATAAAAGACAGCCCTGCTATCTTCCTATAAGCAAATCACAATAAGGATTATTCCGTTGTGAAAACATTAGGTTCCCTCGTCCTTTAACGGGGGATTTTTTATATATATTCTCGTCTTTCCCTCCCTCTATTCGCATAGAAATATGGTAAGTTTTTTGAAAAAGAGTTGCTCTTGTCAGATGAATGGGATATATTTGCAGTGTCTTATCCTTATTATATAAGGTGATGGCGGTAAGAGGCTATAATATAACTAAAAACATACTACTATGAAAAAAGGATTATTGAACAGAGTGATGGCTTGGACACTGTGTGCCCTATGGCCTTTGTGTGCTGCGTCTCAAGTGACATTGGATATTGATGCCGGTAAACGTGGCGCCGTGATAGGGGACCGTCATTACGGCATCTTCTTCGAGGAGATCAATCATGCAGGAGATGGCGGACTCTATGCGGAACTGATACATAACCGTTCTTTCGAGGATAATGCTGCCAACCCCGACAATTGGTGGACAGTAGGCGGAGCCGCTATGGCCTTGATAACTGACGGAATGATGAATGAGGCACAGACATTGGCGCTGAATCTTCAGTTCCTGTCTGCTGGCGACGGTGTGCGCAACAATGGCTTCTGGGGTATCAATGCCGTAGAGGGACGTACTTACAAACTTAACTTCTGGGCAAAGAGTGATGCCGGATACAGTGGAACACTGACGGCTGGACTGGAGACAGAAGCTGGCGTGTCGTTGGGACAGACAACAATACCTGTCACTCTGAATGGTGAATGGCAGAAGGTGACAGCTGAATTGACGGCTACAGGGAATGATGCAAAGGCTTGGTTCTCGCTGACATCGTCTGTAGCAGGAGAGATCTGTCTGGATGTGGTGAGCCTCTTTCCTCCGACTTATAAAGGCAGAGAGAACGGTTGCCGCATTGACTTGGCTGAGAAGTTGGAGGCTATAAATCCGGCATTTGTCCGTTTCCCTGGCGGATGTTATGTGGAAGGTCAGTGGGCCAACGACAAGACCAACCGCTTTGAGTGGAAAAAGACTATCGGTCCGATAGAGCAACGTCCCGGACACCGGAATATCAACTGGAACTACAATGTCAGTGATGGATTGGGATTCCATGAGATGCTGCAGCTGACCGAGGACCTTGGTGCAGAGCCTCTGTTTGTGGTCAACATGGGTATGGGACACGGATGGATGGTCGATTATACGGATATCGGTGAATATATTCAGGAGGCTCTGGATGCCATCGAATATTGCAATGGCGATGTGACCACAACATGGGGAGCCAAACGTGCAGCCAACGGACATCCCGAACCTTTCAACCTGCAACTGATAGAAATCGGTAACGAGAACTATAACTATAACTTTGACAACAACAGCGACCAGAGTGACCATTATGCAGAGCGTTACTACCAGTTCTACCAGGCTATACGTGCCAAATATCCCGATATGGTGATTATCGGTAACGTGGAGGCATGGAGTACTGACAATCCTACATGGCGCAACTCCTATCCTGTGGATGTGGTGGACGAGCACTATTACCGCTCTCCCTCGTGGTTTGTGAACCAATATAGCAAATATGATGCCTATGACCGCTCTCGTCCTAAGGTGTATGCAGGCGAGTATGCCGTGACACAGGACTTCGGTACGACAGGACATCTGCGTGCCGCTTTGGGCGAAGCCGTCTATATGTTGGGTATGGAAAACAACTCCGACATGTGTGTGATGAACAGTTATGCACCAATCTTCGTGAACGAGAATGACCAGAAATGGCGTCCGGACATGATACGCTTCAACAGCAGCGAGAGTTTTGGTACACCATCGTACTATGTCCAGCAACTGTTCCCCAACAATGTGGGCAAGCAGAATGTGAAGTGGACAGAGACAAATAACCAGATGCGGAACGGAGGAAGCCTGTTCGGCCTGAGTACCTGGAGTACGGCGGCCACCTTTGACAATGTGAAGGTGACGGGTGCTGATGGGACAGTGCTCTTTACGGATGATTTCTCTGCAGAGAATGGCCTATGGAGCTATTCGGGCGGACGTTGGAGCGTGAGCAACGGTGTGCTGAATCAGACGAGCACCAGCATGCAGGGCCAGATATACCTCTGTTCGGTGGAGGCAGGAGAGAACTATACACTGGAAGTTGATGCCACCAAGACACGTGGTGCCGAGGGATTCCTCATTGCCTTCAACTATCAGGATGCTGACAACTATTGCTGGTGGAACTTGGGTGGATGGAACAATACTGCCCATGGTGTGGAGGTATGTACTGATGGTGCCAAATCTACGGTAGCTAACCGTAGCGGCTCATTAGTGACGGGACAGACCTATCACCTGAAGATTGAGGTGGCCGGTGCATCTGTGAAATGCTACATGGACGGTGAGTTGGTGCATGAGTTCACCCTGCCCGTACAGCGCAAGGTGTATGTCTCTTCCAACATCGATGACGAAGCAGGTATGCTCTACGTGAAGATCGTGAATCCCAATAATGTGGAGGCTCCTGCTGTCATCAATTTGAAGAATGCAACCCTGCAGAGCGGTGAACTGATTCTGATGACCAGCGCCAGCTCTGAGGATGAGAATACGGTGGACAATCCGAATAATGTATGTCCTTCACCTGCAACCCAACTGACAGGTATCGCAGGCAATACCATCACCTATACCGTACCGGCCAATTCGCTGAACATCCTGCGCTTGTCGGTGACAGACATCACCAAGTCCGAACAGGTAGGAGCACCGGCTACGGCTGCTGATGTGGAGAACTTCAAGAAGCAGGTGGCAGGCACCATGAGCCGGTTCAATTTCTTGCACAACACGGCCTCTCTGCCTGGTACGGCAGCTGATGGTATCACTATCCGTTGGAGTCTGACAGAAGAGGTGGCAGGTTATGTAAGCCTCTCTGCCAACAACTATTCACAGACATTGTCTGTACAGGCTCTGCCTGAAGGTGGAACACTGAAGGTCGGAACACTGACCGCCTCTGTCACCTTTGCCGATGGCTCGGTGGCCAATGTGGATTATCCCATCACCTTGGCTCCCGATGATAACCGCTACGGATACCTCTATTGCTTCATGAACTCCGGTAAGGAGATTACTAACTATGCGTTGGGCACCAAGGAGGACTTGGGTAAGCGCTTCCATGTGCTGCTGGGAGGTGCGGAAATCTTCAATACTGCCGAACTGGCCCGCATAGAAGGTGGTACACGCGATGCCTTCATCCTGCGTGGCGAGAAAGAGAACCAGTATCTGATGGCCACTACCGACATGTGTGTGGCCAATTCAGGTATATGGAACAACTACGGTATGGACCTGTTGCGCTCCACCGACCTGATACATTGGGAGAGCACAACATTTGATTTCCGTCAGGGCAAACAGATATTCTCTGATCCCGATGCCACTACCGGATGCTACGATACTGATGAGGAGTATGCACGCATCAACCGTGTATGGGCGCCTCAGATTATTTGGGACAAGAGCAAGCAGGCTTACCTTGTCTATTACTCCTTACTCTCGACAAATGAGGGGGACAGCTATGACAAGATTTACTACTCATATGCCGATCCCGACTTCAAGACCTTGACCCAACCACGCATCTTCTTTGATTCGGGATTCTCGGTGATTGACGGCGACATTGTCTATAACCCATATGACGGCCTCTATCACATGTATTACAAGCGCGAGGCAGCCAACGGTTCCGACCGTGGCGTCTATGAAGCGACCTCACCTTCGCTGGTGGGCGATGTCTGGACAGACATTACCCATGTGACCAATGAAGGTACGGCACAGGTGGAAGGCTCGAGCACCATCCGCCGTATCAACGAGGATGTCTATAACCTCTATTACATGCGCTACTCCGAAGGGTATGTATATAAGGTATGCGAAACTGACCACGTGGGCCTTAATACCTCATCTTCTACGGCTGTGCAGGGCGATGGCGCTTTCCAACACGGCTCCTTCATGACCGTCACCGAGGAAGAATATACTATGTTGCAGACTTGGAGCGACATCACAGCCTTGTTGGAAACATGCCGTCAGAAGGTAGCTGCCAGTGGTACTACACTCTTCGATGAGCCTATCCTTCAGGCTGAAACGGCTCTGTCGCTGACCACCGTGGCTGAACTGGTTGTCGAACTTCCCAAGACATATCAGGCACTGTTGGATGCCGACAAAGCCTATCAGGACAAAGTGTTTGACGAAGCCGAAGGGGTAACGGATATCACAAATATGATCACGAATCCCGACTTCTCTGAAGGTTCTACCGGTTGGGAGGGCACAACCTTCACGGCTGCCAATGGTTATGTGGCTGAACAGTGGAACAAGACCTTTGACAACTATCAGGTGCTGACCAATATGCCGGCCGGTAAATATACGCTCACCTGTCAGGGATTCTACCGTTACGGCACCATTGACAATGCCACAAATGCTTACCTCAACGATACGGAACAGCTCCATGCCGAATTGTATATGAATGAGGTGAGTGCCCCCTTCGTCTCCATCTTTTCCGATACAGAAAATTATACCCTCTCTCCCTACAGTTATCCTGATAATGTGACACAGGCCAATGATGCATTCAATGTGTTGGGTACCTATACGGGCAACAAGGTGGAGGTTATTCTGGAGGAACCGGGTGACCTGAAGATCGGTATGCGCAAGACCGTGTATGTAGATGCCGACTGGACTATCTTTGATAATTTCAAACTGACATATGAACCCCTCAAGTTGAAGGACGGCACCTACTATTTCCGCAATGTGGCTACCGGCCTTTACCTTGTAGGAGCCAATGATTGGGGTACCCGTGCTTCGTTGGGCGAACCAGAACTGGATGTCACCGTGCAGCAACTTTCTAACGGGACTTATACCATCGATACACAGGTGAGCAACGGAGGCGATTCGCACTATTTGGGCAGTAACGGATACATTGACTCTCCCGTGGCCGAATGGCTCATCGTTGCCAAAGGAGAGGGACGTTATGCCCTGACCCTTGACGGAGTGAACTATTTGGGATATGATGGAGAGAATACGGCACTCAGCCTGAATATGGCAGATCCCAGTGCTCCTGAAGCCCAATGGGAGGTTGTCACCCGCGAAGAACTGATGGCCACACTCTCTGCAGCCACTGTAGAGAATCCCGTAGAGGCCACTTTCATGATTCAGGCAGCAGACTTCAACCACAATGACAACCGTCGTTACACATGGCATAACATTATGGCTTTCGGTGGCGATGTGACCAACGAATGTGCCGAAGTGTGGAATGCCACCATTGATGTCTATCAGGATGTGGTGGACCTGCCCAACGGATATTACCGTCTTACGGCACAGGGATACTACCGCTTGGGAGGTGGGGATAACAATGCAGATATCGCCACTGATGATTATGCCACAGGTACACCGACCCTGCATGCCATGCTCTATGCCAATGGGGTAGAGACTCCTCTGCCCTCTATCATGGCTGAGGCCAAGGATGGTGAATCGCCTGACTATGAGAATTACTACTTCACCTATTTGGGCTATGTGCCACAAAGCATGACCGGTGCTTCAGCCTTCTTCACCGAAGGGCTTTATACAACTGCATTGGAATCAGTGGAGGTGACAGATGGAACATTGAAGATCGGTGTCCGCAAAGAGGTTGAATCCTATCAGGACTGGACTATCTTCGACAACTTCCGTCTCTTCTATCTGGGCACAGAGAAACCGGTTGTCAAGGTTTCTTCTGTCCAGCTCAACTCTTCATCGGTTACCATGACAGAGGGTGAAACCTTGCGTCTGACAGCTGTCGTACTTCCCGAAGAGGCAACAGACAGGAGTTTGGTATGGACCACCTCCAATGCTTCCGTAGCCAAGGTGGATGCTGACGGTGTGGTTACAGCCTGTGGTGTGGGCGAGGCCATCATTACTGCTACAGCCAACGATGGCAGTGGTTGCTCAGCTTCGTGTGTCATCACTACCAAGGCTACAGGTATCAATGGGGTGACTACAGGCGGACAACTTCCTGTGGCAGACATCTACGACCTTACCGGACGTATCGTAAAGAAAAATGCCACCTCAACCGAAGGACTCCAGAAAGGCATCTATCTGAAGGGAGGAGAGAAGGTGATTGTAGAATGACAATGGATTCAGAACAATAAAATATAGACAGTAAGAATAGAAAGAAAATGTATAAAGACAATCAGCTCTATGTGGCCCATTCGGCCGAAGGACCTATACATATCATAGGAAAGATGGCCAACCGCCACGGATTGATAGCCGGTGCTACCGGTACAGGAAAGACAGTGACCTTGCAGGTACTGGCCGAAACCTTTTCACAGGCAGGTGTGCCCTGTTTCATGGCTGACATGAAGGGGGACCTCTCCGGTATATCCCAGACCGGTGGACTCAGTAAGTTCATCGAGAAACGTTGTGCCGAGTGGGGGATGGATACGACAGCATTGCAGTTCGAGGGTTGTCCGGTGCGCTTCTACGATGTATATGGCGAACAGGGACACCCCATGCGTACGACTGTCGAGAAGATGGGCCCGGTATTGTTGGCCCGATTGATGGACCTGAACGAGACACAGACAGGTATCCTCACCCTCACCTTCCGTATTGCCAAGGATGAGAAACTTCCATTGGTGGATATGAAGGACCTGCGCCTGATGCTCGACTATGTGGCCAAGAATGCCAAACGCTACGAAACCACCTACGGCAATGTATCTTCTGCCTCGGTAGGAGCCATCCAACGCGCTTTGTTGGCATTGGCAGAGCAGGGAGGCGAGAAGTTCTTCGGCGAACCGGCTTTTGATATTTACGATCTCTTGCAGACCGAGGGTGGGCGAGGAGTGATGAACATCCTGGCTGCCGACAGACTGATGTTGCAACCGAAACTGTATTCAACCTTCCTCATGTGGCTCTTGACTGAAATCTATGACAAGATGCCAGAGATTGGCGATATGGAACTGCCCAAGATGGTATTCTTCTTTGATGAGGCCCATATGCTGTTCAAGGATACCTCCAAAGCCTTGACCGATAAGATCGAACAGATTGTGCGTCTGATACGCTCCAAAGGTATCGGTGTCTATTTCATCTCCCAGTCACCCTCCGACTTGCCCGAAGCCATCTTGGGGCAGTGTGGCAACAGGGTGCAGCATGCTTTGCGCGCTTTCACCCCTAAAGATCAGGCTGCGGTGAAGTCGGCTGCTCAGACATTCCGTCCCAATCCGGCTTTTGAGACCGAGCGCGAAATATTGGAACTGGGCACGGGTGAGGCTTTAGTCTCTTTCCTTGACGAGAAAGGGGCTCCCTCTATGGTACAGCGTGCCAAGATTCTCTTCCCGCTGAGTCAGATAGGAGCCATCACTCCGGAACAGCGAAGCGCCATCAACAGTGCTTCGCGTATCAGTGGCAAGTACGAGACTGTGGTTGACCGGGAGTCGGCCTTCGAGCAGATAGTGAAGCAGCGCGAAGCGGCCGAGAAGGAGATGGCAGAGGCCAAAGCCAAAGAGGCCGAAGAGAAAGAGGCTGCCCGTAAGGCTAAAGAAGAGGAACGTAAGGCCAAGGAGGATGCCAAGAAGAGCAGCCGCTCATCGTCCAAGAAGAAAAGCATCTTTGCTACGGTACTTGGCACGGCTGTCACCTATTTTGCAAAGACTGTGGCCACTCAGTTGGCCCGCAATCTGACAAAGAAACGGAAGTGAACGGTTTTTTCAGTTTATAAAGGATATTTCAATCCGAATGTGTGCATATTCGCTGAATATTTGCTAACTTCGCGCCGGTTTTGAGTGACTATCAATAAATAATTAAGGAATAATATAAAGAAAAGATTATGGCAAAGAAAGCTCTTTTGATGATTCTCGACGGATGGGGAATCGGTAATCACGGTAAAGGTGATGTTATCTTCAACACCGCAACTCCCTATATGGACTATCTGGCTGAGACATATCCTAACTCCCAGTTGCAGGCCAGTGGCGAGAATGTAGGGTTGCCCGACGGACAGATGGGTAACTCTGAAGTGGGACACCTCAACATTGGTGCCGGACGTATCGTATATCAGGACCTTGTGAAGATCAACCGTGCCTGTGCCGATGGCAGCATCCTGCAGAACAAGGAGGTGGTAGCCGCTTACTCTTACGCCAAGGAGAATGGCAAGAGTGTACACCTGATGGGACTGACCTCCAATGGCGGCGTACACAGTTCGCTTGACCATCTCTACAAACTCTGCGACATCTCTAAGGAGTATGGCATAGAGAATACCTTCATCCACTGCTTCATGGATGGTCGCGACACTGATCCCAAGAGCGGTAAGGGATTCATCGAGGAACTGACAGCCCACTGTGCCAAGAGTGCCGGACATGTAGCCTCTATCGTGGGCCGTTACTACGCTATGGACCGCGACAAGCGTTGGGAACGTGTGAAGGTGGCCTATGACCTGCTCGTGAGTGGCGAGGGCAAACAGGCTACAGACATGGTACAGGCCATGCAGGAAAGTTATGACGAAGGTGTGACCGACGAGTTCGTGAAACCTATTCACAATGCCACAGTTGACGGCACCATCAAGGAGGGCGATGTGGTCATCTTCTTCAACTACCGCAACGACCGTGCCAAGGAGTTGACCGTGGTATTGACCCAACAGGATATGCCTGAGGCCGGTATGCACACCATCCCCGGTCTCCAATACTACTGCATGACTCCGTACGATGCTTCGTTCACCGGTGTACATATCCTCTTCGACAAGGAGAATGTACAGAACACCTTGGGCGAATACCTGAGCACTCAGGGCAAGAGCCAGCTGCACATTGCCGAGACAGAGAAATATGCCCATGTGACCTTCTTCTTCAATGGTGGACGCGAGACTCCCTATGAAGGTGAAGAGCGTATCCTGGTGGCTTCACCCAAGGTGGCTACTTACGACCTGCAGCCCGAGATGAGCGCTTTCGAAGTGAAGGACAAGTTGGTGGAGGCTATCCGTTCAGAGAAGTTCGACTTCATTGTCGTAAACTTTGCCAATGGCGATATGGTGGGACACACCGGCATCTATAGTGCTATCGAGACAGCTGTGAAGGCTGTGGATGCTTGTGTGAAGGACGTTATCGAAGCTGCCAAGGCGGCCGACTACGAGGCTATCATCATTGCCGACCACGGAAACGCCGACAATGCAGTGAACAGTGATGGCTCTGTCAATACCGCCCACTCTTTGAATCCCGTACCCTTCATCTACGTGACCGAGAACAAGGATGCCAAGGTCGAGGATGGTGTATTGGCAGATGTGGCTCCCTCTATCCTGCACATCATGGGCTTGCCCCAACCGGCAGAGATGAATGGAAAGTGTTTGATTAAGTAAAATAAAAGACGGCCCCACGGACCCTCCCTCTTACCCCTCCCAAGGGAGGGGAGTGAATTGTTCTGCAAAACATTTTACTCCTTCCCCTTGGGGAAGGTTGGGATGGGGTCCGTAGGGCCTTTTTTGTGATGATCCAGATAGATGATGTAGTTGTCAGCCTCGATGTGCTGAAAGAGAAATTCTTTTGCGACCTCTCGGCCTGCAAGGGAGAGTGTTGTATCGAAGGTGATGCTGGTGCTCCGTTGGAACTGGACGAGGTAGCCGAGATAGAAGAGGTGCTTCCCGAGATATGGGACGACCTTTCGCCCGAAGCACGGGCGGTCATTGACAGACAGGGTGTGGCCTATACCGATGAGGAGGGAGACCTTGTGACCTCTATAGTGAATGGTAAGGACTGTGTCTTCACCTGCTACGGTGAGGATGGCAGTTGCTATTGTGCCATCGAGAAGGCATATAGGGCCGGGAAGACCGGATTCTACAAACCCGTGTCGTGTCATCTCTATCCCATCCGTATCGGTGACTATGGGCCCTACAAGGCGGTGAACTACCACCGTTGGGATGTCTGCAAGGCGGCTGTCGTATTAGGCAAAGCCAAAGATATGCCTGTCTATAAGTTCTTGCGCGAACCCCTTATCCGCAAATTCGGTGAGAAGTGGTACAAGGAACTGGAAATCGCCGTGGAGGAACTCCGACAGCAGAAGTATATTTGAGAGAGTAAAGGGATAAAGGGTGAAGGGCGGCTTCGCCTAAACGGTGAGCGGTGAGCGGATGAGCGGAAGCCTTTGGCCGGTTGAACGTTGAGAGTTGAATGTTGAACGAAATGAAGGGTGAAGGAGAACGGGTGAAGGGAGGCCTTCCCCTTTTATTTGGAACGCAGAGACGCAGAGTCACAGAGCATTTACGATTTGACGAATTACTATTTACTATTTATTTACGATATAGTTATTTGGCTATTTAACTCGCTCATCCGCTCACCGCTCACCGCTCATCCGCTAAGGCGAAGCCGCCCTTCACCTTTCAACCCAGCCGAAGGCTTTCGCTCACCGCTCACCGCTCACCGCTCACCCTTCACCCTTTATAGTCCGCTCACCTTCTTTTTGTCATCCTGACGATAGGAAGGATCTCCTGTACGTTGGACTTCTCTGCCGTCTATCCCAAAAACGTTCGTATATTAAAAGTGCCAGAGATCCTTCACTACACAAGTTCCGTTCAGAATGACAGAGAAATGTCCGTACCGCATATATTCCCTCCCTATTGGGGAGGGGCAGGGTGGGGCTTCCGCTCACCGCTCATCCGCTCACCGCTCATCCGCTCACCGCTCATCCGCTCACCGCTCATCCGCTCACCGCTCATCCGCTCACCGCTCATCCGTTCACCGCTCATCCGCTAACCGCTCATCCGTTCACCGCTAACCGCTCATCCGCTCACCGCTCATCCGCTCACCGCTCATCCGCTCATCCGCTCACCGCTCATCCGCTCACCGCTCATCCGCTCACCGCTCATCCGCTCACCGCTCATCCGCTAACCGCTCACCGCTCATCCGCTCACCGCTCACCGCTCACCGCTCACCGCTCACCGCTAAAGTATCCTGATTCCCAGTGCTTTAATATTACCAAATTTTCTCTTAAGCGTTAGTGAAAAATCTCTTAAGCGTTAGCGCGGTAACTCTTAAGCGTTAGCAAATTATCTCTTAAGAGATATCCAGCCACGCTTAAGCGTTGTCCGACAACGCTTAAGCGTACCCTGATTATTGTTAAGACTTACGGTGCAAACCGTTCACCATGGAGAGTGTATTTTAGCTACGAGTGACGAGCCCTTAAAAACGCAGCCTGCTACATTGCCCAATGTAGCAGGCTGCGTTCCCTAATCCAGCAGGCTGTGTGAGCCGATACAGCCTGCTGGGTGAAAAAAGGCATCGGTGAAATAAGGAGGAATAAGAATCCTAATATAAATGGCAAAATATCCTAGGATACTTTGCCAATGAACCTATAATGCCCGATTTACCGTTTAAGGCGAAGCCGTCCTTCACCCTTCACCTTTCACTACAACCTTCCCACTCTCCCTTCTTCCGTCAGGATAGGTCACGATGTAGAGGTAGGTAGCCGGTGTATTGTTTACTTTCACCTCTGCCTGTCCATGCGTAAATCGTGCTTCGCCCACCTTCACGGCATCCATGGTATAGACTTCCATCTTCACGGCATCGGGGGCGGTGCAATGTATCTTAGAATTATATGCTTTAATGTAGATTGGGCTACAATCCATTACCTCTTTGATTTTTGAAGGATTCAATGAACAATCATCTTCTTTGAAATTTTCGTATGCACTGTTATTCTTTGGCATTCGATAAATAACACTGCTGTCTGCTGAACAAAAGTAGTTTAAAGTCCTACCCCTTTTTCCTATTTTCACATAAGTGAATGGTTCAAGTAAATCATATGTCGAACCTATGCCTGCAATCCATATTTCTCCACTATATGGCCCTACAAATTTTAAGCGTTTGATATATTTGTTCTCATCTACTTGAATCTCATCTGTTCCACGTACATTTATAGATATAACGTCAGATAATGTGCAATATTCATCTCCCTTATTTAACGAAAAATCATATAAGATGTAGTCATTCCCAATATCCTTAAGTGTTGCGGGTATGCAAAAATCTAATACCTTTTTAAAATCGTCTTTTCTTATGAATATTTTTTCTCCCTCTTGACGGATACGAAAAATGGCATCCTCTTTTCCCTCTTCGTATTCACAAGTAGCATATTTGACCAATGGGTAATAAGTCAGGCCGTCAATCGTTTCCGGGCGGTCAAGAACGGTATATCGGAAGAACGAATATTCTTCACCATTATATTCATAGTAACTCCAAATTGATCCAACCCACTTTGGATTAGGACAAGAGGATTCTTTTATGGTGGGGATAGGAATATCTTTTCGTTCTAACAGTACCTTGTCGTCAATTCTACAGTCTATAAATGTCTGACTGTCGGCATAAAAAGGAATGATGTCTATTGAATATGAAATAGAGCCAAATCCCTCCACCCATGTGAAAGTGTATTTTATTGAATAGCTAATCATTGAAATATGCAAGACGCGTAAGACCTCATTGTTGACAAGGATTTCTTCAACATCTTCTACTGTGTAAATTCTACCGTCACTGGAAATCTCATCTCCTTTATTTGCTCCAAAATCATACAATAGTTTGAAACTATTTTGCCCTTCACGACAGCAATAAACTTTATTGCCGTTTTCGTACAGTGCGGCTTGATAGAACTCATCCCTTATTTTCAAATACATTTTCTTTGCTGGGATGTTGTTTATTACAGTATCCCCTTTGAAATAGAAGTACTTGTCTTGATTCGCTTTGTCTCGCCAGTGCCATACTTTTGATTCGTTGACGAATGAGTTTTCTTCTGCTCCAATCACACAAATACTACAGTTGATGAGCAAAATTAAGGTCAAAAATGTCTTTTCCATAACATAAAGTGCTGATTGCAATGGTAATAAAAATGATGTGCGTTGCAAAGATAGAATATTATTTCTGGTATTTTCGCTGTTTTTTTAAGATTTTGCGGTTCATATTATTTTATTTCGAGAATTCCTCCTTTTTTACATTCAAATCCTGCATTTAATGTCACTTCATTTTGTGCTTTAATTGTGAGCGTTCCGCCATTGGTTATAGTTGTTTCACCTATTGTTATGTCATTACCAACCAATGCACTTTTATTATCAATGGTTTTTGAATTGACAGTGACATTCCCATTAAATGTATAGGGCAAGTAATTGTGCTTATTGACATTGATATAACAAGGTACATCCACTCCTACAAAAGTGTATGAACTGACATTCTCTACTTTTCGAAAATATGATAAGCCGAAATCGTCCATAGAACAAAGAGAGATATTACATCTCATTGAATCTGCGATCAACACTGTTACACTATCCTTGTTTTGTATAACTTCAATATCCTCTGGAGAAAAACTTTTTGGATTGTCCGTCCATAGTTCCAATGTTGGGTCACCTCCCCAAAGAAAGGATGCAGCATTTCTCTTTTCATGGCCGTAGCTCACTACAGTAGAATTTATGACTTGCATTTCTGCTGTCAAATTAATATCTCCAATGCGGTATATATCATTGTCATATATATGCTTAAAAAAGGTTTTGGCGAGATTAGTACATGATCCATGAGAGGCATCTATTGTTGAACCAAAGAAAGCAACTGCTGCAATATTCTTCGTTGTAAAACTCTCCATGAGGCAATCGAAATGTACAGGAAAGTTGGCTGTTTGACATGCAAAACTTAATACTACAGGATGGATTACTGGACAAGTCAGTTGATTAACGTAAGTACTGTCAAAAGCAATACTGTCTTTACTCCAATTGGCAGACCAACTTGTAATATATCCGTGCCCGTTATATGCAACCAGCCCTACACCTTGGTTGATTTGATTTACGACGGTGCCATTTGTCGCAAGATTCCCACCGAAAATGGTATCTGCACCATATTGAATAATAAATTCAGGATTGTTCTTATAGTTGTAAGTCCTAATATTCTCTGAAGTTGCCTGAAAACTTAGTTCATATAATTCATATTGTGCATCTTCTTGATCTGCAATCAGCACACATTTTTTTGCCCAATCATTGGAATGATTATTGGGGGAACTGTATAAAAGATGTTTGTTTATCATGTTGTGTAATTCTGAAACGTCGGAGACACAAAAACGTCCTATTGCCATTTCCGCTATATAATCTGTATCATCACCCATACATCCATACCAATAATCGCTGGGAGTCGGTATCGTAAGATAATAATTGCCAGAATAGTGTATTTTACATGGCCATTCATACATAGGTATATCTTCTTCGTCCCCAATGAAAAGGACATAACGCACCCCATTGACTTGTTGGCTCTTAATAAAATTCTTAATTCTTATTGGAGTATTTCCTGTTTCATCCGTACTTACGACTTTGCAGGCAAATCCTCGTTTGGCTTTCGAATGCAGATACTGAGCCAGTAATGGGTCATTTTTATATTGTGGTGCTGAGATGATTAGGAAATTATATTTTTGTACATCTGCCACATTGTTGTCAGCACGTGAATACGAGGCAATACGATATGAGTCTATTAGTGCGTCATTATAATTAGCTAACATTAAAGGCATTAATTTGTCATCAACAAATATTTCTGTATTAGCTTCTCTGTTATCGGTATTGTCAATTTCGATAAAATCCACTTTGACAGTGAATTCTTTCATTACATGTAGTTGGGATGTTGAAGGAAGATAATGAAATGGGCACAATGCTAAATTCTGGATTTTTATACCACCCCAATCATGAACAGCCCCGAAACTGTATGTTGTAGAGGGGTAATATGAGGTCGAATTATAAACATCAGCATTCTTTGAAAATTCGTTTTCCGTTTCTGATTCTAATAAATTTCGTTGAAATGGATATACTGTAAATCCATTGAAATCTTTCCATGTGATATTGGAAACTGTCACTTTGCCATAAGTCCCTTTAGGAATGCCCAACAACTGATTTACAACAGGTAATTCAGGATGTCCAATTTCATCAAGTGCTTCATGCTCTTTGATATACAGCCTGCTGTACGTAGTATCTCCAATAATAATGTCATTCTTATAGAACCCATTGATAGTAACGTTGAACACGTATTGGTTCACATTAGAAGTTAATACTTCTATTTCGATGTCGTGTGCATTTATATTAGAATCAGTCAATGAGATCCACGTTTGTGCACGAAGATAAACAGTGCATATCGTCAAAAGTAGGAATAATCTATATCTCATAATTTGTGGTAAAAACATAATTAATTAAAGAATTCTATGAGTTTGAAATCTCAAAACACTCTATTTGTGTAAAAATATAGAACTTTATTCTGCAATAGCGATTGTTTTGCAGAATAAAGTTGAATACACCTATATTTCTTCACTTCGTCAGAATCATTCTTTTCGTGTCAATCACCTTTCCGTCTGCGATGAGTGAATAGAGATACATTCCTGCAGACAACATTCCCCCGTTTACAGTGACAGTTGCTTCGCCACGTTCTATTAGAGATATCTGTTCAATCTGTGTACCGTTCATGTCGTAGATATGGAGATTGGCAGTCTGCACTGTTTCGGGCAATGTATATTCAATCACTGTATTCGCTGTGAAAGGATTGGGATTGTTCTGTTTCAGCATGGGTATGGTCATAGCCGTGGATTCTTCAATGCCTGTGGCAGTTCCTGCCGCACGGCTCATCATTATTACTCCTCCGTTGTTCCCTCCTTGCAGTGCGGTGATTTCAGCTTTCAGCTCCTTGATGGATTCCACAAGCAGCGGAATCATTTCGATATAGTTGATGCACAGTTCTCCCTGTTGATTTTCATAGACGAGTTCGGGCAGAATCTCTTTCAGTTCGGCCGCAACCAGCCCGTAGTGCGGCTTTTGGAAATGTTGTATTTCCATAGCCGACATCGTGTGTACCGTGGTTGCAGTATCGCTTTCGGCCGATGCTGTCATTACAGGTGTATTCAGATTATATTGTACAGGTGCGAGCTGTGTCAGTTTGTCTGTTACTGATGAATTTGCCGATGCCGCATTTGTTGCAAGAGCCGTTTGTGCGGAAACCGCATTTGCCGTAGCTCCAACTGAAAGGACGGAACCGTAAATAGAGCCTGTGACCTTTATGTCTCCGACGAAATATCCTGCATAACGTCCAGGAACACATGCTTCATATGGGTCAAGTGTCCCGAAAATGGCTGCTCCGTTTTGCTCCCCAATAAGTTGTCCATATACTCCATAGTTATATCCATTTGTTACATTTCCCGCTTCACCAAAAACTCCGTATGCGCGGCCTGAATTTGCCTTTTCAGATTTATAAGAACGCCCTTTCACTCCAATATAAAAATATCCTCCATTCGGGACGTTTGTTCCACCCACTCCTGAAGTCCATGGTCCCGTTGTATTTGTTGGTTTTCCATATCTTCGTCCATATATACCGTTGTTTACGCTTGTTATGGCTGCGGTGTATGTGGAATTCCCCTCATATCCTACGGAGAAAAGGGATTGGGGAACGATAGAATCGGAGGCTTGAATACCGACATACCCATTCTCGTCCACTCTCAACTGTGCTTGTGCGCACACAGTAGCAAGCATCATGCTTGCGATAAATAAGAACTTTTTCATACTGATAAATTTAAGATTATTTTTTTCAATCCGGGCAGCCCGTCAATATTTTGACCGGCGCCCGATTACTCTTCTTATAAAACTCGCAATAGAATGTTTTTTTATTCCTGTCCGTCAGCTACTACGAATTCTCCGCTCACGCTCTCTCCGCTGATTTTGTTTGTGACCGTGACTGTTCCCATGGCGAGTCCTGCAACCGGTACGGATGTGACCGTTCCGTTGACAGCCGGCAAAGACTGTTGGCTGATGGTTGCTCCCGTCATGGCATTGCTGACCGTGACGGTGGCCATGGGCACAGAGCCTGTGAACTGTACGTTCAGTACATT